>CAZSNB010000015.1:0-38536 GCA_964608285.1 uncultured Bifidobacterium sp.
TTGCGCTCGGCCTCGGGGATGCCGAGCTTCTCGTAGGTGAGCTTCATCTGCTCGGGCAGGTCGTCCCACTCGTCGACCTGGTCGGTGGCGGGACGCAGGTAGTAGTAGATGTCCTGGAAATCGATGTCGGGCATGTTCACCGAGAACCACGGCGCCATCGGCTTGCGATCGAACACCCCGAGACTGCGCAGGCGCAGCTGGGTCATCCAGCGCGGCTCGCCCTTCCACCAGCTGATCTGCTCCACGACGCGGTCGCTGAGACCCTTCTCGGGTTCGAACGCGTACTCGACTTCGTCGCTCCAGCCGAGGCTGTACTTGGACAGGTCGAGGTCGAAAGCGGTCATAACCGTGTCTCCTTCGTGTCGTGGTTCGGGGGGCTCGTCGTCCGGGGGACAATTAGCACTATCGCCATAGTAACAATCAAGGGGGCCCGAACCTCGCCGAAACGGGCGGAAAACGGCACCGCTAGCGTGGTCGGGCCATGGAACGTTTCGGACTCGTCGGCCTTCCCAACGCGGGCAAGTCCTCCCTCTACAACGCCCTCACCGGCGGGGGTGCCCTCGCGGCCCCCTACGCCTTCGCCACCAAGGACCCGAACATCGGGGTGGCACAGGTGCCCGACCCGCGCCTCGAACGTCTCGCCGAGCTGTCCAGCTCCAAGAAGGTGGTGCACGCCGCGGTCCAGGTCGTGGACATCGGCGGACTGGTCGAGGGAGCGAGCAAGGGCGAGGGCCTCGGCAACAAGTTCCTCGCCAACATCCGCGAGGTCGACGCCATCGTCTTCGTCCTGCGCGCCTTCCGTGACCCCGACGTGCCCGGTCCCGACGATCCGCTCGAGCATCTCCGGGTCGTCGAGCTCGAACTGGCCCTCGCCGACCTCGAGACGGTCGAGTCGCGTCTCGCCCGCACGAAGAAGGTGGCTCGGGTCGACAGGTCGGCGGAGGAGGAAGCCGCCGCATTCCAGCGTGCCCACGACGTCCTCGCCGAGGGCACGCCGATCTACCGCTCCGCACTGTCGGCCGAGGACCGTGAGGTGCTCGCCCCGCACTTCCTCCTCACCAATCGCCGCGTCCTCGCCGTGGTGAACGTCGGGGAGAACGAACTCGATCGCATCCCGGCCGAGGTGGCCCGCGTGCGCGCCGAACTGGCGCCGGAGGGATCCACCCAGGCCTCCGAGGTCGAGGTCATCGGCATGAGCGTGCAACTCGAGGCCGAGGCCGCCCAACTCGACCCGGTCGACCGTGCCGAGATGCTCGAGGCTCTCGGACTCGGCGACGGGGCTCTGGCCGCGATGGTGCGCAGCGCGTACCACCTGCTCGGCCTGCGCACCTACTTCACCACCGGCGAGAAGGAGTCGCGCGCCTGGACATTCCGCGCCGGATCGAAGGCCCCCGAGTGCGCCGGGAAGATCCACAGCGACATCCAGCGCGGATTCATCCGCGCCGAGGTCATCCACTGCGACGAGCTGCTCGCCATCGGCAGCTGGAACAAGGCCAAGGAGCTGGGGAAGATCCGCTCCGAGGGCAAAGACTACGAGTTCGTCGACGGCGACGTCACCGAGTTCCGCTTCAACGTCTAGGTGGTCCGGTGGAACCCGTCTGGCTCGTGAGCGACGGCAGGGTGCTGGCTTCGGCGATGCGCACCACGACGCGTGCCGAGCGTCGCCGCGGTCTGCTCGGCAACGACACCGTCGCAGAGCCCCTCGTGCTCGAGGACTGCGCATGGGTGCACTCGCTCGGCATGCGCACCGACATCGATGTCGTCCACCTCGACGCCGACGGCACGGTGCTCTGCACCGGCCACCTCCCCCGCTGGCGCATCGGTCGCCCGGTGCGGGGCGCCGTGCGCGTGGTGGAGGCCGCACCGGGTTCGGTTGCCAGGTGGCAATTGATGCCCGGCGCCCGAATGGAGGTGCGCCGTGCCGGGGAATGACGTCGCCTCCGGCCTGTGGCTCGTGGCCACACCGATCGGCAATCTCGGCGACCTCTCTCCCCGGGCCGTCGACGTGCTGCGCGCCGCCGACACGGTGTGCTGCGAGGACACCCGGCGCACCGCCCCCCTGTTGGCACGCGTCGGCGCGACACCGCGGCGCACCGTCGTGGTGAACGAGCACACCGAGCACGACGTCTGCGCGTCGGTGCCGGGATGGGCCGGATCGGTCGTGGCCCTCGTCTCCGACGCCGGGACCCCGGGCATCAGCGACCCGGGAGAGCGTCTCGTGCGGGCCGCCCTCGACGCCGGCCTCGCCGTGCACGCGGTGCCGGGCCCGGCCGCCTTCGTGACCGCCGCCATCACGAGCGGGTTCCCCGTCGGTCGCCTCGCGTTCGAGGGTTTCCTGCCCCGTGCCGGTGCCGAGAGACGCGAACGCCTCACCGAGGTCGCCCGCGAGCGACGCACCGTCGTGCTGTACGAAGCACCGCACCGCCTGGCCCGCACACTCGTCGATCTGGCCGCCGCGTGCGGACCGGACCGCCGGGTGGTCGTGTCCCGCGAGATCACCAAGATGCACGAGCAGCACTGGCGCGGCACGCTCGGCGACGCTGCCGGTGACGACGGACCCGCTGCCGACCCGCGCGGCGAGTACGTCATCGTCCTGGAGGCGTCCCCGCGCGAGGCCGGCGAGGTCGACGACGCCGAGATCCGCAAGGAGATCGACGCGCGCCTCGCCGCCGGGCTCTCCGTGAAGGACGCCGTCGACGAGGTCACCGCCGCCCTCGGGGTGCGACGCAACCGCGTCTATACGATCGCGGTCGGACCATGAGCACACCCGCGTCATCCGCGCCGGCGACGGCGGCATTTTTCGACCTCGATCGCACGCTCATCGCCGGCTCCTCGGCGTTCGTCTTCGGTCGGGCCGCGCGCGACGCCGGCCTCGTGCGCACGCGCGACTTCCTCGAGGACGCGCTGCGCGCCGTGTGGTTCCGGGTGGTCGGCGCCTCCGACGAGGTCGCCGAATCGGCGCGGAATCGCATGCTGTCGGCGGTGGCCGGCGTGCGCCACGAGGACCTCGTCGACCTGAACGACATGGTGCTCCCCGAGTTGCTCGGCCTCATCCGCCCCGAGGCGAGGGCCCTGCTCGAGCACCACCGCGCGGCGGGACGCGAGACGTGGATCGTGTCGGCGTCACCGGTGGAGATCGTCGAGCCCCTCGCCCATGCGCTCTCGATGACCGGGGGAATCGGCACGCGCGGCGAGGTCGTGGACGGCGTGTGCACCGGGCGGCTCGACGGCCCGTTCTGCTACGGCACCGGCAAGGCCGAGGCCGTGTCACGGCTCGCCTACGAACGCGGCATCGACCTCACCAACTCATGGGCCTACTCGGACTCGGTGAGCGACGTCCCGATGATGGAGATCGTCGGCAACGCGGTCGCGGTCAATCCCGACCTACGACTCGCCGAATTGGCCGCCGAACGGGGCTGGCCCGTCGTGGAGTTCTCCCGACGCTCGCGCATGCTGGTGCGCCGCTACGGGACCCTCGGGGCGTTCGCCGCCGGGCTGCTGCTCGCGTGGTCACTGGGGTTGCGCAAGGGGCGCCAGCGCTAACTGACGGCTCATCGCCACGCAGGTCCCCGACTCGTCCCACAGTTCTCCGTCCTCCTCGCACATCCCGCCCTGCACGACGCGCGTCGTGAAGACGCAGCGGATCGGGCCCGGCACCGGGACCGCGCGCACGTGCACGGTCAGTTCGACGGTCGGCACCCAGCCCCGCGGCCCGAACAGGTTCATGAGCGTGGGCGGGAAGGAGTCGGCGGCCAACAGCAGACCGAGCGTGTCCACGGGACGTCCGTCGCGGAAGGTGAACCATCCCCTCATGCGGGCCTCGCCCGTGGCGCCGCCACCCATGAAGGCCCGGTCCTCCGGCACGATGCGCATGTCGAGACGCGACATGAGCCCGAGCGGGGGCGCCCCGGGAGCGGCCTCGCGCGGGGCGCACTCCTCGAACGCGGGGAACTCCGGCGGGCCCGCGGTCACGTGGCGGTCGCCGGCCGAAACGTCGACCTCACCGAACACGCCCGTGCAGCGCACCAGCTCGCGGTCGTCACGCAGGAGCGCCCCCGACACCACGGCGAGGCGGCGTCCGTCCTTCACGACACGGCACTCCGTGCGCGCCGGGCCGGCGGGAGCCGGCGAGAGATAGTGCATCGTCACGGTGACGGGATCCCGCCGTCCGCACTCGGCCCGCATCGCCGCGGCGACGCGGGCCATGAGGTATCCGCCGTTGGCGTTGCCCATGATGTCCCAGCGTTCCGGAATCGGGGTGTCCCACGATCCGTCAGCGTTGCGTGCGGGCGTCGTCGCCTCGTCGAACTCGTGGGACATCGTCCCGAGCGTAGGGAGGCGACGCGACGGGAAACGAACCGACCCCGCGGGAGGGCGGCGACCTAGCCTGTCCCGGTGGGCACGTACTACCTGACGACACCGATCTATTACGTGAACGCCGAGCCCCACCTCGGACACGCCTACACCACGATCGTCGCCGATGCGCTCGCCCGCTGGCACCGGCTGCTCGGTGACGAGGTGCACTTCCTCACCGGAACCGACGAGCACGGCCTGAAGATCCAGCAGGCCGCCGAGGCCGCCGGCACCACCCCCCAGGAGTTCGTCGACCGCATCGCGCCCCTCTTCATGGCTGCGTGGGAGCGCCTCGACATCTCCCACGACGACTTCATTCGCACCACGGAGGAGCGCCACAAGCGGGGCGTCGCGGCGCTCCTGCAGAAATGCTGGGAAGCCGGTGACATCGAGCTCGACACCTACCGCGGGCTCTACTGCGTGGCGTGCGAGGCCTACTACGTCGAGGACGACCTCGACGGCGGGCTGTGCCCCATCCACAAGCGGCCCGTCGAGCAGGTGGAGGAGGAGAACTGGTTCTTCCGGCTCTCGCGCTTCGAGCAACGTCTCCTCGACTGGTACGCGTCTCACCCGGGCGCGGTCGTGCCCGACTTCCGCCTCAACGAGGTCACGGGATTCATCCGTCAGGGCCTGCAGGACTTCTCGGTGTCGCGCAAGTCCCTCACGTGGGGCATCCCGCTGCCCTTCGACCCGTCGCACGTCGCCTACGTGTGGTTCGACGCCCTGGCCAACTACGTCACCGCCGTGGGATACGGGACCGACGACGAACGCTTCGCCAAGTGGTGGCCCGTCGGCCACCATCTCATCGGCAAGGACATCCTGCGCTTCCACAACGTCTACTGGCCGGCGATGCTCATGTCGGCGGGCATCGAACCGCCGCGGGGATGGGCCGTGGGCGGCTGGCTGCTCGTGGGCGGCGAGAAGATGTCCAAGACGACCGGCAACGTCGTGAACCCCCTCGACCTCGTCGACGACATCGGGGTGGACGGCTTCCGCTACTACGTGCTGGCCGACACCGCCTACGGCAACGACGGCGACTTCACCTGGGAGGGTCTCGTCGCCCGCTACAACTCGGACCTCGCGAACAACCTCGGCAACCTCGCCGCGCGCGTGGCCACCGTGGTCGACAAGAAGTGCGAGGGTCGGGGCACGGCCCCCGATCCCGCCTCCCCTCTCGCCGCGGCCGCGGCGGAGGCGGTCGTCGAGGCGACGGCCCAATGGGAGCGCGTCCAGCCGAGCCGGGCACTCGAGGCGGTGTGGTCGCTCATCCGCGCCACGAACGCCCACCTCGAGAACCACGAACCGTGGAAGAGCGAATCCGGCCCCGAGGTCGACCGGGTCATGGGCGACGCCCTCGAGGCACTGCGCATCGTGTGCATCCTCGTCTTCCCCGCCGTGCCGGGCACGGCGCGGGAGATCTGGCGGCGCATCGGCATGGACGGCTCCCCGGAGGACTGTCGCGTCCCGCGCGACACCGCGTGGGGCGGCTACGTCCCCGGTGCGCCCGTGACGAAGGGCGATCCCCTCTTCCCCCGCAGGACGGCGTGACATGGACGTCGCTGCTGCTCCGGTCGGGGGCTGGACGGACACGCACTGCCACATCCACGACGACCGGATGTCGTCGGCACCGTCCGAGACGCTCATGCGCGCCCGCGAGGCCGGCGTGACCGCTTTCGTGGTCGTGGGCACCGACGCGCGCACGTGCGCCGAGGTGACGACACTCGCCGCCGCCCACGACGACGTGTGGGCAACCGTGGGTCTGCATCCCCACGACGCCGTCGACGGCGTCGACACCGTGGTCCCCTTCCTCGATTCGCCGCGCGTCGTGGCCGTCGGAGAGTGCGGCCTCGACTACCACTACGACCATTCCCCGCGTCCCGTGCAGATGAGGGCGTTCGCCGAGCAGATCCGACTCGCCCACGAACGCGGACTGTCCCTCGTCGTGCACACCCGCGACGCCTGGGACGACACGCTCGACGTGCTCGCCGTCGAGGGGGTGCCCTCGTCGACGGTCATCCACTGCTTCACCGGCGGTCCCGCCGAGGCCGAGCGTTGCCTCGCCGTCGGCGCCTACCTGTCGTTCAGCGGGATCGTCACCTTCAAGAACGCCGCCGACATCCGCGAGGCAGCCGTGGCCTGCCCCGCCGACCGCATCCTCGTGGAGACCGACAGTCCGTATCTCTCCCCCGTTCCCCATCGCGGGCGACCCAACGAGCCCTCCCACGTGGGCATCGTGGGCTCCGCCATCGCCGGATGGCGGGGCGAGGATCCGGCCGGCTTCGCCCGGACCACGTCGGCGAACGCCCGTCGGGCCTTCCCGCGAATACCCTCGGGGGCGTGAACCTCACCACCGTCGACAGGAACCGCCTCACCGTGGTCGTGCTGTTCACGGTGATCGTGTCCGTCCTCTATTTCGTCTCCACGGGCCGGTCGGAGGGAGACGCGTCGGGCCCCGGCGCGACCACCACCTCCGTTCCCGGTGACGGGACCGGCTTCTACACGGACCCGAACTCTGTCGTCGACGCCCCCGCCAGCCTGCTCGGACCCGGCACGGCTGAGGCCGGGGGCGGCGGCCCCATCGCCTTCCCCGCCGACGAGGACCTCAACACCGCGCGCGGTCGGGCCAGCTTCAAGCGCTACCCCCAGGGCGGGGAGCGGGGTTGCTCCACCGGACTCGCGCCGCTCGCCACACGCATCAGGGTCCGCAACCTCGACAACGGTCGCACGACGACCTGCACCAACGTCTACATCGGCGCCCTTCCGGGAGGCTTCGACATCGTGCTGGACATCACGGTCTTCGAGGCCATCGCCGAGATCGTGCAGGCGCCGCTCCCCGTCGAGATCTCCTGGTGACCCTCTCGCGCTCGGACGCCTCCCGCATGCTGGAGGGTGCGGGGCTCCGCGCCAAGCGCGCACTCGGCCAGAACTTCGTCGTGGACCCGAACACCGTTCGCCGCATCGCCCACCTGGCCCGTGTCGGACCGGGTGACCGCGTCATCGAAATCGGCGCCGGGCTCGGTTCCCTCACCCTCGCCCTCGCCGAGACCGGCGCCCGGGTGACCGCCATCGAGATCGACGCGGGTCTCATTCCCCTGTTGCGCATGAACGTCGGCGGGACCGAGGGCGTGGACATCGTGCACGCCGACGCGACCGAACCGGAGTGGACCGCGCTTCTCGGCGACGAGGCCGGATGGGTGCTCGTGGCCAATCTCCCGTACAACGTCGCCACGCCGCTCGTCGCCGACATCGTCTCCGAGGTGCCGGCGGTGTCCCGGATGCTCGTGATGGTCCAGCGCGAGGTGGCCGAGCGCTTCGCCGCGCGCCCCTCCACCCCCGAATGGGGGGCCGTGTCGGTGCGCATCGGTCTGCACGCCGAGGCCCGCATCGTCGGTCACGTCCCGGCCACCGTCTTCCTGCCGCGGCCGAACGTCGAATCCTCTCTCGTGGAGATCGTGCGCCACGACCGTCACGCGGGCACCGGCGTCGACGAGGAACTCATGTTCACCCTCGTGCGCGCCGGATTCGCCAAGCGACGCAAGATGCTGCGGGGCGCTCTGGCGGGCACCCCGGGCGCGGCGGCTCTCGGGGCAGCCGGCATCGACGGGACGTCCCGTGCCGAGGAGTTGTCGGTCGAGGATTGGATCCGCCTGACCCGGGCGGCGGGGTCGCGACCGTGACCGCGCGGCTCGAGGCACCGGCCAAACTCACGCTGTCATTGCGCGTCACGGGGGTGCGTGGCGACGGCTTCCATCTCATCGACGCCGAGATGGTCTCGCTCGATCTCCACGACGTCGTTCACGTCACGGTTGCACCGACGACGACGCTGTCCGTCGACGGACCGTTCGCGGAAGGCGTGCCCGTCGACGCCTCCAATCTGGTCGCCCGCGCGCTCGCCTCCTGCGGACGCACCGCCCTGGTGCGGGTGACCAAGAACATCCCCCATGGGGGCGGACTGGGCGGGGGTTCCACCGACGCCGCCGCCGTGCTGCGTTGGGCGGGGATGACGGACCGGTCGCGGGCCGCCGAGCTGGGTGCCGACGTGGCGTTCTGTCTCACTGGCGGGCGGGCCCGCGTCACCGGCATCGGCGAGGTCGTCGAGGCCCTGCCGCCCGAGCCGCGCACCGTGACACTCGTCGTGCCCCCTCTGCGAGCGTCGACGCCGCTCGTCTACCGCACATGGGACGAGATGGGCGGCCCCGCGGGTGACAACGGCAACGACCTCGAGCCCGCTGCTCTCGTCGCCGTTCCCGGGCTCGCCCTGTGGCGCGACGCGATCGGGGAAGCCACCGGTGTCCGGCCGATGCTCGCGGGGTCGGGTGCGACCTGGTTCCTGCACGGCGACCGCTCGGAGGAACTCGCCGCCCTGTCGGCCGACCGGGGAGCGGTCGTGGTAGTGACCGGCACTCGCGGCGGCGGAGCCGTCTCCGCGACGGAGTGAGGACTACTTGCGGCGCTGGTGACGCGTGCGGCGGAGCATCTTCTTGTGCTTCTTCTTCCGCATGCGCTTGCGGCGCTTCTTGATCAGAGAACCCATAAGACCGTCGAAACTATCGGGAAACGGGCGAAACGGGGAAATCCGATACCGTTTGCCGCGTCTCTCCGGGGTCGTCCAATGGCAGGACAGCGGGTTTTGGTCCCGAGAATAGGGGTTCGAGTCCTCTCCCCGGAACGATGAAGACCGACGTACTCGTGCTCGCTGCCGGCGAGGGATCGCGCATGCGCTCCCACCATCCCAAGCCCCTCCATCTCATCTGTGGCCGTCCCATGGTGCTCCACGTCCTGCACGCGCTCGAGCACATCGCGCCGCGCCGGGTGGCGGTGGTCGTGGGGCACGGGGCCGATGCCGTGCGCGAGAGCGTCCTGGCTCTCGCACCCCGGTGGATCGACCCGGTCTTCGCCGAACAGCACGAGCGTCGCGGCACCGGTGACGCCGCCGCCGTCGGGCTGGCCGCACTCGGCGGAACCGACGACGACGCATCGGTGCTCGTGCTGCCGGGCGACACGCCCCTTCTGACGGCGGCCACGCTCGAGCGGCTCGTGGGGCACCACCATACGAGCGGTGCCGCCGCCACCGTGCTGACCTCGACCATGGACGACCCCGCCGGCTACGGACGCGTCATCCGCGACCCGTCCGGCCGGGTCGTGCGCATCGTCGAGGACCGCGACGCCGACGACGCGGAGAGGGCCGTGCGCGAGGTGAACGCGGGTGTCTACGTCTTCCGCCGCGGAGTGCTCGGGCCCGCCCTCGCCGGTCTCGGCACGGACAACTCCCAGGGCGAGCTCTACCTCACCGACGTCGTGGCGGCCCTGGCGGACGACCCGGCCGGCGTCGCGGCCGTGAGCGTCGATGCCGCCGAGACCGCCGGGGTCAACGACCGGCTGCAACTGGCCCTGGCCGAGCGCGAGCTGCGGGCCCGCATCAACAGGGCATGGCTGCTCGAGGGCGTCACGATGCTCGACCCTCGGCTCGCCCTCATCGACGTCACCGTGACCATCGGTCGCGACGTCACCATCTACCCCGGCGCCATCCTGCAGGGCGGCACCGTCATCGGGGACGGCTGCGAGATCGGCCCCGACACCCGTCTCACCGACACGATCGTCGGCGAGGGCGCCCGCATCGCCAACTCGGTCGCCGAGGGAGCGACCATCGGGGCCGGGGCGCGGGTGGGTCCCTACGCCGTGCTGCCCCCGGGCTCGGTCGTGGCCACGGCCGCCGAGACCGGTCCGTTCTACACTGGGTCTCCATGACGACCGGTCCGCTCGAGAAGGTCACGACGAAGCGGCTGTCGCTCTACTCGGGACGCACCCATCCGACGCTCGCGGCCGAGGTGGCCGAGCACCTGAACATCCGCATCGGCGACGCGAACATCGTGCGGTTCGCCAACGGCGAGATCCGTCCCCGCTTCTCCGAGAGCATCCGCGGCGGCGACGTGTTCATCATGCAATCGCACTACGGGACCGAGGCGGGTTCCATCAACGACTCGATCATGGAACAGCTCATCATGATCGACGCCGCCCAGCGCGCGTCCGCCAAGCGCATCACCGCGGTGTGCCCCTTCTACGGCTACGCCCGCCAGGACCGCAAGGCCGAGGGTCGCGAGCCGATCACGGCGCGGATGATGGCCGACATGTTCAAGGCGGCCGGCGCCACCCGCATGATCTCCATCGACCTGCACAGCGGCCAGATCCAGGGGTTCTTCTCGGGGCCGGTCGACCACCTCACCGCCATGCCCGTGCTCGAGAAGTGGGTGCGCGACAACGTCGACGACGGTCTCGTCATCGTCTCCCCGGACGCCGGCCGCGTGAAGGTGGCGGAGCGTTTCGCCCAGCACCTCTCGGACAAGAACGCCGACGTGGCCTTCATCAACAAGCGCCGCCCCAAGGGGACGGCGAACGTCGCGGTGGCCAAGGAGGTCATCGGCGAGGTGGAGGGACGCCTGTGCATCCTCACCGACGACATGATCGACACCGGCGGCACCATCGTCTCGGCGGCCGAGCTGCTGCTCGAGCGGGGCGCCAGCGAGGTCTGGGCCATGGCCACCCACGGGGTTCTCTCCGACCCGGCCCTCGAGCGCCTCGAGGCCTCCTCGATCTCGCGGGTCGTGCTCACGAACACCCTGCCGCTGGCACCGGAGCGCATGATCCCCAAGATCGAGGTGCTCTCGGTCGCCAAGATCATCGCCGACGCCCTCGCCGCCGTCTTCGACGAGACGAGCGTGAGCGAGCTCTTCGGGGGCGAGAACCAGCACTGACCCCGGGGCGGTGCCGTGGGGGGGTTCGGCCCCCCGCCCCCTAGACTTGCCCGCCGTGTCCACTACTGCTGCTCTCACCGCCGAGACAGGCCGCGCCACCGGCAGCGGCCCCTCCCGTCGCCTCCGTGCCGAGGACCGCATCCCCGGCGTCCTCTACGGCCGCGGCATGGAGCCCGTCTCCCTCTCCGTCGCCCGTCGCGACCTGCGCACCGCCCTGTCCGGTCCCGCGGGTCAGAACACCATCCTCTCGCTGAGCGTCGGCGGCTCGACCTACAACGCGATCGTCAAGGAGATGCAGCGCCATCCCGTGCGTCGCACCGTGAGCCACGTCGACTTCATCCAGATCGACCTCTCCGCCGAGATCGTCGTCAGCGTGCCTCTCCATCTCACCGGCACCGCCAAGGCCGTCATCGGAGCCGGTGGACTCGTCGACCCGGCCGTCGACTCCATCGAGGTGCGCGCCACGCCGGCGAACCTGCCCAACGAGATCCTCATCGACATCACCGACATGCAGCCCGACCAGGTCGTCCGACTCTCGGAGGTGGCACTGCCCGCCGGTGTCGTCGCGACGGGCGACCCGGACATGCCGGTCGTCACCGTGCTCATCTCGCGCGCCGGCGTCGAGACCGCGGCCGCCGTGGCCGAGGAGGCACCGGCCGAGGGTGCCGCCGCGCCCGCACCCGAAGCGTCCGAGTGAACCGGACGGCCTGACGGTCGTCACCCATCGCCGTGTTGCGTCGCAAGGAACCGCGTCCCGGCCCGTCAGATGCCGACCGCACCCGCGTGCTCGTGGTGGGTCTCGGCAACCCCGGAAGGCAGTACGCCCGCACCCGCCACAACGTCGGCACCGACGTCCTCGAGCGGTTGGCCGCGCGCACCGGCACGACGCTCAAGGCGGGGCGTGACCGGGCCCTGACCGCCGAGACGCGCATCGCCGGCGTCCCCGTGGTCCTCGCCGTGCCCACCACCTGGATGAACGAATCCGGTGAGGCGGTCGGCGCCCTGGCGCGACGGTGGAAGGTGGACGACCCGGCGCGCATCGTCATCGTCCACGACGAGCTCGACCTCGAGCCCGGCATCGTGCGCCTGAAGGTGGGCGGCGGGCTCGCCGGACACAACGGCCTCAGGTCCGTATCCCAGCATCTGCGCACCGACGACTACGTGCGGGTGCGCGTCGGGGTGGGCAAGCCCCGCAGCAAGGACCACGGCGCGGACCACGTCCTCTCGCGCGTGCCCGCCGCGGAGCGCGAGGTCCTCGACGTCGCCGTCGAGGTCGCCGCCGACGCGGTGGAGGCACTCGTGGGCGGCTCCGTCGAGGCCGCCATGCGGGAGTTCAACGGTCGGTGAGCCGACGGGGCGCACCGGCGCGACTCTCCCCGCTCGCCGCGCGCACCGCGGACGAGCCCGCTCTCCTCGGGCTCGCCGGTCGACGCAACGGCGTCATCGCCGTGCCCGAGACCGCCCGCGCCGGGGCGGTCGCCGCGCTGGCCGCGGGCAACGAACGACGTCCCGTCCTCGTCGCCGTGCCCACGGGCACCGCCGCCGAACAACTCGCCGCCGACCTCGAGGCCTGGTTCGGCCCCCACGAGGTGGCCCTCCTGCCGGCATGGGAGACCCTGCCCTTCGAGCGCGTCAGCCCGGCCGTGCACACGATGGGCGAGCGCACACGCACCCTGTGGCGGCTGCGCGACGGCGCCGACGACCCCGCCGATCCCGACCGTCGTCCGGCGGTCGTCGTGGCCGACGTGCGCGCGCTGCTGCAGAAGCTCGCCCCGACGGGACCCGGCACCGGGCCGATCGAGGTGTCGCGGGGCGACACGGTGGACATTGACGATCTCTGCGAGCGTCTCGCGTTCCTCGGCTACCGGCGCGAGCACGTCGCCGAGCACCGCGGTGAGTTCGCCCGCCGGGGTGCGATCGTGGACGTGTTCCCCTCCACGGCGGATGTGCCGGTGCGCATCGACATGTGGGGCGACGAGGTGGACCGGCTCGCCACCTACGACGTGGCCGATCAGCGCACCACCGGCGACCTCGCGCGCACCCGCATCTTCCCGGCGCGGGAGATGATGCACGTGCCCGGCGTCGCCGAGCGTGCCCGCGCTCTCGTGGCGACCGAACCCTGGGGTCGCGAACAGTGGGAACGCCTCGCCGAGGGCCAGGTCTTCGACGGCATGGAGAGTTGGCTCCCGTGGCTCGTCGACGGCGACACCGTGGCCGCCGACCTGCTCGGACCCGACGCGCTCGTCGTGTTCGCCGACCCGCGCGCCATCGCCGAGCGCGCCCGCGACCTCCTCGCCGAGGAGGACGACCTCGCCCGCGCCCTCGCCACGTCGTGGGCGCGCGACGCCACCATCGAGTTCCCGCGACTCCACGTGCCACCGGAGAGGCTCCTCGCGCCGGACTCCACCGTGATGACCGTCTCGTTCGCCTCGCCCGCCGACTCCGCCGACGCCCCGTTGCTCGCGGCGAGCGGGTGGGCCCCGGTCGTGGGCGACCCCTCCCACGTGGCCCGGCGCATGGCCTCGTTGCTCGCCGACCGGTGGACGGTCGTCGTGGCCGCCGACACCCCCGAGTCCCTGCCCCGCCTCGCCGCGGTGCTGCGGGAGAACGGACTCGATGTCAGCGAGCCCGTCCACGACGACGACATCTCCCGTCCCGGTGCGTGGATCGTGCACGCACCGCAATCGCGCGGCTTCGCCATGGAGGCCACCCGCACCGCGGTCATGTGCGAAGCCGACCTCTCGGGTCGTCGCCGCGGGCGCGGACGCCCCGCCCGGCGCGGCGGCGGGGCCGCCACCGCGTTCGAGGACCTGCAGCCGGGCGGCTACGTCGTGCACGCCCACCACGGTGTCGGCCGCTACGAGGGCATGGTCACGCGCGCCATCGGCGGCGTCGAGCGCGATTACCTGTTGCTCGCCTACAAGGGCGGCGACCGGCTCTACGTCCCCGTCGACCAGATCGGCACGATCCGCCAGTACGTCGGCGGCGAGGCACCGGTGCTCCATCGCATGGGCGGGGCCGACTTCGCCCGCGCCAAATCGCGCGTGCGCTCGGCGGTGCGCGAGGTCGCCCAGGAACTCGTCGTGCTGTACCAGAAGCGGATGAGCGTCGCCGGCCACGCCTTCGGACCCGACACCCCGTGGCAGCACGAGATGGAGGCGGCCTTCCCCTTCGTCGAGACCCCCGACCAGTTGACCGCCATCGAGGCCATCAAGGCCGACATGGAGCGACCCCAGCCCATGGACCGCCTGCTGTGCGGCGACGTGGGATTCGGCAAGACCGAGGTGGCCGTGCGGGCGGCCTTCAAGGCCATCCAGGACGGGATGCAGGTGGCCGTCCTCGTGCCCACCACGCTCCTGGCCAGCCAGCACGGCACGACGTTCTCGGAACGCTTCGCGGGATACCCCATCCGCGTCGAGGTCCTGTCGCGGTTCCAGTCCCCCGCAGCGGCCCGTCGCATCGTCGCCGGCCTGCGCAGCGGGGAGGTCGACTGCGTCGTCGGCACGCACCGGCTGCTGTCGGAGAACGTGGAGTTCCGCAAACTCGGCCTCCTCGTGGTCGACGAGGAGCAGAGGTTCGGCGTGCAGCACAAGGAGAAGATGAAGCGGCTGCGGGCGAACGTCGACGTGCTGTCGATGTCGGCCACACCCATCCCGCGCACCCTCGAGATGAGCCTCGTCGGGATCCGTGACCTCTCGCTTCTCCAGACCCCGCCCGCCGAGCGCCAGCCCATCCTCACCTGGGTCGGCGAGGAGTCGCGGCAGGTCGCCGTCGAGGCGATGCGGCGGGAACTGCTGCGCGAGGGCCAGGTCTTCTGGGTGCACAACAGGGTCCAGACGATCGAGGAACGCGCCGCGGAACTGCGCGAGTGGGTGCCCGAGGCGCGCATCGCCGTCGCCCACGGCCAGATGGACGAGGGCATCCTCGAGCAGGTCGTCCTCGACTTCTGGGAGGGACGCTTCGACGTCCTCGTGTGCACGACCATCATCGAGAGCGGCATCGACATGCCGGCGGTCAACACGCTCGTCGTGGAGCGCGCCGACATGCTCGGCCTCGGCCAGTTGCACCAGTTGCGCGGCAGGGTGGGTCGGGGCGGCCAACGCGCCTACGCGTACCTCTTCCATCCGGTGGACGCGCGAATCACCGAGGAGGCGCGGGAACGCCTGCGCACGATCGGCGAGAGCACCGATCTCGGCAGCGGCTTCAAGATCGCCATGCGCGACCTGGAGATCCGCGGCGCGGGCAACCTGCTCGGCGAGGCCCAGAGCGGTCACATCGCCGCGGTGGGATACGACCTCTACTGCCAGATGGTCACCGAGGCCGTGGGCGAGATGAAGGGCGAGACGCCCCCCGAGCCCGTCGAGATCACCGTGGACCTGCCCGTCGACGCCCACCTTCCCGACGATTACGTGCCCGGTGAGGAGCTCCGACTCGGCGCCTATCGGAGACTCGCCGACGCCGTCACCCGCGCCGCGGTCGACGACATCGCCGCGGAGTGGGCGGACCGTTACGGTCCGCCTCCCGCACCGGCGCGCGCCCTGCTCGACGTGGCGCGCGTGCGCGCCGACTGCCTCGCCCTCGGCATCACCGAGGTGGTGACGAACGCCCGCGAGATCCGTCTCTCGCCCGTCGACCTGCGCGCCAGCCAGACCATGATGCTGCAGCGCGTCTGTCCCGGTGCCGTCCTGAAGGAATCCTCGCGCGTCCTCGTGGTCCCCCTGCCCCGCGGGGGCGACGCGCTGGGGCTCGTGTCGACACTGCTCACCGAGCTGTCGTCGTGAGCCCGACCCTCACGGCGACCCCGGCGCACCGCCAGTAGAGTCGCCCCGTGGTTCGCACCATTCGTCGACTCCTCCCCATCGCCGTCGCCGCGATCGGCCTGGCGTCCTGCGACGCCGTCACCCCGGCCGACGAGGCGTTCTCGGTCAACGGGTCGTCCACGTCGCGCCAACGGGTCGATGCCGTGCTCGCCGACCTGGCGACGGCCGGCGACCTGACCCTCGTCGACGGCGAGGCCGGTGACGAGATCGTCGGCACGATCCTCCGCCAACTCATCCGGGTGGAGTCGTTCCGCCAGTTCGCCGAGACACGCGGCCTCGAAATCACCGACGCCGACCGTGAGGAGATCCTCGGATTCGCCACCGGTGACGCGGCGTTCCGGTCGTATTCCGACCTGCTCCAGGGCATCATCATCGAGCTGAACGTCATCGACCTGGTGCTCGCGCGCGCCTCCGCGCCGGCACCCGCCGAACTGGCCGCGTCCTATGAGCGCTCCCCCGCCTCGACCGGAATGCTGTGTCTCTCCCACATCCTCGTCGCGACGCGGGGAGAGGCGGAGCGCGTGTTGTCCCGCCTCGCAGACGGTGCCGACTTCGCCGAACTGGCCGCCGAGGTCTCCGTCGAGCCCGCGGCCGCCGTCTCCGGGGGCGCGTTGGCCGGCGCCGACGGCGAGGCCTGCCAGCCCCTCACCGAGTTCCAGCGCGGCTACGACGCCGACTTCCTCACCGGGGCCGTGCGCGGTCGGGCGGGCGTCCCGTTCGGGCCGGTGCGCACGCAGTTCGGTTGGCACGTCATCCTCAATCGGCCGATCGCCGACGTCGCCGAATCGCTCGGTCGAGTGTCCGCGGCGGCGCCCGGATCCGTCGCCTTCGAGGGATTCCTCGCCGACGCCGACGTGAGGGTCTCCTCGCGCTACGGCCGTTGGGTGCGCGGCCTGTCCTCGATCGCGTGAGCCCGCGCATCGTCGTCGTCGGGCTCGGCCCGGGCGACCCCGGCCTCGTCACCGCCGCCGCACTGCGGCGCATCGACGCGACGCCGCGACGCTGGTTGCGCACAGCCCGCCACCCCTCGGCACATCTCGTGCCCGATGCCGGTTCCTTCGACGATCTCTACGACTCCCTCCCCACCTTCGACGAGGTCTACGCCGCGATCGTCGGGCGGCTCGTCGCCGAGGCCGTAGAGCACGGAGAGGTCCTCTACGCGGTCCCCGGGTCGCCCCTCGTTCTCGAGAGGACGGTGGCGTTGCTGCGCGACGTCGAGGGCGTCGAGGTCGTGGTGGAGCCGGCGATCTCCTTCCTCGACGAGGTCTGGCGGGTGCTCGGGGTGGACCCGGTCGAGGCCGGGGTGCGGCTCGTCGACGGGCACCGCTTCGCCGTCGACGCGGCGGGAGTCGGCGGCGCGCTCCTCGTCGCCCACGCACACGCCAACTGGGTCCTCTCCGACGTCAAGTTGTCCGTCGACGAGCCCGACGACGACCTGCCCGTCACCCTGCTGTGGCACCTCGGCCTCCCCGAGGAGCGGATCGTCCCCGCCACCTGGGGGACGATGGATCGCGTCCTCGAGGCCGACCATCTGACGTCGTTGTGGATCCCCGCCATGACCGTGCCGGTGGCGACCGAGATGGCCCGCCTCCACGGCCTCGCGCACCGGCTCCGTCGCGAATGCCCGTGGGACGTCGAGCAGACGCACGCGAGCCTCGTGCGGTACCTGCTGGAGGAGACCTACGAGGTGGTGGATGCCCTCGACCGGCTCGATCCCGACGATCCCGCCACCGACGACCACCTCGTCGAGGAGCTCGGCGACCTGCTGTATCAGGTGGAGTTCCATTGCGCGATCGCCGAGCAGGAGGGACGCTTCACGCTCGCCGACGTCGCCCGCACCGTCCACGACAAGCTCGTGGCGCGGCATCCCCACGTGTTCGGCGACGGGTCGGCCGCGACGGCCTCGGATGTGGAGCGGTCGTGGGAGACCATCAAGGCCGCCGAGAAGGGTCGCACCGGGATGTTCGAAGGGGTCGTCGACGCCGCGCCGTCGCTCTCCCTGGCGGCCAAGGTGCAGCAGCGGGCGGCGCGTGCCGGCTTCGATTGGCCCGACGCCTCGGGTCCGCTCGACAAAGTCACGGAGGAACTCACCGAGGTGCGCGGCGCGGCCGGCGACCCCGAGGCCGTCGGCGCCGAGGTGGGCGACCTGCTGTTCGCGGTCGTCAACGTGGCGCGTCACATGGGTGTCGACCCCGAGAGCAGCCTGCGCGCGGCCGTGCTGCGCTTCCGCGACCGGGTGGAGAAGGTGGGCGAACTCGCCGCCGCGCGGGGACGCGACACGTCGTCCCTCACGCCCGCCGAACTGGACGAGCTGTGGAACATGGTGAAGCGGGGGTCGGGTCACTAGCGTTCGTTCCATGAGCGAGATCGTCGACGTCATCGGCCGGGAGGTCCTCGACTCCCGCGGCAACCCCACCGTCGAGGTCGAGGTGGTCCTCGATTCGGGGGCCACCGGCAGGGCGATCGTCCCGTCCGGCGCGTCCACCGGCGAGCACGAGGCCGTCGAGCTGCGCGACGGCGGCTCCCGCTGGCTCGGGAAGGGCGTCTCGCGCGCCGTCGACAACGTCAACACCGTCATCGCGCCGGTCCTCACCGGGATGGACGCCACCGACCAGCGCGCCCTCGATGCGCGTCTCATCGACCTCGACGGCACGGACAACAAGTCCCGCCTCGGTGCCAACGCCATGCTCGGCGCCTCGTTGGCCGTGGCCCATGCGGCGGCAGCCGAACTCGAGCTCCCCCTGTACCGCGCCGTCGGCGGACCCCACGCCCACGTGCTGCCCGTTCCGATGATGAACGTGATCAACGGCGGGGCCCACGCCGACAACAACGTCGACCTGCAGGAGTTCATGATCATGCCGGTCGGCGCCCCGAGCTTCCGCGAGGCGCTGCGCTGGGGCGTGGAGACCTACCACACGCTCAAGAAGCTGCTCGGCGAGCGCGGTCTGTCCACCGCGGTCGGAGACGAGGGCGGCTTCGCACCGAACCTCTCGAGCAACGAGGAGGCCATCGCCATCCTCGTCGAGGCCATCGAGAAGGCCGGCCACGCGCCCGGCACCGACATCGCCATCGCGCTCGACCCGGCCATGAGCGAACTGCACCGTGACGGCGCCTACCACCTCGCCGGCGAGGGAAAGACCCTCTCGCCCGCCCAGATGGTCGAGTGGTGGGCCTCCCTCGTCGAGCGCTACCCCATCGTGAGCATCGAGGACGGCATGGCCGAGGACGACTGGGACGGCTGGGCGCTGCTGACCCGGGAACTCGGGTCGCGGGTGCAACTCGTCGGTGACGATCTCTTCGTCACGAACGCCCGCCGACTCGCGATGGGCATCGAACGCGGCACCGCGAACAGCGTCCTCATCAAGGTGAACCAGATCGGCACCCTCAGCGAGACGCTCGACACGGTCGAGTTGGCCACGCGACACTCGTACACCAGCGTGATGAGTCACCGCAGCGGCGAGACCGAGGACTCGACCATCGCCGACCTCGCGGTGGCCGTGAACTGCGGCCAGATCAAGACCGGTGCCCCCGCCCGCAGCGACCGCGTCGCCAAGTACAACCAGTTGCTGCGCATCGAGGAGATGCTCGGCGATTCCGCCCGCTTCCGCGGTCGCGACGCCCTGGCGCCCCTGCGACGCTGACGAACGGGCGTTCGTGCTCCGCATGTCGGGGCGACGACGGCGGCACAATGGGGGCATGCGCGTTCCCCGCCCGCCCAGACTCGCCGACCTGCGCGGCTCCCGGGCCCTGCGCTGGACCGGACGGTCCCTGGCCGTGCTGGTCGTGGCCTCGTTCGGCTTCTCCCTCGTCGTCGCCCCGGTGCGCGACTGGTTCTCCCAGCGGTCCGCGCTCGCGGCCAAGACCGCCGAGTTCGAGGCCCTCGCCGAGGCCAACGAACAACTGCAGAAGGAAGTGGACCAGCTCTCCTCCACCGAGGGCATCCGACGCGCCGCGCGCGACCACCTCGGATACGTCCTCCCCGGTGAGCGTCCCGTGATCATCGGCGAGACCCCGGACCTGCCGGTGGAGCTGCCCGCGACGTGGCCCTACACCCTCGTGAGCAGCATCGTCGCCGCGCGCGCCGCCGACGCCTCGCGCGGGGGCGGCGGACTCGAACCCCTCGGCCCCTGACCCGCCCTTTCGCCGCCCCGTCGAACCGGCATTAGGGTTCACCCGGGTTCCGCGTCCGGCGGCACCCACGAGGGGAACGAGGGAGCGGACATGGGCGGCAGCATTCTCGGCAACAGGGTCCGGCGCGTCGAGGACCCGAAGTTCCTCACCACGGGCGGTCGCTACGTGGACGACCTCCTCGACGAGCCCCTCCTCGCGGGTGCGCTCCACGTCACCTTCGTGCGATCCAGCGTCGCCCACGGTCGCATCCTCTCCATCGACGCCTCGGACGCCCTCTCCATGCCCGGCGTCGTCGCCGTGTTCACCGCCGCCGACCTCGGCCTGACTCCCGTCCCGTCCCGCTTCAATCCCATGGCCGCGCGCACGTGGCTGGCCTCGGACAAGGTGCGCTACGTCGGCGAACCGATCGCCGCCGTCGTCACCGAGACGCGCGAGCAGGGCGAGGACGCCGCCGAGACGGTCATCGTGGATTACGACGTGCTCGAGGCCCTCGTGGATCCGGAGGAGGCGATGGCGTCCGACAACCTCATCTACGAGGCCTGCGGCTCCAACGTCGTCTTCGACACCACGCTGCTCGGCATCCCCGAGGAGACCGGGGACGCATTCTTCGCCGGGTGCGAGGTCGTCGTGCGCGAACGGGTGCTCAACCAGCGCGTCGCCCCGTGCCCGCTCGAGGTGCGCGGCGCCGCGGTGGCCTGGGTCGACGGTCGGTTGCACCAGTGGCTCTCCACCCAGCACGCACAGGGCGCGCACGACCCCATAGCCGAGGTCAACGGCGTCGACCGCTCGCGCGTGCGCATCCTCACCCCGGACGTCGGCGGCGGATTCGGCGCCAAGATCGGCATCTACCCCGAGGAGCTCGTGCTCGGCCCGATTTCCACCCGGGTGGGACGTCCCCTGCGCTGGCGCGAGACGCGCAGCGAATCGATGATGGCGCTCGGCCACGGCCGCGCCCAGGTGCAGTACATCGGCATAGGCGGCACGCGCGACGGCAAGGTGACCCACTACCAGCTCCGTGTCATCCAGGACGCCGGCGCCTGGGTGGACACCGGCGCCATCCTCGCGCCGTTCATGACCCGCCCCATGTCCTCGGCGGTCTACGACATCCCGAACATCGAGTGCCGCACCATCTCGGTGGTGACGAACACCACGCCGACGGTGGCCTACCGCGGTGCGGGTCGACCCGAGGCCACGGCGGCGGCCGAGCGGGCCATGGACATCTTCGCCCACGGGATCGGCATGGACCCCGTCGAGGTGCGACGCCGCAACCTCATCCCCCGCTTCATGGAACCGCACACGACCGTGGTCGGGCAGACCTACGACGTCGGCGACTACGAGACCGCCCTCGACAAGGTGCTCGCCGCCGGTGACTACGCCGGGTGGCGCGCGCGGCAGGCCGCCCGCCGCGAAGAGGGCGGACCGATCCAGATCGGCATCGGCGTGAGCGTGTACGTCGAGATCACCGGCGGCGTCGGCGGGGGCGAGAACGCACGCGTCGAGATCACCGAGGACGGCGAGGCCGTCGTCTACACCGGCACTTCGCCGCACGGTCAGGGTCACCAGACGGCCTGGGCGATGCTGGCGAGCGAACAGACCGGCATCCCCATGGACCGCATCTCGGTGGTGTGGGGCGACACCGACAGCGTCCCCGAGGGGGCCGGCACGATGGGCTCGCGTTCGCTGCAGCAGGGCGGCAACGCCGTGTTCGCCGTGGCCGGCGAACTCGTCGACAAGGCCCGGTCCGTCGCCGCTCGTCTCCTCGAGGCCGACGACGCCGACGTCGTGCTCGACAAGGACCGTGGCGTCTTCCATGTCGCGGGCACCCCGGCGGTGACCCGCACCTGGGCGGACCTCGCCGTCGCCGAGAAGTCCTCGGGCGGCCTGTCGCACGCCCGCAACGTCACCGTCACCGGCCCCACCTTCCCCTTCGGAGCCCACCTCGCGGTGGTCGAGGTGGACGTCGACACGGGCAAGGTGCGCCACGTCGCCCACGTCGCCTGCGACGACGCCGGCACGGTGTTGAACCCCCTCATCCTCGAGGGGCAGATCCACGGCGGCGTCGCCCAGGGCTCGGCCCAGGCCCTGCTCGAGGAGGTCGTCTACGACCCCGACGGCAACCCGATCACCGCCAATCTGGCCGACTACGCCTTCATCTCCGCCGCCGAGGTGCCGAGCGTGACCGTGGTGCACATGGAGACCCCGACCCCCAACAACCTGCTCGGCGCCAAGGGCATCGGCGAGTCGGGCACCATCGGCGCGACCCCTGCCGTGCAGTCGGCCGTCGTCGACGCGGTGTCCCATCTCGGGGTGTCCCACATCGACATGCCGGCCACCCCGTTGAGGGTGTGGACCGCGATCCGGGCCGCGAGCGGCCGCTGAACGAGGAGAAGTCATGAAGGTCACCATCACCGTCAACGGTCGGCCCCGCGAGGCCGACGTCGAACCGCGCCAGTTGCTCGTCCAGTTCGTCCGCGAGACCCTCGGTCTCACCGGCACCAACATCGGGTGCGACACGTCGAGCTGCGGGGCGTGCTCGCTCCACGTCGACGGCGAGGCCGTCAAGAGTTGCACGATGCTCACGGTGCAGGCCGACGGCCGCCAGGTCGTCACCATCGAGGGGCTCGCGCCCGAGGGCGGGATGCACCCGATGCAGGAGGCGTTCATGGAGAACCACGGTCTGCAGTGCGGCTTCTGCACGCCCGGCATGGTCATGGCCTCGGTCAGCCTGTTGCGCGAGAACCCGTCTCCCACCGAGGAGGAGGTGCGCATCGGCCTCGAGGGCAACCTGTGCCGCTGCACCGGGTACCACAACATCGTCCAGTCCGTTCTCGCCGCGGCCCGCAAGGGAGCGTGACGACGTGCTGCCCGCACCCTTCGATTACGTCCGCGCCGGATCGGCCGAGGAGGCCATCGCCCTCGTCGGCGAGCACGGCGAGGACGCCAAGTTCCTCGCCGGGGGCCACAGCCTGCTCCCCCTCATGAAACTGCGCCTCGCCCAGCCCGCGGTGCTCGTGGACATCGGTCGCATCTCGGATCTCTCCTACGTCCGCGAGGACGGCGATCATCTGGCCATCGGTGCGCTCACCCGCCACCACGACGTCGAGCACTCGGACCTCGTGTTGCGCCACGCACCCCTGCTCGCCCGCGCCACGAGCCACGTGGGCGATCCCCAGGTGCGCCACCGCGGCACGATCGGGGGGTCCATCGCCCATGCCGACGCGGCCGCCGACCTGCCCGCCACCACCCTCGCCCTCGGCGCCGTGTACGTGGTGCAGGGGCCGTCCGGTCGCCGCGAGATCCCGGCCGCGGAGTTCTACACGGGATTCCTCGAGTCGGCCCTCGCCCCGGACGAGATGCTCGTCGAGGTCCGCGTCCCGAAGATGCCGTCGGCCGGCTGGGGATTCGAGAAGTTCAATCGTCGGGCGCAGGACTGGGCGATCGTCGGTGTCGCCGCGTGGCGTGAGGGGACACGCGCCGGCGTGGCGCTCGTGAACATGGGGTCGACCCCGGTGTACTGCGCGAGCGTCGTCGATGCGCTCGCCGCGGGGGCGTCGGTTGCCGAGGCCGCCGAACTCGCCGCCGCCGAGGCCGAGCCCCAGTCGGACAACAACGCCACCGCCGAGTACCGCGCGCATCTCGCCCGCGTGCTCGTGCGCCGGGCGCTCGAGTCCGCCGGGGTCTGAGCCGCCCGGCCCCGCGCCGGGCCCTCTGACACACTGTCGCGGTGCGCGCCGACCTCGCCACGCTCCGGCGTCCCCTCCTCGCCGTCTTCGTCGGCGTCTTCGTGTGGAGCGTCTTCGCCCACGGCATCCCCATCGACCGCCTCGCGGTGCTGGCCTGGATTCTCGCCGGCTTCGCCGTCGCCTCGCTCGGGCGCACGCGCGACGAGATCGCCCTCATGGTGCGCGACTGGTTCGTGCTCGTCGTCATCTGGATGGCCTACGACTACAGCCGGGGCACCGCCGACCAGTGGGGCATCCCCGTCAACTACGAGGGACCCCGCGACCTCGACCGTCTGCTCGCGTTCGGACGCGATCCCGTCATCGTGATGCAGGAGGCCTTCTACGTCCCCCATGACGTGCGGTGGTGGGACGTCGCCGGGGCGATCGTGTACATGTCGCACTTCGTCCTGCCCGTTCTGCCCCTCGCGCTCCTGCGCGTGCGCGACCGTCTCGCGTGGCTCGCCTACGTGCGCCGCTTCTCGCTCACTCTCGGCATCGCCGTCGTCGGGTTCATCCTCTATCCCGCCGCCCCTCCGTGGATGGCCTCCCGCGACGGCTACCTCGACCGGGTCGATCGGATCACCGGACGCGGCTGGTGGGAGCTGAACCTGCGCACCGTGTCGCGCACCCTCGACCGGGGTGCGGCCGTGCTCAACCCGGTGGCGGCCATGCCGTCGCTGCACGCCGGGCTCGCACTGCTCGTGACCCTGTGGTTCACCCGGGGTCGCTCGGCGCCGGTGCGCACGGCCGCCCTGGCCTTTCCCGTCGCCATGGGAGCCGCGCTCGTCTACTTCGGCGAGCACTACCTCGTCGATGTGCTCATGGGATGGCTCGTCGTGCTGCTCGCCTTCGCTCTCGCCGACCGATGGGAGAGGCGACGCGGGCTCGTCCCCGCCTAGAGAAGGCCCTGGTACGCCCCGCCGTCCACGTGCAGGTTCACACCCGTCATGAACCCGCCGTGGGCGGCGACCATGGTGGCCGCGATCCGGCCGAAGTCGCCGGCGTCACCCACCACCCCGGCGGGGATGCCCATGGCACGTCCGTCGGGTGAGTCCCCGTGCAGCTGGCGGATGCGGTCGGTGGCGTGGATGCCGGGCTGGATCGAGTTGACCGTCACGCCGTCGCCGGCCACCTCGCGGGCGAGCGTCTTGAGATAGCCCGTCAGACCGGCCCGGGCGGTGTTCGAGAGGATGAGGTTCGGGATCGGCTGTCGCACCGACACCGACGTGATGGCCAGCACCCGGCCCCAGCGCTGCGCGCGCATGGCGGGCACGACCGTGGCGCACATCGCCACCACCGACAGCAGGTTCGCCTGCAGGGCGGCGGTGAACTGGGCGTCGTTCACGTCGGACGCGCCGCCGGGGGGCGGCCCGCCCCCGTTGGCCACGAGGATGTCCACCCCGCCGAGCATCTCCGCGGCGCGGCCTGCGAACTCCCGTCCCCCGTCCGCGGTGGAGACGTCACAGACGAACCCTTGCGCACCCGGACCGAGTTCCGCGAGTGCGGCGGCGAGTCGATCGGCGTCGCGGCCGCACACCACGGTGTGCACGCCCTCCGCCACGAGGGCCCGCGCGGTGGCGAGGCCGAGTCCCGCCGTTCCCGCGGCCACCGCCGCACGACGTCCGTTCAACCCCAGATCCATCGCCCCATCAAAGCATCCGGGATGCTCGTGGGCCGTCACGGGGCATCCCCGACGACCCCCGGGGGGCCACGGGTACGATGCAGGCCACAAGGTGGTGATTTCCATGGACGATCTGCATCTCGATGCGATCGCCGACGCAGACCCGTATCCCTACTGGTACGAGGACACGGACGAGCCTGATTCCAACCCGACACTGGTGCGCACCGAGAGTTGCGACCTGTGCGTGGTGGGCGGCGGCTACACGGGGCTCTGGACGGCCATCCTCGCCAAAGAGCGCGACCCCTCGCGCGACGTCATCCTCATCGACGCCAGCGAGGTCGGCTCGGCCGCGAGCGGCCGCAACGGCGGCTTCGTCGAGGCCTCGCTCACACACGGGGTGGCCAACGCCCAGTCGCGCTTCCCCGACGAGGTGTCGGTGCTCGAGGACCTCGGCATGGAGAACTTCCGAGAGATCGAGCGCGCCATCGAGCGCTACGGCATCGACTGCGACTGGGAACGCACCGGCGCCATCGACGTCGCCAGCACCCTGCACCCGCCCTCGTACCTCGACGAACTGCGTGACGACTACATCCAGTTGCGCGCGCTCGGCCACCGGGTCGAATGGTTCGACCAGGAGGCCATGCAGGCCGAGGTGCACTCGCCCGTCTACACCGGCGGCCTGTGGCGCCACGATCGGGCCGCCCTCGTCGACCCGGCGCGCCTCGTGTGGGGCCTCAAGAGCGCGGCCGAGTCGCTCGGCGTGCGCATCTACGAGGACACGAAGGCCCTCTCGGTGGAGCGCGACGGCGTCGGCGTGCTCGTGTCGACGCCGCTCGGCAAGATCCGCGCCGGCAAGGTGGCCCTGGCGACGAACGCCTTCAAGCCGTTGTTGCGCCGACTCTCCAACTACATCGTGCCGGTCTACGACTACTGCATGGTCACCGAACCCCTCACGCCCGCGCAGCTCGAGTCGGTGGGCTGGAAGCGCCGTCAGGGACTGAGCGACATCCCGAACCAGTTCCACTACTACCGGCTCACCGCCGACAACCGCATCCTCTGGGGCGGGTACGACGCCATCTACTACTTCCGCGGCAGGATGCGCACCGAGCTCGAATCGCGCCCCGAGTCGTGGGCGCTCCTGTCCAAGCACTTCTTCGAGACGTTCCCGCAGCTGGCCGGCGTGAAGTTCTCCCACATGTGGGGCGGCGCCATCGACACCTGTTCGCGCTTCAGCGTCTTCTGGGGACGCGCGATGGGCGGCCGGGTCGCCTACGCGCTCGGCTACACCGGGCTCGGAGTGGGCTCGTCGCGCTTCGGCGCCGAGGTGATGCTCGACATCCTCGACGGCCGGCGCACTCGCGCCACCGCCACCGACTTCGTGAAGTCGAAGCCCGTGCCGTTCCCACCCGAGCCGATCCGCTTCCTCGGCATCCAGGCCACCCGCTGGTCCCTCGACCGCGAGGACCGCACGGGCAGGCGCAACCTGTGGCTGCGCACGCTCGACCGCATGGGCCTCGGCTGGGACTCGTGATTCCCCCTACGCTCGGGGCATGAATCCCACGCTCCCCGAGGTCGCCGCCGGTCTCGCACAGCACGGGTACCTCGCCGACGAGGGTCTCGTCACGTCGGTGTTCCTCTCGCTCGGTCTCGAGCGTCCCTTGTTCCTCGAGGGCGAGGCCGGTGTCGGCAAGACCGAATTGGCCAAGACCCTGGCGCGGTGGCTCGGCACCGAGCTCATCCGCCTGCAGTGCTACGAGGGGATCGACGCCGCCCAGGCCGTGTACGACTGGGACTACTCGCGGCAGCTGCTCCACCTGCGCGCCGCCGAGGCCACCGGTGAGGCGTCCCGCACCGCCACGGGCGACCTGGAGAACCAGATCTGGAGCGAGCGTTTCCTCGTGCGCCGCGCCGTGCTGCGCGCCATCGACCACGGCTCTTCCGTGCCTCCCGTGCTGCTCGTCGACGAGATCGACCGCGCCGACGACGAGTTCGAGGCGTACCTGCTCGAGGTCCTCTCGGACTTCCAGGTGACCATCCCCGAGATCGGCCCCGTGCGCGCCCGGGTGAAGCCGGTCGTCGTGCTCACCTCGAACCGCACCCGCGACGTCCACGACGCCCTCAAGCGCCGTTGCCTCTACCACTGGGTGGAGCACCCCTCGTTCGAGCGCGAGGTGGAGATCGTACGGCTGCGCGCTCCCGGCGTCGGCGAACCCCTGGCGCGGCAGGTCGCCGGTGCCGTCGAGGCCCTGCGCGGAATCCACCTCTACAAGCCGCCCGGGGTCGCCGAGACGATCGACTGGGCGACGGCACTCGGCCGCCTCGGGGTGTCACGCATCGACGAGTCGGTGCTGGAGCGCACGCTCGGCACCGTGCTCAAGTACCGCGAGGACCACGAACGCGTGCGCGAGCACGGCCTCGCCGCCATCGTCGCCGGCGGACTCGGGCGCGACGCGGGGGCTCCGCCCGCGTGAGCACGGGGGCGGCGACGGTGACGGGGCGCCCCGTCGCACCCGATGTCGAACGCCTCGCCGTCGGCTTCGCCCGCGTGCTGCGCTCCCTCGAGGTCGCCGTGCCCCTCGATTCCGTCGTGACCTTCATGTCCGCCCTCGGGCGACTCGGGATGGACGACCGCGGCCGCGTCTACTGGGCCGGACGGGCCACCCTCGTGCGACGTCCCGAGGACATCGAGGTCTACGACCGGGCCTTCGCCGTCTTCTGGGACAGGCGCGAGGCGACGGTGCACGATGACGTGCTCGCGGTCACCCCGATCCACACCGATGCCCACGAGGGAGCCTCCGGCGAGCCCGACGGCGACTCACTCGGCGAACCGACGCTGAGGTTCTCCGCCGTGGAGCGGCTGCGCGACAAGGACTTCTCCGCCTACACCGACGACGAGATGCTGCTGGCCCGGCGGTGGATGGAGCGACTGCGCCTCGCCGGCGGTCGACGCAGGGCGCTGCGTCTCGTGCCCGCGACGCGGCGGGGCGTGCGACCCGACGTGCGTGCCACCGTGCGCGAGAGTCTCCGCCTCGGCGGCGAGACGGCGCGGCGACGCTGGCGCCGGCGCGACGACAGGCCGCGGCGCATCGTCTTCCTCCTCGACATCAGCGGATCGATGGAGCCCTACGCCCGCGCCCTGGTGCGTTTCGTCCACGCCGGTGTGGCCGGTGGACGGCGCATCGAGGCCTTCACCCTCGGCACCCGGCTCACCCGGGTGACCCGTGAGCTCTCCGCGCGCGACCCCGACCGGGCGCTGGCCCGTGCCGGCGAGAGCGTGCGCGACTGGAGCGGAGGCACCCGGCTCGGCGCCACCCTGCGCGACTTCAACGACGCATGGGGAGCGCGCGGCATGGCCCGCGGCGCCGTCGTGGTCGTGCTCTCCGACGGGTGGGACCGCGGTGACCCGGCCGTGCTGGCCTCCGAGATGGAGCGCCTCGGTCGCGTCGCGCACCGCATCGTCTGGGTGAACCCCCTCAAAGTCACACCGGGCTACGCCCCCCTCGCCCGCGGGATGGCGGCGGCCCTGCCCCACATCGACGACTTCGTTGAGGGACATTCCCTCGACGCGCTCGAGCGACTCGTCGAGGTGCTCGACCGTGCGTGAACTGATCGACGACCTCGGCGCCTGGCGCCGTCAGGGCCGGCGCATCGCCCTCGCCCGGGTGGTCGACACCGAGGGCTCGGGTCCGCGCGAAGCCGGCGCGGCGATGGCCGTCGACGCGTCCGGCGAGGTCATCGGCTCGGTGAGCGGAGGGTGCGTCGAGGGGGCCGTCGTCGAGGCCGCCCTCGAGGTGCTCGCGGGCACGGCCCCGAGCCGCATCGTCACCTTCGGCTACTCCGACGACGAGGCCTTCTCCGTCGGTCTCACCTGCGGGGGCACCGTGCACCTGTTCATCCAGCCCCTCGACTGGCACGACGACGTCTGGGACGCCTTCGTCGACGCCGTGCGCGACGACAGGCCGGTCGCCCTCGCCACCGTCGTCGAGGGACTCGGCACCGGATCGGTGATGGTGGTGGAGACCGGGGGCCGCACGGCCGGCACCCTCGGCGGGGCGGAACTCGACCGGATCGCCGCCCGCGACACCGTCGGGGAACTCGAGGCGGCCCGCACGCTCGTGCGCCACTGGGGAACGGAGGGTCAATCCACCCCCGAGGACCTCGCGGCCACCGACACCGTGCGCGTGTTCGTCGAGAGCTTCGCCCCGCCGCCGTCGATGTGGATCTTCGGTGCCGTGGACTTCACCGCGGCACTGGCCCGCGTGGCCAAGGTGCTCGGCTACCGCGTGACGGTCTGCGACGCCCGCGAGGTGTTCGCCACGAAGCGGCGCTTCCCGATGGCCGACGAGGTCGTCGTGGCCTGGCCCGACACCGTCTTCGCCGAACGGGGCGAGCGACTCGGTCCCCGCGATGCGGTGTGCATCCTCACCCACGACCCCAAGTTCGACGTGCCGGCGGTGCGCGGGGCCCTCGCCACCGCGGTCGGATACATCGGCGTCATGGGGTCGCGGGCCACGCACGAACGCCGTCTGGCCCGCCTCGCCGAGGTCGGGATCGACGACCCCCGCCAACTCGCCCGACTGCACTCGCCCATCGGGCTCGACCTCGGCGGACGCACGCCCGAGGAGACCGCCGTCTCCATCGTCGGGGAGATCATCGCCTCGCGCACGGGCCGGTCCGCCGTCCCGTTGTCGCGTTCCGCGGGACCCATCCATTGACGCGCGGCCCGGCATCCCCGTGAGGACGATGGGCGTCCTCCTCGCCGCCGGGGCCGGCTCACGGTTCGGCGGCGACGTGCACAAGCTCGAGGCCGTCATCGACGGGATGCCGGTGATCGCCCGCTCATGCCGGGCCATGTGCGCGGCCGGGCTCGACGAGGTCCTCGTCGTGCAGGGTGCCGTCGACCTGCGCCTGTTCCTGCCCGAGGTGCCGGTTCTCCTCAATCCCGAGTGGGAGGCCGGTCAGCGCTCGTCGCTGCTCGCCGCCCTCGCCGAGGCGCGACGGCGCGGGGTGGACGCCGTCGTCGTCGGACTCGCCGACCAACCCTTCATTCCCGCATCGGCGTGGCGCGCCGTGGCCGATTCCGACTCCCCGGTCGCCGTCGCCGTGTACGACGGCCGGCGGGGGAACCCTGTGCGGCTGTCGGCCGCCACCTGGGACCTGCTCGCCTCCGAGGACGGGCCTGCGGACGAAGGCGCGCGTTCGTTCATCGCCCACCATCCCGAACTGGTCGCGGAAGTAGCCTGCGAGGGCAATCCCGCCGACATCGACACCCCGGAGGACCTCGGCCCATGGACCTGAACCACGACTTCACCGTCGACGTGCCCGTCGAGGAGGCATGGCGCATCCTCACCGATGTCGAGCGCATCGCCCCCTGCCTGCCCGGCGCCCAGCTCCAGGAGATCGAGGGCGACGTGTACCGCGGCGTCGTCAAGGTCAAGGTCGGCCCCATCCAAGCCCAGTTCAAGGGTCAGGCCTCGTTCGTCGAGCGCGACGACGCCGCCCACCGGGTCGTCCTCAAGGGCGAGGGGCGCGACACCGGCGGCAAGGGCAACGCCTCGGCCCTCATCACCGCCACGCTCACCGGTTCCGGCGCCTCGTCGACCCAGGTGAAGGTGCACACCGACCTCTCCATCACGGGCAAGGTCGCCCAGTTCGGCCGCGGGGCCATGGCCGACATCAGCGACAAGTTGCTCGCCCAGTTCGTCGAGAACCTCGACGCCATGATCTCGGCCGGCAACGCCCAGGCCGCTCCCGCAGCGGCGCCCTCGACCACGCCGGCAGCCGCGCCCGCTCCGGCGCCGTCTCCCGAGGTGCGTCGCGTCGACGCACCCGAGGCAGCCCCCATCGATCTGCTCGCCACGGCCGGCGGCACGGTCATGAAGCGCGCCGTGCCGGTGGCGATCGCGATCGCAGCCGTCGTCGTCGCTCTCGTCGTCCTTCTCTGAGAATCGACCGGTTCCGTGTCGCGCGCGGGTGAGGCACCCACCGAGGCCGACCGAGAGACGGTGGCGCGACTCCTCGGCCGGGAACCGCGCAGTGCCTACACGGTCGCGGTGCGGGGCGCCGACGGCGCACCCGTCGTGCTGTGCAACATGCCCATCATGGACGATGGCACCCCCATGCCGACGCTGTACTGGCTGATCGGCCCCGCCGAGGTGACCGCGGTGTCGGTTCTCGAGGCCGCCGGCGCGGTGGACGAGGTCGAGGCATTCCTCGGCCTCGTCGTCATCGATGACATCCACCGCCGCTATGCCGCCGAGCGCGACGCGCTCCTGCCGTCCGATCACGACGGTCCGACACCCTTCGGCGGGGTGGGCGGGACCCGACGTGGTGTCAAGTGCCTGCACGCGCACTTCGCCTGGTGGCTCGCCGGTGGCGACGACGCCGTGGGCGCCTGGACGGCCGAGCGTCTCGCGGCGACCGGCGCGAGGGTGACGGTGCGAGCGTGAGCATCGTCGCCGTCATCGACATCGGATCGAACTCGACGAACCTCCTCGTCACGGGCGCCGACGGCGAGCCCCTGCGGTGGAAGGGGGCCTCCACGCGACTCGGCGCGGGGCTGACGGCCACGGGACGTCTGAGCGCCGAGGGCATCTCCCGCACGGTGGACGCCGTCGCATCCCACGTCGACGTCGCGCGCGAGCTCGGAGCCGACCGCGTCGTCGTCGTCGGCACGGCCGCCTGTCGTCGTGCCGCGAACACCCATGATCTCGCCGTCGCCGTCTCCGAGCGCACCGGCCTCGCGCTCGAGGTCCTCGCCGAGGACGACGAGGCGCGCCTCGCCTTCGCCGGTGCCGTGGCCGGTCTGGACCCCGTCGACGCCCCCACCCTCGTCGTGGACATCGGCGGGGGAAGCACGGAACTGGCCGTCGGCGTCCGCGAGGCCGAGCTCGCCCTCAGCATCCCCTTCGGTGCCGTCACCTCCACCGAGAGCCACTTCACCGCCGACCCACCCCCGCCCGAGGACCTCACCAACCTCATCGGCGAGGTCGGGGACGAGATCGACGACCTGGTGCGCGTGCATCCCTCCCTCGGTGCCGTCGGCCGCGTGGTCGGGGTCGCGGGCACCGTCGTCACGGTGGCCAAGGTGGAGGTCGGCACGAACGACCCCGCCCCGCTCCACGGGATGCTCCTCACCCGCGACGCCGCCGAGGACGTCTTTCGCACACTGGCCACCGAGAAGCACGCCGACCGGATCCTCAATCCCGGCCTGCCGCCGGACCGCGGGGACATCATCGTGGCCGGATGCTGCATCCTCGTCGCCCTCATGCGTCGCCTCGGGCTCGACGGCATCACGGTGTCGACCCGCGGGCTCCTGTTCGGGGTCGCCGCTCGTGAGAGACTGGGGACGTGACGACGATGCACCCGGCCCGGCCGAGCAGTGCCGGGCTGCGCCTCTACGGGCGACGCGTCGTGCTGCGTCCCCTCGTCGCCCAGGACTTCGCCGACTGGAGCGAGGTGCGGCTGCGCAACGGCGAGTGGCTCACCCGATGGGAGCCGATGCGCCTCCCCCACCATCCCGAACCCGAGACGAGCCCGGAGATCTTCGCCGCCCGGTGCGCCGCCCGTGAGCGCGAGCGCCTCGCCGGCGGCCAGTGGGCCTTCGGCATCTTCGTCGAGGGACGCTTCGCCGGGGAGATCAACCTCAACAACGTGGTGCGAGGAGCGTTCCAGTGCGCCACCATCGGCTACTGGATCGACCAGGCGCGGGCCGGGCGCTCGTACATGCCCGAGGCCGTGGCCGTCACGGCGAGATTCGCCTTCGAGGAGTTGCGTCTGCACCGTCTCGAGATCTGCGTCATCCCACGCAACCGGTCGTCGCGCCGGGTCATGGAGAAGCTCGGCATCCGCGAGGAGGGCGTCGCCGAACGCTTCCTGGAGATCAACGGGACGTGGGAGGACCACGTCCGCTACGGCATCACCGTCGAGGAGTGGAACGCGTCGCGGGAATGGTTCGCCGAGAACTGGCTCGGCGACTGATCCGTTTCAACCCAACAGGTCCCAGGCCGCCGCGCGGGCCCGCCGGGCGGTGCTGCGGCGCTTCCAGTCCTTCGTCTTCCAGTGACGCAGGCGGCGCCGGCGCGTCTTGTCCCGTCCCCGCTCGGGGTCGTGGTGGTGCACCGGCTTCCAGGCGGGTCCCGGTTCGTCGATGTCGAGGGGTTCGATCCCCCGGCGCACGGCCTCCGTGGCGAGATGCAGTTCGCTGTGCACCCGGTGTCGTTCGTTGTGCGCGTGCGCCCTCAGATCGGCGCGCGCCACGGGGGCGAGCTCGTTGTTCCGGTGACGGCTGGACATGACGTCCCCCTCTCCGGAGCCCCCGCGAGGGCTCCTTGCGGTTCCCTTGGCGGGACCGTAACGAAGCAGGCGGGGGAAGGGAAGCCCCGTCCGGGGTCTACTTCTTGGAGATGCGCGCCTGCAGCGCGGCGAGGCGCTCGGCGAACCAGGGCTGACGCGTGCTCCACAACTGGGGCTCGAGCTCGCGGGCCACCGCGTCGGGGTGCGTCGCCACGTCGTGCATCGCCGCGATGGTGCGCTTCACCTCGACGAGCAGCTCGCGCGGTGCCGACGCGGCCCGGGTGGCGAGGCGTCGGGCCTCGTCCAGCAGAGCGTCGTCGTCCACGCAGCGCCATGCGAGCCCGACACGTGCGGCCTCCGCGCCGTCGAGGATCTCCCCGAACACGACCGTGGCCATCGTCGCCTGCGGACCCACCGCGCGGCGCAGCATCCAGGTGTGGCCGCCTCCGGGATGGATGCCGATCTGGAGGAACCGGGTGTCGAAGCGGGCCGAACGGGCGGTGATGCGCACGTCGCAGCCGAGCGCCAGGTTCATGCCCGCGCCGACGGCCGCGCCGTTCACGGCCGCGATGGTCGGCAGGGGGCTGCGGGCGATGCGTAGGAAACCCTCGTAGATGACCCCGAGGCTCTCGCCGGTGGCGGTTGCCAGGTTGCCGAGGTTCGCCCCCGCGCAGAACGCCGGTGCCGCCCCGGTGACGACGATGGCACCCACCGAATCGTCGGCCTCGATGCGGTCCATGGCGGCGACGATCTCGTCCACCATCGGCTGGGTGAGGGTGTTGCGCTCGGACGGGTTGTTGAGGGTGAGGACGGCGGCGCCGTCGGCGATCTCGACCAGCACCAACGACACGGGTCAGGCCCCCCGGTCCGGCAACTCGGCCGTGGCGGTGAGTTCGATGCCGCCGCGCGGACGCTGCGTGAGCGTCACCCGCACCCGCCGCGGTGCCGCGGTGCCCATGATCTCCGCGGCGATCTCGGCGGCGAGGGCCTCGGCGAACACCGCCCGGTCGCGGAAACGCCACAGGTACAGCTTGAGGCTCTTCGACTCCACGCACTTCCCGGCGGGCTCGTACTCGATGACCACGGACGAGAGATCGGGCTGACCCGTGACCGGGCACATCGAGGAGACCTCGTCGGTGGAGAAGCGCACCGTCGTCACATGGGCCGGCGCGGGGAAGACCTCGACGTGGTCGATGGCGTGGCGCACCGTGGCGCCCAGGACGGAGAGGCCGGCGGTGTCGCTCATGGTCGTCAAGGCTAGGCCAGGTCGGCGGGCAGGAGGTCGACGAGGGACACGAGCGGTCGCGGCCCCACGTGGGAGATGACCTCGGCCGCCGCGATCGAACCGATGCGCGCGCAGTCCGTGAGGGCGAGACCCCTCGTGAGACCCCGCAGGAAGCCGGCGGCGTAGAGGTCGCCGGCCCCGGTCGTGTCCACCACCTCGGCCACCGGGACGGCGGGAACCGCGTGGACGTCGTCGCGGGTGACGATGACCGACCCCTTCTCGCTGCGCGTCACGACACCGATTCGGCAGTCGCGGCGCAGCAGCTCGACGGCGGCGTCGAAGCGGTCCTCCTCGTAGAGCGACAGCAGCTCGTTCTCGTTGGCGAAGACGAGGTCGATCTCGTCGCGCACCAGCGCGCCGAAGTCGTCCCGGTGGCGGTCCACACAGAAGGCGTCGGACAGGGTGAGGGCCACGACCCGTCCCCGGGCGTGGGCGGCGGCGGCGGCGCGCCGGAACGCCTGCTTGGCCTCGGGACGGTCGAAGAGGTACCCCTCGAGGTACAGCACGGCCCCCGCGGCCACGACGTCCTCATGGACATCCGCGTCGGCGAACATCGCCGAGACACCGAGATGGGTGCTCATCGTGCGCTGGGCGTCGGGAGTGACGGCGATGATGCACCGACCCGTCGGCTCGTCCCCGCCGCGGCCGGCGCGGAAGTCGACCCCGAGGGCGGCGAGGTCACGGGCGAAGTCGGCCCCGAGGTCGTCGTCGGCGACCCGACCGATGAAGGCCGTCTCGCCGCCGAGGCTGGCGATGCCGGCGATGGTGTTGGCCGCCGATCCCCCGCTGGTGCGCACGCCGTCGCCGAGCGCCGCGGAGATCTCGAGCGCGCGCTCCGTGTCGACGAGCTGCATCGACCCCTTCACGAGACCCTGCTCGTCGAGAACCGCCTCGTCGACGAGGGTGATGATGTCCACCAGCGCGTTCCCCAGTCCCACCACGTCGTAGCGGATGCCCTCCTTGTCGGTGAGACCGGGGACGTGGGCGGTGAACGGATGGCTGCGGGGCACGGTGCGTCAACCTAGTGGCGCGGGCACGGCGCCCCGACATCCCGCGCGATTATCCTGCACCCATGAGCCACCTCTCCGATCCCCACCGGCTGCCGCGCACCGTCGTCCCGTCGCGCTACGAACTCGTGCTCTCCCCCCGGCTGGACGATGCCGCCTTCGTCGGCACCGTGCGCATCGAGGCCGAGGCTGCGACCGCGGTGGACGAGATCGTCCTCAACGCCGCCGAACTCTCGGTGTCCTCGGTCCTCGTGAACGGCTCCGAGGCCAGGTGGCACCTCGACGAGGGCCTCGAGCGCCTCGTCATCGAGCGCCACGCCGCCGCCGGTGCGTTGGCGATCGACATCGCCTTCGCCGGCACCCTCAACGACAAGCTGCGCGGCTTCTACCGCTCGACCTTCACCGACGACGACGGCATCGTGCGCACCATCGCCACCACCCAGATGCAGGCGACGGACTGCCGGAGGGCCTTCCCCTGCTTCGACGAGCCCGATTTCAAGGCGGTGTTCTCGGTGGGGCTCGTCGTCGCGGACGGGCTCATGGCCGTGTCGAACGGGCGGGAAATCTCCCGTGAATCCCTCGACGGAAACCTGGTGCTGGTCCGCTTCGCCGACACCATGCCCATGTCCACCTACCTCGTGGCCTTCGTGGTCGGCCCGCTTGAGGCCACCGAGCCGGTCATGGTGAACGACGTGCCGCTGCGCATCGTCCACGTGCCGGGCAAGGCCGGGCTCACCGGGTTCGGCCTGAGGGTGGGCGCCTTCGCCCTCGACTGGTTCCAGACCTACTACGGCATCCCGTATCCGAGCGACAAGGTCGACCTCATCGCCCTGCCCGACTTCGCGGCGGGAGCCATGGAGAACGTGGGCTGCATCACCTTCCGCGAGGTGCTGCTGCTCGTCGACCCGGTCTCCTCCACCCAGATGGAGCGCCAGCTCGTCGCCGACGTCGTGGCCCACGAACTGGCCCACATGTGGTTCGGCGACCTCGTCACGATGAAGTGGTGGAACGGGATCTGGCTCAACGAGGCATTCGCCACGTTCATGGAGATCGCCGCCTGCGACGCCTTCGCCCCCGAGTGGAAGCGCTGGACTGACTTCGGCCTCGAGCGCACCGTGGCTTTCGACACCGACTCGCTCCACTCCACGCGGTCCGTCGAGTTCGAGGTGAAATCACCCGCCGATGCCGACGCCATGTTCGACGTGCTCACCTATCAGAAGGGCGGTGCGCTCCTGCGCATGCTCGAGCAGTATCTCGGCGCGGAGCGCTTCCGCGCCGGGGTCAGCCACTATCTGCGCGTGCACTCGTACGGGAACACCGAGACGAGCGACCTGTGGGACGCCATCGAGCACGTCGTTCGCACGGACGGCGGACCGGAGGTGCCGGTGCGTCGCCTCATGGATTCCTGGATCTGGCAACCCGGCTACCCCCTCGTGTCGGCGCGCATCGAGGGCGGGATGCTCGTGCTCGACCAGTGCCGCTTCACCTTCGACCGCGACCCCGACGCCACCCTGTGGGTGGTCCCGGTCCACGTGCGCATCGGCGCCGTGGAGCACAAGGTGCTCATCGAGGGCGACGAGGTGCGCGTGCCCCTCGACGATCCGGGCGCGCCCGTGGTGGTGAACGCCGGCGGCCACGGCTTCTACCGCGTCGCCTACTCGCCCGACCTGCTCGCCCGCGTCACGGGCGACACGCTGGCCTCCCTCGACACGCTCGAGCGCTACACCCTCGTCGACGACGCATGGAACGCCGTCGTGTCCGGAACGCTGCCGGCGGCCGATTTCCTCGGGTTCGCCGAGGGATTCCGCGGGGAGCGCGACCTCGCCGTCTGGCAGTCCCTCGCCATCGCCCTGCGCGGCCTCGGACGCATCCTCTCGGTCGAGTGGTGGGACGACTGGGCCGGCATCGTGCGCGATCTCGTCTCTCCTGCCCTCGCCGACCTCGGGCTGTCACCCCGGCCCGGCGATTCGGACCTCGTACTCAAGTTGCGCGGACTGCTCGTCGGTTTGGCGGCCGTGCAGGGCGCGGACCGCGGGATCCAGGCCCGGTGCCGCACCATCCTGTTCGAGGGCGCAGAGACCGACCCCGAACTTGTCGCCGCGGCCACGACGGTCGTCGCCGCCACCGGTTCGGCGGCCGACTACGAGTGGTTCCTCGCCCGTTTCCGCGACCCGGCCACTCCCCAGGAACAGATCCGCATGCTGTACGCCCTCGCCGAGTTCTCCGACCCCGCGCTCATCGCCCGCACCTGCGAGCTGGCCATGAGCGGCGAGGTCAAGACCCAGAACGCGCCCTTCCTCCTCAACCGATGCATCGCCAACCGGCACAACGGCGAGCAGGCGTGGCGGTTCGTGCGGGAGCACTGGGACGAGGCGAACGAGCGCTTCCCCGGCAACACGATCATCCGCATGGTGGACACGGTCAAGCTGCTCAACAGCCCGGCCCTGCGCGACGAGGCCCGCGGATTCTTCAGCGAGCACCTCATCCCGCAGGCGGGCAAGGTCCTCGACCAGGTGCTCGAGCGCCAGGGAGTCAACGTCGACCTGCGCC
>CAZSNB010000016.1:0-37101 GCA_964608285.1 uncultured Bifidobacterium sp.
GAGCACGCACTACTGCGTCGGCTCGGTGATGGGGCCGCATCCGTATCCATGGATGGTGCGCGAGTTCCACCGGGTGATCGGCGACGAGGCGCGCGCGCAGTTCGCCGAGGGCTTCGGCGGCGCCCCGGACGTCGTCGTGGCGTGCGTCGGGGGTGGGTCGAACGCCATGGGCATCTTCTCCGGCTTCATCGACGGACCCTCGCGCCTGGTCGGGGTGGAGCCAGCCGGTGGCGCCGCGGTCACCCGCGGACAGCCCGGCGTTGTGCACGGCATGAAGAGCTTCCTCATGCAGGACGAGCACGGCCAGGTCGAGGAGGCCCATTCCATCTCGGCCGGCCTCGACTATCCCGGAGTGGGGCCGGAACACTCTTATCTCGCCTCGATCGGCCGAGCAGAGTACCCGACGGTCGAGGACGCCGAGGTGATCGAGGGATTCCGTCTTCTCGCCCGCACCGAGGGCATCATCCCGGCCCTCGAGTGCGCCCATGCCGTGGCATGGATCGCCCGCGAGGCCCCGCGCATGCAAGGAGCCACGGTGCTCATGAACCTGTCGGGTCGCGGCGACAAGGACGTGGCCCAGATGATGTCGGTGCTCGGGGACAGCCTCTGATGCCCGGGGCCCTCGAGACGGCCCTGCGCGCGCGCATCGACGCCGGCGGCAAGTGCCTGGTTCCCTACATCACGGGCGGTCACCCCGGTTGGGTCGAGGCGGTGCGGGCCTGTGCCGCGAACGGCGCCGACGCGGTCGAGATAGGCATCCCGTTCTCCGATCCGGTCATGGACGGACCCGTCATCCAGCAGGCCTCCCAGACCGCCCTGGAAGCGGGCGCGACTCCCACCTCGGTGCTCAGGGCGGCCCGCGACCTGGACGTGGGGATCCCTCTGGCGGTGATGTGCTACTACAACACCGTGTTCCACGCGGGACACGAGCGATTCGCCGCCGCCCTCGCGGCATCGGGCATCGCCGCCGCGATCGTGCCCGACCTGCCACTCGAGGAGTCGGGTCCGTGGTGTGCCGCTGCCGATGCCGCGGGAGTCGAGACGGTGATGCTGGCGGCTCCCACGGCCCCCGACGACCGTCTGCCGCGGGTGACGGCGCGGGCCCGGGGGTTCGTGTATTCGGTCGGTCTGCTCGGCGTGACCGGGGAGCGGGCGGCGCTCGCCGACACGGCGACGGCTCTCGCGGCACGGGTGAAGGCGGTGACGGGGATGCCCGTCCTCGTCGGTGTCGGGGTGTCGAACGCCGCGCAGGCCGTGGAGGCGAGCCGGGTCGCCGACGGGGTGGTCATGGGGGCGGCCGTCGTGCGCCGTCTCGTGGAGAACGGTCCGGACGCCGTCGGGGAATTCGTCGCCGGTGTGCGGGCGGCGCTCGACGAGGGACGCTGATGTCGCTCCATCGCGCGGAGGGGTGCGAACTGTGCGAGGCGGCACGCATGTCCGACTGGTTCCACGAGGACGAGGAGTGCTGGATCGCCGAGTGCGAGAGTTGCGCGGTGCCGATGGTGGTGTGGCGCGTTCACGACCCCGATCCACCCGCCGATGTGCGGGCGCGCCTGCACGAGAGACTCGCTGCGGTGACGGCGGTGCACTTCGATTTCGAGATGCGCCTCGACGACAACATGCGCACGATCCCGGACCACTACCACGCCCATGCCCGACCGCGGAACGGTTTCTACGGCCACGGTATGCGACGTCCGTTAGCGTGAGCCCATGCTGAAGCCCGGTTCACCCGCACCCGCCATCGAACTCCTCGACCAGGACGGCAAGGCGTTCTCGCTCGCCAAGTTGGGCTCGCGCAAGGTCCTCGTGTACTTCTACCCGAAGGCCGACACCCCGGGGTGCACCGCCCAGTCGTGCGGACTGCGCGACATCAAGGACCAGGTGGGTCGCACGGCGATCGTCGGCATCAGCCCGGACGCGCCGGCCAAGCAGAAGAAGTTCGACGACAAGTACGGGCTCGGCTTCCCCCTGCTCGCCGACACCGAGAACACGGTCGCCAAGGCCTACAAGGTGTGGAAGAAGAAGTCGATGTACGGCAGGGAGTACATGGGCATCGAGCGATCAGCGTTCCTCATCAAGGACGGGGTCATCCTCGAGGCCTGGTACAAGATCTCTCCCGCCGACACCCCGACGAACCTCCTCAAGGCCCTCGGCAAGTGAGCCGCTTCCCCGCGCCCGCCGACGTCCTCCCGCACCGGCCGCCGTTCCTGTTCGTCGACCGCATCAGCGCGCTGGAGACGGGCGTGCGTGCCGTCGGCCATTGGGCGCTCACGGGTGAGGAATGGTTCTTCGCCGGGCATTTTCCGGGCCGGCCGACCCTGCCGGGGGTCCTCATGTGCGAGGCCATCGCCCAGGTCGGCGCCTACGCCGTGCTCACGGATCCCGCCCACGCGACCAAGTTGCCGTTGTTCGGAGGCATCGACGGGGCGCGGTTCCGCCGTCAGGTCGGGCCGGGCGACGAGCTGGAGCTCGTCGTGGAACTCGGACGCATGAGCGCCCGCGCCGGCAAGGGTTCGGGCAGGGCCCTGCTGCGCGGGGAGACCGCGTGCGAGCTCGACCTGATGTTCGTGTTCGTCGACCGCTGAGTCGCGCCGGGACCGCTCAGTTCACGGGAGCGATGACGACGCTGCCGTTGTGGCCACCGAAACCGAAGTTGTTCGAGATGGCCGGACCGGGCGTCCACGGACGTGCCGCGCCCGTCACGAGGTCGATGTTCATCGTCGGGTCGACCGTGACCGTTCCCGCGGTCGGCGGGATGAGTTTCTTCTCGAACGAGAGCAGCACCTGGGCGGCCTCGAGGGCACCGGCTGCGCCGAGAGCGTGACCGGTCACGCCCTTGCCGCTCGTGATGGCGACCCCTCGCGGTCCGAACACGGCCTCCACGGCGGAGGCTTCGGCGGCGTCGTTCAACGGGGTGGACGTGCCGTGGGCATTGACGAGCGAGATGTCCGCGGGCGAGAGCCCGGCATCGTCGAGAGCGAGCCGCATGCAGGCGATGGCCCCGGTTCCGCCCGGCGACGGAGCGGTGATGTGGTGGGCGTCGGCGTTGCTCGCCGCGCCGACGATCTCGGCGAGGATCGTCGCGCCCCGGGCCTCGGCGAGGTCCCAGCGTTCGAGGACGAACACGGCCGCTCCCTCGCCCATGACGAATCCGTCCCTGTCGGCGTCGAACGGACGGGAGGATCCGGTGGAGGACAGGGCCGTCATGTTGCCGAACCCGGCGAGGGACGTGGCGGTGGCGGCGGACTCCGAGCCACCGGTAACCACGGCGTCGCACCGACCCCAGGCGATGAGACGGGCGGCGTACCCGATGGCGTGCGTCCCGGCGGCACAGGCGGTGCAGATGGTCTCGTTCGGTCCCTGCAGGCCGTGGCGCATCGAGATGGCTGCCCCGGCGGCGTTGGCCATCATCATCGGCACGAGGAAGGGGGACACGCGCCTCTCGCCCTTCTCGACGCGCACGATGACCTGCTCCTCGAGGGTGTGCAATCCGCCGATTCCGGTGGCGAAGATGGTGCCGAAGCGCGCCGGATCCACGTCGGGGCGTCCCGACTGGGCGAAGGCCTCGGCGGCGGCGGCCAGAGCGAACTGTTCCACGCGGTCCGCTCGGCGGGCGTCCTTCGGGTTGTCGAACCAGGGAGACGGGTCCCAGTCGGCGATCTCGACGGCGCGCGTGCCCGCCACCCCGGGGCCGAGGAGGCCCTGCCAATAGGCCTCGCGCCCGATGCCGCAGGGCGCGACGACGCCGTAGCCGGTGACGGCGACGCGATGACCGGATCCGTGCATGGGGGTGGGGTCCTCCGGGTCAGAGCTTGGAGGCGATGATGTCGAAGGCCTGGCCGACCGTCGTCACCTCGGCGAGCTCCTCTTCGGGGATCTGCTCGATGCCGAACTCCTCCTCGATGGCCATCATCAGCTCCACCACGTCGAGGGAGTCGGCCTCGAGGTCCTCCTTGAAGCGGGCGTCGGGGACGACCTTGCCGGCGTCGACGCTGAGGGTGTCGACGGCGCACTTCACGAAGCGGTTGAACAGGTCCTGGTCCATGGGATCCTCCTTGGCTGTGACCCAGTTTCGCACAACACCCGGGCGCGGGCGGAGTCCCGGAACCCCGTCTCAGTGGCCCATGCCGAGGCCACCGTCCACCGGGATGATCGCCCCGGTGATGTAGGCGGCGTCGGGGCCGGCGAGGAACTCCACCACCCCGGCGATCTCGTCGGCGGTGGCCATGCGGGCGAGTGGCACCGCGGCGGTGAGTTCCGCGAGACGCGCCTCGCCGAGGGCCGCGGTCATGTCCGTCTCCACGGGGCCGGGCGCCACGACATTGACGGTGATGCCGCGCGAGCCCAGTTCGCGGGCCAGCGAGCGGGCGAAGCCCACGAGACCGGATTTCGAGGCCGCGTAGTTGGACTGGCCGGCCGAGCCGAGCATGCCGACCACGGACGACACGAGGATGATCCGGCCGCGACGGGCCCGCACCATGCCCGACGAGACCCGTTTGACGACGCGGAAGGCGGCGGTGAGGTTGGCGTCGACGACGCCGGCGAAATCCGCCTCGCTCATGCGCAGCAGCAGTCCGTCGCGGGTGATGCCGGCGTTCGACACGAGCACCTCGACGGGACCGAACTTCTCCTCCACGGCGGTGAACGCCGCGTCGACCTGGGCCGCATCCGTCACGTCGCACCGCACCCCGAAGAGTCCGTCCGGCGGAGGGGACGAGTTGTACGTGACGGCGACATTGTCGCCCATCGCGGCGAAGCGCCGCGCGACGGCGAGACCGATGCCCCGCGAACCCCCGGTGACGAGAACCGTCCTGCTCATGCCGCTCCCCATCTCAGGACGGCGCTCGCGGCCGTCATTCCTGCGCCGAACCCGACGAGAAGCACCAGGTCGCCATGGGCGATGCGGCCCTTGTCGGCGGCGTCGAAGAGGGCGAGGGGGATGGAGGCAGAGGAGGTGTTCCCGGTGTCCTGGATGACCATGGCGGCGCGTTCCATGGGAATGCCGAGCCGCTCGCAGGCCGCCGAGACGATGCGGATGTTGGCCTGGTGCGGCACCACCAGCGAGAGATCATCGGCGGTGACGCCGGCGGCGGCCATGGATTTGTGCGCGGAGTCCACCATGATGCGCACGGCGCGGCGGAAGACCTCCTTGCCGTCCATCCGGATGAAGCCCCCGAGGTCGCAGTAGAGGAACTCCTCCGCGCTCCCGTCGGCGTCGAGGTCCCACCCGAGCATCTGACCCGCACCGCCCGTGTGCTCGAGCACGGCCGCGCCGGAGCCGTCGGCGAACAGCACCGCCGTGTTGCGGTCCGACCAGTCGGTGATGCGGGCGAGGGTGTCGGTGCCGATGACGAGGATGCGCCCGGCCCCCATCGCCAGCAGACCGTGGGCGGCGACGAGCGCGTACACGAAGCCGGAACACGCTGCGTTGACATCGAAGGCGCCGCACCGCAACCCCAGGGCGTGCTGGACCGTCGCCGAGGTGGCCGGCACGGTGCGGTCGGGCGTGGTGGTCGCGAGCACCAACGCGTCGATGCTCGCCGGGTCGATGCCCGCCATCCCGAGGGCCCGGCGCCCGCTCTCGATGCTGAGACCGGCGGTCGAACCGCCCACGTGGCGGCGCTCGATGCCGGTGCGCTCGCGGATCCAGGCGTCGTTCGTGTCCATGGTGCGCGAGAGATCGTCGTTCGTCACGACGTTCTCCCCTAGGGCGGTTCCCCAGCCGATGAAACGTCCTCCGCGGACGTGCGACGGTGTGGCGGGCATGTGTCCTTCCTCCCGACTCAACTCGTGCGCAACCAGGCGATGGGTTGGTGCGTGACGACCCTCTCGCCGTCCACGGCGATGTAGTTCTGCACGATGCCGGCGAAGGGCGACCGCACCTCGCGGTCTCCGACGTGGCCGAGCACCTGTCCGACCTCGATGCGGGCGCCGACCAGCATTCCTTCGACCGGGGTGAACACGCCGGCCGCCGGACTGACGACGAATCGTTCGACCGCGAAGAGATGCTCACCCTCGACGGGGCCGGCGGACACGGGGGAGGCGGCGCGCACCCACTCGAGGAGCCGGTCGAGTTCGTCGGGTGTCGCCACACTGATCGTCCGTGCCGACTCGACGGTGCGTTTGGCCATGCCGGTGAGCACGCCCCCGGGACCGAGTTCGACGAATCCGGTGACCCCGGCCTCGGCCATGGAGAGCAGGCAGTGCTTCCAGCGCACCGGGCTCGACAACTGGGCGGAGAGCAGCGACGCCCACTCCTCTCCCGCCCCATGGGGCTGGGCGTCCACGTTCGAGACCACCGGCACCTCGGTGTCGCGCGGCGAGGCGGCGGCGATCGCCGTGCGAAGACGGTCGCGAGCGGCGGTCATGTAGGGGGTGTGGAAGGCCCCCGACACCTGCAACGACATGGCGCGCTTGGCCCCCAGGTCCTTGGCGACCTCGGAGGCGCGCTCGACACCCTCGGCCGAGCCGGCGATGACGACCTGACCCGGGGCGTTGAAGTTGGCCACCCAGACGTCCGCATCGGCGCGTCGGCAGGCGACCTCGACCTGGTCGTCATCGAGGCCGAGGATCGCCGCCATGGTCCCCGGCGAGGCGATGCCGGCATCGTGCATGGCGTCGGCCCGTTCGACGACGAGGCGCACCCCGTCCTCGAACGAGAGCGCCCCGGTGGCGGTGAGTGCGGTGTACTCCCCGAGGCTGTGCCCGGCGCAGAACGAGGGCTCGATGCCGAGGCGTTCCACCGCGTCGAGCACCATGAGCGAGGAGACGAACGTGGTGAGCTGGGCGTTGCGAGTGTCCCTCAGTTCCTCGGCATCAGCATCGAGGAGAAGTCTCGCCACATCGCGACCGGAGACGTCGGTGGCCTCCGCGACGAGTTCCCAGCTCTCATGATCGAGCCACGGTCGACCCATGCCGGGTCGTTGGGAACCCTGTCCGGGGAAGGTGAAGGCGAGCATGGCTCGCCAACCCTAGACCCGCCGGCGGGACGCCTCGGGAGTCGTGATTCCGACCCACTCGGCGCATTGACAGGGACGGATAGCCTGCCGGAGTTGCCCGAGTGGCGGAATGGCAGACGCGACGGACTCAAAATCCGTTGTCCTCACGGGCGTGTGGGTTCGAGTCCCACCTCGGGCACGAGAGAGGGGCCGGCGGTGGCACCGCCGGCCCCTCATCTGGTGTTGCGAGGATGTCGTCAGGCGCGGCGACGCGAGGCGGCCAGCACCGAGACGGCGCCGACGCCGAGCAGGGCGGCAGTCCAGGCGACCATCATGCCGGTGTCGGTTCCCGTCTCGGGAAGTTCGCTCTCCGACCAGGTGACGGAGAACTCCTCGTAGCAGAGAAGGTTCGCCGCGTCATAGGGCGGAATGAGGCCGGCCGGCATCGAGAGCGGCTCGGTCCGCATGTAGTGCAATTCCAGTCGCACCCTGTACTCGCCGTAGGCGGGCTCACTGCCGAGTCCGTGCGCGATGAGGTCCACGATTCCGGCTGCGGTGAAGGGGAAGGTGAAGACCTGCTCCTGATCCCTCGGGCCACCGTTGTCTGACACCGGATCTCCGTCGTTCACCGAGATCCACGCGTAGACATTGTCACCAAGGCTCCAGGATCCGGTGTAGGTGGACGTGAGCTCGCCCGCGGGCGCGGTGGTGTCCTGGGCGTTGATGAAGATCTCGGTGGGATCCATCTCTATGGTGCAGGCCACCGGTGTCCCGGCTCCGGCCTGACCGGCTCCGATGCCCAGCGACAGCACCGCGACCATTCCCGCGACCGCGAGCCGGCCACCCATTGCAAAGGTCTTCGTGTTCATGCGTTTCTCCCTCGGGACGCCTGCAAGAGCGTCCTAGCCCTACGGTCTACCACAGCCGCCGAGCCGCGCCGAACACGGTCACGGCCCCGAGGCTGACCAGCAGGACAGCCCAGAGCCACTGGTCGACATCGGCACCCGTGTCGGGCAGGGGTGAGGTGTCGCCGAAGGTGATCTCGGCCACGGCCGAGCACTGCATGTTGCTCTCGTCGAAGGTGGGATCGGGATCCACGGTCACCCACACCGTGAGGGTGATGGCGTCACCGTCCGTCGGCTCGTACGCGAACGCCGCCGTGAGCAGATTCACGAGATTCTCGGCAGTGATGGGCACATCCATGGCCCCGTCGACGATCTCGGTCGGGAGTGCCACGGGCGATCCATCGTCGATGCGATACCAACCCAATGGTGAGTCGACGAAGTCCCAGCCTCCGGCGAACACCGTGCTCTGCTCGGCGACCACCGCATCGAGGTCGTCCAGGTAGATGGTGAACTCAGCCGGGGTGAATTCGGCGGTGCACGTGGGGTTCGGTTGCGCAGAGGCGGTTCCAGCGGTGAGGGTACCCACGGTGACCAGGGCGGCGGCGAGAGAGCCGGTGCGGCGCAGAAGACGGGACACTGTCACAGGCCCGCTCCCTGGACGAGGAGGAAGTCGTAGAGAGCGTGGAGGGCGACGCAGGCGAGCAGACCTCCGCTGGCGCGTCTCAATGAATACAACGCAGAGCCGATGATGGCCGTCTGCACCACCTGGAAGAGCGCCGCACCCACGCCCGCGCCGATCAACATGTTGGGGAGGTGGAACAGGCCGAACATCGCCGAAGAAAAGAGGAAAGCGGATCGCTCCGAGCCCAGAGCACCTCGTGCACCCACCAGGAGGATTCCGCGGAACGTCAACTCTTCGGTCAGGCCCACGAGGAGCATCGTGACGGCCACTCCGACAAGGAACGATGCGCCGGCTTCGGAGGCGAACCCATCGTCGAGGAAGCTCCCCAGGCCGAGGAAGAGGATGATGGCCGGTGCCATCCACGCTCGCCCGCGCCGGCGGGAGGGCTCCTCGTCCCGCAGAACGGGTCGCCACCAGCCGAGGCGGGTGACGAGCACGATCTGCAACACGAGCACGACGAGGAGGGGGATCACGAATTGCCGGATCCACGGGGTGCCGACGGCACCGAGGTCGACGTAATCAACTCGGTCGCCGCCGGGGATGAGAAGAATCAGACCGATCCACACCGTGCAGTGCACGACGAACCAGAGCAGCAGTGTGGAGATGGAGACCCTTCGGTGCATGCGGTGGAAGTTAGACCGAAACCGGTGAGCCGGGTCCAGGTTTGACAAGTCTTCACCCGGAGGATGCACCAAGGTCACCGTCCGCATTGCTAAACCAGTCACCATGCGCAGAACATTCGCCCTACTGGCAGCCCTTCCCATCCTCGTCCTTGCTCCGGGCGGGGCCTCAGCCGAGGTGGTCCTCTCGATCAACTTCGAGGCACCGGATGTCCCACCGGGCGAGATCTCCACCGATTACTCCGCACTCGAGGCCGTCGGTGTGACGGTGGCGTCGGCCCGGGGAATCGTCGAGGACCTCGACAATGACTGGGGTATCTCCGGCAGCAGCGGGACACAGTTCATCGGTGTGAACGGCAGTCCCAGTGACATCCTCCGACTCGAGTTCGACCGCACCTACACCGGCGTGTCGATCGGGTGCGCCCTCTCCAACGGCGGTGCTGGCGACGAGATCCTGAGTCTCACGCTTTTCAACGGCGCTGACGTGGCGTTCTACCGCGAGTACACGAACGGTGCCATCGGGGCCTGGCAGGCGTTCTTCTCGTTCGAGGACACCCCGTTCGACGCCATCGAGGTCGAGTCCCCCGAAGCGGCTCCCTTCGGGTGCGACTCCCTCGAGTTGTACTCGACCGATCTGCCCGAAACCGGCGCGGACCCGGTCTCCCTGACGATGTGGGCGGTCGTGCTCGCGGGGCTGGGCTCGATGCTGGTGCGCAGGCGCGCCCGGTCCTGATCCCTCGGCTCGGGGGACGGCGCCGCCGGGTTGATCGCTATCTACACTCGGGGACTGTGGCTCATCGATTGCTTCACCGTCGCCTCGCCCAGGCGTCCGCGCGCGTGAAGGAACTGCGCGAGGAACTGCGCATCGCGGAGGACCAGTTGAGCCATCTCCTCGAGGAGACCGAGGAGAAGTCGCTTCGGGCCCTGGTGGCCGAGACCCCGGCGGCCGAGTTCGAGCACCGGGAGGCCAAGAAGCACTCCGATGCCATGTCGGCCCATCGCGACGCGCTGCGCCGGGACATCGCGGTGACCGAGGCGCGCATCAATGACCTCCTCGACCGCATGAGCGAGAGGGCCTCTTGAGCATCCGCGTCGTCATCGCCGAGGACGAGGCCATCATCCGCCTCGACCTGAAGGAGACCCTCGAGGAGGAGGGCTACGAGGTCGTGGGAGAGACCGGTCGCGGTGACAAGGCGGTGGACCTCGTGCGCGAGCACCGCCCCGACCTGGCCATCCTCGACATCAAGATGCCGGGCATGGACGGCCTCGAGGCGGCGCGGCTCATCACGGCCGATCGCATCTGCGGCGTCCTCGTGCTCACGGCTTTCAGTCAACGCGAGGTCATCGAGGAGGCCCGGGACGCCGGTGCCCTCGCCTATCTCGTCAAGCCCTTCCAGAAGAACGACCTCATCCCCGCCATCGAGGTCGCCATCGGGCGCTTCCGCGAGATGCAGGCCCTCAACGGCGAGGTCGACGCACTGGGAGAGCAACTCGAGACGCGCAAGGCCCTCGATCGCGCCAAGGGAGTCCTCATGGACAAGCACGGCATGTCCGAGTCGGAGGCGTACGGCTTCATCCAGCGCGGCGCGATGAATCACCGCACCACGATGCGACGGGTGGCCGAGATGGTGGTCGCGGGCGAGATCACCCCGCCGTGAGCGGCCGCGCCAAGGCGGTTCGGCCGTGTTGATCATGGCCCTCGACGGGAACTCTCTGGCCTATCGGGCGTTCTACGCGCTCCCCGAGGACATGGCGAACGCCAGTGGTCAGACGACGAACGCCGTCTACGGCTTCACGACGATGCTTCTCACCCTCGTGCGCGAGCATCGTCCCGACGGCGTGGTGGTCGTCTTCGACCGACCCGAACCGACCTTCCGCCACGAGGCGATCCCCGAATACAAGGCCCAGCGCGAGAAGGCACCGGAGACCCTGCTGCAGCAACTCGGTCTCATCCGCCGCCTCCTCGACGCCCTCGGCATCACATGGTGCGAGAAAGTCGGCTTCGAGGGTGACGACCTCATCGCCACGATGGCCGAACGGGCCGCCACCCGCGGCGACGACATGATCATCGTCACCGGCGACCGCGACAGTTACCAGCTGGTCAGCGACCCGCACGTGCGGGTGCTCTACAACAAGCGCGGTGTGAGCGACTACGCCCTCTACGACGAGGCGGGCATCCTCGAGAAGACGGGCGTCACTCCGGCCCAGTATCCCGACTACGCCGCCCTGCGCGGGGATTCCAGCGACAACCTCGCGGGCGTGCCCGGTGTGGGGGAGAAGACGGCGGCGAAACTCATCACGTCGCACGGTGACCTCGACGGTGTGCTGGCGGCCGCCGAGCAACAGACGCCGAAGTTGCGGGCGTCGCTCCTCGAACACGGTGAGAGGGTGCGCCGCAACGCCGAGATGATGGTTCTTCGGCGCGATGTGGACATCGATGTCGATCTCGGCGCGCTGGCCCCGTCGCCCGACATGGCCGAGACGGCGCGTCTCTTCGAGTTCCTCGAGTTCACCACGATGGGGAAGCGACTGGCCGACGTCGCGCGGGTGGCCGGGTGGAAGGCGCGCGGCCCGGCGAACGCCCCCAACCCCCCGGACCCGGCGTCGGGGGGAGAACTCGGCCCGGTGCGCTCTGCCGCCGACGCGGCAGAGGCGGTCGGATGGATCACGGCCGTCGAGCCGGTCGTGCTCGCCGTCAGGTGGTCGGGCGACGCCGGACGCTCGGACGTGGAGGGTCTCGCCGTCGTGCTCGACGCGGAGGCGGGCACCGTGGGATGGATTCCCGGGCCCGTGTGCCTCGACGCAGCGGTCCGCTCCGCGCTCGGGTCCGCGACGCTCGTGGTGCACGATGCCAAACCCTTCATGCGCGTCATGCTCGGTCGCGACACGGACCTGCGCGGGCTGGCACTCGACACCGCCGTGGCCACCTATCTGCTCAATCCCTCGCGATCGGGCTATGGGTTGCCCGAGACCGCGCTCGACCTCGTCGGCCGCGAGCCGGATCGGGGTGGTGCGGAGCCGGGCACGCTCGACTTCGGGGGTGAGGACGAGGAGGCCACCGTCCGCCGATGCTGTGACGAGGCGTTCCTCACGGCCCGGATGGCGCCGATCCTTCGCGAGCGCCTGGGCTCGGAGGGTGTGGCCGACCTCTACCGCGACGTCGAGAACCCCCTCGTGCGTGTCCTGGCGCGCATGGAGCGGATCGGCATCGGTGTGGACACGGGCGTCCTCGGCGGCATCCGTGACCGCCTGACCACCGAGGCGGCGTCGTTGGTGGAGCAGTTGCACGGCCTCGCCGGCCGCGCCTTCAACCTCAACTCCCCGGTGCAGTTGCGCGAGATCCTCTACGACGAGCGCGGGCTCACACCGGGCAAGAAGACCAAGACCGGCTACTCGACCGACGCCGCCACGTTGGAGAAGCTGCGTGACGAGTGGCCCGAGTTCATCGTGCCCCTTCTGCGGTACCGCGAGGTGGAGAAGCTCCGGTCCACCTACGGGGAGGGCCTCCTCGCCGAGGTCGCCCCCGACGGGCGCATCCACGCCACGTTCAACCAGATGGTCGCCCGCACCGGACGCCTCTCGAGCGATCATCCCAACCTGCACAACATCCCCGTGCGCACCGACGAGGGTCGGGTGTTCCGCACCGCCTTCACGGCCGCTCCGGGACACCGCTTCCTCGTGGCCGACTACAACCAGATCGAGCTGCGCTGCATCGCCCACCTCGCCGACGATCCCGGACTCATCGCGGCCTTCACCGCCGGCGAGGACGTCCACCGCGCGACCGCCGCGCGCGTCTTCGGGGTGGCTCCGACGGAGGTGACGTCCGAGCAGCGTTCCCGCGCGAAGATGGTGGCGTACGGTCTCGCCTACGGCATGGAGGCCTACGGTCTCTCGCAACGTCTGGCGATACCCGTCGACGAGGCCGCGGGGATCCTCGAGTCGTACTTCGCCGCCTTCCCCGCCGTGCGCGCCTACATGGACGAGGCCGTCCACACCGCCCGCCAGAAGGGATACACCGAGACGCTCTTCGGTCGTCGGCGCCCGATACCGGAGCTGCTCAGCGACAACTTCCGCATCCGGCAGGCCGGCGAGCGCCAGGCCATGAATGCCGCCATCCAGGGACTGGCCGCCGACATCTTCAAGATCGCCCTCGTGCGCCTCGACGCGGAACTGGAACGCAAGGGGCTCGGCGCCCGCATCGTGTTGCAGGTGCACGACGAGGTCATCGTCGAGGCGCCCGAATCGGAGACCGAAGAGGTCGATGCGATCGCACTCGCCGCGATGCGCTCGGCCGCCGACCTCCGCGTTCCCCTCGAGGTCAACGCCGCGTGGGGGCGCACCTGGGCCGATGCCAAGGCCTGATCCGGACCCTGTCGGGTCCCACTGGTTCGAGCCGGTCGCCGACCACCTGCGCGACGCCTACCTGAGGTATTCCTTCACCAAGGGAACCCGCCAGGAGATCGACGCCATCGAGGAGTTGGTGGGCCCGGAACCGGGTGCGCGGGTGCTCGACGTCGGGTGCGGGCCGGGACGCCACTCGCTCGAGATGGCCGCGCGCGGGTACGAGGTGACGGGCATCGACATCTCGGCGTCCTTCATCGAGATCGCGCGGGCCGGCGCACCGGCGAACGCCCGCTTCGAACGCATGGACGCCCGTGCCCTGCCCTTCGAGGCCGAGTTCGACCTGGTCATCTGTCTGTGTCAGGGGGCGTTCGGTCTGATGACCGCCGACGGCGACGACGAGACCGTCGTGCGCCGCATGGCCGCGGCCCTGCGACCCGGTGGTCGGCTCGTGCTGTCCGCCTTCAACGCCTATTTCGCGGTGAAGTACTTCACCGAGGCCGAGTTCGACGCCGGATCCGGGGTCAACCACGAGGTCACGAGGGTCCGCAGCCCCACGGGGGAGGAGCGCACCGTCGACCTGTGGACCGGTTGCTACACCCCGCGCGAGTTGCGTCTGCTGGCCCGCGAGTGCGGACTGCGGGTGGACGCGGTGCACGGGGTCGACCCCGGGGCCTACCGGGCAGGTCCGGCCACCGTGGAATCCTCGGAATTTCTGCTGATAGCGTCCCTCGCGCCCTCCCGACGGGAGGGTGCCCGCCGCGGCGGGTGACCCGATTCCCATCCCATCCGAAAGACCGTTCCCTTGTCCGACATCACGACCACCGAGCCCGCCCGCCAGATCGTCTCCTCCGACGCCAACTTCGCGAGCGAACTCGAGAACTACCTCTCCTCCGCCGACGTCAAGGAGGGCCAGGTCCTCTCCGGCACGGTGGTGAAGATCGACCGGGACGGCGTCCTGCTCGACTTCGGATACAAGACCGAGGGTCTCATCCCCGTCCGCGAACTCGCCATCAAGAACGACGTCGACCCGCACGAGGTGGTCTCGATGGGCGAGACCGTCGAGGCCCTCGTCCTCACCCTCGAGGACAAGGAGGGTCGTCTTCTTCTCTCCAAGAAGCGCGCCCAGTACGAGAAGGCCTGGGGTGAGATCGAGCGCAAGAAGGAGGCCGACGAGCACGTGACCGGTCAGGTCATCGAGGTCGTCAAGGGCGGCCTCATCGTCGACATCGGCCTGCGCGGCTTCCTCCCGGCCTCCCTCGTCTCGCTGCGCCGCGAGCGCAACCTCGACAAGTGGATCGGTCAGAGCATCGACGCGAAGATCATCGAGCTCGACCGCAACCGCAACAACGTGGTCCTCTCCCGTCGCGCCTACATGGAGGAGCACGAGAAGGGCAAGCGCGAATCGCTTCTCGTCGACCTCAAGCCCGGAGAGATCCGCACCGGTCGCATCTCCTCCGTGGTCCCGTTCGGAGCATTCGTCGACCTCGGCGGCATCGACGGCCTCATCCACGTGTCGGAGCTCTCCTGGAAGCACGTCGACCACCCGTCGCAGGTCGTCGAGATGGACCAGGAGGTGACCGTGCAGGTCATCGACGTGGACATGTCGCGCGAGCGCATCAGCCTCTCGCTCAAGGCCACCCAGCAGGATCCCTGGCAGGAGTTCGCCTCGTCGCACGAGGTCGGTCAGCTCGTCTACGGGCGCGTCACGAAGCTCGTTCCCTTCGGTGCCTTCGTGCAGGTGGGCGACGGCATCGAGGGTCTCGTGCACATCTCCGAGATGTCGGCGCACCACGTGGACTCGCCCGAGCAGGTGGTCACCCCCGGCGAAGAGCTGTGGGTGAAGATCATCGATCTCGACCTCGCCCGCCGTCGCATCTCCATCTCCATCAAGCAGGCCGCCGAGGGCGGCGAGCTGGCCGCGGAATACCAGGGTCAGTTCGAGGTGGACGAGCACGGCAACTGGGTCGGTGGTGACGACAGCGAACGCGAGGCCGCCTGGGCCGAGTACTACAAGGAGGTCGGCGGTCCCGAGGGTGCCGCCGCCGAAGCGGCCGCCGAGGTGTCCGCCCCGGAACAGGCCTGACCGGCGCCGGGTCGATGATTCTCCTCGGTCTCACCGGGGGCATCGGCTCGGGAAAATCCACGGTGTCGTCGCTGCTGGAGGCGCGCGGGGCCGTCGTGGTCGATGCCGACGCCATCGTGCGCGAACTGCAGGCCCCCGGCTCGCCCCTGCTCGCCCGTCTGGCGGAGGAATTCGGTGCGGGGATCATCGCCGCGGATGGCGCCCTCGACCGCGGAGCACTGGCCGCCGTGGCCTTCGGTGACGAGGCCGCTCTGAAGCGACTCAATGCCATCGTTCATCCCGCGGTGGGAGCGGAGATGACGCGTCGGGTCGATGCCGAACGCGCCGGGGACCGCGTGGTCGTGCTCGACATTCCGTTGCTCGCGGAGAACCCGCGGGAGGGGCTCTGCGGTGTCGTCGTCGTCGACGTGCCGGTGGACGTCGCCGTGGCGCGTCTGATCGAACATCGCGGCTTCAGCGAATCCGACGCCCGCGCCAGGGTCGCCGCTCAGATCGACCGGGAGAAGCGCCTCGCCATCGCCGACGTCGTCATCGACAACTCGGGAGACATGGCCGCGCTCGAGGAGCAGGTGGACCGCGTGTGGCGGTGGGCGACGGCACTTCCCCCGGCCGGCCCCGACGCCGGCCGTCCGGTTCCCCGTGGGGACGACCCCGAACCGCCCGCCGGGGACGCTCGCTAGCCTGCGCCGGGATGGAGCAGTTCCGGGTCGTCTCGCCCTTCGCTCCCGCCGGCGACCAGCCCCGCGCCATCGCCGAGCTCGCCGAGGGCATCGAGGCGGGGGAGCGGTTCCAGACCCTCCTCGGCATCACCGGCTCGGGCAAGTCCGCCACGGTGGCCTGGACCATCGAGGCGGTGCAGCGGCCAACCCTCATCCTCGCCCCGAACAAGAGCCTGGCGGCGCAGTTGGCCCAGGAGATGAAGGACTTCTTCCCGCACAACAGGGTGGAGTTCTTCGTCAGCTACTACGACTACTACCAACCCGAGGCATACATCCCCTCGAGCGACACCTTCATCGAGAAGGACTCGGCGATCAACGACGAGATCGACCGGCTGCGGCACTCGGCCACGGCGGCACTGCTCACACGGCGGGACACCATCGTGGTGGCCAGTGTGTCCTGCATCTACGGAATGGGGGACCCGGAGGAGTACCGGGGACAGCTCCTCGAGTTGCACGTCGGTGTGGACTACGACCAGCGCAGCATCCTGCGGCGGCTCGTCGACCTCCAGTACGGACGCAACGACATGGTGCTGGGCCGCGGGAACTTCCGCGTGCGCGGTGACACGGTGGAGATCCATCCCTCCTACGAGGAATCCGTGGTGCGCGTCGAGATGTTCGGTGACACCGTGGACCGCATCACGACCATTGACCCGCTCACCGGCGAGACCCTGTCCGATCACTCGTCCATCGTCGTCTTCCCCGCAACGCACTACGTGGCCGGCGACGAGCGCATGCGCCGCGCCATCGCCGGGATCGAGGCCGAGCTCCAGCAACAACTCTCGCTCTTCGAGAAGCAGGGGAAGCTCCTCGAGGCACAGCGGTTGAGGATGCGCACCCAGTACGACCTGGAGATGATGGAGGAGATGGGCTTCTGCAGCGGCATCGAGAACTACTCGATGCACATCGACGGGAGGAAGCCCGGCGAGCCGCCCTTCACCCTCCTCGACTACTTCCCCAAGGACTTCCTCCTCATTATCGACGAGAGCCACGTGGCGGTTCCCCAGTTGCACGCCCAGTACGCCGGGGACATGAGCCGAAAGGGCACCCTCGTCGAGCACGGATTCCGCCTGCCGAGCGCCAAGGACAACCGTCCGTTGCGCTTCGAGGAGACGATGGAGCGGATCAACCAGTGCATCTTCATGTCGGCGACCCCCGCCGCCTTCGAACTGGCGCAGAGTTCGCGGGTCGTCGAGCAGATCGTGCGACCCACCGGCCTCGTCGACCCGGAGGTGGTGGTCAGGCCCACGAAGGGCCAGATCGACGACCTCATCTCCATGGTCCGCGAGACGGTCGAACGCGACGACCGGGTGCTGGTCACGACCCTCACGAAGAAGATGGCCGAGGACCTCACCGACTACCTCACCGAGCAGGGCCTCCGGGTGCGCTACCTGCACAGCAACATCGACACCATGCAACGCATCGAGATCCTCCGTGCCCTCCGTCTCGGCGAGTTCGACGTGCTCGTCGGCATCAACCTGCTGCGCGAGGGTCTCGACCTCCCCGAGGTGTCGTTGGTGGCCATCCTCGACGCGGACAAGGAGGGATTCCTGCGGTCGGAGACCTCCCTCATCCAGATGATCGGAAGGGCGGCGCGCAACGTGGCGGGCCAGGTCGTCATGTACGCCGACCGGGTGACGCCCTCGATGGAACGCGCCATCGGCGAGACCAGGCGTCGACGCGAGATGCAGATCGCCCACAACCTCGAGCACGGCATCAATCCGCGGACGGTGCGCAAGGCCGTCGGAGACATCCTGTCGGCCCTGGGCATGGGGGACGAGGGGACTCCCGTTCCCCGCAACGGCATCCGCCGGAACCGGGAGAAGGAGAAGGTGCGCCGCGAGATCTCCTCCCTGCCCCAGCAGGAACTGGCGCGTCTCATCCAGACCCTCGAGGAGGAGATGCACGAGGCCTCGGCCGAGCTCAGATTCGAGTACGCCGCCCGTCTCCGGGACGAGGTCGCCGAACTGCGGCGCGAACTGCGCGATGCGCGCTAGGTAGCCTCGCTCGGGTGGCCGACAAGATCGTCGTTCGCGGCGCACGCGAACACAACCTGAAGAACGTCAGCCTCGAGCTCCCGCGGGACCGTCTCATCGTCTTCACCGGGCTCTCCGGCTCCGGCAAGAGCAGCCTCGCCTTCGACACCATCTACGCCGAGGGCCAGCGTCGCTACGTCGAGAGCCTCTCGGCCTACGCCCGCCAGTTCCTCGGCCAGATGGACAAACCCGACGTCGACGTCATCGAGGGACTGTCACCGGCCATCTCCATCGACCAGAAATCCGCGTCGCGCAACCCGCGCTCGACGGTGGGGACCATCACGGAGATCTACGACTACCTGCGACTCCTGTGGGCCCGCATCGGCGAGCAGCATTGTCCCGTCGACGGGACGCGCCTGCGCCGGCAGACCCCGTCCCAGATCGTCGACCGCATCATGACCCTGCCCGAGGGCACGCGATTCCAGGTGCTCGCCCCCGTGGTGCGCGGGCGCAAGGGGGAGCACGACACCCTTCTCGCCGACATCGCCGGTCAGGGCTTCGTCCGGGCCCGGATCGACGGCGAGGTGCGGGACATCGCCGAGTTCCTCTCCTCGGGCGAGAAACTGGCCCGCTACGAGAACCATCACATCGAGGTCGTCGTCGACCGTCTGGTGCGGCGCGACGACATCGGCCGGCGCCTCACGGACTCGCTCGAGACCGCACTCCGGCTCGCCGACGGGGTGGCGCAGGTGGAGTTGGTGGCCTCGGGCGACGCCGAGGGCGAGGTGCTCACGTTCAGCCAGCACATGGCCTGCCCGGAATGCGGCACGAGTTTCGAGGAACCGGCTCCGCGCAACTTCTCCTTCAACTCTCCCTTCGGGGCCTGCGAGAACTGTGACGGGCTCGGCACCAAGTTCGAGGTCGACCCCGACCTCGTCGTGCCCGACGACCGTCTCTCGATCGACGAAGGGGCCATCGCCCCCTGGCGCAGTGCCCACACGGGGTACTTCACCCGGATGCTCGCCGCGGTGGCCGACCAGGAGGGGATCGACACCGGGAAGCCGTGGGTCAAGTTGTCCGCAAAGCACCGCCAGATCGTCCTCGAGGGCAAGGGCGGGAACATGCTCGTCAAGTACCGAAACCGGTACGGCAAGGTTCGCCAATTCAGTTCCACCTACGAGGGTGTCGTCCCGTGGATCAAGCGCCGACACCAGGAGGCCGAGAGCGACTGGACCCGGGAGCAGTTCGAGTCCTACATGCGGGAGGTCCCCTGTCCGGCATGCGGTGGTGCGCGATTGAAGCCGGCGAGCCTGGCGGTGACGGTCAACGGCCGCAGCATCGCCGAGGTGTGCGACATGTCGATCGGGGAGTCGGCCTCGTTCCTCGCCGGGCTCGTCCTCGGTGAACGCGACCGACTCATCGCCGAGCGGGTGACGAAGGAGATCAACGCCCGGCTGGGCTTCCTCCTCGACGTCGGCCTCGACTATCTCTCCCTGTCCCGAGCGGCCGGCACGCTCGCCGGGGGCGAAGCGCAGCGCATCAGGTTGGCCAGCCAGATCGGCTCGGGGCTCGTGGGCACCCTCTACGTCCTCGACGAGCCCTCGATCGGTCTCCATCAGAGGGACAACCGCCGTCTCATCGAGACCCTGCTGCGTCTGCGCGACCTCGGGAACACGGTCATCGTCGTCGAGCACGACGAGGAGACGATCCGTGAGAGCGACTGGATCGTCGACATCGGTCCCGGCGCGGGCGAACACGGGGGGCACGTCGTCTACAGCGGGCCGGTGGGGGGCATCTCGTCGGTTCCCGAATCGGTCACCGGCCGGTACATCTCCGGCGTGGAAGAGGTGGCGGTCCCCGCCTCCCGACGGGCACCGTCCGGGGAGATGCTCGTCGTGCGGGGAGCGCGCGAGCACAATCTGCGCGACATCGACGTGGAGATCCCCCTGGGCTGCTTCGTCGCGGTGACGGGCGTGTCAGGAAGCGGCAAGAGCACCCTCGTGCGGGACATCCTGCTGCCCGCCCTGCTGCAACGCATCAACAAGTCGAAGGAGGCTCCGGGGCGGCATCGCACGGTGGAGGGCATCGAGGCGGTGGACAAGGTCATCGACATGGACCAGTCGCCCATCGGTCGCACGCCACGGTCGAACCCGGCGACCTACACCGGGGTCTTCGACGCCATCCGCAAGTTGTTCGCGGCGGCACCGGAGTCGAAGGTGCGCGGCTATCAACCCGGGCGCTTCAGCTTCAACGTGCCCGGCGGCCGCTGCGAGGCCTGTTCGGGGGACGGCACGATCAAGATCGAGATGCATTTCCTCCCGGACGTCTACGTTCCCTGCGAGGTGTGCAAGGGCGCGCGCTACAACCGTGACACCCTCGACATCACGTTCAAGGGACGCACCATCGCCGACGTCCTCGACATGCCGATCGCCGAGGCGCTCGACTTCTTCTCCAACCAGCCGTCCATCGCCCGACACATGCAGACCCTCGTGGACGTCGGTCTCGGGTACGTGCGGCTCGGCCAGTCGGCACCGACCCTCTCGGGCGGGGAGGCCCAGCGGGTGAAACTGGCGAGCGAACTCGCCAAACGCCCGACCGGACACACCCTCTATCTCCTCGACGAACCGACCACGGGCCTGCATTTCGAGGACGTGCGCCGGCTCCTCACTGTTCTCTCGCGTCTCGTCGACCAGGGGAACACCGTGCTCGTCATCGAGCACAACCTTGACGTCATCAAGACGGCCGACTGGATCATCGACATGGGGCCCGAGGGAGGCAGCGGCGGCGGAACCGTCGTCGCGGAGGGACCCCCCGAGTCGGTCGCCGGCCATCCGGGGAGCCACACCGGTCGCTTCCTCGCCCCGATGCTCGGGGTGACGCCCGGTCGCGGGCTGTCCTCTGCGTCGGCCAAGACGACGATGGGAGCGACGACACGCGCGAAGAAGGCCACCCCCGCGAAGAAGGCCGCCTCCCCGAGGAAGTCGGGGATCCCCGAGAAGAGCGTCCCCACTGCCGCGAGGGCGAGGAAGACCGCCGTGCCCCGCACGGATGACCGCTGACGCCATGGCCGTGGAGCGTCCCGCCCCGGGAACCGTTCCCACCGGGCCCGGCTCGTACCAGTTCCGCGACGAGTTCGGTCGGGTGATCTACGTCGGCAAGGCGGTCAACCTCCGTTCCCGACTCGCGAACTATTTCCAGGACACGTCCGTGATGCATCCGCGCACGGCGGCCATGGTCAACACGGCCGCCTCGGTGGAGTGGATCGAGGTGCGCAGCGAACTCGAGGCGCTCATGCTCGAGTACTCGCTCATCAAGCAGCACCGTCCCCGGTTCAACGTGCGCCTCATGGACGACAAGAGCTACCCGTTCCTCGCCGTCACCATGGACGACGAGTGGCCCAAGGCCGTCGTCATGCGCGGCACGCGCCGGAAGGGCCCCCGATACTTCGGGCCCTATCTCAGCGCATGGATGATCCGGGACACCCTCGACCATCTCTTGCGCACCTTCCCCGTGCGCACCTGTTCGGAGGGGAAGTTCCGTCAACACCAGCGGCTCGGTCGACCGTGCCTCTTGTTCCACATCGAGAAGTGCTCGGGGCCGTGCGTGGGGGAGGTGGAGGCCACGGCGTACGCGGAGCACGTGCGGGGTTTGTGCCGTTTCCTCGACGGGCACACCGAGGACGTCACCGAGCGCCTCGAGGCGGAGATGATGGCTGCGGCGGAATCCCTCGATTTCGAGCGCGCGGCTCTCCTGCGGGACCGGCTGGCCAACGTCGCCAGGGTGGTGGAGAAGCAGTTGATGGTGGGTGCGCGCGACGAGGACCTGGACATCGTCGGCATCCACGACGACGAAATCGAGGCCGCGGTGCAGGTGTTCTACGTGCGTCGCGGCAGGGTGGTGGGACGCAAGGGCTTCATGCTCGACAAGGTCGAGGACCTGGCTCCTCCGGTCCTCGTCGACCGGGTGCTGGAGCAGCTCTACGGTGAGGAGCCGCCCCTCGGCGTGCCGCCCCTGGTGCTCGTGCCGACGCTGCCGAGCACCCCGGAGGCCTTCGCCGAATGGCTCGGCGGCAAGCGCGGGAGCGCGGTGTCGCTCCGTGTCCCCCTGCGCGGCGACAAGAGGGAACTGCACGAGACGGTCACGCGCAACGCAGCCGAGGAGTTCGCCCGCCATCGCCTCCGCCGTGCCACCGACCACAACGCACGCAGCCGGGCCCTGTCGGAGATCCAGGACCTTCTGGGTCTGCCCGAGGCACCGTTGCGCATCGAGTGCTACGACATGGCCCACCTCCAGGGCACGGACTACGTGGGGTCGATGGTGGTGATGGAGGACGGACTGCCCAACAAGCGGGAGTACCGCCGCTTCAAGGTGCGGGACGTGGCGGGAAACGACGACTACGCGGCCATGCGCGAGGTGCTCACCCGGAGACTCACCGCCTACGTGACCGAGCGCGACATGCCCGCCGCCGAGCGGGGGGAGAAGCCGGGCCGGTTCGCCTATCCGCCCCAGTTGCTCCTCGTGGACGGGGGCAAGGGGCAACTCGGCGTGGCCGAGGACGTGGTGCGGGAGCTCGGGCTCGAGGACGAGATCCCGGTGGCGTCGCTCGCCAAGAAGTTCGAGGAGGTCTACGTGCCGGGCCGTCCCGAGCCCGTTCGGGTGCCGCGGGGGAGCGAGGCGCTCTTCATGCTGCAGAGGATCCGAGACGAGGCCCACCGCTTCGCCAACACGTTCCACCGCGAACTGCGATCCAAGCGCATGGTCTCCGGTTCGCTCGAGGGCATCGAGGGACTCGGGGAGGCGCGGGCCCGACGCCTGGTGAAGGCCATGGGCGGGGTGAACGCCGTGAAGAAGGCCTCGCTCGAGGACCTCGCCCTCCTGACTTGGCTGCCCGAAGCGGTCGCCAGGGCCGTGCACGCCCGTTTCCATCCGCCCGCGGACGGGGAGAACCGGGGAGACTCGGCGCATGAGTGACGGCGCGGCCGGGGCGGGGTGGGACACCCACGCCCGCTGGTGGATCGACGGCTTCACCGGCGGTGTCGACGCGGAGTACGAGGAGCAGATCATCCCCCTCGCGGCGGAGGAGCTGACCGGCCACGCCCGGGTGCTCGACGTCGGGTGCGGTGACGGACAGATCTCCCGCGCTGCGGCGAAGGTCGGCTGCGACGTTCTCGGGGTGGACCCCGTGCCACTGCACGTGGAGACGGCGAGGACCCGCGGTGGCGGACCGCGCTACGAGATCGGCTCCGCCGAGGCCCTGCCGGTCGGGGACGCCGAGTTCGACGCGGTGGTGGCCTGTCTCGTCTTCGAGCACATCGACGCCCTCGACGCGGCTCTCGCGGAGGTGGCCCGGGTGCTGCGACCCGGCGGGAGGTTCGCCTTCTTCCTCAACCACCCCTTGTTGCAGACGCCGGGCAGCGGATGGATCGACGACCACATCATCGATCCCCCGGAGCAGTACTGGCGCATCGGCCCCTACCTCGTCGAGACGGCCACCTGGGAGGAGGTCGAGCCCGGTGTGCGCATCCGCTTCGTGCATCGACCCCTCAGTCGCTACCTGAACGCCATGTCCGCGGTCGGGTTGCACCTGGAGCGGATGGTCGAACCATCCCCGCCGCCGGGATTCCTGGTGCGGGCCCCCGAGTACTCCCTGGCCCACACCGTCCCGCGACTCCTCTACCTGCGCGCCGTCCGTCGCTGAACTGGAACTAGCGTGGACCGTCGATGACAGAGATCCTCGTCGTCACCGGTCTGTCGGGCGCGGGACGATCACAGGCCGCCGACGACCTCGAGGACCTGGGATGGTTCGTCGTCGACAACCTGCCGGTGGTGCTCATCGACAAGGTCGTGGAGTTGACCGGCGAGGCCGGGGGCGAGATCGACAAGCTCTGCCTGGTCGCGGGCAACGCCCGGCACGCGGACGGGATCCTGGCGTCGGTCGATGCGTTGCGTCGGCAGGGCCACTCGGTGCGCATCCTCTTCCTGGAGGCGTCGACGCGCGAGCTGGTGCGCCGCTACGAGGCGACCCGACGCAAGCACCCGCTCGGGGACGGCCAGGCAGGGCTCGAGGCCGTCATCGAGCGCGAGAGGAGCGTGCTCTCGTCGGTGCGCGAGGTGGCTGACCTGCTCATCGACACGAGCGGGCTCACCATCCACCAGCTGCGTCAGCGTCTCGGGGGACTGTTCGGTCCGGAGAACCCGGCGGACGCCCTGCAGGTGTCCCTCGTGTCCTTCGGCTACAAGCACGGGATCCCCATCGATGTCGACATGGTCCTCGACGTGCGTTTCCTGCCCAACCCACACTGGGACGAGGACCTGCGTCCCCTCACGGGCACGGACGGTCCCGTGAGGGATTTCGTCCTCTCGCGCGAGCACGCCGTCGAGTACCTCGAGCGGGTGGGATCCCTGCTCGAGTTCCTGCTCCCGGCCTACGTCGCCGAGGGCCGCAGTTATCTCACGGTGGCGGTGGGGTGCACGGGCGGGCGCCACAGGTCGGTGGCGATGGCCGAGGAGATCGCCACTCGATTGCGCCTCGGCGGGTACGCGCCGCGGGTGTCCCATCGCGACATCGACATCTGACCCCGGGCAGGGCGGGGCCGTCGTCGGGGCCCGAACTAGTCTCGGAGTCGCGATGCCTCCCCGGGCGCCCGTGAAAGGAACAAGACGTGACAGTTCGTGTGGGAATCAACGGTTTCGGCAGGATCGGCCGCAACTTCTTCCGGGCGGTGATGCAGAGCGGCGCGGACATCGAGATCGTCGCGGTGAACGACCTCGGTTCGCTCAAGACCATGGCCCACCTCCTCAAGTACGACTCGGTGCTCGGCGTCCTTCCCCAGCGGATCGAGGCCGTGGACGGGGGAATCTCGGTCGACGGACGGGTCCTCAAGGTCCTGTCCGAGCGCGACCCGAAGGCGCTCCCGTGGGGGTCGCTCGGTGTCGACCTCGTCATCGAATCGACCGGGATCTTCACCGACCGCGACAAGGCGGCGATGCACCTCGAGGCGGGAGCCCCATTGGTGGTCGTGTCGGCACCGTCCAACGGTGCCGACGCCACCTTCGTCTACGGCGTGAACCACCTCGACTTCGACCCGGCCGTACACAAGGTGATCTCGAACGCCAGTTGCACGACCAACTGCTTCGTCCCCCTCGTGAAGGTGCTCGACGACGCGTTCGGCGTGGAGAACGGCCTCATGACAACGGTCCACGCATACACGGGTGACCAGTCGCTCGTGGACGGTCCCCACAGCGACCTCCGTCGGGCCCGCGGCGCGGCCATCAACATCACCCCGACGAGCACCGGCGCGGCCCGGGCCACCAGCCTCGTGATGTCGGCGATGAAGGGCAAACTCGACGGAACCGCGTTGCGGGTTCCCGTGCCGACCGGATCGATCACCGACTTCGTCGCCAATCTGAAGAAGCCGGCCACGGTCGAGGAGATAAACGCCGCTTTCCGCGCGGCGGCCGAGGGTCCCCTCAAGGGCGTCCTCGAGTACACCGACGCGCCGATCGTGTCCTCCGACATCGTGACGAACCCGCACTCGTGCATCTTCGACAGCGACCTGACCATGAGCATGGGAACCCTCGTCAAGGTGCTCGGGTGGTACGACAACGAGTGGGGCTACTCGAACCGTCTCGTCGACCTGACGCTCCACGTCGGCACCCGCTGACACGCCGTGGCGCGCGTCCCCTCCCTCGAGGACCTCGGTGACGTCCGGGGTCGCACGGTTCTCGTGCGCACCGACTTCAACGTCCCCATGGAGGGGCCCGATGACGCCCGGGTGATCACGGACGACTTCCGCATCCGTGCCGCACTGCCCACCATCGAGTGGCTCACCTCCCGGGGCGCGCGCGTGGTGTGCGTCAGCCATCTCGGAAGACCCAAGGGTGCCCCGGTGAGCCGGTACTCGATGGAGCCGGTCCGTCGACGTCTGGCCGAGCTGGCCCCCGGAGTGGAACTGCGGGAGAACCTGCGGTTCGACGCGGGGGAGGAGGGGAATTCCCCGGAGTTCGTCGCCCGACTCGTGGAGGGGATCGACATGTACGTCAACGACGCGTTCGGGGCGTGCCACAGGGCCCACGCGTCCATCGTCGGCCCTCCGGCGACCCTGCCGTCGGCCGCCGGCCGACTGCTCCAGCGCGAGGTGGAAGTGCTCTCGGGTCTGCGGAACGATCCGAAAAGACCGTTCGTGGCCGTGCTGGGCGGGGCGAAGGTGAGCGACAAGTTGGGTGTCATCGAGTCGTTGCTGCAGGTGGTCGATTCGCTCGTCATCGGCGGCGGCATGTGCTTCACGTTCCTCGCTGCGCTCGGCTATCCCGTCGGGTCGTCGATCTGCGAGCTCGATCAGGTCGCCACGTGCCGCCGTCTGCTCGATGCCGGAAAGCCCATCCATCTCCCGGAGGACATCACGGGTCTCGATGCCGACGGCAATTACGCCACCTTCGGGGTGCGCCTGCCCCAGGGAGCCCGGGGACTGGACATCGGTCCGGGCTCGGCCGCGGCATTCAGCGACGTCATCATGGAGGCTCGCACCGTGTTCTGGAACGGACCGATGGGGATGTTCGAGGACGAGCGTTTCGCCGCGGGCACCCGCACCGTCGCGGAAGCGGTGGCCGAGACCCGGGCCTTCACGGTGGTCGGCGGTGGTGACAGTGCGGCGGCACTGGCGCAGTTCGGACTGGCCGACGACGTGGACCACGTCTCCACCGGGGGCGGCGCGTCGTTGGAACTGCTGGAGCTCGGTGACCTGCCGGGACTCGCCGCGTTGAGGGGAGCGCCCAATGTCCGCTGACCACCGCCGTCCGCTGATCAGCGGCAACTGGAAGATGCACCTCAACCACTACGAGGCCATCCAGACGGTGCAGAAACTCGCGTTCCTCGTGTCGAAGGAGGACTTCGCCGCGGTGGACGTGAGCGTGCATCCGCCCTTCACCGACCTGCGCAGCGTCCAGACGCTCATCGACGGGGACGGACTCGGCTTCGCCCTCGGCGCACAGAACTGTCACCACGAGGACAAGGGCGCCTACACGGGCGAGATCTCCCCGGTCTTCCTCGCGAAGTTGGGCGTGAGGTACGTCATCGTCGGCCACAGCGAACGCCGCGGCATCTTCGGCGAGACCGACGACGCGGTGAATCGCAAGGTCAGGGCGGTGCTGGCCGGGGGAATGGTGCCCATTCTCTGCGTCGGTGAGACCCTCGACGAACGTGAGGCGGGCACGACCCTCGACAAGGTCCTCGGCCAGGTTCGGGCCGGAGTGGCCGGCACCACCGCGGAGCAGGTGGCCGGCATGGTGCTGGCCTATGAACCGATCTGGGCCATCGGCACGGGCCGGACGGCGACCGCGGAGGATGCCCAGGCGGTGTGCTCGGCCCTTCGTCGCGAGGTGGAGGTGCTCCACGGGGCCGGAACCGCCCGGGCGGTGAGGATCCAGTACGGAGGGTCGGTGAAGGCGGCCAACATCGCCGAATTGATGGCCCAACCGGACATCGACGGGACCCTCGTGGGTGGCGCCAGCATCGACCCCGACGAGTTCGCCCGCATCGTGCAGTACCGCCTCCGGGCGGACACTCCGTAACCCCGGTCCATCGGCCCCGATGGCGGGTGGCCGTCATGTTCACTTCCGCGCCATCTTCTGTTAGTTTTTTCCCCTTGTCCCGGTGGGGAGGCCGGGACGGACATCGCCATGGCAATTGGATGGCGACGTCGACACTCCTCCCCGACACAACAAAGATGACCAGGAGGTCACATGAGAAACATCCGGAAGAGCCACAAGCTCGCCGCCGGTCTCGTGGGTGCCGCTCTCGTCCTCGCCTCGTGCGGTGGCGGCAGCGAGTCCGACGGTGACGGCGACGGCGGTGGCAACGAGGGGAAGACCGTCATGACGATCACGTATGACATCAACCCCGCCGCTGTCTGGGAGGACGGCACGCCGATCACGGCCGCCGACTTCGAGTGCACGTGGCAGGCCGCGCTCAACACGACCGGCTCCATCAGCACCAGCGGTTACGACAAGATCAAGTCCGTCGCGGCGGGAACGTCCGACAAGCAGGTCGTCGCCGAGTTCACCGAGCTGTACGCGCCGTACCGCGGTCTGTTCGGGGGCCTCATCAAGAAGGCCGCCGTCGCCGACTGCAACGACGTTTCGCAGGACTTCGCGACCGAGATGATGTTCTCCGGAACCCAGTGGAAGATGGAGTCGTGGAGCCCCGATCAGGTGGTCTACGTCCCCAACGAGAACTACTGGGGTTCGAAGAAGGCCGGGGCCGACCAGCTGGTCATGGTGCCCCGCGTCGAGACCCAGATCACCGACCTCAAGGCCGGTGGCGTGGACTTCATCTATCCGCAGTTCTACTCGGGCATCGAGAACGAACTGGCCGATCCGAAGATCAAGACCGTCATCGAGTTCGGCGGCGACTACGAGGCTCTTTACATGAACCTCGGCGTCGACGGGAAGAACGCCGATGGCGAGCCCCGAGTCTTCGCCGACAAGGACTTCCGCGAGGCGTTCTACAAGTCGATCGACCTCGAGGCCCTGTTCCAGCAGATCTACATCCCGATCGTGGCGAGCGGCAAGCTGCTCACCTGCGGTCCGATCGTGCCCGGCCCGTACTGCCCCGAGGGAGTCTTCGGCAACCAGTACGACCAGGCTGCGGCCGACAAGATCATGGAGGATGCCGGCTACGAGAAGGACTCGGCCGGACTGTGGGCCAAGGACGGCGTCGCGCCGAAGATCCAGTGGGTCATCAACACCGGCAACAAGCGCCGTGAGGACACCCAGGCCTACCTCATCCCCAAGCTGAGGGCCGCCGGATTCAACGTCGAGGCGTACAACACCGACGCCGACACGTACTTCCAGAAGCGCCTCCCGGGCATGGACTACGACCTGGCGATGTACATCTCCACGGCCCCGCCGGACCCGGCGTACCTCGTGAGCTCGTTCTCCGGGAAGCGCATTCCCACCGAGGACAACGAGTTCACCGGTCAGAACTACCAGGGTTGGAACAACAAGAAGGCGACCAACGCCCTCGAGGATTCCGACAAGGAGCTCGACGCCGAGAAGCGCAAGCAGCTGATCAAGGACGCCATCACCGAGATGTCGAACGACTACATCATGCTGCCGCTCTTCCAGTTCCCGAAGTCCGGTGCCTACCGCACCGACCGCGTGGGCAACGTCGAGGGTCAGTTGAACAACTTCGCGGCGTTCAACGACACCTGGCAGTGGGAGGACCTCGACGGTGACGGCAAGATCGTCATCGGTGCCGAGCAGTGGCCCGGCTGTCTGAACCCCGTGACCGAGTGCGCCAACTCGTCCTGGTACGTCTGGACCGTGGCGAACGTGCTCATGCCGGGCGTCTACCTGACGACGAACGACGGTGACTACGCGCTCACCGAGCTCGTCACCGGCGAGCCGGTGGTCGACATCCTCTGATCCGACCACGGTCGATCCGATCGGTCGAAGGGGCGGAACCGCGAGGTTCCGCCCCTTCTTCCGTTCCGTGTCGGATTTCACATTCCTCACCCCTCGTCTGACAGACTGAACGGATGCTGCGGTACGTCCTGAGGAGACTCGTCTGGCTGGTGCCGACGCTCATCCTCGTGACGTTCCTCGTCTACGTGGCCATCCGCATCGGCACGGATCCGGTGGAGAGCTTCAAGCGCACCAACATCCGCGCCGGCAAGAAGCAGATCAACGCCTACATCCGCGAGAACGGCCTGTACGAGGGCCCCTTCGGTTACGTCCGGGGCTACTTCGAGTGGCTGTTCAACTTCGTCACCTTCGACTGGCCGCGCAGCATCAAGGGCAAGCGCGAGGTGTGGCCGGTGCTGCAGGACTCGCTGGCCAACTCCCTTCGACTCGGCCTCACCGCGTCGATCATCGGAATCCTGGTGGGGAATGCGCTCGGAATCTTCGCCGCGCTGAAGCCGGGTCGACTGCGTGATTCCACGGTGAACACGATGGCTCTGATCGGACTGGCCGTTCCGCCGTTCATCTCGGCACTGCTCCTGCAGTTGTTGTTCGCCGTCTACTGGCAGAAGTGGTTCGGCACCTCCCTCTTCCCGGTGTCCGGCGTCTATCCACCCGGACAGCGCGGTTTCGACCTCGGCAAGATGCTGCACCACATGGCCCTGCCCGTGACGGTGGTGGCGATCCAGTCCATGGCGGTCTACGCCCGCTACATGCGGTCGTCACTGCTGGATGTTCTCAACAGTGAATACATGCGCACCGCGCGCTCCAAGGGCATCTCGGAGCGTCAGGTGCTCGTGAGGCACGGGTTGCGCAACGCACTGATCCCGGTGACGACGCTCGCGTTCCTCGACCTCGGGGCGGTCGTGGGCGGGCTCATCATCACGGAGGGCCTCTTCGATTACCCCGGAATGGGACGTTTCTTCCTGATCGCCTACTCGAACGGCGACTTCCCGGAACTCATGCCGTGGATGGTCATCATCATCTCGGCGGTCGTCATCTTCAACCTGCTCGCCGACCTGGCCTACGCCTGGCTCGACCCGCGGATCGGACTGGACTGAGATGAGCGACGTTCCCATGAATGCCGGTCTGGACGCGATGGTGGGGGTGACCACCGAGTCGGTGTCCCCTCGCCGGCAGGTGTACCTGAGGTTCCGCTCGCACAAGGCCGCCGTCGTCTCGGTCTTCGTCCTCGGTGCGTTGATCCTCCTCGTGATGTTCCCGTCCCTCACCGCGCGTTACGGGATCAACGAGGCCGTCATCGAGATCACCGATGGTGCCAACTCGAACCTGACTCCGAGGGCGGAGGCGTGGTTGGGAACCGACTCGATCGGACGCGACCTGTACAGCCGTCTGATCTACGGCATGCGCGTGTCCCTCCTCATCGGCATCTTCAGCGCCTTCTTCAGTCTGATGATCGGTTCCCTCATCGGCTCGGTGGCGGGCCTGAAGGGTGGACGCTTCGACGACATCATGATGCGCGTCACGGACATCTTCCTGGCCTTCCCGTTCCTCGTCGCACTGCTCGTGGTGCGCAACGTCATGGCGAACGTCCCGTGGCTCAAGCCCCTGACGGGTGAGGTGAACACCGTCAGGTTCCTCATCTTCCTGTTCGCCATCTTCGGTTGGATGGGGGTGGCCCGCATCATCCGGTCGCAGGTGCTCGCCCTCAAGGAACGCGAGTTCATCGAGGCGTCCCGCGCCGCGGGCGCCTCGAACTGGTACATCATCCGCCGCCACCTGCTGCCGAATTCCGCCGGACCGATGCTCGTCGCCCTGAGCCTCGGAGTGGTCGGCGCCATCGTCAGCGAGGCGACGCTCTCGCTGTTCGGGTACGGACCAGATCCGGGGTCCGGCGCGACCTCGCTGGGTCTCCTCGTGTCGGACGCCCGCCTGGCCGTGCGTGCCGGCTTCTGGTGGCTGGCGCTGTACCCGTTCCTTGCCCTGCTGCTCATCACCCTGTGCGTGAGCTTCATCGGTGACGGCCTGCGCGACGCCTTCGACCCCAAGCACGGCAGGGAGCGGTGATGAATCCCGTCCTGTCCATCCGTGACCTGCGTGTCTCGTTCCCCGCCCACGGCGGCACCGTGCAGGCGGTGCGCGGACTCGATCTCGACGTCAACCCGGGCGAGCTCGTGGGCATCGTCGGTGAGTCGGGGTCCGGCAAGTCGGTGTCGTTCCTGTCCATCATGGGGCTCCTGCCCTCGTACGCCAGGGTGTCCGGGTCGGCCGTCCTGGGCGGCCAGGAGATGGTGGGTGTGAAGCCCGACGTCCTGCGCTCCCTGCGCGGCAAGCGCATCGCGATGATCTTCCAGGACCCGCTGTCGGCGCTCAACCCCGTGCAGCGCATCGGTGCCCAAATCGTGGAGATGATCCAGGCCCACCAGGCGCTCGACGACGATGCGGCGTGGAAGAGGGCGGTGGAACTCCTCGATCTCGTGGGCCTCCCCCAGCCCGACGTCCGCTCGCGCCAGTATCCGCATCAGTTCTCCGGCGGCATGCGTCAGCGGGTGATGATCGCCATGGCCATCGCCAACGATCCGGACGTGCTCATCGCCGACGAGCCCACCACCGCGCTCGACGTGACCGTGCAGTCGCAGATCCTCGACGTGATCCAGGAGGTGAGGCGGGCCTTCAACACGGCCGTGGTCTTCATCACCCATGACCTCGGTGTCATCGCCCGGGTCGCCGATCGCGTGCAGGTGATGTACGCGGGACAGTCGGTCGAGGCCGCCCCCGTGGAGGCGATCTTCGCGGCGTCCAATCACCCGTACACCCGGGGGTTGTTGGCGTCGCTGCCCGCCGCGGGCCGGGATCGGCTCCAGCCCATCGCCGGATCGCCGCCGAACATGCTCGCTCCGCCCGCGGGGTGCGCCTTCCATCCCCGCTGTCCCCATGCCGTGGAGGCCTGTGCCTCGGCCCCGATGGAACTCGTGGAGATCGGCCGGACCCGCTCGGCATGCATCCGCGCCCGGGAACTGGAGGGAACCTGGTGAGCGGGGGAGAGTCGCCGATGCTCAGCGTGAGCGGACTCGTCAAGGAGTTCCCCGTCAAGAGCACCAAGGGCCTTCGCTCCTCGACCGACACCGTCCAGGCGGTGTCCGGCGTGGGATTCGACATCGCCGCCGGCAAGACCCTGGGGCTGGTGGGGGAGTCGGGCTCGGGAAAGACCACGGTCGGTCGATGCGTGTTGCAGCTCATCGAGCCGACCGCCGGTTCCGTGCTGTTCAAGGGCGAGGAACTGGTGGGCATCGACCGCGAGCGCCTGCGGGAACTGCGACACGAGATGCAGATCGTGTTCCAGGACCCCTTCGCCTCCCTCGACCCGCGTCTCACCATCGGCTCGGCGATCGCCGAGCCCCTTGAGATCCACAGGATGAAGACCGGCCGGGACGAGCGCGTCGCGGAACTGCTCACCATGGTGGGACTCTCGCCGGACCACGCTCGGCGCTTCCCCCACGAGTTCTCCGGCGGTCAGCGTCAGCGCATCGGTATCGCCCGCGCGTTGGCCCTGCGCCCTTCGTTCCTCGTCCTCGACGAGCCCGTGTCGGCCCTGGACGTGAGCATCCAGGCCGGTGTGGTGAACCTGCTGCAGGACCTGCAGCGCGACATGGGGCTGTCGTACCTCTTCATCGCCCACGACCTCTCCGTGGTGCGGCACATCTCGGACTCGATCGCGGTGATGTACCTGGGCAAGCTCATGGAGATCGCTCCCGCCGAGAGCCTCTACGCGTCGCCCGCCCACCCCTACTCGGAGGCCCTCCTGTCGGCGGTGCCGGAGCCCGACCCCCGCATCGAGCGCACCCGCACCCGCATCGTGCTCGAGGGGGACGTCCCGAGCCCCATCAACCCGCCCTCGGGGTGCCGTTTCCGCACCCGGTGCCCCCGCGCCGAGGCCGTCTGTGCCGATCAGGAGCCGGTGCTCTCCGAGGTGGCACCCGGCCACAAGGTGGCCTGCCACTTCCCCAACGAGGTCGCGGTGTCCCCGCGTTCGTCGGTCCGATGACCGATAGGGTGTGACGCCGTGAGAGACGTGGTCATGTACATCACCATCGGGATCAACGTCCTGTCCATGTTCGCCATGATCGTGGGTGTGCTCCTGCACAGCGGCCAGGGCGGGGGGTTGTCCGACATGTTCGGCGGGGCCAGTGGTGCCGCGCTCGGGTCGGCTGCTGCGGAGCGCAACCTGAACCGCATGACGACGGTCCTCGCCACGGTGTGGATCTTCACCGTCGTGGCTCTCGGCTTCCTCCTCGTTCGTTGAACCGAGCCGGGCGTGGCAAGCGTCCGGAGGCTCGCTAGCCTTGTCTCACCTCGTCGAAGTGGCGGAATTGGCAGACGCACCAGCTTGAGGGGCTGGCGCCCGTTAGGGCGTGGGGGTTCAAGTCCCCCCTTCGACACCATCTGATGTGCCCACGCCTCCGGGCGCCTGCGCTCCGTGTGTTCGTGCGGGCGTGAGGGGTTCAAGTTCCCCTTCGACACCACTGGAATACCCGCCTTGCCGGGGCGCCCAACTCACACCGGATCGAGTGCCGCGGTGCGGGCCTGCGTCAGCGCCACCTCGTGTGCCCTCAGTGCGACGTCCCGGCGGAAGAGTTGGTCGGGGCGACGGGCCAGCGAGGCACCCGCGTCCCGCGGGCTGAAGACGAGGACGCGGCCCCCGTGCGCATCGCGCCAAAGTCCGATTTCGCGCATCATCCGCTTGGTGGCCAACGATCCGAAGGGACCGAACATCGCCCCGGCCAGGGGCGCGACGACGATGAGGGTCCGGGCCGACGGGGCGAGATCGGCACTGACGACGGAGCGCACCCCTCCGTCGACGTAGGAGACCCCGTCGATCCGGTGGGGGGCGAGGAGGCCCGGGACGGCGGACGACGCCGCCACGAGGTCCGCCAGCGGCGTCGAGGCGCCGCTCAGGACGGTGCGGCGGAGGCGTGGCAGGGAGGAGACCACGACGCTGACGTGCGGGCTGGTGCGCTCGCCGAACACCGAACGAGCAGCCTCCGCGAGAACACCGCGGCGGGGATTCGGGAACCGGGGAACCTCCATTGCGAGGAACTCGTCCAGTGTCGTGCCGAGGGCCGTGCCGGCGGCCGCCCATGAGCCGGCGGACGTGCCGAGCAGTGGCCGACCCGCCAGATCGAGGCCGCGCGCACGGAGGCCCTCGATGATGCCGAGTGCGTACCCGATGCCGAAGAGACCGCCGCCACCGAACACGCCGGCGAGATCAGCATCGAGTGCATGGTGGGATGTCACGGTTCCAGTCTCCCATCCCAGTCCGGCAACGGGTCGATTCCACGCGCGGATGTCACAAGCACTCGTACAGGGCGTCGACGAGTCTCCTGTTGCGAGGGTTCTGCCAGCCCTCGCCCATCTGGTTCATCACGTAGCCGAAGGCGATCCCGGCCTCGGGATCGCAGAAGCCGAGCGCACCCCCCGCTCCCCAGTGCCCGAACGCGCCCTCGTGCGGCCCTAACCGTCGTGTCTCCGTCGGGAGTTGGAAGCCCCGGGCGAATCGGGTGGTGCCGCCGAGCACGAGGTCCTCGCCGTGGGAGCATTCCTCGACGGCACGGCCGAGAATCTCGCGCGAGAGCAGTGCGTTCTTGCCGAGCAGGAGCGCGTAGGCGCCGGCGACTCCCGCGGCGTCGGCGTGCAGGGCCGTCGACGGATGGACCAACGATCTCCACGGGGGCGTGTTGACGAGACCGATGCCGGAAAAGCCGGGAGGGTTGGCGTAGGCCCGTTCTCGCATGGTCCCGGGCGTCCGTTCGGGACCGTCGGTTGCCGGCGCTCCGACCCCGGGTGCGGGGGCGTCGGCGTGCCGCCACACGAGATCCCCCACTCTCGCCGACTCCCGAGGCGGCACCCCGAAGAACAGACCGAAGCCGTGAGGCTCGGCGAGCCGGAGTCGCAGCAGCTCCTCGATGCGCGTTCCCGTGGTGCGACGCAGAACCTCGCCCACGAGGAAGCCGAACGTGTTGACGTGGTAGCCATGGGCCTTCCCGGGCTCCCACCAGGGCTCGGTGTCCGTCAGGGCCTCGCACATCGCGTCCCAGCTCCACAGGTCGCTGTTCGACATCTGCGGGTCGAGGGCGGGAAGACCGGCGCGGTGGGAGAGGAGGTCGGTCACCGTGATCCGGTCACGGGCGCCCCCGCCGATGGCCGGCCAGTGCTCGGTGACGGGGTCGTCATAATCGAGATGTCCGTCCTGCACCGCCAGGGCGGCGAGGATGGCGGTGATGCCCTTTCCCACGGAGAAGGCGTTCACGAGGGTGTCCCGGCGCCACCCGACACGGTGCTCACGGTCCCGGAAGCCGGCGGCGACGTCGACGACACGCATGCCGTCGACGTGCACGCACAAGGAGGCCCCCAATTCGTCGCTCTCCGCGAAGTTGGCGGCGAAGGCCTCGCCGAGCGCCGCGAACGCGGTGTCGCAGCGGCTCCCTTCGGAGAACCGGATCAGAGTGCCGACTTCTCCAGGATGTGCACGCCGCAGGCGGACCCCAACCCGATCACATGGGCCAGACCGACCTTCGCCCCCTCGATCTGGCGGGGGCCGGCCTCGCCGCGCAGGTGGTGACAGACCTCCCAGATGTTGGCGATCCCGGTGGCGGCGATGGGATGACCCTTGGACTGCAGCCCTCCCGACACGTTCACGGGCATCGAACCGTCACGCCAGGTGGCCCCCGATTCGAAGAAGTCGACCGCTCCACCCTCGGGGCAGAGCATGAGGTTGTCGTAGTGGACCAGCTCGGCGGTGGCGAAGCAGTCGTGCAGTTCCACGAGGTCGAGGTCCTCGGGTCCGATACCCGCGGTCTCGTAGGCCTTCGTCGCGGCGATGCGCGTGAGGGTGTTCACGTCCGGGAGCACCTGACAGGCTTCCTGCCAGGGATCGGAGGTGAGGACCGACGCCGACACCTTCACCGCGCGGCGGCGCTGGTCCGCGCTCAGGGAGCGGAGGCGCTCCCCGCTGACGACGACCGCGGCGGCCGCGCCGTCGCAGTTCGCCGAGCACATCGGTCGGGTGTTGGGGTAGGCGATCATGACGTCGTTCATGATCTCCTCGAGCGTCATCTCCTTGGTGTAGGCGGCGAGGGGATTGAGCGTCGAGTGGGAGTGATTCTTCTGGGAGATGCGGGCGAACACCTCGAAGGTCGCCCCTCCGTACTTGTGGCCGTACTCCATGCCGACCTGGGCGAAGGTGCCCGGCATGTTGTCGGTTCCGATGCGCCCGTCGGTCCCCGCGACGGCCCCGTAGCGACCCGAGGGCGTCCACTCGTCGTTCTGCGCCTGGGGTCGGGCGCCGAGAAGGCCCACTCCGGCGAGTTTCTCCACCCCGACGGCGAGCCCCATCGTGGCCTCGCCGGCCTTGATGGCCATGATGGCGGTGCGCAGGGCCGTGGCACCGGTGGCGCAGGCGTTGGCGACGTTGAAGAC
>CAZSNB010000017.1:0-18950 GCA_964608285.1 uncultured Bifidobacterium sp.
TGCAGGACATGGCCATCCTCACCGGTGGTCAGGTCATCAGCGAGGAGGTCGGTCTCAAGCTCGAGAACGTCACCCTCGACCTGCTCGGCCGCGCCAAGCGAGTCATCATCACCAAGGACACCACCACGATCGTGGACGGTGCCGGTGAGAAGGCCGACGTGACGGCCCGCATCTCCCAGATCAAGACCGAGATCGACAACACCGATTCGGACTGGGACCGCGAGAAGCTCCAGGAGCGCCTCGCCAAGCTGGCGGGCGGCGTCGCGGTCATCCGCGTCGGCGCGGCCACCGAGGTGGAGCTCAAGGAGAAGAAGCACCGCATCGAGGACGCCGTCTCGGCGACCCGCGCGGCCATCGAGGAGGGCGTCGTCGCCGGCGGCGGCACCGCGCTCCTGCGCAGCCGTCCCTCGGTGCTCAAGGTCGTCGAGTCGCTCACGGGCGACGAGGCCACCGGTGCCCGCACGGTCTACGACGCGCTCGTCGCTCCTGCCCGCCACATCGCCGACAACGCCGGTCTCGAGGGATCCGTCGTCGTGCAGAAGGTCGAGGCCGAGAAGGGCTCCATGGGCTTCAACGCGGCCACCGGCGAATACGTCGACCTGGTGTCGAAGGGCATCATCGATCCCGCCAAGGTGACCCGTGCCGCCCTGCAGAACGCGGCTTCCATCGCCGCCCTCGTGCTCACCACCGAGTGCCTCGTGGCCGACAAGCCCGAGAAGAATCCCGCGCCCATGGGCGGGGGAGGCATGCCCGGTGGAATGGGGATGATGTAGGTCGGACGACCCGTTGGCCGGGGGATTCGACGCGGAGCTCCAGTACTCACCGTCCCGGTGGGCGCTGAGACCCCTCGCCGAGCACCTCGATCGGTACCGACAATCGAGCGCGCGCCACCTCGGCGCGGACCTGACGAGGAGGGGGAGACCCCTCCTCGTCTACGTTCACGGCGGCTACTGGCAGGAACTGTCGGCGGCGGATTCCCTGTTCATGGCCGACGACGCGATCGCCGCCGGCATCGGGGTGCACGCCGTGGAGTACCGGCTCGCCCCCGCGGCCACGGTCGCCGACATCGTCGAGGAGTGCGTTCGCGACGTGGCGTCGGTCATCGCGCGGGTGGCGCCGAGTCGCACGGTGCTGGCCGGGTCGAGCGCCGGGGCCCATCTCGCCGCCATGGTGCGGGCCGACCCGCGGGTGAATGGCCGGGTCGATGCCACGGTGCTGTTGAGCGGCATCTACGACCTCAGACCCCTCGTGGGCACGTCGGTCAACGACGCTCTCGGCCTCGACGAGGCGGCCGCTGCCGCGTTGAGTCCGGCTCTGTTGCCCGTGGTGGCGGGCGGAGACGAGGTGCTGTGCGCGGTGGCCGAGCACGAATCCGATGAGTTCATCCGCCAGAACCGCGAGTACGCGGCCCGGCTCGCCGCGGCCGGGTTGAGGGTGACCACGACGATCGTGCCCGGGCGGGACCACTTCGATCTCCCCCTCGACCTCGTGCGTCCGGGCACCACGGTGGGAGACTGGGTGCTCGATCGCGCGACGGAAGGAACGCCATGAGGATGGACGAGGCACGCGACAGGGCCCGGCAGCTCGACGCGACGGACCCGCTCGCCGACCGTCGCGGACTGTTCGACATCCCGGACGGCACCCTGTACTTCGACGGCAATTCGCTCGGACCCCTCACGCACCGTTCCCGTGAGACGATCGCCCGGACGGTCGAGCACGAGTGGCGGGTGCGCCTCATCCGCTCCTGGAACGAGGACTGGCTCGCCATGCCGGCCCGCATCGGCGACGCCATCGCGCCGCTCATCGGCGCCTCGCCGGGCACCGTCGTCGTGTGCGACAACACCTCCATCAACCTGCAGAAGGCCCTGTCGGCCGCCGTCGCCCTGCGTCCCGGACGTCGCACGATCGTCGTCGACATCGACAACTTCCCCACCGACATCTACATCGCGGCCGCCGTCGCCGAACGGCACGGCCTGGAACTGGTCGCCGTCCCCGCCGACGAGTTGGTGTCGCGCATCGGCCCCGACACGGCGGTGGTCACCGCCACCCACGTCGATTACCGCTCGGCGCGCATCCTCGACGCCGAGACGATCACGGCCGCCGCCCACGCCGCCGGTGCCCTCATGGTGTGGGACCTCGCCCACACGGCCGGTGCCGTCCCCATCGACCTCACGGCACTCGACGCCGACTTCGCCGTCGGATGCGGGTACAAGTACCTGAACGGCGGCCCCGGCGCCCCGGCGTTCATCTGGGCCGCACCGCGTCACCTCGACGCCGCATCGCACCCCCTGCAGGGATGGTGGGGTCACGCCGAGCCCTTCGCCTTCGAGGTCGACTATCGACCCGCACCCGGCATCGCCCGTTTCCTCACCGGCACGGCCAACGTGCTGTCGATGAAGTCGCTGGAGGGGGCACTCGAGGCGTTCGCCGGTCTGTCGATGGATGCGGTGAGGGCCAAGAGCACGGCGCTCACGAGCCTGTTCGTCGATCTGGCCGAGGAGCACCTGGTTCCCCGCGGATTCCGGCTGGCCTCGCCCCGGGAGGCCGCCCGGCGGGGGAGCCACGTCGCACTCGGGCACCCCGGGGGGCGGGCCCTCGTGGACGGCCTCGCCGCCCGGGACGTGATCGCCGATTTCCGGCCCCCGGATCTGCTCAGATTCGGCTTTTCCGCCCTGTACAACCGCTTTTCCGACGTGGTGGACCTCGTGGAGCTGCTGGCAGAAACCCCACAAAAAGCGGGTTCTGTCCATTGAGTAGAGGGGTTTTCCCCAGTATTCTTGACGAACCACAACCCGGCGGCTTCCGTCGCCCTTTCCCCCAGGGAGAAAACCAATGAAGAAGAGCCGTGTTCTGCGCGTCAGCGCAGCCCTGCTCGGTCTGTCGCTCGTAGGCGTTGCCTGCGGCGGCAGCGACGACAGCTCGGAGACGACCGCCCCCGCGGCGGAGTGCACCGAGTACAAGTATGCGCTTGCGCTTCAGTTCCCCGAGACCGGTGACGCCGGCAACCTCGGTGCGCCGATGCTCAAGGGTGCCCAGCTGGCGGTCGACGAGTTCAACGCCGCCAACCCCGACATGTGCGTCGAGATCGTGAAGCTCGACACTCAGGGAGACCCGGCGAAGGCCCCCGCTGCTGCGCAGTCGGCCATCGACAACGCCAAGGTCCTCGGAATCATGGGCCCGGGATTCTCGGGTGAGACCGAGGCTGCCATGCCGCTGTACGAGGCCGCCGGCCTCGCGGTGATCACCGGTTCGGCCACCCGTCCGAGCCTGTCGGACCAGGGCTGGAAGTCGTTCCACCGACTCCTCGCCAATGACTCCGTGCAGGGTCCCGCCATCGGCAAGTACATCGTCGAGGAACTGAAGGCCACCGCGGTCGCCGTCATCGACGATGCCAGCTCGTACGGCAAGCCCCTCGCCGATGAGGTCGCCACCACCGTGGGCGCCGCCGTCACCGTGCGTGACGCCGTCGACCCGAAGGGCACCGACTACTCGGCCGTCGTGACGAAGATCAAGGACGCGAACGTGACCGCGGTCTTCTTCGGTGGCTACTACGCCGAGGCAGTGAAGATCTCGACCCAGCTCCGCGATGCGGGCGTCGAGGCCACCCTGCTCTTCGGTGACGGCGTCAAGGACCAGGCCGGCTATGCCGATGCCGCGGGTCCCGCCGCCGAGGGTGCCGTCATCGCTTGCCCCTGCAAGGACGGCGAGGGTGACCTCCTGACCGCCTGGCAGGCCAAGTACAACGAGACTCCCAGCACCTACGGTGCCGAGTACTACGACGTGGCGAACGTCTTCCTCAACATCATCAAGGCCGGCGCGACCACCCGTGAGGCTGTCCTCGCGGCCGTCGAGACCTACGACGGTGCCGGAGTGACCAAGCAGATCAAGTTCCTCGAGAACGGTGAGGCCACCGAGGCCGGCACCATCTTCTTCTACGAGGTCAAGGACGGGAAGATCACCTACCTCACCTCGATCCTCTGAGATCGGGGTCGGTGAATCCGACCACCAACGTGCCGGAAGCGGCCGGGAACTTCGGTTCCCGGCCGCTTCTGCGTTAGCCTGAGACAACTTTCGTCACATCCGAGGAACGCCATGCGCGACTGGTTCATCTACCGCACTTTCTGGGAGCTCACGGTGACCGGCGTCGTCCTCGGTCTCATCTACGCCCTCGTCGCGCTCGGCTACACGATGGTCTACGGCGTGCTCCGCCTCATCAACTTCGCCCACTCCGAGATCTTCATGGTGGGCAGCTTCGGGGCCCTCATCTCCATCACCCAGGTCTTCGGTATCCCCAAGTTCGAGGACGGTGACTATCCGTTGCGCACGGGCTTCGTGCTCTTCGCCATCCTCGCCGTGGCGTTGCTCCTGGGAATGCTGTTCTCCGGTCTCGGTGCGGTGCTCCTGGAACGCACGGCGTACCGACCACTGCGGGGGGAGGGGGACGTCGTCGGAGCCGTCGTGCTGGCTTTCTTCACGGTCTTCATCCTCTCGTTCCTGTTCACGGACGACACGAAGGTGAATCTCCTCGTGTCCGCCGTGGCGACCGGGCCGGTGGCATGGGGCTATCTGGGCATCTTCCGCCGCGGACGCAAGGCACCGCGTCTGGCCTTCCTCATCTCGGCGATCGGTGCCTCGATGGCCATCGCCGAGGCCGTGGCCATCTGGGGGCCGGACGAACGGCGCATCTACAACACACCCCGCGTGCTGGAGAAGAAGACGGTGTTCTCCTTCCTCGGCACCGACGTGCGCGTGGACTACGTCATCGTCGCCGTCGGGGCCGTCCTGATGATGGTGTCGCTCCTGCTCTTCGTGAACCGCACCCGCCTCGGCCGCGGCATCCGCGCCGTGGCCCAGGACGCCGAGACCTCCCGGATCCTGGGGGTCAACGTCAATGCCGTCATCCTCGTGACGTTCCTGCTCGGGGGAATCATGGCCGGTGGTGCGGCCATGATGTTCACCCTCTACTACGAGACGACCCGCTTCAACATCGGCTTCCTCCTCGGTGTCAAGAGCTTCACCGCCGCGGTGCTCGGCGGCATCGGCAACATCAAGGGTGCGGTGCTCGGTGGCATCGTGCTCGGTCTCGCCGAGAACTACGGCTCGGCGATCTTCGGCGGCCAGTGGAAGGACGTCATCGCCTTCGTGGTGCTGCTCGCGGTGCTCATGTTCCGACCCACCGGCATCCTCGGTGAGTCGCTCGGGAGGGCGCGCGTATGAGCACCGTCTCTTCCTTCGGAGATTGGTTCCGCGCGCGCACGCGGCGCCGGCCGTCGGGTCCGTCGCCTCTCGAGGCGTTGCCGCGCCCGGTGCGCGCCACCGGCGTGGTGCTCCTCGTCGCCGCCTTCTACCTCATGCCTTTCTGGCCGCAGGTCCCCGTTCTCGGCTGGATCATCGACACTCCGGGGACGAACTTCAACTCGGTGCTCACCGACCAGATCCTCGTGTTCGTCCTCGTGTCCATCGGCCTCAACGTGGTGGTCGGCCTGGCCGGACTGCTCGACCTCGGCTATGTGGGCTTCTATGCGGTGGGGGCCTACACCACCGCCGTCGTCACCACGAACTCGTGGAACTGGCCGTGGCTCGCGTCCCTGCCCCTCGCCATCGCGGTGTCGATGATCGCCGGGGTCATCCTCGGCACCCCCACCCTGCGCCTGCGCGGCGACTACCTGGCCATCGTCACCCTCGGGTTCGGCGAGATCATCCGCATCACGGCGAACAACTCCGAGTGGTTGGGCGCCACCAGGGGCATCAACAGCATCAAGCCCCCGCCGAGCATCGGACCGCTCGAGTTCTCGGTCACCGACGCCAAGCCGTTCTGGTACCTCGGCTTCACCTTCATCCTCCTGTCGATCTTCATCGTGCGACGCCTCATGAACAGCCGGGTGGGTCGGGCATGGGATGCCATCCGCGAGGACGAGGACGCCGCCGAGTTGATGGGCGTGAACACCTTCAACTTCAAGCTGTGGGCCTTCGCCATCGGGGCGGCGATCGGCGGGACGGCGGGCACCCTGTACGCCGGCAAGGTCACCTACGTGAGCCCGGAGAACTTCACACTGCAGCTCTCCATCCTTTTCCTCGCCGCGGTCGTCCTCGGCGGCACGGGCAGCCTCTACGGCTCGATCGTCGGAGGCTTCCTCGTGGCGTGGATCCCGGAGCGGTTCCGCAACTTCTCCGACCGTCGCTACTTCGTGTTCGGTCTCGTCCTCGTGCTCATGATGGTCTTCCGTCCCCAGGGAATCCTGCCGCGACGCGGTGCGGCCGCCGGCATCCCGGGCCGCCCGGTCGAGGAGGGAGCGGAGGCGTGAGCGAGCATCTCCTCGAGGTCACCGACCTCACCATGCGCTTCGGTGGCGTCACCGCACTCGAGAACGTGTCGTTCCGCATCAAGCCCGGCGAGATCCTCGGTCTCATCGGCCCGAACGGGGCGGGAAAGACCACCTGTTTCAACGTCATCACCGGCGTCTACTCACCCACGTCGGGGTCCGTCGCCTTCGACGGCACGAGTCTCGTCGGGATCAAGCGCCACGACATCACGCGTCTCGGCGTGGCCCGCACGTTCCAGAACATCCGTCTCTTCCCGGAGATGTCGGCGCTGGAGAACGTCATGGTCGGCGCCGACGCCCACCACCGCTCCAGCGTGGTCGGGGCCATCCTGCGCACGCCGCGCATGCGCGCCGAGGAGAAGCAGAGCCGCGAGCGCGCCATGGAACTGCTGGCCTTCATGGGCATCGCCGACTACGCCCCCGTCGCGGCCCGCAACCTTCCCTACGGCTACCAGCGCCGTCTGGAGATCGCCCGGGCCCTCGCCACCGGCGCCCGTCTCCTCTGCCTCGACGAGCCGGCCGCCGGCTTCAACCCCGCCGAGAAGGCCGAGCTGAACGAGATCATCTTCCGCATCCGCGACCAGGGCTACACGGTGCTCCTCATCGAGCACGACATGAAGGTGGTCATGGGCGTGAGCGACCACGTCGTCGTGCTCGATTTCGGTCGCAAGATCGCCGAGGGCCGCCCCGAGGTGGTCCGGGAGAATCCCGACGTCATCGCCGCGTACCTGGGGGTGGCCGACGATGCTTCTTGAGGTCGAGGACCTGCACGTCTTCTACGGGAAGATCGAGGCCATCAAGGGCATCTCGTTCACCGTGTCCGAGGGCGAGGTGGTGACGCTCATCGGGGCCAACGGGGCCGGCAAGACGACGACGATGCGCACCATCTCGGGTGTCCGGCCCGTGGCCCGGGGTCGCATCCTGTTCGAGGGGCGCGACATCACGACCATCCCGCCCCACGAACGCGTGAAGTTGGGCATCTGCCAGGCTCCCGAGGGCCGCGGCATCTTCCCCGGCATGACGGTGCGCGAGAACCTGGAGATGGGCACCTACGTCCGCGGTGACAAGGGGCAGCAGAAGCAGGACGACCTCGCCCACGTCTTCTCCCTCTTCCCGCGCCTCGAGGAGCGCATCAACCAGCCCGGCGGCACCCTGTCGGGCGGCGAACAGCAGATGCTGGCCATCGGCCGCGCCCTCATGAGCAGGCCCCGACTGCTGCTGCTCGACGAGCCATCCATGGGGCTCGCCCCGATGCTCATCGCCCAGATCTTCTCCATCATCCGCACGATCAATTCCGAGGGCGTGTCGGTGCTGCTCGTGGAGCAGAACGCCACCCAGGCCCTGCGCACGGCCCACCGCGGCTACGTCCTCGAGACCGGATACGTGGTGAAGTCAGGCACGGGTTCCGACCTGCTCGACGATCCCGCCGTGCGCGCCGCCTACCTCGGCGCCTGAGCCGGGTTTCCCCCCGTGACGGCGGGGCAGACTGTGTCATGACCGTCATCGCCGTCCTCGACCCCGCCACCGGAGAGACCGTGGGGGAGGTGCCCCATCACGGGGTTGGGGAGTGTCTCGCCGCCGCGCGGCGTGCGGCCGACGCGTTTCCCCTCTGGAGGGAGACGGCCCCCCGGGCCCGCGGCGAGATACTGCGTCGCGCCTTCGGGATCATGATGGCCGAGCAGGATCGTCTCGCCGAGTTGATGGTGCGGGAGAACGGCAAGATCCTCGCCGACGCCCGCGCCGAGGTGGCCTACGCCGCCGAGTTCTTCCGTTGGTTCTCCGAGGAGGCCGTGCGCATGGACGGCGACCTGCGTCTCGCGCCGTCGGGGGCGAACTGGCTGGCCGTCACCCGCGAACCGGTCGGCCCGGCCCTGTGCATCACCCCGTGGAACTTCCCCGCCGCCATGGCCACCCGCAAGATCGGCCCGGCCCTGGCGTCGGGCTGCACGGTGCTGCTCAAGCCCGCCCACGAGACGCCCCTGTCGGCCCTCGCCGTCGTCGACATCCTGCGCCGGGCGGGCCTTCCCGACGACGTGGTGCAGGTGATCCTGCCCGATCCGCCGGGCGAGGCCGTGGAGGCGGTGCTGCGCTCGGGTCTCGTGCGCAAACTGTCGTTCACGGGCAGCACCCGCGTCGGCACACTTCTCATGGCCCAGGCCGCCGAGCGGGTGGTGAACTGCTCGCTCGAACTCGGGGGCAACGCGCCCTTCATCGTCTGCGAGGACGCCGACATCACCGCCGCGGTGGACGGGGCCATGCTGGCCAAGATGCGCAACGGCGGTGCCGCCTGCACCGCCGCCAACCGCTTCTACGTGCACGACTCGGTCATGGACGAGTTCGCCGAGCGTTTCACCGCCCGGATGGCGGCCCTCCGTCTCGGCAACGGTCTCGACCCCTCGACCGGCCTCGGTCCGCTCGTGAGCGCGGCACAGCAGTCCCGGGTGGCGGGGCTCATCGACCGGGCCGTCGCCGGGGGAGCCCGCGTGTTGTGCGGCGGGGGCACGAGCCCCGCTCCGATGCACGGTGTCGAGGCCACGGTGCTCGCCGACGTCCGACCCGACGCACCGATCCTGTCCGAGGAGATCTTCGGTCCGGTCGCCCCCCTCGTGCGGGTGGAGGACATCGAGGACTCGGTGCCGCTCTTCAACGGTGTCGACCAGGGGCTCGTCTCCTACGTGTGGACCCGTGACGTCGGTCGCGGCATGCGCCTCGCCGGCCGGCTCGAATCCGGGATGGTGGGGCTCAATCGCGGACTCGTCTCCGATCCGGCGGCCCCCTTCGGCGGCATGAAGTCCTCCGGCATCGGTCGCGAGGGCGCCCACGAGGGACTCCTCGAGTTCTGCGAGACCAAGTACGTGGCCGTGAACTGGTGACAGGGCCCGGTGCGATGACTAGCCTCGGCTCGTGAGCGACCAGGACACCGACACCCGGAACGACTGGCTGTCCCCCGACGAACTGGCCCTCGTGCGCCAACGCGTGCCCCTCGTCTATGTCGACGCCGTGCCGGTGCGCACCGACCCCGACGGTTCGGTGACCCACGTGGGCATGCTCCTGCGCCAGGCCGCCGACGGAACCATCAGCCGAATGGTGGTGTCGGGCCGGGTGCTGCTCAACGAACGCATCCGGGACGCCCTCATGAGGCACCTGGAGAAGGACCTCGGGCCCATGGCCCTTCCCCGGGTTCCCCCCGAGCCGTCCCCTTTCACCGTCGTGGAGTACTTCCCCGACGCTTCCGTGTCGGGCTTCTACGATCCGCGGCATCACGCGGTGAGCCTGGCCTTCGTCGTGCCCGTCACGGGGGAGTGCCACCCGACGCAGCAGGCACTCGACCTCGCGTGGTTCACCCCCGAGCAGGCGGTGAGCGAGCAGGTGCGACGCGAGATGACGAGCGGTCATGACCGGCTCATCCGACTCGCGCTTGCCTCGGTCGGCCGTCTGCCCTGAACTACCCTTCGGGGCGTGTCGGGCGCAGACAAGCTGCACAGGGCCGCCGCGGCCATGAGGACGGCGCTGGTCGGCCGACCCGTCATCCGCCTCGACATCGTGTCCCGCTCCACGGGTCCCCGCCCCCGCGCCGGCTCGGCGGTGGAGCACATCGACGTCCACTCGCGCCACATCGAGCTGCACTTCGACGACGGCATCATCCTGCGGTCGCGCACCGCGTTCGGCGGGGGATGGCACCTGCTCCATCCCGGGGAGCGCTCGCCGCGCCGCGCTCATCGTGCCGACATCGTCGTGGAGGTCGAGGGCTGGACCGTCGAGGGGCACGGACAGGCGGAGGTCGAGACCTACCGGGCCTTCGACCAGAGCCGTCATCCCCGGTCCGGCCGCATGGGGCCGGACGTGGGCAGTGCCGTGGCCGACCTCCACGAGTGCGCGGCGCGACTGTCGCACTACGACCGCGAGGACCTGACGATCGCCGAGGCCCTCCTCGACCCGCGCGTCATGGTCGGTGTCGGCAACGTCAACCGCTGCGAGGCACTGTGGACGTGCGGCGTGCACCCGTGGGCGCCGGCCGCGACGATGCCGCCCTCCACGTGCCTCGATCTCGTCGTGGCCTGCGCGGGCCTCGCCCGCGCCGCCGCGGATCCCGCGGTGCGTCAGGCGACGGTGGACGTCCCCGGTGGTCTCGCCGTCTACGGGCGCAACGGACAACGGTGCGCCCGCTGCGGAGACGTGGTGCGCCACGCCAAGATCGGCGAGATGCCGCGACTCATCTACTGGTGCCCGGGGTGCCAGGTCGTCGGCGAGCCCTTCCCGACCGCCGACCGGATCGACCCCGTGGCCCGGGCCACCGATCCCCACCCGGCGGGATCTCGCTTCGTGCGCGACATCCTGCGTCACCGTCCCGCCTCCTGAGCAGGGGCCGGCGATCCCGCCGCGCGCGTCAGGCGCGGATGGCGAGCCAGATGCCGAGGGGAACGACCACCCAGGAGAGCACGAGGAGCACGATCGCGTAGGCGGCGAAGTCGAAACTGCGGTCGCGGGGCGGGTCGCCGGCGTTGCCGATCGTCTCCCAGAGGGCCTGCACCGGCGTGTCGGTGCTCAGTCGGATCCTGTGTCGGGCGACGCCCGCGCTGTAGAGGGCCACCCAGGACAGGGCGGCGAGGAAGGCGACCAGTGCGCCGGCGAAGGCCGCCGACCCGAGCGTGGACGACAGGGCCGCCCCGGCGAGCGACTGGAGAGTGGACACGATCGTGGTGAGGAAGGCACCGCCGACGAGGAAGGCCGGGACGCCCAGGGGGTTGCCCGCAAGTTCGTCCCGCACCCGCACGGCATCGATGCGGCAGCGGCGCAGCATGCGATGCTCGCGCGTCGACCAGTCGCTCGCGGCCTCGCGGAGGGCGTAGAGGTTGCACACGTCGTCGATGATCCGGCGCTCGTGGGTGCGCACGATCCAGCGCGTCACCTGTTGCACCAGCCATCGGGCCACGGGCGCGAGGGGACCGAGGCGGGGGAGGGCCGCCCCGCGGCTTCCGTTGCGATGGAGGACCTCCAACGAGCGGAACAGCAGGCCGTGGGCCTCCTCGAATCGGTCGGGGCGCACGAGCACGCGGTGATGGGACAGTTCCTCGACCATGTCCTGCTCGACGCGTCCCTTGCCGGCCACCTTCTCGAGCAGGGCACTGCGCTCGGCCGGCGTGTCGGCGGCGAGGACGCGCACTGCCTCGAACTGGTCGAGGATGAGGTCGGGCACGAGGCCGCCGCCGTCGGACCCGGGCGAGGGATCCTTCGACGCGCGGCGAGCGGGCGTCGCGGTGGCGGCTCCGCGGCGACGCGCGGGGGAGGCGCCGACGCGCGGCGTGCCAGCGGACTTCTTCGCAGCCATGCACTCACCGTATCCCGACCCGCAAGGCGGGGTGCGGGTCCGATCAGTTCGTGGTGAGGGCCTCGAGGATGTTCACCTTCGTGGCCCGCCGCGCCGGGTACACCGCCGCCAGCACGCCCACGATGAAGGCCGTGATGACGATGGTGACGGTCGAGCCGATCGGCAGGTGGAAGGTGGTGAGACCCTCGTCGCGCAGGGCGAAGACGATGACCCAACCGAATCCGAGGCCGAGCACGATGCCGGTCACCGCCCCGATGAGGGAGGTGATGACGCTCTCCCACCTCACGGTGGTTCGCACCTGACCGCGGGTCATGCCGACGGCCCGCAGGAGACCGATCTCTCGCCGGCGCTCGAGCACCGAGAGCAGGAGCGTGATCACGATGCCCACGACGGCGATGACGACCGAGAGCGCCAGCAGCCCGTAGATGAGCGCGAGCAATTGGTTGACCTGACCCGCCTGTTCGTCGATGTACTCGGATTGCGACAGCACCTTGCCCTGGCCGTAGTCGGCCACGGCGGCCTCGATGGAGGAGCGCACGACGTCGGCGTCGGCCCCGTCGGCGAGGACGGCGAACACCCCGAAGTCGTAGCTCACCGCCGTGGTCCCGGCGAACATCGACCTGGCGACGACGAAGTTGCCCGCGAGGTCGTCGTACTCGTACAGCCCCGACACGGTCAGGGCGCGGCTCGTGCCGTCGCCGATGACCACCTCGAGAGTTTCGCCCGGGGTGAAGCCCTTGCGCTCGGCCCAATCCCGCGACAGGAAGATGTCGTCGGCCCCGAGGGCCCCGTAGTCGGCCCCGAGGAGACCGATGTCGTAGCTGTCACCGACGGTCTCGGGGCTGACGACGGTGAGGGTCTGGCCCCTGCCGTCGATGCGCACGAGGAGGGTGCCGATGCCGGTGGCCGATCCGACGCCGTCGATGGCGCCGATCTCGTCGGCGAGCGACGGGCTGAAGCCGCCGAATCCCGTGAGGGGAGCCGTGACGGCGAAGTCGGCCTTGAACTGCTGGGTGAAGATGTCGGTGATCTGGCCTCGGATGCTGGCCGCGAGCGCCGAGACCGCGGTGACGAGGGCGACCCCGATGAGCACGGGTGCCGCCGTGCGGGCGGTGCGCTTGGGATTGCGGGCGGCGTTCTCGCGAGCCATGGTGCCCGTCACCCCGCGCAGGCGGGCGGCGGGGGCCCCGAGGAACATCGCCACGGGTCGCGAGAGCACCGGCCCGAGCACCAGGGTGCCGACGAAGGCGAGGAAGATGCCGACTCCCAGCAGGCGCGAATCCGCCCCGGTCGTCACCCAGACGACCGCACCGATCCCGGCGGCGAAGAGCCCCACTCCGAGGAGCGTGCGCAGACGTCCGGGTCCGGCGGTCTCGAGGATGCTCGCGCGCATCGCCGCCAACGGTGGCACGCGTCCCGCGCGCAGTGCCGGCATGAGTGCGGAGCCGACCGTCACGAGCACACCCACCACGAGGGTGGTCTGCACGGTGGACATGCTCACGACGAGTCCCGAGGTCGGCAGGTCGATCCCGAAGGCGGCGAGCAGCGCACCGAGTCCGCGCGACAGGCCGATGCCGCCGACGAGGCCGAGCGCCGAGCCGACCACGCCGGTGACGACCGATTCGGCGAGGAGGGAGCGCGCGACCTGGCCCTTGGTGGCGCCGATGGCGCGGAGCAGGGCGTTCTCCCGCTCGCGCTGGGCGGCCCCGATGGAGAAGACGTTGTAGATGACGAAGGATCCGACACCGAGCGCGATGACGCTGAAGATGGTGAGGAAGATGGAGAAGAAGCCGAGAACCGCCCCCAACTGGTCGGTGACCTCCTCGGTGATCTGGGCACCGGTGATCGTCTCGAGCTCGGCGTCCGCGGGCAGGGCGGCCGAGATGCGGGCCACGAGTTCCTCGTCGCTCACGGTGCCGTCCCCGACGACGAGAATCGAGTCCACCACGCCGGGTGTGGCGAGGAACTCCGAGGCGGTGGGGGGATCGAACAGGGCGAAGGTCGCGCCGCCGGGTGAGCGCACCTCGCCATAGGAGGCGATGCCCACCAGGGTGAACTCGCGGCTCCCGGCCCGAGCCACCACCTTGACGGTGTCCCCGAGCACGTAGTCACCGTTCTCCGCTGACGCCCTGTCGAGCGCCACCTCGTCGGGCCCGGAGGGATACCGACCGTCCTCGATCGTCCAGAGGTTGCCCGCGAAGTCCACCGCGATGCTGCCGAACGTGGGCGGACCGTTGCCGTCGGAGCCGAGGGGGGTGCCGTCCTTGCCGATGATGCGGGCGAAGGCCTGCAGGTCCGGGGCGGCGTCCCTGACCCCCTCGACGGCGAGCACGTCCTCGAGGAGGGAGGCCGGAATGCGCTGGCGCTCCTCGGCGCCGAAGTCCCCCTCGATGACGTTCGCCGACCGCACGTAGCCGTCGATGTTCTTGAATACATCCTGGAAGAGGTTGTCGAAGGTGCGCGTGAGGGTTGCCGAGAAGATGGACGACCCCGCGAGGAAGGCCGTGCCGATGATCACCGAGAGCGACGTGAGCACGAGCCGCGCCTTGCGACCCAGGATGCTCTTGAGGGCGATGCGCAGCACGGGTTCAGTGCCCCAGGCTCTTCATGTAGTCGTGCACCTTGTCGGCGGTGGGCTCGGTCATCTCGCCGGCGATCGCGCCGTCCTTCAGGAAGATGATGCGATCGGTCCAGCTGGCGGCCTGGGGGTCGTGGGTGACCATGACGATCGTCTGACCGAACTCGTCGACGGCTCGGCGCATGAAGCCGAGGATCTCCGCGCCGGTGGTGGAGTCGAGGTTGCCGGTCGGCTCGTCGGCGAGGATGATGCTCGGCCGCGAGGCGAGGGCCCTGGCCACCGCGACGCGCTGCTGCTGGCCGCCGGAGAGCTCGCTCGGGCGGTGGCTGAGGCGGTCCCGCAGGTGCACCGTGTCGATGACCCGGTCGATCCAGGCGAGGTCGCCCTTCTGCCCTCCGAGCATGAGGGGCAGGCGGATGTTCTCGTCGGCGGTGAGCGTGGGAACGAGATTGAAGGACTGGAAGACGAACCCGATGCGCGAGCGACGGACCTCGGTGAGTTGACGGTCGTTCAGGGTGGCGAGGTCGACCCCGTCGATGAACGTGCGACCCGACGTCAGCGAGTCGAGTCCGGCGATGCAATGCATGAGGGTCGACTTGCCCGAGCCGCTCGGACCCATGATGGCCGTGAACTCGCCGGAACGGAATTCGACGCTCACGTCGCGCAGGGCGTGGACGGCCGAGTCGCCCTTTCCGTAGACCTTGGAGGCCCCCTCGGCGGCGGCGGCGACGGTGTGGACGGGTGCGGAACTCACCATGTCAGTCAACCCCGGGCGCCCGGCCTCTGCAACCGTCCGCCGCACCGGCAGATCAGCGCGGCTGGGGCAGCGTACGCAGATACGGGGTGACGGTGTTCCACCCCTGGGGGAAGAGCTGCTCGGCCTCCTCGTTCGTCACGGCGGATCCGATGATGACGTCGTCGCCTTCCCGCCAGTCGGCCGGCGTCGCCACCTTGAACCTGGCGGTGAGCTGCAGGGAGTCGATGACCCGGAGGATCTCCTCGAAGTTGCGTCCCGTGGACGCCGGGTACGTGAGCGTGAGCTTGAGCTTCTTGTCCGGCCCGATGATGAACACCGACCGCACCGTGAGGGTGTCGGAGGCGTTCGGGTGGATCATGTCGTAGAGATCCGCGACCACGCGACCGGGGTCCCCGATCATGGGGAAGTTGACGGCGGCACCCTGGGTGGTCTCGATGTCCTTCTCCCAGAGCTCGTGCGATGCGACGTCGTCCACGGAGAGACCGATGACCTTCACGTTCCGCCGATCGAACTCGGGCTTGAGCCGGGCGACCGCACCGAGTTCGGTGGTGCAGACGGGCGTGAAGTCCTTCGGATGGCTGAACAAGACCCCCCATGAATCCCCGAGCCACTCGTGGAACCGGATGGTGCCCTGGGTGGTGGGGGCGGTGAAGTCGGGGACGATGTCGCCGAGGCGGACGCTCATGGATACCTCTATCTATGTGTCGGAATGCTGGTCGGGGGGTGTGTCGCGGAGCGACGTCGCGAGGGTATCGGGACGTGGTCTCAATTCCGACCTCCTGGGTCGGGATTAGATGTTCGCGGGGACCCTACGATGGCTCCATGTCCGCCCCGACCGCCCGGCTTCTCCACGGCGGGCCGGCCCGGGATGCCGTCCTCGCCCGGCTCCGGGACCGCCTCATGGCCGCCGGTTCGCCCCGGGTGGTTCTGGCCACGGTCCTCGTCGGCGACGACGCACCGAGCCGCACCTACGTGGGCAACAAGCACCGCACGGCCGCTGTCGTCGGCATCGAGTCGGTCGGCGTGGAACTGCCCGCCTCGGCCGGACAAGCCGACGTGGAGGCTGAAGTGCGCCGTCTGGCCGCCGATTCGTCCGTGCACGGCATCCTCGTGCAGCTTCCCCTTCCCGCCGGTCTCGACGAGGAACGCGTGCTCGCCTGCATCCCCGCCGACAAGGACGTGGACGGACTCACCGAGACCTCCCTCGGTCGGCTCGTGCGCGGGGTTCCCGGTCACGTCGGTTGCACGCCGCTCGGTGTGCTGCGGCTCCTCGAGCACTGGGGGGTACCGGTGGCAGGTGCCCGCGCCGTGGTGGTCGGGCGATCGACGCTCGTGGGACTGCCGTTGTCGATCCTGCTCGCGCGCCGGGGCATCGACGCCACCGTGACCCTCGCCCATTCGCGCACCCCCGATCTGGCGAGCGTCTGCCGCGACGCCGACATCCTCGTGTCGGCCACCGGAGTGGCCCGCTCCATCGGGGTCGCCCACGTCAAGCCGGGTGCCGTCGTCGTGGACGTGGGCATCTCCCGCACCGAGGCCGGCATCATCGGTGACGTCGACCTCGAGGCGGTGGCGCCCGTGGCCTCGGCGGTCACCCCGATGCCCGGGGGCACGGGGCTGATGACCGTGGCCTGCCTCATGGAGAACACCCTCGCCGCCGCGACCCTCCAGGGGGTGGCCCTGTGAGAGGGGAAATGTCCGCCGGGCCTGATACCCTCGGGGGTATGCGAAAGACGACCATCGCCCTCACCGCCCTCGGCCTGGCCCTCGCGGGTCCCGCACTGGCGGCGTGCGGGGGTTCCGACACCGAGGAGGCAGGAGCCGTGGAGCAGATCACCCCCGCGGAGGCGGGAACCATCATCGACGTGCGCGACGATGCCGAATGGCAGGCGGGTCATGTCGACGGTGCCGTGCAGTTGAGCTTCAACACCGGTGAGTTCGCCGCCGCCCTCGAGGGCATGGACAAGACCGCCGACTACACCGTCTATTGCCGCAGTGGCAATCGCTCCGGTCAGGCCGTGGCGCTCATGCGCGACGCCGGCTTCACCGGAGCCATCAACGACCTCGGCGCGGTGGAGAACGCGTCTGCCGTCCTCGGCCTCGACATCGTCACGGACTGAACGGAGCACGACATGGCAACGATCGATTTCACCAAGGAGACCTTCGAGACGACGGTCTCCTCCGACGGCATCACCCTCGTCGACTTCTGGGCGGAGTGGTGCGGGCCCTGCAAGATGTTCGCCCCGGTCTACGACAAGGTCTCGGAGAAGCACCCCGACATCACCTTCGGAAAGGTGGACACCGAGGCCGAGCAGGTCCTCGCGGCGATGGCCGGCATCCAGGCGATTCCCACCCTCATGTTCTTCCGGGACGGGGTGCTGCTGCATCGCCAGTCGGGCGCCCTGCCCGAGCACTCCCTGGAGCAGATGATCGGTGCCATCCGCGCCGTCGACATGGACGACGTGCGGCGCCAGATGGCCGAGGCCGAGACGGCCGACGACTCCGCCGACTGACGCGCACCCCTCACCCTGCGGGTGGGTTCAGGTACAAAACGGACCTTCTCGTCCGTGGGGGCATCTCGTTATCGTCCCGCGCGTGCGTGCTGGAGACGCATACGTGCGCCGCGGGCGCGCCCTCGGCGCCGTGTTCGTCCTCCTGTGTGCCGGGATGGTGACGGGCTCCGGAGTCGCCGCGGTGGATCCCGTCGTGGCCGGACGCCTCGCCGTCGGGGACGACCATGTCTGCGGTCTCACCGCCACCGGGAGCATCGTGTGCTGGGGGTCGGGGGAGAACAGCCAGGTACCGCTGCCGCCGTTGTCGTCCGATCTGTTCACGGCGGAACCCGTCGAGGTCGGCCCCCTACCCGAGTCACGGCGTGCCGTGCAGGTCGCCGCCGGGGCGGAGCACACGTGCGCGCGCGCCCACGACGGCACGGTGTGGTGCTGGGGATACTCGGGTAGCGGACAGGCTGGGACCAACTTCCTGAGTACCGACACGCCACGTCAGGTCACCCTTCCGGCGGAGGCGGCGCATGTCGCCGCCGGCGGCAACACCTCGTGCGCCCTGCTCGTCGACGACGACCTGTGGTGCTGGGGATCGAACTCGCACGGCCAGCTCGGTGCCGCCAGCCTCGATGCGCAATCGGCCGCGCCCCTGGAGGTGGTGCGCGAGTCGGGGGTGGCCTTCACCACGGTGGAGCTCGGTCAGACCCACGCTTGCGCGGTGTCGGAGGACGGCGACGCCTGGTGCTGGGGCAACCACGGCAACGGCCGCCTCGGCACCTCGGCCACGTCGGTGCAGCGCAGCCCTTCGCGCACCGATTCCCTGGGCGGTGAGGCCGCTGCCGTGACGGCCGGTTTCGATCACACCTGCGTGCTGCGCACCGACGACGTGCAGGTGTGCTTCGGGCGCAACAACCTCGTGCAATTCGGTCAGCCCCTGGCGGACGGGTTGACGCAGACGGCGGTGCCGACCGAGATGTTCTCCGCGGTCGCCGATGTCGCGGCCGGCTACCAGAACGGATGCATCCTCGATCACGACGGCGACCTCGTCTGCCGGGGCCGGAACTACCCGGGACTGGCGACCATCTCCGGCATCACCGGGACCCTCGTCGAGGTGGAGACCGGCAAGGACCACGCCTGTGTCGCCACCCTGACCGGAGCGGTGTGGTGCTGGGGGAGCAACGAGTCCGGGCAACGGGGGACCCCCGGTGCCGTGGATGACTGGACCGTGGCCGGCCAGGTGGCCGGGCTCAGCGTCGCCACGACGACCACGACGTCGAGTTCGTCCAGTTCCTCCAGTTCCTCGAGTTCGTCCAGTTCGTCTAGTTCCTCGAGCTCGTCGAGTTCCTCGAGTTCCTCGAGCTCGTCCACGTCCGTGCCCCGCACCACCACGACCACCGCCGCCCTCCGTCCGCCGGCCCCCCGCATACGCCCCCTCAGCGTGCGCCGCGGTCGCACCCTC
>CAZSNB010000017.1:19050-30011 GCA_964608285.1 uncultured Bifidobacterium sp.
CCGTCCGCCGGCCCCCCGCATACGCCCCCTCAGCGTGCGCCGCGGTCGCACCCTCACCGCCGCCCAGGTGGCCGCGGCCGTGTCGCTCTCCATCCCCCGAAGGTCGGCCGGGGTGATGCGCATCAGCATCGTCCAGGGGGTGAGGAACTGCCGCTTCAGCGGCACGAACATCTTCGGTGTGCGCCGGGGCACGTGTCGGGTGCGCGTGGTGCTCGACCCCGTGCGCGGCGCCGACGTCGTGCGCTTCACCACCGTCACCGTGACCTGACGACTTCCGCGCCCTCGGGGCCGCCGTCGTGTCCGGATCGGACCGCGTCGCGAATCTGTCAAGTCATTGTTTTCCCGGCGAAAACATTGGCGAATCGAGGACGTCCGCCCCCTCTCCCGACACAGCCATGGTCTAGAGACAGCGGCCATGTCCAGACAGACCACATCCACCCGTTCACGTTCCACCGGCTCCGCCACCTCCCGTTCCGCCACGGCACGGGCCGCGGCGGGGTCCCCTCTCGTCGTCGTCGAATCACCGAGCAAGGTGGCCACGATCTCCCGCATCCTCGGTTCGAGGTACACGGTGCGGGCCTCCTACGGCCACATCGCCGACATCGCCGCCCGCACCGACGCCGTCGACGTCGACGCCGGGTTCGCCTCTCCGTACCACCTCACGAAGAAGGGCACCGAGGTCGTCCGCGGCCTCTCGCTCGACCTCACCGGGGCGAGCGAGCTCATCCTGGCCACCGACGACGACCGCGAGGGGGAGATGATCGCCCACCTGCTCGTCGAGTTCCTGCGACCCTCGGTGCCGGTCTCGCGCATCGTCTTCGGTTCCATCACCGAACGCGAGGTGCTGGCCGCCCTCGAGAAGAGGCGGGCGATCGACCCGCATCTCGTCGAGGCGGCCCGCAGCCGGCGCATCCTCGACCACCTCTGGGGCTTCCGCATGTCGCCGGTGCTGTGGGAAAAGGTGCGGGGAGGCCTGAGTGCCGGTCGGGTGCAGAATCCCGCCCTGCGGCTCGTCGTCGACCGGGAGTGGGAACGCCGGGCTTTCGTCCCCGCCGTGTTCTGCGGCATCGAGGCCACCCTCGCCCTCGAACCCGAGGTGGTGGCCACCCTCGTCTCGCTCGACGGGGTCGCCGTCGCGGCCTCGAAGGACTTCGACGACACCGGTCGCATCGTCGGGGACGCCCGTCGCCTCGAGCCCGACGATGCCGCCGCGCTCGCCGCCGCGCTCGAGGGAACCGACCTGACGGTCGAATCCGTGAAGCGCGAGCGCTACACCCGCCGTCCGCGTCGTCCGTACGTCACGAGCGACCTGCTCTCGGACGTCGTCAACCGGCTCAAGGTCGGCTCGGCCCGGGCCCAGGCCCTCGTCAACCAGCTCTACGAGAAGGGTCACGTGACCTATCCCCGCACCGACAACCCTGCGCTCTCGCGGGAGGCCACCGCGGCGGCCCGTGCCGTGGCGGTGGAGATGTTCGGTGCGGATGCCGTGCCCGAGAAGCCGAATCGGTGGTTGGCCAAGAAGGGCGCCCAGCAGGCCCACGAGGCCATCCGTCCCACGAGGATGTCGGTGCGCTCCATCCGCGGACTCACCCCGGCGCACGCCGCGGTGTACGAGATGATCTGGCGCCGCACCATCGCCTCCCAGATGGTCGACGCCACCGGCACCACGACGAGCGTCGTGTTCGTCGTCGAACTCGACGGTCGTACCGCGCGTTTCCGGGCCGCCGGCACCACCATCGAGGTGCCCGGGCACCGTCTCGTTTTCTCCCACCCGGACGACGACGTGCCGACTCCGCTCGCCGCGGTGACGGAGAGCGAGTCGGTCGCCGTCGCGGCGAGCGAGGTGCGCGAGCACACCACGCGACCCCCGGCACGCTTCACGGAGTCCTCGCTCATCACCGCCCTCGAGGAGCACGGCATCGGCCGACCGTCCACCTACGCCTCCACGATGGAGGCGTTGCGACGGGAGTACATCTGGTCGCGCAGGGGAGACCGGGCCCTGCTGCCCACGATCACCGGCATCGCGGTGCACGGCTTCCTCGCCCTGTGCTTTCCCGAGTACGTCGACTTCGAGGTGACCTCCCGCATGGAGGACCGCCTCGAGAGGGTGGCCACGGGGGACGAGACCCTCGAGAATCTCCTCACCGGGTTCCTCCTCGAGGGGGATGGGGACTGGCCGGCTCTGGAGCCCACCATCGCCCGGGTGCGCGCCGAGCACGATCCCGCGGACCGTCCGGTGGCGGTGCTCGGTACCCATCCGACCACCGGTGAGCCCATCGTCCTGCGGGCCGGCAGGACCTTCGCACGTCGTGCCAAGGGTGCCAAGTGGGGGTCGGGTGCGCCCTATCTCAAGTGCGGCGAGAGGAACATCCCGGTGAGCGATCGGATCGACTTCGCCGCATTCAGCCTCGAGCAGGCCGTGGCCCTCGTGGACGTCCCACGGGAGGGCCGGGACCTCGGGGAACACGAGGGCGAGTCGGTCCTGCTCAAGGTGGGGCGTTTCGGACCGTGGGTGGAGCACCGCGGGGTGCGGGTGTCGCTGTCCCTCGACGACGTGGCCTCCATGGACCTGGCCGGTGCGCTCGACCGTCTGGAAAGAAGGAAGAGCGCTCTCGCCCGTCGGGTACAGTCCTGACGGGTCGGAGGGGGATGGCCCGGAAGTCGAGGCTGGAGCATGAGCACATCCCGAGACCGCATCGTCGCCGCAGCCACGCTGGAGATCACCCGCAAGGGTCCCCTCGGGTTGCGCGTGCAGGATGTGGCCTCGGGGGCCGGGGTGTCGGTTCCCCTCATCTACAAGTACTTCACCGACCGGGACGGTCTGCTGGTGGAGACCCTCGGAACGATGCTCGAGCAGCGTGTCCACGGGTTCATCTCCGGCGTGGAGCAATTGATGGCATCAACCCCGGACCTGACCATCGAGGACCTGGTCGAGGCGCTGTCCACCCGGGCGGCGGCAGCGAATCAGGAGATCCGCTGGTTGCGCCTGCGGGCACTGGCTGCGGCATCGGAGATCCCCGCCCTGCGGGAACGTCTGCGCACGGGACAGCTGGCCATCGACGAGCGCGCCGAACGGTTCGCCGCCAACGTCCGGGCGCGGCTCGGTGCCACGAGCACGATGACCCCTCGTCAACTGGCCTTCCTGATGCAGGCGGTGTCCTTCGGGCGGGTGCTCGACGACCTCCACGACGGGGAGGACGCCCTCTCCGAGGACGATCACCGGGCCATGTTGCGGGTGCTCTTCCGGGCCGGGCTCCATTCCTAGGGAAAGAGGTGGAAACGGCCCGGAAACGGGGGGATGAATCATCCGCCGAAATCCACCACCCGGGGACGACGGAGTCGTACCTTTCCCCGTAGCGGGTCACCGACCCGCCGAAGGGGGAAACCTGACATGTACACACTCGGAGCACTGCTGCTGCTCTCGCTCCTGCTCGTGGCCGTCATCGCGGTCATCGAGTCGGTGCTGGGGCTCATCAAGGTCCACGACACGATCCGTGGACTGCCTGTCATCGGGGCGCACCTGGGACTCATCATCGCCATCGGCATGGTGTGGTGGACCAAGACCAATCCGATCGAGGGCTGGGGCGTCTCGTTCGAGGATGAGTGGATGCGCCACGTCGCCAACGGCGCCATCATCTACGGGATGATTCCCGTCAAGGATGCTGTCGTCGGCATGATCGGCAAGGGCCTGCGCGCCTGATCCGACCGGACGAAAGAGGGGCCGCCGTCGCGAGACGGCGGCCCCTTCGTCGTTCAGGGTGTCGTTCTCCGGGCGCCTCGTCGGGCCCGGTCGATCTCAGGTGTGGGGGACGATGACGACCGGCACCTTCGAGTGCCGCGACACGTAGTCGGCCACCGAGCCGAGCACCAGCCCGGCGATCCCGCCGTGACCGCGCGAGCCCACGACGATCATGTCCGCCTTCGCCGACAGCAGGGCCGTGCGCGGGTCGACGTTGTCGAAGATGCTCTCCACCTTCAGGCCGCGCGCCCCGGCGAGGGGCGTCACCCGCTTCACCTCGGCGTCGAGGAGGGCCCGGGCACCGGTGTCGTCGAAGGTGTAGGAGACGGCCATGTCGGCGGGCACCACGACCGGGCTCCACGCCGAGACCAGCACGAGGGTGTCGCCCTCGTGGGCGTTCTGGAGGGTCCAGTCGATGGCCTGGAGCGAGTTCTTCGACCCGTCCACTCCGATGACGATCCGACGAGGTGAGGTGTTGCCTGCCATGCCCCGACCGTACCCCTTCGCGGCCCCGCCGGTCGCCCCCGGAACCTCCCACCCGTTCGGTCAGTGGGCGTGTCCGTCGTGGCTGTGGACGTGGCGCACCCAGGTGCGCTCGGAACGGCGGAGCCGGGCGGCGTAGCAGCCGACGAACACGAGGGTCGCCCCGAGGGCGATCGTCGGGCCAGGGGGCAGGTCGGCGTGGTACGCGACGACGAACCCGCCGAGCACCTCCACGAGGCCGAATCCGACGGCCGTCGTCATGAGCGGCCCGATGCGGTCGTGGAAGAGCCGGGCGGTCGCGGCCGGCGTGATGAGGAGCGACACCGTGAGGATGGTGCCCACCGCCGACAGGCACACCACGACGCACAGGGCCAGCACGACGAGCACCGCGGCGTCGAGGCGTCGCACGGGGATGCCCACCTGCACCGCATGGTCGCGGTCGAAGGTCGACCACACGAGGTCCGAGTGGGCCCACCAGGCGAATCCGAGACAGGCCACCGTGAGCGCCAGGGTGATCCACAGGTCGGCCGCCCCCACGGAGAGGAGCTGACCGAACAGGAAGTGGGTGAGCGAGACGGGTGAGTCGATGCGCGTGATGAGGAGCACCCCGAGCGCGAACAGGCCCGTGCCGACGACGGCGATGACGGAGTCGGTCGCCACCCGGCGGTTCTGCGAGAGCCAGTGGATGAGGAGCGCCATGGCCACGCCGGCGACGAGGGCACCGGGCAGCACCGCCGAGGTGCCGAGCCAGGCGAAGCCGAGCGCCACCCCGCCGAGAACCGAGTGCGACATGGCGTCGCCCATGTAGGCGAGACGACGCAGCGACACCCATGTGCCGACCACGGGGGCCAGCACGCCGATCATGAGACAGATGATCCCGGCGCGCTGGGAGAACCCGGACTGGAAGGGGTCGAGGAGCCAGTTCATCGCGACGCGAACACCTCCTCGAGGCGCTCACCCGACAGTTCGGTCGCCGGCGGACCGTCGCCCACGATGCGGCCGTTCACGGTGAGGCATCGCGGGAAACGCGACCGCACGAGCCCGAGGTCGTGGCTCGACACCACCACCGCGCTGCCGGTCGACCGGATGGCGTCGAACAGGTCGATGAGTCCCTCGGTGCGCCGGGCATCGACTCCCGACAGCGCCTCGTCGAGGAGCAGCACGTCCGCTTCCTGGGCCAGTGCCCGCGCGATCATCACCCTCTGCACCTGTCCTCCCGAGAGGGTGGACAGCGAGGCCTCGGCGGCATCGGCGAGTCCCACCTGCGCCAGCCTTTCGGCCACCGCGACCCGATCGGCGTCGGTGGGGCGCATGCGCGCCCCATGGAAGCGGCGACGGCCCGCCATGACGACGTCGGCGACGGGCACGGGGAACCGCAGGTCGATGTCGGTCTGCTGGGGGATATAGGCGATGGCCTGCCGCTCGTGGTGGTGACAGGTCTGGCCGTGGACGATGACGTCGCCCTCGTGGTCGACGAATCCGGCGAGCGCCTTGAACAGCGACGACTTTCCCGCTCCGTTGGGGCCGACCACGGCCACCATCTCACCGGAGGAGAGGACGAAGCTGCTGGGGCGGAGCACCTGCTCCCCGTCGTAGGAGACCGCCACGCCGGCGGCCTCGAGGATCACCCCGGGCATCCCAGCCCCTCGACGAGGGCATCCAGATTGTCGCGCTGGATCGCCAGGTACCCCCGTCCCGCCGCGGTGTCGTCCTGCGAGATCGTCTCCAGCGGGTCGAGCACGAGGAGACCGGCCTTCACCCGCTCGGCCACCGCCGTGGTGAGATCGTCGGCCGACGGAGGCTCGTGGAAGACGGTCGTGGTGCCGGTGGCGGTGAGACGCTCGACCAGTTCGTCGAGGTCGCGTGCGGTGGGCTCGGAGTCCTCGGAGTCGCGCACGGCGAGGGTCTCGAGACCGGCGAGATGGGCCAGATACCCGAACGCATCGTGGGTGGTGACGAGCAGGCGGCGCTCGCAGTCGGCGAGCCGACTGGTGATGTCGGAGCCGAGGCTCTCGAGGTCGTCGAGCCACGCAGCGACGGCGGCGGCGTTCTCGCCGTTGACCGCGGGGTCGAGTGTGTCGAAGGCGTCCGTGACGGCACCGATCATGAGGATCATGTTCGCCGGGTCGAGCCACACGTGCGGGTCGATGCCGTCGTGTGCATCCTCGGCGGCGGGTTCCTCGTCGTCGTGGCCGTGGTCGTCCTCGGCATGGGAGTGTCCTCCCTCGAGCGTCTCGACCACCTCCATGAGGTCGAGACGCATGACCGAGGCATCGAGCGAGTCGATGACCTTGTCGATGCCCGGCTGGAAACCCCCGAGGTACACGACGAGATCGGCTTGCGAGAGTTCATCGGCCTGCTTGGCGGTGAGTTCGTGGTCGTGGGCGTCGGCGCCCGGCGGGACGAGTTCGACCACGTCGACGGCGCCACCACCGGCGGTGCGGACGATCTCGGCGATCGGTGCGAGCGTCACGGCCACGGTGAGCTTTTCCGATGGCTCACCGGAGCCGCGGACGCACCCCGCGGTGAGGAGCATCGCCATGGCGACGAGAGAGGCGGAACGCGGGAGACGAGGACGCTGAGCCATGTCCGTCAGGGTACCCGAAATGAGAATGATTCTCAAAACGCTGCACGAGGCGGGACGGGTCGGGGAGGGGAGAACGGCCCGGCACTAGCCTTCGCCTCCATGGCGAAAAACAGCTGGTTCGAGACCGTCGCGGAGGCCCAGCGTCGGGCCAAGAAGAAGCTGCCGCGCAGCGTCTACGGCGCCCTCATCGCTGGCTCCGAGAAGGGTCTCTCGGTGCAGGACAACCTGTCCTCGTTCGACCGCCTCGGCTTCGCCCCGCACGTCGCCGGTCTCCCGCGGACCCGCGACCTGTCCGCTCGGGTCATGGGACTCGACCTGTCGATGCCGGTCCTCATCTCGCCCACCGGCGTGCAGGCCGTGCATCCCGAGGGTGAGGTGGCCATCGCCCGGGCCGCGGCCAACCGGGGAATCGCCATGGGGCTCTCGTCCTTCGCCTCGCGCTCCGTGGAGGAGGTCGCCGCGGTCAACGACCAGACGCTCTTCCAGATCTATTGGTGCGGCGACAAGGACGTGCTCGTGCAGCGCATGGAGCGCGCCAGGGCGGCCGGGGCCAAGGGCATCATCGTCACCCTCGACTGGTCGTTCTCAAACGGGCGCGACTGGGGTAGTCCGTGGATCCCGGAGAAGGTCGACCTCAAGGCGGCGGTGAAACTTGCTCCCGAGGTGCTCGCCCGTCCGCGGTGGCTGTGGCAGTTCGCGCGGACGGGTCGCATCCCCGACCTCACCGCACCGAACATGGCGCGACCGGGTCAGAAGGCCCCGACATTCTTCGGTGCCTACTACGAGTGGATGCAGACCCCGCTGCCGACCTGGGAGGACGTCGCGTGGTTGCGCGCCCAGTGGGACGGACCGTTCATGGTCAAGGGCGTGTGTCGGGTGGATGATGCGAAGCGCGTCGTCGACCTGGGCGCCACCGCCCTCTCGGTGTCGAACCACGGCGGCAACAACCTCGACGGCACCCCGGCCCCCATCCGTACCCTGGCCGCCGTCGCCGACGCGGTGGGCGGAAAGGTCGATGTGCTGCTCGACGGTGGAGTGCGTCGCGGGTCGGACGTGGTGAAGGCCCTCGCCATGGGTGCCGACGCCGTGATGATCGGGCGCGCCTACTTGTGGGGTCTCGCGGCCAACGGACAGGCCGGAGTGGAGAACGTGCTCGACGTGCTGCGCGGCGGCATCGACTCGGCCATGCTCGGCATGGGGCGATCCTCCGTGGCCGAACTGGAGCGCGACGACCTCGTCATCCCGGACGGATTCCTCGTCGCGCTCGGGACGGGCAGGTCGGGCCGGACCCGGAGTGCGGCTGCCACGACGCCGAAGTCCTCGGCAAGGAAGCCGGCCAAGAAGAGGGCGGTCGCCAAGAAGCCGGTTCGCCGGCGCTGATCAGCCCCAGCCGCCCGAGTACGAGACGAACTGTCCCGTCACGAAGGTGCTCGAGCCGTCGAGGAACGCGGCACAGAACGTCGCGAACTCGGCGAGGTCGCCGAGGCGGCGCATGGGGACGAGTGACTCGACCTTGGCGCGTGACTCGGGCGAGGTGACGCCGTTGGCGGCGAGGAACCCGGGGAAGTCCATGAAGTTCGTGCCCACGGCGTTCACCTGCACGCCGCGACCCGCCACCTCGGCTGCGACGTTGCGCACCAGATGGTTGGCACCGGCCCGGGCCATGGAATAGAGGGGTGCACCCGGAGTGGCGCGTCCGCCGGTGGCGCTCGTCTGCAGCAGCACCTGTCCGTAACCCTGTTCGGCCATCACCGGCACGACCGCGCGCAGGAAGTGGTACGGAATCTCGAGGCATCCCTTCACCGCTCGCTGGAAGTCCTCGAGCGACGAGTCGAGGAATCGCCCCGTGACGATGATGCCGGAGAAGGTGGTGGCGGCGTCGATCCGCCCGAACTCGGAGAGGGCCGCGTCGACCATGCGCTGGGACGCCGACGCCTCGCGCAGATGTCCGAGCCCGGTGACGTTGACGACAGACGCACCGCCGGCCTCCAGTTCGGCGACCAGGTCGGTACCTGCATCACCGAGCACGAGATGATGACCGCGGGCGGCGAGGGTGCGGGCGAGGGCCGGGCCGCTGTAGCCGTCGGCTTCTCCGATGAGGGCGATGCGGGGTGAATCGGTCATGCACGGAGCCTAGGGACGGAGGCATCCCGGTGCGGAGCCGCACCCCTGCATCCGGTCCGAGGTTTAGGCTCGCGCGAGTGAGGGCGCCGGAGCATGGGTGAGTCGTTCCCATGGTCCTCGCCGGCCCCGCCGGTCGGGACATCGGCCTGGTACGAGCGGCTCGCCGCCCTGCCGGATGGACGATGGCATGTGCGGTGCTGGATGCATGACCGTCATCCCGACGGCGAAGTGGTCGCCGCACACGGTGGCCACTCGACGGATTTCCTCCTCTGGGACGCCGACATCGATGCGTCGGGTCGTCCGGTCATCTCCGTTTCGCCGGCGGTCAGGCCCGGTTCGCCCGAGGTGTGGTTCGTGGAGTTGCACGGAGAGGACGCCCACGGTCCCGCTGTGACCCTCGTCGCCTTCGACACGCTGCACCTTCCGCCCGGCACGGTGGTGACCGACCCGGTGTTCTTCCACATGCCGGTGCGCAGCGAGCAACAGGTGGCCGCCATCCGCTGGTGGCGCGCCGATGCCGTCGTCGACCAGGTCTACGTGAGGCCCGACGTGCGTCGGTCCCATCTCGCGACCCACGTCATCTACGCCGCTTCCGCCTTCCATCAGTTCCACGGGTGGCCCGGGCGCCTGCACAGCGACGGTCGCCGCACCATGCTCGGCGAGGCCCTGGTGGCGGAGTTCCGCCACCCCGGTCGCATCGCGCCTCTCGAGAACCTGCTCACGCCGATGGATCCGGAAACGGACGCGTGATGGCCCGGCTGGATGGGCAGTGAACCGGGTCATCCGATCCGACTGTTACTCTGCGCCATGTGAGTCGTCTCCGTGATCTGGTCCGCCTGTCCCTGGGGACCCTCGTCGTTCCCGTGACGGGCGCGGGTCTGTCGCCCGCGTCGCCCGTGCACGCGGCTCCCGAGAGCGACATGGACGGCGCGACCACCGATCCGGGAACCGATCCCGCCGAGATTGACCTCGGGTCCCTCGGCTCGTGCACGGCCATCTTCGGTCTCAACAAGGCGACGTCCCGATACGTTTCGTTCGACGTGCAGGGTTCGCTCGCCGACAGCGCCGTGGTGGGGGACGACCTCATCCCGGTGTTCGAGTTCGTCAACCCCGTCACCAGCGAGTTCGACCACTGCATCATGGAGGAGGGGTGGGACCCCGAGCTGCCCGTGTGGGACGTGACCGATCCCGACGACCTCGACTTCGTCAACAACGACCCGGCGGAACTGTCGTTCGCTGTCCTCAACGAAGGCACGGCCGAGGAGTTCTTCCTCGCATCGGCCGGCTCGGCCGATGCGGTTCTGCGGATCGAGCGACTCGTGTACGGGGGGACGCGACGTCAGTACCTGCTCCCGCGCGACGTTCCCGAGCAGTACCAGCCTGCCGCGCCGTCGGAGGGGGAGGAGGTGGAGCGGGTGCTGCTCGTCCCGTCGCCGGACTTCGCGCTGGAATTGGCGGACATCTCCTATGACCCATCCATCCCGATCAACACCTCGGCGTACGAAGACGATGGAGAGTTGGCCGCTCTCGAGACACTGACGACCGGCATCGCTCTCGTGCGGATACTCCTGGAGTCGTCGTCATCGAACGACGCCGACCTGCTCGCCGAGTTCGACGCCCTGATGGCCGATCTGGTCGCGTTCGGACCGGGCAACTGTTCCCAGGAACCCACCGAGGAATTCCTGCTCGAGGCCATCCGCGCCACCGCCAACCCGGCATTCGTCCAGGCTCTGGTCGACGATGGTGTGCTGGTCGACTATGTCTCGTACCTCGACCCTCCGGTGGACTACTGCCTCGAGATCCACGTGGCGGCCATCATCGCCGGTTTCGCGGCCGAGGTGACCGACAGTCGCGTCATGACCGTCACGGCTGGTGAGCTGCCCGCGACCGGTGTCGACACGGCCGACTTGTTCGCGATGGCTTCCGCGGCGCTCGCGGTCGGGACCGTCATCGTTCTCGTGCGTCGTCGCCGTCCCTCGTTCGTGTAGGGAACCGGGAGCCGATCCCGGAAGCCGAGGCTCATCGGCG
>CAZSNB010000017.1:30111-35961 GCA_964608285.1 uncultured Bifidobacterium sp.
CCCTCGTTCGTGTAGGGAACCGGGAGCCGATCCCGGAAGCCGAGGCTCATCGGCGACATCGCTAGGCTGAACCTCGGCGCGCCGGGAAGTCTGGTCGGCAAGGTCAATTGTGGTTCTCGTCGTCTCCCTCCTCCTCCCGCTCGTACCGGCCCTCGCCGCCCTGACCCTGCGGCGATCCGTGGCCATGGCCCGCCTCGGCGCGGGCGTCCTCGCACTCGGTTTCGTCACCGCACTCGCGTCGGCCGGGGACGACATGTCGTGGCACCGTTCGTGGATCGGGCCACTCGGTCTCGACATTCACCTGGTGGCCGACCCGTTCGCGGTCCTGATGCTCGCGCTCATCTGCGGACTCGGTGCTCTCGTGCTGTGGTACTCGGCCGGCTACTTCCCCGAACACCGGGCCTTCGGGCGTTTCGTCGGACTCTTCCTCGTCTTCGCTGCGGCGATGAACGGTGTCGTGCTGAGCGCCGACCTGTTCACGATGTTCCTTTTCTGGGAGGTCACCTCGGTGGTGTCGTTCCTGCTCATCGGGATGAACGACGAGTCCGCCGCGGCACGCGCCGCCGCGCTGCGCGCCCTGCTCGTCACGGGCACCGGCGGGTTGTGCCTGCTCGTCGGAGTCGCCCTCTTCCAGGTCGCCGTCGGTACCACGACGTTCGCCGGACTGGCCGCGGCCGACGGGGCAGGAGCGATGTTCGCGGTCGCGGCGATGTTCGCCCTGGTGGGAGCACTGACGAAATCGGCGCAGTTCCCGTTCCACTTCTGGCTGCCGGGAGCCATGTCGGCCCCGACGCCGGTGAGCGCGTACCTGCACTCGGCCACCATGGTGAAGGCCGGCATCGTGCTGCTCGCCCGACTGTCGCCGGCGGTGGACCACGTCGCCGCATGGCGATGGACGGTGGTCCTGCTCGGCGGCACGACGATGATCGTCGGCGGGGTGCGGGCGTTGCGGCAGACCGACGCCAAGTTGCTCCTCGCCCACAGCACGGTCTCTCAGCTCGGTCTGCTCGCCGTGCTCGCCGGCATGGGCAGTCCCCTCGCTCTCTATGCGGCGGTGGCGCACCTCGCCGCGCATGCGGTGTTCAAGGCGGGTCTCTTCCTCGCCGTCGGGGCGGTCGACCATGCGACGGGGACGAGGGACATCACCGGATTGTCCGGCCTGCGTCGATCGATGCCCGTCGTGGCGGTCCTCGCCACGGTGTCGGCCGCCTCCATGGCCGGCGTGCCTCCGCTGCTCGGTTTCGTGACGAAGGAGAAGGTGCTCGCCGTCCTTCTCGAGGGAGGGGACCTGCCGACAGAGACCCTCGTCGCCCTCGGCGCGATCGTGGCCGGGTCGGTGCTGTCGGTGGCCTACAGCGTGCGTCTCGTGCGGGGAATGTTCGGCGACGTCCCCGGACGGCCCCCGACCGAGGTGCACCATCCGGCAGGTGCGGTGCTCGTGCTGCCGGTGGCGGTGACGGCGATCGTCTCGGTCGGCGCGGCGCTCGCGGCGGGGTGGTGGGGCGGTCTCATGAAGTCCGCCGCGATGTCGCTCGACCTCCTGGCCGCCGGGAAGCTCGTGCTGTGGCCCGGTGTCGGAGAACCGCTCCTGGTGTCGATCCTCGTGCTCCTCGTCGGCGGGTGGATCGGGTGGCGGGTGCCCGCCTCGCCCCGGTGGCCCTCGGTGCAGCCCTCCGGTGAGGCCGTCTTCGAACGCGCGTACGACGGTCTCCTGCGGATCTCGGTGGCGGTCACCCGCGTCTCCCAGAGCGGCTCGCTCGTCGTCTACAACCTCGTCGTCTTCTCGGTCCTCGCGCTCGCCGTCGGAGTGCCGGCGCTCGGCCTGCTCGGCGACATCGATGGTGACGTCGTGTTCGCCGATTCGGCGGTGCAGGTGGTGCTGGTGGTCCTCGGCATCGCCTTCGCCCTGGCCGCCGTGCGTGCCGAGGGTCGCCTCTCGGCGGCACTGCTCGCCGGCGGGCTCGGCTTCGCCAGTGCCGCCCTGTTCGCCCTGTTCGGGGCGCCGGACCTCGCACTCACCCAACTTCTCGTCGAGGGTCTCGTCATCGTCGTCATGCTCCTCGTGCTGCGCCGGCTGCCGCGCCGCTTCGAGAACGACCGGGAATGGTTGCCGCGATGGTCCCGTGCGCTCGTGTCCGTCGCGGTGGGCGCGGCCGTCGCGGTGTTCGCTCTGGCCGCGTCGCTGTCGCGCACGGCACCTTCGGTAGGCGGGGAGTACCTGGCCCGTTCGGCGCCGGAGGGCGCCGGCAACAACGTTGTCAACGTCATCCTCGTCGATTTCCGCGGCACGGACACCCTCGGCGAGGTGACGGTGCTCGTCGTGGCCGGGCTCGGGGTGGCGAATCTGCTGCGTCATGCGCGACGTCGGTCGAGTCCGGCGCGGGCGGGGGTGGACGCGTGAATCCCGATCGTTCCCTCATCCTCGAGGAGGCCGAGCGCTGGCTCTTCCGCCTCATCCTGCTCGTGTCGATCTTCCTCATGGTGCGCGGTCACAATGCCCCGGGCGGCGGCTTCATCGGTGGTCTCGTCGCCGGGGCGGGATTCACCCTGCGCCATCTGTCGGGTCGCACGGACGAGGTCGACCTCTGCGGCCGGCTGCGACCCCGGATCCTGCTCGGAGCCGGGGTGCTCGTCGCGGTCGTCACGGCGATGGCACCCCTTGTCGTCGGTGACGCCCTTCTCGAGTCCGCCGTGCTCGCCGGCGACTGGCCGGTCGTGGGTGGATTCAAACTCGTCTCCGCGGCCGTCTTCGACCTCGGGGTGTATCTCGCCGTGATCGGTTTCGTCCTCACCGTTCTCGTCGTGCTCGGGGAGTCCCCGGACGCGCGTCGCCGGGATGGAGGGTCATCGTGAGCCTCTCCCTCGTCGTGCTCGTCGGCGTCCTCTTCGCCGCCGGCACCTACCTGATCCTGCAGCGCACGATGACCCGCATCATCATCGGGGTGGCGGTGCTCTCGAACGGGGTGAACTTCCTCATCCTCGCCGCCGGCTCCCGACAGGGAGATGCGCCGATCATCGGGGCTTCCGATGCCCCCACCGACCCGGTGCCCCAGGCCCTCATCCTCACCGCCATCGTCATCGGCTTCGCTCTCGTGGCTTTTCTCGCCGCCCTCGCCTGGCGCCTGCACAGCATCGACGGGAACGACGTCGTGGAGGACGACGTCGAGGACCGCAACACGGAACGTCGTGCCGCGCTGGCCGCGGAGTCGGGCGATTCCCCCGACCATGAGGACGTCGGCGGATGAACACGCTCCTCGCCGTGCCCGTGGCCCTCCCCCTGTTGGGGGCGGCATTCACCATCCTCGTGCGGGGACGCGTTCTCCAACGATGGGTCAGCTTCACTGTCCTCGGTGCCTCGTTGGCTGCGGCCGTTGCGGTGCTCGTGCGCGTGTCCGAGGAGGACGTCGTGGCGAGCCGTCTCGGGGGTTGGCCGGCGAACATCGCCATCACGCTGGTGGCCGACAGGTTCTCGGCCGTGTTGGCGTGCATCTCCCTCGCGGTACTGCTCCTCGTCCTCGTGTTCGCGGTCGGTCAGCGGGATGTCGACGACGCATCGCCGGTCTACCACCCGGTGTATCTGGTGCTCTCCGCCGGCATCTCCCAGGCATTCCTGGCGGGCGATCTCTTCAACCTCTTCGTCGCCTTCGAGTTGCTCCTCATGGCCAGCTACGTGCTGATGACGCTCGATGCTCGCGACGACCAGGTGCGCGCCGGGGCGACGTACACGGTGCTGAACATCGTCGAGTCGATGATCCTGCTGACGGCCGTCGGCCTGGTCTTCGCCGCCACGGGAACCGTCTCGATGGCCGAACTCGGTCCCCATCTCGCGGATCTCCCCGACGGTGTGCGCACGGGGATCAACCTGATGCTGTTGTTGGCCTTCGGCATGAAGGCGGCCGTCTTCCCCCTCTATTTCTGGCTGCCCGACGCCTATCCGGCTGCACCCAGTCCGGTGACGGCGGTGTTCGCGGGCCTGCTCACCAAGGTCGGGGTGTACGCCATCGTGCGCACCGAGACCCTGCTGTTTCCCGGGGGACAGACGCATCTCCTTCTCGTCATCGCCGGTGTGACGATGGTGGTGGGTGTCCTCGGTGCCCTCTCGCACCGTCACATGAAGCGTCTGCTGAGCTTCCACATCGTGAGCCAGATCGGCTATCTCGTGATGGCCGTGGCCATCGGGACCGTCGCGGCACTGGCCGCCGCACTCTTCTTCCTGGTGCACCAGATTCTCGTCAAGACGTCGCTCTTCCTGGTGGATGGAATCATCGAGCACGAGACGGGGGAGAGTTCCTTCGACCGACTGGGCGGCATGGCGCGACGCTCGGGGGTGCTCGGGGTGCTGTTCCTCGTGCCGGCCCTCAGCCTCGCCGGCTTGCCGCCGTTCTCCGGATTCCTCGGCAAGTTCCTGCTCGTCCGCGAGGGACTCGCTCAGGAACGCTGGTGGATCGTGGCGGTGGCTGCGGTGGTGAGCATCCTCACCCTCGTGTCCATGACGAAGATTTGGCTGGCGGTGTTCTGGGGTGAGATTCGACCCGGTCCGGTCGAGGATGAGAAGTCCGTGCTGCGCAAGCACCCCGTGATGACCGGGGCCACCGTGATCATGGTGATGGGAACCCTCGCTGTCCCCGTCATGGCAGGACCCCTCTACGGATTCTGCGTGTCGGCGGCGCGGGTGCTCACCGATCCGGACCTCTACATCGGGGCGGTGAGGGGGTCGTGATGCTGCGGGTGGTCGGCCTCGCCGCCGTCTGGGTGGCCCTGTGGGGGAGACTCTCGTGGGCCAACGTGCTGTGGGGCCTGGTGTCGGCCGTGTTCCTCCTCTGGCTCGTGCCGGATCGCACGGCGGCAACGGCACGACTGCGCCCGGTCGCCGTGCTGAGACTCACCGCGCACATGGTGGTGAGCCTCGTGTCCTCGAGCCTCGCCGTCGTCGTCACCGTGCTGCGCCCCACCCCCGAGCGTCGGGCGGCGCGGGTGCTCGAGGTGCAACTGCACACGCGGTCGCCCCTGGTGACGACGGTGGTGGCGAACTCGATCACCATGACACCGGGCACCATGACGCTCGCGGCCGATCCCGAGACGCACGTCCTGCGGGTCCATGTCATCGGCCGGGTCGACCCCGACCGGTTCGTCGCCGACATGGCCCGGCTCGAACGACTGGTGGCCGCCGCGCTCGGAGCGGGGGGTGGCTCGTGACAGTCGTGTTCAACGTGGCGGTCGTACTCGTCTGCACGGCGGCCGTGCTCGCGGCATGGCGGGCGGTGCGGGGCCGCACTCTCGCGGACAGAGCCGTCGCCTTCGAGGCGATCACTCCCGCGCTCACGTGCGCCATGTTGCTCGCGGCCGCCATCACGGGTGAGGACCGCTTCCTCGATCTGGCACTCGTGCTCGGATTGCTCGCCTTCCTCACCACGGTGACGGTGGCGCGATACATGGAGGGCAGGCGCCGATGAGTCTCGTTGTGGACGTCGTCTCGGCCGTGTTGCTGCTGGCGGGCGCCCTGCTGGCCGTCCTCGGGGCACTCGGGGTGGTCCGTTTGCGCGACCCGCTGGTGGCCATGCACGCCGCCACCAAGCCGGCCACCCTCGGCGTCGTGTGCACGGGGCTCGGGGCGGTGTTGCACCTGGCGGAGGCGGGGTCCATCAGCAAGGTGATCGTGGTGGTGGTGGTGCAGTTGGCCACCGTGCCCGTGGGGGCCCACATGCTCGGACGCGCCATCGACCGCGAAGACTGAACGGCTCGTCCCGTCGTGGACAAGATATGTGGTATATTTAGACTTACCTTCTATTGAGAAGAGGAGAATCTATGTCCACACATCGTTCCCTTCGCTGGGGCCTGGCTGCCGGTGCA
>CAZSNB010000018.1:0-32537 GCA_964608285.1 uncultured Bifidobacterium sp.
AGTAGTGGGTGCTCTCCACCGTGGCCACCCAGTCGCGCATCGCCTCGTTGACCGCGTCCTTCAGGGTGCGGCTGCCGGAGTGGACGGCCTCCACCTCGGCTCCGAGCAGTCGCATGCGAAAGACGTTGAGTTGCTGCCGTTCCACGTCGACGGCGCCCATGTACACCTTGCACTCGAGACCCAGGAGGGCTGCGGCCGTCGCCGACGCCACGCCGTGCTGGCCCGCGCCGGTCTCGGCCACGATGCGCTTCTTGCCCATCCGGCGGGCGAGGAGGGCCTGGCCGATCACGTTGTTGATCTTGTGGGAGCCGGTGTGGTTCAGGTCCTCGCGCTTGAGCACGAGACGGATGCCCAGCTCCCGCCCCAGGTTGTGGCACTCGGTGAGGATGCTGGGACGCCCCGCGTACTCGCGCAGGATCCGGTCGAGGTCCGAGCGGAACACCGGGTCGGCCCACGCCTCGGCGAAGGAACGCTCGAGTTCCTGGCACGCGGGGACGAGGGTCTCGGGGACGAAGCGCCCACCGAAATCGCCGAAGCGTCCGTCAGGTCCGGGGGTGACGAGGAGGGACATTCCCCCATTCCACCATCTCGACGCAGGTACCGCACCACCCGCCGGTGGTCAGTCGTCCTGCCAGTCGTACGGCGCGGGACGCCCCGGCCGCTCTCCGCTCGCCGCACCCGGCCGGCTCGCGCGAGGACCCGATCGGGCCGCGCGGGCGTTCTCGATGAAGCGACGAACGAGGATCGGATCCTTGTGTCCCGGGGAGGACTCCACGCCGGAACTCACGTCGACCCCCCACGGACGCACCTGCTCGATGCCCGCGACGACGTTGTCGGGGGTGAGCCCACCGGCGAGCAGCAGGTCGAGTCCGTCGGGGATCTCGGCAGCCAGGTTCCAGTCGAACACCCGTCCGGACCCGGGAGCGGGGGCGTCCACGAGGACGAAGCGCGTGCCGAAGGTGTCGGCTCGCCCCGCGTCCACCGACCCGGCCACCACCCCCTTGATGACCATCCGCACGTGATCCATCACCTCGCGCACGACGGACGGGGACTCGTGACCGTGCAGCTGCACCCCGTGCACACCGGCGGTGCGGGCCACCTCGACGATGCGGGTCGGATGCTCGTCGCGGAAGACCCCGATGGTGACGATCTCGGACGGAAGTCGTGACACGATGTCCCGGACACGAGAGGGAGCGACCTGGCGAGGCGACGGGGCGAACACGAACCCCACCGCGTCGGCCCCCATGGCCACCGCGAGGAGCGCGTCGTCCTCGTTCGTGATCCCGCAGATCTTGACGAACACGTCCACACCGTAGTTCCGCCCCTGCTCCCCGCAGTGCGACCCGAGGCGGCGCGACTCAGTCGACCAGAAGGTCGACGAGGGCCCGGCCCGTGTCGTCGGCGGTGACCAGGTGCTCACCCACGAGGATGGCGTCGTACCCCGCGCGTCGCAGGGACTCGGCATCCGCCCGTCCCCGGACCCCGGACTCGGCCACCGACACGACGTCGCGGGGAATCGCCGCCCCCATGCGCACGGCCCGGTCATGGTCGACCTCGAAGGTCACGAGATCGCGCTGATTGACCCCCACCAGGCGGGCACCGAGGTCGAGGGCCCGCTCCAGTTCCGTCTCGTCGTGCACTTCCACGAGGGCGTCGAGACCGATCCCGACGGCGAGCGTCAGGCATTCCCGGAGGAGCACGTCGTCGAGGACCGCGGCGATGAGCAGGACGCAATCGGCACCCATGATCCGCGCGTCACACACGTCCCGGGGGTGGACCGTGAAGTCCTTGCGCAGCACCGGCAGGGCGCAGGCGGCCCGCGCGGCCGCCAGGTCCTCGGGCGATCCGCCGAAATGCTCCGCGTCGGTGAGCACCGACAGGCACGTCGCCCCTGCCGCTTCGTAGGTGCGGGCGAGCGCGGCAGGATCGAGCCGGGGCGCGAGGTCTCCCTTCGAGGGGGAACGCCGCTTCACCTCGGCGATGACCGCCAGACGCGGCGCCGACTCCAGTGCGTCGGCGAACGGTCTCGCGGGGCCCCTCCGTCCGGCTTCCTCGGTCAGGGACCGGAGATCGCGGGTGTCTCTCGCGGCACGATCACGGTGCCGTGCCACGATGGCGTCGAGATAGGTGGTCACACGCCCTTGCCGTGGAGTGGACGCACGATGTGGAACTCGGGCCCACCGCCGAGAAGCGGCATCAACTTCCCGCCGAACTCCTTGAACCAATCCGACCCCATGTGGGCGTCGAAATCGGACTGTGCGTCGTACATCTCGTAGATCCACACGGTGTCGGCATCGGCCGTGTCGGCGTGCACGATGTAGTAGCGGGTGCCGGACTCGCGCATCACGTTCTCGACGGCGAACTCGAAGGCCTTCGCCAGTTCCGTTCCCTTCCCCGGCGCCGCCTTCAACTTGACGATGACACTGACCTTGCTCATGCGGGGCTCCCCTTCTCGGTGCCCCGGGAGGGGCGATGGACCGACCCGAAACTACACCGCCCCGCCGCACGAGCCACGACCGTCGGCAGCCGACCCGACGTCGTCAGAACCCGAGGATCGAGGCGACCTCGGACACGAGCGACGACACGGGGACCCGCACCTGCTCGGTGGAGTCGCGGTGACGGATGGTCACCGCATCGTCCTCGAGGGTGTCGAAATCGACCGTGACGCACAGGGGCGTGCCGATCTCGTCCTGGCGTCGGTAGCGGCGCCCGATGGCCTGCGTCTCGTCGTAGTCGCACATCCATCGCTCCGACAGCATCGCGAGGATCTCCCGCGCCTTCGGGGTGAGCGTGTCCTTCTTCGACAGGGGCAGGACGGCCACCTTGTACGGGGCGAGGCGCGGATGGAGACGCAGCACCGTGCGTGCCTCGTCGTTGACGACGTCCTCGTCGTAGGCGGCGAGCAGGAAGGCGGCCATCGTGCGGTTTGCCCCGGCGGCCGGCTCCACCACGTGGGGCACGTAACGCTCACCCGTGGCCTGATCGAAGAAGTCGAGCCTCTGACCCGAGTGGGTCGAATGCTGGGTCAGGTCGTAGTCCGTGCGCTGGGCGATGCCCTCCAGTTCCCCCCAGCCCCAGGGGAAGAGGAACTCCACGTCGCTGGTGCCCGCCGAGTAGTGGGAGAGCTCGTCGGCGTCGTGGGGCCGGATGCGCAGCATCCCGCGCGGGATGCCGAGATCCACGTACCACTCGAGGCGGGCGTTGCACCAGTATTCGTACCAGCGCGGACCCTCCTCCGGCGGAACGAAGAACTCGAGCTCCATCTGCTCGAACTCGCGGGTGCGGAAGATGAAGTTGCCCGGTGTGATCTCGTTGCGGAAACTCTTGCCCACCTGCGCGATGCCGAACGGGGGCCTCTTCCGGCTCGTCTGGAGCACGTTCGCGAAGTTGACGAACATCCCCTGGGCCGTCTCCGGGCGCAGGTACACGTCGGCCCCCGACCCCTCGACCGGGCCGGCAGTGGTCTTGAACATGAGGTTGAAGGCCCTGGACTCCGTGAACTGGCAGCCCTTCATCCCCTGGGGGCAGTCCCTCGTCTCCAGATGATCCTCGCGGAAACGGCGCTTGCACACGGTGCAGTCCACGAGCGGGTCGGAGAAGTTCGCCAGGTGGCCCGAGGCCTCGAACACCTGGGGTGGTCCGAGGATCGCCGCGTCGATGAGCACCACGTCGTCGCGCTGTTGCACCATGGTGCGCACCCAGGCGTCCTTGACGTTGCGCAGCATCAGCGAACCGAGCGGTCCGTAGTCGTAGGAGGAACGGAATCCGCCGTAGATCTCCGCGCTCGGATAGACGAAACCGCGCCGTTTGGCGAGGTTGACGATCTGGTCGAGATCCTTGGCGGGCATCGTCCCAGCCTACAAGTGACGGTCGAACACCCCGAGACTCCGCAGGCGACGCTCGAGGTGATGCTCCATCGATTCCATGGCCAACCGATTGGCCTCGTGGAGCGCGGGGGACTCCGGTGCCGCGAGCGTCTCGTTCACCCTCCCGGCCAGCACGGCGCGCACCATGTCGAGTGCCGCGGTCGACACGGGCACGCCCGTGCCGCACGAACCGCAGTGGGTCCCGCCCTCGACGACGTCGAACGTGACGAGCGGGCCGGTCCCGCCGCAGCGGACGCAGGCCTCCGTCTGGGGGGCATGCCCCTCGATCTGGAGCAGGCGCCAGAAGAACGCACCCACCATGAAGGGTGACCGCCTCTCGTCGAGTGCCCGCAGGGCGCGCGACAGCACCGTGTAGAGGTGCGGAACGGGTTCGGCGTCCGGCGTGAGCGCGTGCACCGCCTCCAGCATGGCCATGCCCTGTGCCGTGCGGTCGAGGTCGGAGCGCAGGGCGGGAAAGGGCTCCACCAGACGCACCTCGGCCACGGTGTCGAGGTTCCGGCCCCGACGCAACGAGACGTCGACGTGGCTCATGGGCTCGAGGCGCGCCCCGATGGAGGAACGCGTCTTGCGAACTCCCCGGGCCACCGCCCGGATCTTGCCGTGGTTCTCGGTGAGGAGGATGACGACCCGGTCCGCCTCGCCGAACTTGTGCGAGCCGAGCACGACGGCCCTCTCCCGGTACGAACTCACGGATCGACGCCGCCGAAACGGCGCGAGCGCAGGGCGAAGTCGTCGACCGCGATGCGCAGGTGCTCCGCTCTCAGGTCGTCCCAACCCGCGTCGAGGAACACCAGTTCGCTGTAGGCGAGCTCCCACACGAGCGAGGTGGGCAGAACGTCCCCCGGTCCGAGCACCACGACGAGGTCGGGCTCGGCGGACGCCGGTCGGAGCAACGCGCGCGAGAGGGTGTCCTCATCGAGCATGTGCGGCGCGAGACCGGTGAGCCGCAGCCGCTCGACGGTGTCCGCGAAGCGCGCCCGACCGTCGGCCTCGGGCTCCACGATGACGGTCGGACCGCCGGGGAACGCACGATGGTGGCGCAACGAGGGAACGGCGGAGTCGGGAACGCTGGAGACCGCGCCCGCGGCAACGAGCCCGTCCCGCACGCGGGCGCTCTCGGTGACGGACGGACCCGGTCCGTGGTGGGGAACGAGGGTGACCCAATCAGCCCTGCCGGCGCCGTCGGCGAGACCGTCGAGACGTCGCGCCCATTCCTCCGCGCCGAAACGGGCCCACTCGGTCGGCGTTCCCGCGGCGACCACGAGATGCGAGAGACGGGAGGCACCCTCCGGTTCGGTCGCGACCCGTTCTCCCACGGGGCCAGTCTCCCACCCCGTGACCACCGCGGAGATGCAAGCCGACCCCACGGACCCCCTCACTAGGGTGGCACCCGTGTCCGTCGAAGCCCCGTCGCATCGTGGTGTCCACGTCGCCTGCATCATGGACGGCAACGGCCGCTGGGCGAAGAAGCGCGGCCTCCCCCGCACCGCCGGTCACACCGCCGGTGAGGAGGCTCTCGCGGGCATCGTCCGTGCCGCCGCCGATCGGCGCGTGGGCTGGCTGACAGCCTTCGGCTTCTCCACCGAGAACTGGGTGCGTCCGCGCACCGAGGTGCGCCACATCCTGGCGCTCCACCGTCGCCTCTTCGCCCGCACCGACGAGATGATCCGGAACAACGCCCGCACCCGGTGGATGGGGCGCCCGTTCGACGAGCCGGGCACGCGCACTCCGCGGCGCATCCGGCGCGCCATCCGCCGGGCCGTGGATGCCACCGCCGGGAACACCGGCCTCACCGTGACCATCGCCTTCGACTACGGCAGCCGCGCCGAGCTCGTCCGGGCGGCCCGGCTGGCCATGGCGGCCGGGCCGGTCGACCCGGCAGCGATCTCGGCCCGTCTCTACGACCCGACCCTGCCCCCGGTCGACGTGCTCATGCGCACCTCCGGCGAGTCGCGCATCTCCAATTTCATGCTGTGGCAGATTCCCGGCGCCCGGGTGCTCTTCACCGACACGCCGTGGCCCGATGTCGACGCCGCCGAGCTCGACCGGGCTCTGGCCCTCGTCAGCCACTGATGGGGAGGTCGGCCGCGGGTGACGCCGCCATCGAGGCGCTGCGTCGCGTCACCTCCGCCATGGAGAACGCCGAGGAGCGACAGGGCCAGGTCGACATGGTGCACGCCGTGGCCGGCGCCATCGATGCCGGTCGCTCCATCGTCGTCCAGGCGGGCACGGGAACCGGCAAGTCGCTCGGCTACCTCGTCCCGGCGCTTCTCTCGGGCAGGAAGACCGTCGTCGCCACCGCCACGAAGACCCTGCAGGATCAGCTCAGTCGCCACGACCTCCCGCTGCTCTCCCGCCACCTCGGTCGCGACTTCACGTGGGCGGTCGTGAAGGGGCGGGGCAACTACGTGTGCCGCCAGCGCATCGTGGAACTGGAGGGGGCATCGGGCCAACTCGAGTTCGAGGAGGTCGGTGGACGACTGCGCGACGAGATCGAGTCCATCGTGGAGTGGGCCGGACGCACGCGCTCCGGCGACTTCGAGGAGCTGCCCCGCCTGCCGAGCGAGCGCGCCAGGGCCGCCACCAGCGTGGGCAGCGACGAGTGCCCCGGACGCAACAGGTGTCCGAGCGGGGGCTCGTGCTTCGCCGAGAAGGCTCGCGCGGCGGCGGAGGATGCCGACGTCGTGGTGGTCAACCTCCACCTCTACGGGCTCCATGTCGCGACGGAGGGTGCCATCCTCCCGGAACACGAGGTGGTCGTCTTCGACGAGGCTCACCAGTTGGAGTCCGTGATGAGCGACACCGTCGGGGTGCAGATCTCGGCCGGCCGGCTCTCCTCGTGCGCGGCCGCCGTGCGCAAGGTGATCGCCGACCCGAACATCACCCGGAGGCTGGACGAGTGCGGTCTGCGGCTCGGCGCCGCTCTCTCCGGTCTGGTGGGCACGCGCCTCTCCGTGCCCCTGCCGGCCGCCGTCGCCGAGCACCTCTCGACCGCACGCATCGAGGTGGCGTCGCTCCTCGGGGAACTGAGGGCGGTGACCTCCGACAACGAGGACCTGCAGCAACGCAACTGGCGAGCCCAGACCCAGGCCGGAAGGCTCGCCGTCGACATCGACGTGGCACTGGGGCGCACCGAGGGCTTCGTGGCATGGGTGGAGGGGCGCGAGGACCGCCCCGCACTGCGCATCAGCCCGCTGCACGTGGGAAGCGTGCTCACCTCGGCCGTCTGGCAGGACCACTGCGCGGTCCTCACCAGTGCGACCATCCCCTCGACGCTCCCCGAGCGGGTCGGTCTGCCGGCCGAGGGGACGGAGATGCTGCAGGTGGCGAGCCCCTTCGACTACGAGAGCAACTCGCGCCTGTACTGCTCGCCCGAGTTCCCCGACCGCAACTCCCCCGGATTCACCGACTTCGTCCACGACGAGCTCGAGGCGCTCATCACCGCCGCAGGGGGCAGAACTCTCGCCCTCTTCACCAGCAACAAGGCGTTGCACGCCGCCGTCGAGGCGATGCGCGCACGGATTCCCTTCCCGATCCTCACCCCGTCGGAGCACCCCCGCCAGCGCCTCATCGAGATGTTCCTCGAGGACGAGAGTTCGTGCATCTTCGCCTCGCAGGCCTTCTTCCAGGGAGTCGACCTGCCGGGTCGCACCCTGTCCCTCGTCGTGCTCGACAAACTCCCCTTCCCCCGGCCGGACGAGCCCCTCCTCGAAGCGAGGCGGGAGATGGTCGGCCGCGACAAGTCCTTCGGACTCATCGACCTGCCGATCGCCGCGACCTCTCTGGCCCAGGCGGCGGGTCGACTGATCCGCACCGACCGTGATCGCGGCGTGGTGGCGGTGCTCGACCGGCGTCTGGCGGTGGCCGGTTACTGGCGCACCCTCATCGGTGCGCTTCCGCCCATGTCCCGCACGCGGAACCGCGCCGAGGTCGAGGAGTTCCTCCGCGGCATCACCGCCGACTGAGAAGCGGCCCACCGGACCGGGTCAGTAGCCGAGACGTTCGAGACGGTCGGGCCGCTGCTGCCAATCCTTGTCGACGACCACGTGGAGCTCGATGAAGACCCCGGGCGGGAGCTGGGCCCGCACCTTGGTGCCGACGTCGCGCAGCAGGAGACCGCCCTTGCCGATCACCATGCCCTTCTGGCTCTCGCGCTCCACGTAGATCTCGCATCGGATGCGCGGCCACTCCCACTCGGTGACGCGGGTTGCCACCGAGTACGGCAGTTCGTCCTTGAGGACTGCGAGCAGCTGCTCGCGCACCAGTTCCGCCACCCACTGCTGGTCGTCGACATCGGTGACCATGTCGGGCGGGTAGTACTCCGGGCCCTCGGGCATCCTCTGCACCAGGGCCGCCAGCAGGGCGTCGAGACCCTCTCCGGTGGCCGCCGACACCGGGAAGTAGGCGGCCGCGTCGAGGACCGAGGCGGCGTGCAACTGCACCGCGAGTTCCCCGGGATCGACCCTGTCGATCTTGTTCACGACGACGAACGCATTGGCCACGTCGATGCGATCGGCCACCCATTGGTCGCCGCGACCGAACTTCTTGGTGGCGTCGATGACGAGACAGACGACGTCGACGTCGTTCACGCTGTCCAGTGCCGTGGCGTTCACCCTCTCCCCGAGAGGGGTGACCGGCTTGTGCAGGCCCGGCGTGTCGACGAAGACGACCTGCCATCCGTCGCCGTGGCGCACCCCGCGCACCCTCGTGCGGGTCGTCTGGGGCTTGCGGGACACGATGCTCACCTTGGTTCCGCACACCGCGTTCACGAGGGTGGACTTGCCCACGTTGGGTCTCCCCACGAGCGTGACGAAACCGCTGTGCACCGTGCCGAGGGTAACCGCACCCGGGGGCGCCGACTGCCAGAATGTCGGCATGGCCGGCCGACCCCCCGCTCTCGACCCCCGACGCTGGTTCGACCAGATGCTCCCCCAGACGCTCGCCATCGCGACGTGGCTGCTCTACATCGACGCCGTCTTCGGCACATTGCGATGGCTGGACCGGGTCGACATCCAGGGTGCGTGGCGCTCGACCGGTCCGATCGGTTCGTTCCTGGCGCTCGCGGCCCCGTTGTCCTGCGCCGCGGGCGGTTTTCTCATGGCCAACGGCCGTCGATGGGGTTGGTACGTCGCCGTCGCCGCCTCGTTCGCCCCTTTCGTCCTGCGACTGGCGTGGAAGGTGCTGCAGGACTCCTCCATTCCCTGGGAGTGGGTCCTCAACGGCGGCGGGTGGATCGGTTTCGCCTTCGAGGCGGCTCTCGTCGCCCTGCTCCTCCATCCCATGAGCAGGGGCTACGCCCGCACCTGGCTGCGTTGAGTTCCGCCAGACGGTGCACCGGGCACCTCTGTGCCACACTCGGGGCATGGCAGCACGACACATCGAGAACATCGAGGCCCTCAAGGCCCTGACCGGCGAGCATCTGGGTTGGTCCGACTGGCTGACCGTCACCCAGGAACGCGTCAACCAGTTCGCCGAGGCCACGGGTGACCACCAGTGGATCCACGTCGACCCGGAGCGCGCGGCCAAGGGCCCCTTCGGAGGCCCCATCGCCCATGGGTACCTCACCCTCTCGCTCGGCCCCGTGCTCCTCCCTCAGGTCTTCACCGTCGGAGGAGTGGCGATGGGCGTGAACTACGGCGCCAACAAGGTGCGCTTCATCTCCCCCGTGCCGGTCGGAGCGAAGCTGCGCGCCGGCATCGTCGTGCAGGGGGTCGAGGACACCGCCGGCGGGGCCAGAGTGACCCTCGAGGTGACGTTCGAGTGCGAGGGGGCGTCGAAGCCGTCCTGCATCGCCGAGGTCATCTTCCAGTACTTCGCCGGCTGAGGCCGACGGCACCGGATCCTGCGACGGACAGGTCGCTGAAGGTGTCCGCAGTGCCCGTCAGCGGAAGTTGGGGATGACCTTCTTCGCGAACAGTTCGAGCGACTCGGTGCTCGGGTAGTCCGAACACCACGGCACGAATCCGGTGCACCCGGCCGCGATGTAGGCGGCGACCTTCTCGCTCACCTGCTCCGGGGTGCCGACGAACGCCTTCTGGCGCCACACCTCCGGCGGATCTCCCCACAGGCTCTTCGACCCGGCCTCGACGATCTCGGCCTCGGTCTCGCGGATGAAGATCTCGCTGGAGACGGTCTTGCGGATCTCGTCCTCGTCCCGACCGACGGCCGCGCAGTGGCCCTTGAGGATCTCGCGCTTGGCGACGAACTCCTCGAGCGAACCGCCGAAGTTGGACACGTCGGCCAGACGGGCGACGACCCGCAGGGTGAGCTGCTCGCCCCCACCGCCGATCCACACGGGGGGCGTCGGCTTCTGCAGCGGCTTGGGATCGCAGTGGGCCCGCGAGAGTCTGTAGTACTTGCCCTCGTAGGTGGTCTCTTGCTGGGTCCACATGGAGCGCACGATCTCCACGGTCTCGGCGAGCATCCCGATCCGCACCTTCGGGGCGGGGAACTCGTAGCCGTAGCCCTTGTACTCGTTCTCGTACCACCCCGCGCCGATCCCCCAGTCGAGGCGTCCTCCGGAGATCACGTCGAGGGTCGAGGTGATCTTGGCCAGGAGCCCGGGGTTGCGATAGCTGTTGCAGCCGACCATCTGGCCCAGCCGGATGCGCGAGGTGCGCTGGCTGATGGCGGCCATCGTCGTCCAGCACTCGAACACCGCCTCGTGCGCCGGCCGGGGCACGTTGTGGAAGTGGTCGTAGACCCAGATCGAGTCGTAGCCCAGTTCCTCGGCGAGCACCGCGATGTCCACGGCCTTCTGCCACTTGTCCTGCGGATCCGTGATGGACGCCAACTCCATCTTCCATCCCTGGGGAATGAAGGCTCCGAATACGGGCGTGTGGTTGCTGTTCGACATGGCGACCCCCTCGCTCCCGAGGTTAGCGTCGTCGCATGGAGCAGTTCCCGCCCGCACTCCTCGGCATGGCCGAGATCCACGAGGCGATCGCCGCCTCCCGGCCGGACGAGGAGTGCCTCGTCTTCCGCGACCGTCGCATCACCTGGGCCCAGATGACCGAACGCACCCGTCGTCTCGCCAACTTCCTCGCGTCCCGCGGTCTCGGTGTGCGCACCGAACGCGACCGATTGCAGGGCTGGGAGTCGGGCCAGGACCATCTGGCCATCTACCTGCACAACGGCAACGAGTACCTGGAGTCGATGCTCGGAGCCTGGAAGGCCCGCGTCGCCCCGCTGAACGTCAATTACCGCTACGTGGCCGAGGAACTGGAGTACCTGTTGCGGGACTCGAACGCGGCGGCCATCGTCGTGCACTCGCGGTTCGCGCCGGTCCTCGCCGAGGTGCGGGCGTCGTTGCCCGACCTCAAGGTGATCATCCAGGTGCCCGATTCCTCCGGTGAAGCCCTGCTCGACGGGGCGGTCTGGTACGAGGACGCGCTCGCCGGGTCCTCCGCGGAGAAGCCCGCGGCGGGGTACAGCGGGGACGACCTCTACATCCTCTACACCGGCGGCACGACCGGCATGCCCAAGGGCGTGCTGTGGCGCAACGCCGACGCCGTCGTCGAGTGCTTCGGCGGTTCGAAGACCGCCACCACGCTCGACGAGTTCGTCGCCGAGGCCAATGCCCCTCTGCGCTCCCTCATCGGCCCGCCCTTCATGCACGGCGCCGGGCACTGGATCGCCCTTCGCACCTGGCTCACCGGAGGGACCGTGTTCTGCCAGTCCCAGCCGGAGCGCCTCGACGCCGACGACATCTGGGGCATCGTCGAACGCGAGAAGGTGACCTTCCTGCTCATCGTCGGCGACGCCTTCGCCGCTCCCCTCCTCGAGGGCCTCGAGAAGGGAGGTCGCGACCTCTCTCACCTGATCAGCGTCCTGTCGGGCGGCGCCCCCCTGTCGGTCGGCCGGAAGAAGGAGTTCCTGCGCCATCTCCCGCATCTGCTTCTCGTGGACGGACTCGGATCCTCGGAGGCCGGCGGACAGTTGTCGCAGATCTCCATGGGAACGGACGCGACGACGGGCACCTTCCCTCTCGCTCCGCAGAACCACGTGCTGTCCGAGGACATGACACGTGTCCTCGAACCGGGACACGAGGGCCTCGGCTGGCTCGCCAAGAGCGGTCGCCTCGCGCTCGGGTACCTCGGCGACGAGGCCAAGACGGCCCGCACGTACCCCGTGGTGGACGGTGTGCGCTACGTGGTGCCCGGCGACCGAGCGCGACTCACCGCCGACCTCATGATCGAGCTGCACGGGCGCGATTCGGTCACCATCACCTCGGGGGGCGAGAAGATCTTCGCCGAAGAGGTGGAGGCCGCGGTCAAGGCCCACCCCGACGTCTACGACTGCGTCGTCGCCGGTCGTCCGAGCGACCGCTGGGGTTCCGAGGTCGTCGCGGTGGTTCGCCTCCGCGCCGGGGCCCGAACGGACGAGGCCGCCCTGCTCGCCGAAGCCGAGAAGCACGTCGCCCGCTACAAGCTGCCCAAGGCCTTCGTCTTCGTGCCCGAGATCGTGCGGTCTCCGGCCGGCAAGGCCGACTACCGCTGGGCGCAGCAGGTCGCCGCGGCGGGCTGAGCCCGGCGCGACTCGCGCGTCACAGGGGCAGACTGCCCGTGGCGCGCGAGGTGGACCCGGTGTCGGTCCAGGACTTGATGGCCGCCTCGGCGATGCGCATCTGGTGGATCTCGTCGGCGCCGTCGGCGAAACGGGCCCAGCGCGCGTGCTGGAGCATGCTCGCCAACGGGGTGTCCGTCGAGTAACCGAGCGCACCGTGCACCTGCATGGCCCGGTCGATGATGCGGTTGAGGCTGTTGGCGACGAAGTGCTTGGCCATCGACACCTCGGTGCGGAAGTCGTCCCCCCGGTCGATGCGGTAGGCGGCGTGGAGCACCATCAACTTGCACTGATAGAGCTCCATCGTCGAGTCGGCGATCATCCACTGCACGCCCTGCTTCTCCGCGAGGTACGAGCCGTGCGAGTACCGCTTCAGCGAGCGATCCACCATCATGTCGAGCGCCGTCTCGGCCTGGGCGATCCATCGCATGCAGTGGGCCAATCGGGCCGGGCCGAGCCGGTACTGACCCAGCCGGTGTCCGTTGCCCCGTCCACCCAGCACCTGGGAGTCGTGGACCCGCAGGTCCTCGATGACGATCTCGGAATGCCCCGTCGCCCCGTGCATCGTCTCGACCTCGCGCACGTCGTTCCAGCCCTCCGTGGGCAGGTCGATGATGAAGGCCGTGTTGGCCCCGCGAGAGCCCTCGGGTACGTCCATCTCGGTGCGGGCGATGAGGATGGCGAACTTCGCCCGGCGCGCACCCGAGATGAACCACTTGTGGCCGTTGATGATCCACTCGTCGCCGTCCTTCACCGCATGGGTGCGGATCAGCGTGGGGTCGGAACCGGCCACTTCCGGCTCCGTCATGGCGAAGCACGAGGACGACACGCCGTTGCACAGCGGTGCCAGGTACTTCTGCTTCTGCTCGTCGGTGGCCCAATGCAGGAGGGTGTGCATGTTCCCCTCGTCGGGCGCCTGACAGTTGAAGACCCACGGTCCGACCCGGGTCCTCGCGGCCTCGGCCTGCACCATGGCGAGAGCCACGTGACCGAGTCCCATGCCGCCCCATTCCGCGGGCATGTGGGGCAGCCACAGCCCGGCCTTCACCGCCTCCTTGCGCAGTCGGATGAGCTCACCCACGTACTTCTGGTGGATCTCCGGCGTCATCTCCTCGCGGTGACCGAACGGGTCGATCGCCGGCTTGATCACCTCGTCGACGAAGGTGCGGACCCGGCGACGGATCTCCTCGTGCTCGGGAGCGAGTGTGAAATCGATCATGGTGTCCCCCTCCGCCGCGTCGGCGACCTCTCAGACACCGTCATTCTTGCCCGGCCCGACGTTCGGGGACGAGTCCGCGGACGGCCCCATAACCTTGGCGCCGTGACCGACCGCAGTGCCCCCGATTGGGACCGGGAGAACCTCCCCGAGGGCGAGGAGAAGTCGGCGATGGTCCGCTCCATGTTCGACGCCATCGCCCCGCGCTACGACATGGTGAACCGCGTCATGACCTTCCGCCTCGACGTGAGGTGGAGACGACGGGCAGTACGCGACCTCGCCCTCCCGCCCGGCTCGGTCGTGCTCGATCTCGCCGCCGGCACGGGAGACCTGTGCATCGATCTGCGCAGGGCCGGTCTCGTGCCCGTCTCCATGGATCTCTCCTTCGGGATGCTGTCCGCGGACCGGAGCGGCGCACCCCGCGCGCAGGCCGACATCCTCCGCCTGCCCGTGCCGGACGCCTCGGTGGACGGTGTCATCTGCGGCTTCGCCCTGCGCAACCTCACGGATCTCGGTGCCTTCTTCCGGGAGTGCGCCCGCGTCATCCGGCCGGGCGGGCGTGTCGCGCTCCTCGACGTGGGGGTACCCCACAACCGCCTCGTCCGTTTCGGCAACGGCATCTGGTTCGGGCGCGTCGTGCCCCGCATCGGGGCGCTCCTCAGCGACGGCGCCGCGTACCGCTATCTGCCCCGCAGCGTGGCCTATCTGCCCGACCGTCGGGAGATGCGGGACATGCTGGTCGCCGCCGGTTTCCCCGACGCCGTGCACGTGCAACTCTCCGGCGGTCTCACGCAGCTCATGACCGGCACCCGCGGGGAGGGATGACCGTGCACGCCAGGACGGTCCTGCTCGACCGCGGGTGCGACCTCAACCACGTCTGCCGCGGTGACGGACTCCTGTTCGTGCGCGACGGCGTCGGCATGGCCGGCAGGGGGCGCGCCGCGGCCACCGACCGTCACGGAGCCGCGGAGCTGCTCGCCGGCATCGTGCGCGACCCGCGCTCGGAGGGGGACGACCGTCCGGGAGCGGGTCCCGTCCTGCTCGGTCTCGTGCCGTTCCTCGCCGACGGCGCATCCGAATTCGTGCTGCCCCGGCTCGTCATCGCCAAGCACGCCGACGGTTCGACCACCGCCACACTGGTGGCCCAGCGCCCCGACGAACTCTCCGATGACGCCGTCCGAGCCGCCATCGACGAGGCCGTCTCCGCCGGCCCGCCCCGACCCGCCACCAACTCGTTCCGGGTGCTCCAGCGCACGGCCACGTCCCGCTACCTCGACGCCGTCGTCGCCGCGCGGGATGCGGTCCGGTCCGGCGAGATCGCCAAGGCGGTCATCGCGCGGGACATCGAGGTCTTCGCCGACGACCCCATCGACGTCCACGCGGTCCTCCTGCGCCTGCGCGCGTCGTTCGGTTCGAGTTACCGCTACTTCGTGGGGAACATGATCGGGGCCTCCCCCGAGCTCCTCGTCGCGGTGCAGGGACGCGAGGTGCACTCCCATCCCCTCGCCGGGACGGCCCCGCGCACCGGCGATCCCTCCACGGACGCGCGCCTCGCCACCGACCTCGTCGCCAGCACGAAGAACCAGATCGAGCACCGCGTCGTCATCGACATGGTGCGCGACACCCTCCTCCCGCACTGCTCCTACCTGGACTGGGAGGCGGAGCCGTCCGTCGTCGCGGTGGCCAACGTGCAGCACCTGGGCACCGAGATCCGCGGCGCCCTCGCCGAGCCGACTCCCTCGGTGCTCGACCTCGTCGCCGAACTCTGTCCGACGCCGGCACTCGGCGGACACCCCGGAGCGACCGCGATCGAGCTCATCACCCGGCTCGAGGCGTCCCCGCGCGGCCACTACGGCGGGGCCGTCGGATGGGTCGACGCGCGCGGCAACGGCACGTTCGCCGTCACCATCCGCTGCGCGGAACTCTCGCCGGACCGCCGCAGTGCGCGCCTGTTCGCCGGCGGGGGAATCGTCGCCGAGAGCGACCCGCACGCCGAACTCGCCGAGACCCAGGCCAAGTTCCAGGCCATGCTCTCGGCCATCGTGCGCCCCTGAGGGGCCCGACCGGTTCAGAGCGGAGGCGGCAGGGCGGCGGCGATGGCCGCGTTGAGCGCGTCGTGCTCGGACGTGTTCGAGGCCCGGTCGGTGCGCACCTCGAGGAGGCGGACCCCGCGCGGTCCGAGCACGCCGGGAAGGTCCCCGGCGGCACCCACCGCCACGTGCTCGATCCCGTGCGCCGCGGACAAGGCGGCGAACGAGACACCGTGGGGCGTCCCCCAGAGAGTCTCGAACTCGACGTCGTCGGTCGCCCCGCGCTGGGGAAGGAACGAGAAGATGGCCCCACCGTCGTTGTTCACCACGACGATGTCCATGTCGAGACCGCGTCGCGCGAGACCGAGAAGACCGTTGGTGTCGTGCAGGCAAGCCACGTCGCCGATGAGGAGCGTCGTGGGTGCGGCGGTCGCGAGGGCCACCCCCACGGCGGTGCTCACGACGCCGTCGATGCCGTTGGCTCCACGGTTGGCGTGCACGGTCACCCCGGGCATGTGTCCGCCGAACCATTCCATGTCGCGGATGGGCATCGAGGAGGAGAGGACGAGACGGGACCCCGGTCGCAGGGCGGCGGCGACATGGGTCGCCACGGAGGGTTCGCCGTGCCGTGAGCGCGCCCACCCGTCGATGACGGTGCGGGCCGCGGCCTCCGCCTCGCGCCACCACGCCGACCAGGCCTCGTCGTCCGGCGCCACCCGCGCCGCGACGTCGTCCACGATCGCACCGACGTCGCCGTGGAGATGGAGCGAGACACGATGCGACGGGTCGACGAGGCGTCCCGACCCCGTCACCTGCACCACCGGCACCCCGAGGGAGTCCACCCATTGGGCGAGAACCTTCGAGGCCGGCGGATCCCCCACGCGCAGCACGGCCGTCGCCGCCGGCGGTGCCGTGCGCAGCACGGGATCGAACGCGCAGATCACACCGGGGTCGCCGGTGCGCAGACAGCTCGCGGGATCGGCGAACACCGTCCAGCCGACGCGGCGGGCCGCATCCAGAACGGCGGGCGAGGCGCCCGCCCCGGCGACGACCACGGTGCGACCCCCGGCGAGAAGTGCCGCGGCCTCGGCACACGAACCCTCGTCCGCTCCGGCGCCCGTGGTGTCGCGCATCCACGCGCCCTCGCGCGACGGCGGCACGTGGACGGGCGAGCCGAGCAGCGGCTCGCGGAAGGGCAGGTTCAGATGGACCGGCCCCGGACGCGTTCCCGTCGCCGCCGCCACCGAACGGGCGGCCAGGGATCGCCATGACGACGACGCCGCGAGGGTCGGCACGCCCGGGTCGTGGAACCAGCGGACGGAGGTGCCGAACAGGTTCAGCTGGTCGATGGTCTGCGGCGCGCCCACGTCCCGCGCCTCCGGAGGACGATCGGCCGTGCACACGAGGAGGGGCACATCGGCGAGATGGGCCTCGACGACCGCTGCGTGGAACTGCGCCGCGGCGGTTCCCGACGTGCACAGCAGCACCGCGGGTCGCCCCGACGCCCTGCCGATGCCGAGCGCGGCGAAGGAGGCACTGCGCTCGTCGTGGAAGACGTGCACCTCGATGCCCGGCCGACGCAGCAGGGCGACGGCGAGCGGTGTGCTCCGCGACCCGGGTGCCAGCACCGCATGACGGATGCCGAGTCGGACCCACTCATCGGCGAGGGTGGCACAGAACGACGCGGCCTCGTCGCCGGAGGACGGGGTGTCGGGTGAGGGGCTCATTGCTCCTATCGTGGCACCCGTGCGCGTGGATGTGTGGTCCGATGTGGTCTGTCCCTGGTGCTACATCGGGAAACGCCGTTTCGAGCGGGGCATCGAGCTCCTGCGGGCGCAGGGCGGAGACCCCCGGATCGAGGTCGTCTACCGGTCCTTCCAACTCGACCCCGGGGCCCCGATGGGCGATCCCGTGCCGGTGCGCCGGGCCTACGCCGCGAAATTCGGCGGCACCGAGCGTGCGGACGCCATCCTCGACCACGTGACGACAACGGCCGCCGAGGAGGGCATCGAGTTCCGCATGGACCTGGCCCTGCGGGCCAACACCCTGCTCGCCCATCGCGCGCTGCATTTCGCCCTCCGATCCGGACCCGACGCACAGGCCCTCGTCAAGCAGCGCCTGCTCGCCTCGTACTTCACGGAGGGTGCCGACATCTCCGATCCGGACGTCGTGGCTCGCTGCGTCGTCGACGCGGGACTCGACGCCGACGCCCTGCGGGAATGGCTGGCCGGGGGTGGCGGCACCGCCGAGGTCGCCGCCGACATCGCCGAGGCCGGCCGTCGCGACATCACCGCGGTTCCCTCGTTCGTGATCGACGACCGCTTCACGATTCCGGGCGCGCAGGATCCCGCCACCTTCGCCACCATCCTCGGGCGCATGCTGTCGCGATGACCCTCGCCGTCGAGCACGTCGGTCCGCCGCCCGGCAGCGGCCCGGTGCCCCTCGTCTTCCTCCACGGCTTCACCCAGACCGGACGGTCGTGGATGCCGGTCGTCGAACGTCTCGGCGGTCACCGGGCCTGCGCGCTCGTCGACGCACCGGGTCATGGAGGATCCCCCGACGGCGCCCGGACATTGTGGCAGTGCGCCGACGCCATCTCCGAGGCGGCCGGCCCCGGGGTCCTCGTCGGATACTCGATGGGCGCGCGGATGGCGCTTCACTGCGTCCTCGCCCATCCGCATCGCTGGCACGGACTCGTCCTCGTGAGCGGAACCGCCGGCATCGAGGACGCCGACGAACGCGCGAGGCGCCGGGACGACGACGAGCGCCTCGCGGCACGCATAGAGGAGATCGGCGTGGAACGCTTCCTCGATGAATGGCTGGCCCTGCCGATGTTCGCCGGCCTCGGGTCGCACCCCGTCGACCGCGACGATCGCTTGCGCAACACACCCCGCGGGCTGGCCGACTCGCTGCGTCACGCCGGCACGGGGACGCAGGAGCCCCTGTGGGGTCGTCTGGACGAGATCTCGGTACCGGTTCTCGTCGTCACGGGTGCACGGGACGACAAGTTCACCGATCTCGGTCGGCGACTCGCGCGGGGAATCGACGGGGCCCAGTTGGTGGTGGTGCCCGACGCGGGACACAGCGTGCCGCTCGAGCGACCCGACGTCATGGCGGACACGCTCGCGTCCTGGCTCGGGTGACGTCGAGCGTCCGAGGACCTCTCAGGACAGGGCGAGCACGAGGCCGCCGGCATAGGTGATGCCGAGGACGATCTGGGCCCTGCCGACGGCCCCGAGGACGGCGATGAGGTCGCGTCCCCGGGCTCCGGCGGCGAGTGCCCTCAGGGCCGGTCGCGTGGCGGAGACCCCGACGAGCCCGAGCAGGGCCCACACGTCCGAGGTCGCCGCCGACACCGAGATCGCCACCGCCGCCAACACCACGAGAGAGGCGAAGAGACGCCGCGTCGCCGCGTCGCCCATCCGCACCGCGAGCGTCCTCTTTCCCGCGACGGTGTCCCCGGGAATGTCGCGCAGGTTGTTCACGACGAGCAGGGCACAGGCGAAGGCCCCGGCGACGACGGACGCGAGAACACCGGTGACCGAGACCGACCCGGCCACGACGTACTCGGTGCCCGTCGTCGCGACGACGCCGAAGAACACGAACACGAAGACCTCGCCCCAGCCGGCGTATCCGTAGGGGCGTGACCCCCCGGTGTAGAACCAGGCCGCGAGCATGGCGGCGGCTCCGACGACGAGGAGCCACCACGACACCGCCGCGGCCAACACGAGCCCGGCGACCCCGGCCACGCCGAGCGCGACGAAGGCCGCACGTCGCACGCTCCTCGCCGGGAAGATCCCCGAACCGACGAGACGCATCGGACCGACACGATCGGCGTCCGTTCCCCGCACGCCGTCGGAATAGTCGTTGGCGTAGTTGACCCCCACCTGCAACGCGAGGCTCACCACGGCTGCCGGACAGAGCGTCCACCACCTCGGCGCCTCGGCCGCCACGGCGCTCGCACCCCCCAGTGCCACCGGCACGAGTGCCGCGGGAAGGGTGCGGGGCCGCGCCCCGGCGACCCAGGCACGGACGCCGGAGACGGGGCGATCGTCGTCGGATGACGCGGACATGCCCCAGTGTCGCACGGGGCCGACGCGCCGGGCGTGACCTACGCTTCACCGCGGTGAGAGAACTCGTCTGCCTCGACATGGCGTGCGGACCCGCCTTCGTCGAGCGACTGCGACGGGCGTGGGACGAGGGCGATGCCGTCTTCCCCCTCGACACGCGGCTCCCGGACGCGGCCCGCCGACGACTGCTCGGAGCGGCGGCACCGACGATCGTCGCCGACGAACGGGGAGACACGGCTGTGCCGGGTCGACCCGTCGAGGAAGGCGACGCCGTCCTCGTCGCCACGAGCGGAACCACCGGGGAGCCCCGGATCGCCGTCCTCACCCACGACGCGGTGCGCGCGAGCGCGGTGGCGACGAGCACCCGACTCGGCGTGGGAGAGGGCGACACGTGGCTGGCCTGTCTCCCGCCGTCCCACGTCGGCGGCCTCTCGGTCATCACCCGCTCCCTCGTCGCGGGCACCCCGCTCATCGCCGTTCCCCGATTCACGCCGGAAGCATGCGTCGACGCCGCGCGCGCCGGCGCGACCCTCGTGTCGCTGGTGGCCACCGCACTCGCGCGCATCGACCCATCTCTCTTCCGCACGATCGTCCTCGGGGGCTCCCGACCGCCGTCCGATCTTCCCGCCAACGTCGTCACCACCTACGGCATGACCGAGACGGGCAGTGGTGTCGTCTACGACGGCGTGCCACTGGACGGGGTGGAGGTGGAGGTGCGCGACGGGATCGTCTTCCTCCGCGGCCCGATGCTGCTGCGGGGCTGGCGCGACGGATCGACGGCCGTCGATGCCGACGGGTGGCTGCGCACCGGGGACGTCGGACGATGGCAGGACGGGCGTCTCGTCGTGGAGGGTCGCGAGGGCGACCTCATCGTCTCCGGCGGGGAGAAAGTGTGGCCGTCCACCGTCGAGGAGGTGCTGGCGCGCATGGAGGGCGTGGCCGACGTGTGCGTCGCCGGCGTGCCCGACCCTGAGTGGGGACACGCGGTCCATGCGTGGATCGTCGCCTCGCCCGGGCACGAACCCACCCTCGCGGACGTGCGGGCCGCGGTGAAGGACGTCCTGGCGCCGTGGTGCGCGCCCCGGCGGGTCCATCTCGTCGACGAGATCCCCCGCACCGCCCTCGGCAAGCCGCGGCGCGGCGAACTGGTGGGGGGATTAGCCGGCTGACCGCAGCCGCCATGCCACTGCAGGAGGAGTCCTCCCTCGCGGACTAGCCCTCGTCGAGCATCGGTGAGAGGCGCACCGACCGGATGCGCCGTCCGTCGAGGGCCTCGATCCGCATGCGCCACCCGTCGGTGTCGTGCGTCTCGCCCTTCTCGGGCACGTGCCCGAACGTTCCGAAGAGGTAGCCGCCGATGGTGTCGTACTCCTCGACGTCCAGCGACAGACCGAAACAGTCGTTGAAGTCGGACAGCGACATCGACCCGTCCACGATCTTGTCCCCGTTCGGCAGGTCGAGGACCTCGGGCGTCTCCTCGTCGTGCTCGTCGATGATCTCACCCACGAGCTCCTCGAGACAGTCCTCCAGCGTCACGAGTCCGGAGATCGAGCCGTACTCGTCGGCCACCAGGGCCATGTGGAAGTGCTCCCGCTGCATGTCGCGCATGAGCCTCGCCACCGGCTTGTTCTCCGGCACAACGACCGCCCGTCGCACCAGTCCGTCGACCGTCTCGCCGCCGCCACCGGCGCGCACCGCGCGCATCAGGTCCTTGGCGTACACGATGCCGAGGACGTCCTCGTTGTCATCGTCGTCCTCGGAGAACACGGGCATGCGGCTGAAACCGTGCTCGAACGAGATGTCGATGGCCCGGTCGATGCTCTCACCGGCCGGGACCGACACGATGTCGGGACGGGGACTCATGATCTCGCGCACGACCGTGTCACCGAACTCGATGATCGACTCGATGAGTTCGCGTTCCTCGTGCTCGATGATCTCCTCCTCGGCGGCAGCCTCCACGATCCCGAGGAACTCCTGCTCGCCGACGAAGGGACCCTCCTTGAGGCCCTTGCCCTTGATGATGACATTGGTGAGTGAGATGAGTCCGCGCGAGACGACGCGCAGCGGCCAGAAGCCCACGAGGAGTCCGGTGAGCCGGGCAGTCGAGAGCGCCGCTCGGTCGGGGTGCAGGACCGCGTACGTCTTGGGCACCGCCTCGGCCAGGACGAAGAAGACGATGACGTTCAGTGCGACACCGACCACGACCCCGGCGGCGCCGAAGAGGCGACTGGCGACGACACCGGTGAGCGTGGCCTGGACCGTCTGACAGACGTTGACGGCGAGCAGCAGAGGATTGACCCACCTCTCGGGATGGGACACGAGGCCGAGCAAGGGACCACTGCCCCGCACACCGGCCTCCGACAGTGCCTGGGCCTTGGGTTTCGACACCCGGGACAGGCCCATCTCGGCGAGTGACATGAAGATGAGGAGGACGAGGAGCAGGCCGATGGCGGCGAACATCCACCAATCGATGGCCTCGGGTGTCGCGGCGATCATTCTGCGTGCTCCTGTCTGAAGCCGGTCGGCGCCGGGCCCTTCCAATGGTGTTTCTCGAGGATCTCCCGCTCGCGTCCGCGCATCGCGACGCGCTCGGCCTCCTCGGCGTGGTCGTGTCCGAGGACGTGCAGGACCCCGTGCACGACGAGGAGGGCCAGCTCGTCCTCCAGCGTTCCCGCATGGGCGGGCGCCTGACGGGCCGCCACCGCCGGGCACACGAGCACGTCGCCGAGCAGGGTCGGCATCTCGTCGTGGTCGGGTTGGGGTCTCGCCGGTCCCCGGGTGAGCGCACCCGGCCCCTGGCTCTCGATCGCCTCGACACCGTCGAGGGGGAACGACAGCACGTCGGTCGGGCCCGCGGCACCCATGTGCTCGGCGTTGAGACGGGCGATCGTCTCCTCATCCACGAAGAAGAGCGACATCTCGCACAGTCCGCGCACGCCCTCTTCCGCCAGGGTCGCCAACGCCAGTCCGCGCCAGCGACCCAGGTCTATTGGTACCTCGTCCTGCTCGTCGCCGCAGAACACGTCGGGGACGCCGACGCCACCGGTCCGCACCGGGGCATCGACCCGGGGTCGTCGCTCAGGCACGGGTCCTGCCCCGTGGTCCCGCGCCGCGCGCCGGGGGCTCGCCGCGTTCATAGGCGGCGACGATGTCGGCGACGATGCGGTGACGGACGACATCGGATCCGTCGAGCCAGACGAAGGCGAGCGAGTCGATCCCGGTGAGAGTGCGCTCGAGACCCACGAGGCCGCTCCTGCCGCCCGTCACGTCGATCTGCGAGACGTCGCCGGTGACGACCACCTTGGACCCGAACCCGATGCGCGTGAGGAACATCTTCATCTGCTCCGGGGTCGTGTTCTGCGCCTCGTCGAGGATGATGAAGGAGTTGTTGAGGGTGCGGCCGCGCATGAAGGCCAGCGGAGCCACCTCGACCGTCTGGCGCTCGATGAGCTTCTGGGCGGCCTCGGCGTCGACCATGTCGTGCAGTGCGTCGTAGAGGGGACGCAGATACGGGTCGATCTTGGCCATCAGGTCGCCGGGAAGGAATCCGAGCCGCTCCCCCGCCTCCACCGCCGGTCGGGTGAGGATGATGCGCTGCACCTGACGCGCATGGAGGGCCTGGACGGCCATCGCCACCGCCAACCAGCTCTTGCCGGTGCCGGCGGGGCCGATCCCGAAGGTGACCGTGTTCTCGCGGATGGCGTCCACGTAGCGCTTCTGACCGGCCGTCTTCGGTCGCACCATGCGCCCCCGCGCACCGCGGAGGATGTCGTCGGTCAGGATGTCGCTCGGTCGCTGCTCGGCGCGCACCATGACGATGCTCCGGTCCATCACCGACTGGTCCAGGCGTTCGCCCCTCTGCAGCAGCAGCACGAGTTCCTCGAAGAGACGGCCCACCTGATGGGCCCGGGGACCGCTGCAGGCGATCTCGTTGCCCCTCACGAGCACCGACACGTCGGGAAAGGACTCCTCGATGCGGCGCAGGAATTCGTCCCGTTGTCCGAGCAACTCGGCCATGAGATGGGTTCCGGGCACGACGACCGTGACCGATGGGGCAACCGTGGACATCCGAGCGCAAGGCTATCCCCGTCCACCCGCGGGGGACCGGTTCCGTCGGGTCATTCGATGGCTGCACTACCTTCTGTCCGTGCCGTCTCACGCCGTTCCCGCCCCGGATTCGGGCCTCCGCGGTGCGTAGGACCCTCGCCGTCCTCTCGTGGATGGCCGCGCTGGCCGCACCCCTCGGGGTCGTCTGGCACGCCGTGGCAGGCGATCTGCACGACGGCGCTCCTCTCCTGGCGGGAGCTGCACTGCTCGTTCTGTCCGGCCTGCTCTCGCTCGCCGTGTACCGCACCTCCCTCGCCGCTGTCACCGCCACCCTCGCCACCGCCGGCCTCACCGCCTGGTCGCACCGGGTCGACCACGACGCACCGGATCTGCCGTCGGGGTCGTTGGCATCGGAGTGGCTCCTGCTCATCGCCCTCGTACTCCTCGCCGGTGCGCTCGTGCTCCTCGTGCGTCAACGCCTCGGCTCCGGGACCACCGGCGCCCTCGTCGACGGGGTCATCGTCGGTCTCGGGGCATGGTTGGTGGTCTGGGTGGTCCTCGTGGAACCGGCCCTCGACGCCTCCACCGACCAGGTGCTCACCGCTCTCCGCGCCGTCACGCTCGGCGGGGCGATCGCGGTCCTGTTCCTCGCGGCCACGATCGTCTTCAGCGACCAGGCCGCCACGTGGTCGGTGCGATTCCTCGGTGCGGCCACGGCATCGCTCCTCGTCCACGTGATCGGCCGGGCCGTCGAGTTCCGCGCCGGTGTCGGGACCGTGCGCCACGACGTCCTGGTCGACGCACCGATGACGGCCGTGTTCGCCGTCGCGTCGGCCATGCTCCTGCATCCCAGCATCGTGCATCTCGGATCGACCGGTCGTTCCCGGCAGTCCCATCCCATCGTCGCCCGCATCGTGGCGACGACCGCGGCACTCGTCGCACCGGTCATCGTGCTGGCCAGTGTCGACCCCCTGCGCCCCCGCGACCGTGCCGTCCGGACGATCTCGGTCATCGTCCTCGCGGTGGCGGTGATGGCCAGGATCGTGCAGGCGGTGCGCGCCAACGCCCGCAGTCAGGCCGACCTCATGCGCATCGCCCTCACCGACCCCCTGACCGGCCTGCCGAACCGCACCCTCATGATCCGCCACATCGACGAGGCCCTGCGGGACGCACGGCCGCGGCGCCGTCAGCCCACCGTCCTGTTCATCGACGTCGACCGTTTCAAGAACATCAACGACAGCCTCGGACATGCGACGGGTGACGTGGTACTCGGCGAGGTCGCCCGGCGCATCGTCGGCGCCGCCGGACCCGGAACGACGGTCGGTCGCATCGCGGGCGACGAGTTCGTCGTGCTGGACCCCGACACCGAGACGCCCACCCGGTCCGTGGAACTCGCCGACCGCATCCTCGACGCCTTCCGCGATCCCGTCCCCTCTCCGAACGGCGACATGTTCGTCACCGCCAGCATCGGGGTGGCCTTCGCCCGCCGCGGCGTGAGATTGGACGCCGACGACCTGATGCGCCACGCCGACACGGCGATGTACCGCGCCAAGGACGCCGGGCGCAACTGCATCGCTCTCTTCGACGACTCGATGATCGAGACGGTGACGCGCCGACTCGACCTTGAGACCGCCCTGCATCGCGCCCTGGAGCGCGACGAGCTGCGCCTCGTCCACCAACCGATACTCGACCTCGACAGCGGACGCGTGGTGGGATTCGAGGCGCTGATGCGCTGGGACCGGGGCGCCGACGGAGTGGTGCCGCCGGCGGATTTCATCCCGGTCGCCGAGGAGACCGGCACCATCGTGCCGCTCGGCAGTTGGGCGGTGCGTGACGCGCTCGGGCACCTGCGCGAATGGATCGACCGGGGCCTGTGTCGACCCGATGCCACCATGAGCGTGAACGTCTCGCCGCGCCAGCTCCACGACCCGCGGTTCGTCGGCATGGTGGGGGACGCGCTCGCCGCCGCGGGACTGCCCGCGGGTCATCTCTGGCTGGAGGTCACCGAGAGCGCCGTGATCACCGAACCAGAGATGACGCTCTCCTCATTGCGCAGTCTGAACCGGTTGGGGGTGCGCATCGCCATCGACGACTTCGGCACGGGCTATTCGTCGCTCTCGCTCCTGCAGCAGTTCCCCATCCAGTGCATCAAGATCGACCGGGCCTTCGTGGCCCGCCTCGGGGAGCAGGGCGGTGACAGTCTCGTGCGCACCATCCGCGCACTCGCCCGCGCCATCGGCGCCGACGTCATCGCCGAGGGGGTGGAGACCGAGGACCAGATGAACCGTCTGCTCGCCCTCGACTGCCACCGGGTGCAGGGTTACGCCATCGCCCGGCCGGTGACGGCCGCCGAGGTCGGATCAGTCGTGGCCCGGCTCGAGCGGATCTTCGGTCACTCGCCGTAGGGCACGCGTCTCAGGTCGCCTCCGGGCAGACGCAGATAGAGATCGACCTTCCTGTTCTCGGGCCCCACCAGTCGGGAGTAATCGAGAATCACGGTGTACCGGGTGCGACCGGCCCGGTCGGGAACCTCACCCATCACGCCCACCACAACCTCGTCGACCGTGACCACGCCCTCCGTGCCGGCGGGGAATCCCGTCTCGGCGTCCAGGTCGCCCGTGATGAGGGCCGGCACGCGGGAACCCCGCACGGGATCGAGATCGACGAACCGGAGCCATTGATCGAGCGTCCAGGTGAGGCCCTCGGCGTTCCCGACTCCCGGGGAAACACGGGTGCCGAGCAGGTCTCCCGCCCTACCGACGGCGGCGATGCGCGACGCCGGGCCCTCCCGGGGCACGAGACGGTCGTAGTGATCCGATCGCGCCCTCAGGTCGGCGAAGTCGCCGGCGAACTCGACCGACTGCCCCGAGGCCGACCTGACGATACGGGTCGGCCGCCGGGGACATTCCCCGGCCAGGGAGGCCCCGTCGAAGGTCCAGGACGTCTGCACGTCGAGGACATCGATGATCGTCGGCAGGACGTCGAGGGTCGTCGCAGGGCAGTCGCTCGTCGCCGCCCCGCCCCCGCCCGGGTACTTGACGAAGAGAGGCACCCGGTAGATGTCCGCGTCCCTCTCCTCGTCCTCGAACTCGGTCTTTCGCTGCTCCTGACCCGCGACGAAGGAGATGCCGTGATCGGCGGTGACGATGACGAGGGTGTCCTCCCACCGCCCCGCCGCCTTGAGTTCCGCCGTGGCGCGGGCGACAGCCGCGTCCGCCGCGGCGAGCTGGTACAGGGCCGCCTGGTAGTTGTCGCGCACCCCGTCCTCGTCGTCGGGATTACGGAGGCTGACGTCGGGCGAACGTTCCATGAGTCGCTCGTCCGGAGTGAGCACCCACGGGTAGTGCGGGAGCATCGCGTGGACGACCCTGACCACGGGGTCCGTCGACGACGCCACGGATCGCGCCGCCTCCACGATCGCATCCGACTGGGCGAGGGGGCCCCGTTCGAGTGCGTCGAGAAAATCGTCGGCGACCCCGCCGAAGCCACCCCATGCCCCGTCGATCGACGGCAGGCGATCACGAACGAAGGAGGGCATCGTCCTGTGCAGGTAGACGAGACGCGCGTCGCCGACGAAACCGGCGAACCGTTTCCATGAGAACCCGGTGTTCGAGGACGAGTCATCGGCGCAGAGATGCTCCGGACAGAGTTCCGTGACCGGCTCGATGCCCTCGACGTCCAGCACGCCGTCGAAGAGCGTGAAGATGTTGCGGGGATGGTCGTAGAGGAAGGGACGGGAAGAGCCGCCGGCGGCCGCCGATGCCAGGATGGCCGGCACCGCCTCGTGGGTGAAGTTCGACGTGGCGAGCGTGTCGCGGTACCACGTGGACTCGGCCGCGAGTGCCGCGAATCCGGGGAAGCGTGCCGCATTGATCGATCCGTCGGCGCCCAGCATCCCGTAGAAGGGCACCTCGTCGAGCAGGACGACGAGCACCGACGTCCCGGGGCGCCCCACCGCGGCGTCGGTCGGATCACCCTCGGCGGCGACGAGCGCCGGTCGCACCTGGACCACCGCGGTGACCCCGACGACGACGGCGAGGAGGGAGGCCCACCGCGTCCAGACCCTGAAGCCGCGCCAGCGGTGGAAGGAGAGAGGCAACACCACGGCGCCGGCGGCGGCCATGGCCAGGGCGGCGACACCATTGTCGAGCCCGAGCCACCGCGCCGTGGCGAGACCGATGGCGGTCGCGAAGGCCCCGAGCAGTGACAGCCTGATCCGGTCGTTGACACGGGGTCCGAATCGTCTGCCCGCGGCATCGATGCCGGTGGCGAGAACCGCGGGGACGAGGAGGACCGCCACGATGAATGTCCACACCTCGAGGACGGAGAGACTGGCTGCGGAGAACACGGTGATGTTGCGGCCGTAGAGGTCGAGAATGGGCTGCGAGAAACCGACCGTGGCGAAGGTGAGGTAGGTGAGGAAGTGCCGCCTCATGGGGCTCTCAGCCTGCCACACTGAACCGATGAAGCGCCCGACACCTCCGCGTGTCGCCGCGGGCATCCTGGCTGCGGTCCTCACGGCATCCGCGGTCGGCACCGCGGTGGCGGGAATCCGGCCGGCGTTCTCCACCACCCGGCCGAACGGTCAAGGCAAGGTGCTCATCGTCGGGGACAGCCTCACGGTCGGGGCCTCGACGGGCGGGTACCGGGCCACCCACTACCTCCGGGACGCCGTCGCCGCACTCAAGGCCGATCCGAGCGACGCGCACACCCTGTGGTCGGGTGCGATCGTCGACGCGAGGATCGGACGACGCATCCCCGCCGGTCGCACGGTCATCGCCGAGCGCATCGCCGCCGATCCCTCGATCACCGCCGTCGTGATCGCTCTGGGCACGAACGACGTCACGGGCAGACTGCCCGCCACCGCGGCCGCCCGACGTGATTTCTGGCGTGCGCGGATCGCCGGCGTGCTCGAGGCCGCCGCGGGCCGACCGGTCATGTGGATCAACGTCGAGTTCGGGCCGCAACGACCCGGCTGGAACGCGCGCGCGGCCTTCTTCAACGCGGTCCTCCTGCAGATGGCGGCTGAGCCCGCATACGCCGGTCGCCTGGTGGTCCGCGATTGGGCGTCGGATTTCCCCAACGTGACGCGTGGCGTGCTCCGCTACACCGACGACGGCGTGCACCTCAACGCCGGTGGGTACAAGTTCAGGGCCGATTGGATGCGCGTGAAGATGAAGTGGTTCGGCATCGCCGCGGTCGCCGCAACGTCGACCACCTCGTCATCCACGACCAGTTCCACCGAGGCCCAGCCACCTCCCCCGTGACGCGCCTCCCCGGCACGACGGAGGGCGGAGAAGTCCTCCCCTTCGACGGCTCTGCCGTGCTCCATCCCTCCTTCCTCGCGCCCGACGAGGCCGACACGGTGCTGGCCCGTCTGCGGGAGGAGGAACCATGGAAGATCCACACCATCACCATGTTCGGACGCGCCGTCCCCGAGCCCCGACTCTCCGTGTGGCACGGCGACGAGACGGCCGCCTACACCTACTCGGGATCGCCGCGCCCACCCGTTCCGTGGACGCCGTTGCTCGCGGACCTGCGCGACCGCTGTGGTCGGGTGGCCGGGACGACGTTCAACGGCGTGCTGGCGAACCTCTACCGCGACGGCGCGGACTCGATGGGATGGCACGCCGACGACGAGCCGGTTCTCGGCCCGGAGCCGGTGATCGCCTCGGTGAGCCTCGGAGCCGAGCGACGGTTCGACCTGCGCCATCGATCCACCGGGGAGCGCGTGTCGGTCCTTCTCCCCCACGGCTCGCTGCTCGTCATGTCCGGGCGCTCCCAGGCCTGTTGGATGCACCGGATCGCCCGGACCACCCGGGTGTCCTCCGCCCGCATCAACCTGACCTTCCGCCGTCTACTGTGAGCGCCATGAAGGACCTCTTTTCCCTGTCCGGTCGCGTCGCTCTCGTGACGGGAGGCTCGCGCGGCATCGGTGCGATGATCACCCGCGGTTTCCTCGAAGCCGGCTGCTCCCGCGTCTACATCACGGCGCGCAAGGCGGCCCAGTGCGACGCGGCGGCGGCCGAGTTGAGCCAGTGGGGCGAGTGCATCTCGGTACCGGGCGACGTCTCGACCCTCGACGGCATGCAGGCCCTCGCCCGCACCATCGCCGACCGTGAGGACGCACTCGACATCCTCGTCAACAACGCCGGAGCCGCATGGGGCGAGTCGTTCGATTCGTTCCCCGAGTCGGGCTGGGACAAGGTCGTCGACCTCAACCTCAAGACGCCGTTCTTCCTCACCAAGGAACTCGCGCCACTGCTGCGCAAGGGAGTGCGCGACGGCCACCTCGCCAAGGTCATCAACATCGCCTCCATCGACGGCCTGTCGATCAACATGCTCGAGACCTACCCCTACGCCGGATCCAAGGCCGGCCTCATCCACATGACGAAGCGCATGGCCCTGAGGCTCGTCGGCGAGGGCATCGTCGTCTCCGCCATCGCGCCGGGCGCCTTCGCCTCGGAGATGAACAAGGCCGCCCGCGACCATGCCGACGCCATCTCGGCCGGCATCCCGTCGGGGCGGATCGGCACCGACGAGGACATGGCGGGTGCCGCCATCTACCTGGCATCGCGGGCCGGGGACTACGTCGTGGGTTCGACGGTCGTCGTCGACGGCGGCGTGACCCACGCCCGCTGACCCGACCGGCTCAGTTGACCCCGCGGTCGTAACCCTCCCAGTAGGGGGCGCGCAGGCGGAACTTCTGCAGTTTCCCGGTGGCCGTGCGGTCGAGTGCCTCGCGGAACTCGACCTTCTTCGGGCACTTGTACCCGGCCAACCTCGCGCGCACGTGGGCGATGACGTCCTCCGCCGCGAGCGCAGACCCGGGGGTGCGCACGACGAGGGCGAGCACCGTCTCGCCCCACTTCTCGTCCGGGATGCCGATGACGGCGACCTCGGCCACCTCCGGGTGGGAGAAGATCGCATCCTCCACCTCGATCGACGACACGTTCTCCCCGCCCGAGACGATGACGTCCTTGCGGCGGTCCGAGATGGTCACGTACCCCGCGTCGTCCATGGTTCCCCCGTCCCCGGTGTGGAACCACCCGTCCACGATGGCCGCCGCCGTCGCGTCGGGTTGCTCCCAATAGCCCTCCATGACGTGGTTGCCGCGTGCGAGCACCTCGCCGTCGGGACTCATGCGCACCTGCACGCCGAGCGCCGGTGCGCCGGCTGCCGCGAGACGCGCCGCCCTCTCCGCGGGCGAGAGTCCGTCCCACTCCGCGCGTGAGCGGTTCATGGTGAGGAGCGGGGAGGTCTCGGTGAGACCGTAGATCTGGATGAACTCCCACCCGAGTTCGGTCTCGATGCGCTCGATGGTGGTCGTCGGCGGCGGGGCCCCGGCCACCACCATGCGCACCCGATCCCTCCCGGCGGTGCCCCGCTCGCGCGCGGCGTCGAGGACCATGTTGGCCACGGCCGGTGCCCCGCACAGCAGCGTCACGCCGTGAGCATCGATGCGACGCAGGATCTCGGCCCCGTCGACCTTGCGCAGGATGACGTGGGTGCCGCCCATCGCCGTGACGGCGTAGACCATCCCCCATCCGTTCACGTGGAACTGCGGGAGGGTGTGCAGGTACACGTCCCGGTCGTTCACCCCCGTCTGCCAGCCGAACACCGCGGCGTTCAACCACATGTTGCGGTGCGTGAGCTGCACGCCCTTGGGGCGCGCCGTGGTGCCGCTCGTGTAGTTGATGGTGGCGGTGGCGTCCTCGTCCGCCTCCCACGGGGCGGGTTCGACCCCGTGGCGGAACAGCACCGCGTCGGATTCGGCCCCGATGACGAAGCGGTGGCGGGCGGTCACCCCGGCGAGGGTCCCGTCGAGTTCGGGATCGACGAGCAGCACGTCGGCACCGCAGTGGTCGACGATGTAGGACACCTCGTCGGCGGCGAGCCGGAAATTGACCGGGACGAGGACGCGTCCCCACCCGCTCACACCGAAGAAGGCCGTGAGCAGACGCGCCGAGTTCTGGCTGACCATCGCCACGCGGGCCCCGGTGGGAACGCCGAGGGCATCGAGACCGGCCGCCAGTGCCCGCGCGCGTCGAGCGAGCTCGCGATAAGTGAGCGAACCCCAGGATGCGGCCGGCTGGTCGGGTTCGTCGACGACCGCCACACGGTCGCCGTAGACCTGCTCCGCCCGGCGCAGATGATCGAGGATCGTGAGGGGCACTCTCATGGGCCACACCGTAGACCGCCCGCGGCGGCGGCTCGCCCGTCCGGGCGTTCCTAGACTGCGCGACGTGAGGGTCTCGTCGCGCACGTCCCTCGTCCGGGGACTCGCGGTCGCTGTCGCGGCATGCCTCACCCTCGTCGTGCCCGCGCCCCAGCAGGTCGATGCGTCGGCTCCCCTCCACCCTTCGCGATTGCGTCCCGAACTTGTCGCCGGGGCCCGTCAGCTCCTCGTCGTCGTGCCCGCCTACTGGCGGGCGACCACGGCGCGCGTCGACCGCTGGGAGCTGCGCGACGGCACGTGGGTCCGGCGGAACATCTCGTCGTACACCGCCCGCCTCGGCAGGACCGGCACCCGGGTCGTGCGCCGGGAGGGTGACGGCTCCACCCCGGCCGGATCCTTTCCCCTGCTCGCGGCGCTCGGGACGGAACGCACACGGACCACCCGTCTCGGCTACACACGCATCCGGGACGGCCATTGCTGGATCTCCGACGTCGCCGATCCCTCCTACAACCGACTCGTGGTCAGGGAACGCTGCGGCACCGC
>CAZSNB010000018.1:32637-34207 GCA_964608285.1 uncultured Bifidobacterium sp.
CATCCACCACACGATCGGGGGGACCCAGACGAGGAACAGCACCGCCCCGGCGATCCACCCGACGTTGTTCACCCAGAAACACCGATCCCAGACCGTGGACCCGAAGCCCCTGCACACCGAGGTGGACTGCAACTCCGCCAGCACGGCGGTCACCCTAGGAGAGCCCAGTGGCGCGGATTCCCCTTAGCCGACCGCCGGGCTCGGACGAACGGTCCACTCCCGACTCGACATCCGTGGGTCCCACGGTGGCGAGACACCCACGGTGCCGGGGCCGGAGCGACCGCGTCACCCGAGTCTCGGGATGCGTGCCGCACCGTGGAATGACTGATATACAAGCATCATTGAACGCTGTCTCATCGTGTTGACCCCAGGTCGTCCCGATCCGCACAGCCTCATGCCCGAACAACCACGGGTTCCCACACCGACACACCGGAAAGAGAGACACACACCATGAACAGACGAACCACCGCCATCCTCGGCGCGGTTGCCGGCCTCGCGCTCACCCTCCTCGGGGCGAGTCCGGCCGCGGCCGTGGCGACCCTGCCGGCCACCGACACCATCTACATGGTGGCGTGCGGGATCGGATACAACGATCTCTCGTTGTTCTCCATCGCACCCGATGGAACCGCGACCCCGATCGGCGCGGGCGACGGGAACACCAACGGCAAGTGCGCCAAGGGAGCCGCCTGGGACGCCAGGAATCAGACGGCCTACTTCCTGTCCGAGGACAATGTGACGAGCACCCTCGAGCTCTGGACGATGGACGTCGAATCCGGGACTCCGACCAAGGTCTCGGACATCGTCGGAGGGAGCGGGTTCTACATCCACTTCGACTCCGAGGGTGCGGCACAGACCCAGTACGACGGAACCTTCTACAACCTGAACACGACGAGTTACACCGAGACCGAGATTCCCTCATCCTCCGTGAACGGGGACAACGGCGTCTACTACCTCGTGCAGGCGTTCAACTACGCCGACAACAGCCTGTACGTCATCAACGCGGACGACACCGAGGACGACAGCCCCCCGGTCGACAACATGGTGTACAAGGTCGACCCGACCACCGGCGTCGTGTGGGGCAAGACGGGACCGGATGTCTCCGGCCTTCCCAACGAGAACTGGATCGGCCGGATGACGTCGATGGCCTTCGACTCTGCGGGCACGGGTTGGGCGATCTTCGAGGAGGATCTCTACAGCTTCGACGTCGCCACGGGGGTGTTCACCCTCCAGGGGCCCATCTCGGACGGTGACGGCTTCCCGAGCGGCGAGTTCTCGCTCTTCATCGCCCAGCCCGTCCCTTCCCTGCCCTCCACCGGATACGACGCGGCCGACCTCCTGGCCTTCGGCCTGATGCTGGCCTTCGCCGGCACGGGCACCGTCGTCGTGATGCGTCGACGGACCGCCTGCTGACGACGAACCACGGACATGGGGCGGTGAGGCTCCGGGCCGGAGGATCCTGAGGCCCGCGACGCTCTCCCCGCCCACGGACGGCCCCCGGTGATCATCATCGGGGGCCGTTCCCGTACCGGAGGCGGACAACCGGATGGAGGCGACGCCGAGAATCGAACTC
>CAZSNB010000019.1:0-19875 GCA_964608285.1 uncultured Bifidobacterium sp.
CATGAACATGCGGGGGACGGGGCGGATCGTGGCGGGGGTCGTGGCGACCCTCGTCCTTCTGAGCGGGTGCGGCTCGGGCGAGGAGGTGCTCGAGGCGACCACGACGACGACGGCGGCTCCCGCCGGGCCGGTGTGCTCGGGTGAAGCCGCCCGCACAGGCACCGGCGTGGAGATGATCCTCATCGGCGACTGCGTGGACGGATGGGCCGTCGCCATGGATGCGGCCTACGCCGCCGAGTGCGGCGACTGTGAATCGCAACTCCTGCTGCGTTGGCAGGAGGGCGCCTGGAAGGTCGCCTACAACTGCAACGCCTACGCCCCACTTTCCGAAGGTTCGTGCGTGACCGCCAAGGCTTCGGCCGACTGGCCGATCGCCGTCGCCATCACGCCCGGTTTCCCCGACCTCGACACGGCATGTCGCATCTGGGACGCCAACACGCAGCCGGAATTCCTCGTCTCAGCCGGGTGTTTCGGCGACGCGGACGACCTCCGCTACGACGACATTCCCCCCTGTCCCACCCCGTTGCAGCGGGAGTCGGAGGTGCCGATCCTCATCTGCGAGAAAGGCGCCACGATCCGCGCCGTGCAGCGTGCACTGAAGGACCGTGGCGCGTCGCTCTCGGTCGACGGAGAATTCGGTCCGGGAACGCTCGAGGCGCTCATCGACTATCAGAAGGAGATCGGGCTGCCCGTGACCGGCGTGATCGACGACGACGTGCTCATCAATCTCGGCCTCGCCGAGATCCCCGAGGGGGACTACTGAGGCTCCGCTCCTCGGACACCCGGCGACGGAGTGAACGCACATCCCTCATCGCACCGATTCCCCTACGCTCGGGACATGCGTCGTCGATCCCCCCTTGTCGGTGCGGCTCTCGCTGCCGCGCTCGTTCTCGCCGCCTGTGGGACGGATTCGGGCACCCCGGAGAACCAGAACGTCATCAACGTCCCCGGTGACGCCCCCACCATCCAGGCCGCGGTCGACATGGCCGTGCCCGGCGACCTCATCCTCGTGGAGGAAGGTGTCTATGCCGAGTCGGTGACCGTGGACGTGGACGACATCGTCATCCGCGGCGTCGACCGCAACAAGGTCATCCTCGACGGCGAAGGCCGGTTCGGCAACGGCATCCGGGTCGCCGGCGCGAACGGCGTGGCCATCGAGAACATGACGGCGCGCGACTACCAGCAGAACGGCTTCTACTGGACCGAGGCGGTGGGCTATCGCGCCTCGTACCTCACGGCCGTGCGCAACGGTCTCTACGGCATCTACGCCTTCGACGCCGAGGGCGGGGTCATCGAGCACAGTTACGCCTCGGGTCACCCCGATGCCGGCTTCTACATCGGCCAGTGCGACCCGTGCGACGCCGTCATCCGCGACTCGATCGCCGAATACAACGGCCTCGGATACTCCGGCACGAACGCCTCGAACAACCTCTACATCATCGACAACGTGTTCCGCCACAACAACACCGGCATCATGCCGAACTCGGGCGACTACGAGAAGCGATGGCCCCAGTCGAACACCGTGTTCGCCGGCAACCTCGTCCACTCGAACAACGGGCCGGCCCCGGGACTGCTTCCGCTCCTGCGCATCAACGGTCACGGCATCCTCATCTCCGGAGGACTCTCGAACACGGTCGTGCGCAACCGGGTCTTCGACCACGCCCAGGCCGGCATCGGCGTCATCGCCAACTTCATGGGTCGCTCCTTCCCCAGCAATGACAACGTCATCGAGGGGAACCACGTCTCCCGATCCGGGGTGGCCGACCTCGTCCTCTCGGCGACGGAGACCGCGCGCAACTGCTTCGTCGGCAACACCGCGACGACCGCCCAGCCGACCTCACTCCTGCGGCTCACCTCGTGCGCCGGCACACCCGAGACGATTCCCGCCGACGGCGCCTACCCCATCGACGAGGTGCTGGACCGCAAGACCAAGACCCAGGTGCGCCGCAAGGACGTCGCCGACCCGCCGCCGCAACCGAACATGCCCGATGCTCGCACCGCTCCGGCCATCCCCGCGAGCCGGATGCCACCGACGGTGAATCTCGACGAGATCGCCCTGCCCGACGCCCCGTGAGCCCGGACACCGCGTCCCTCCTGCGGCGCATCCTCGTGGTGGTCGTCGTGATCGGCTCGATTCGTGCCTGTGCACGACTCGGCGCCGACGACGATGCGTCGACCGAGGAGAACCCGGTGGACTCCGCCTCCGTCACCGAGGTGCCCCGCACGGTCGCGCTCGACCCCGGTGTCGACGCCGGTTCCTTCGGGGTCACCTGCGCGTTCAGCCATCGCCTCCCCGATGACCCGATCCTCGCTCCCGGCCGTCCCGGCGCCTCGCACCTGCACGACTTCTTCGGCGCCGTCGACGTCGACGCCCGCACCCAGTGGGCGGAATTGGCCCTGATGGAGACGACGTGCGACAACCCCTTCGACTGGTCGTCCTACTGGATCCCCACGCTCATGGCTCCCGAGGGTGCCATCGATCCGGCATCGATGGCCGTCTACCTGCGCACTCCTCCACACGGCGAGCGGGTCGATCTCGTCGCACCGCCGAACGGGCTCGAGATGATCTCGGTGCGCAGTGGCTGGACGTGCGGCCGCGACGACCAACCATTGGCCCACCCCCGCGACTGTCCCGCGAGCGCCCAGACGCGTCTCGTCCTCGAATACCCCGACTGTTGGGACGGCGAGAACCTGCGGGCACGTGACGGTGTCGCGCATCTCACGGCGTCGGTGAACGGCGGGTGTCCCGACAGCCACCCCGTGCACCTTCCCCTGCTCGTCACCGAGGTGCGCTGGGAACTTGCGGGGCGGTCCGTGGCCGACCTGCTTCTGTCCTCGGGTGGGCATCACGCCCACGGCGACATCCTCTTCGCCTGGGACCCCGAGGTGCTGCAGGGCGAGATGGATGCGTGCCTCGAGCGTCGCGTCGTGTGCGACCTCACCTGGACGAGTTTCGTCGGCGCCTGACCGTCCGTCCCGGTGGATCCGGTGCCGTCAGGCGGGCGCGAAGCGGTAGAGCGCCGATCCGGTGCCCGTGTCGTGCCACACGACGCACACCGGCATGCCCACCCTCACCTCGGCCGGATCGCATCCGACGATGTTCGTCAGTACGCGGGGTCCCTCGGCGAGTTCCACATAGGCGACCACGTAGGGGGCGACGTCCTTCCACTCGTTGGCCCCCTTGTGGATGACGGTGTAGCTGTACACCTCACCCCTTCCGGACGCGTCGAACACGGCGAGGTCCTCGGTCCAGCACGACGGGCAGTGCCGACGCGGGAACCAGATGACGAGGTCGCAGGCGTCGCATCGCTGCAACGGGAAACGCCCCTCGGCGGTGGCCTCCCAGAAGGCGCGGGTCGTGGGATTCACGGTCGGCGGGGTGACGGGCAGGTCGTTCATGCGTCCTCCTGCCCGAGCAGCACGGTGGCCGACCCGTGACGGGTGCCGAGGCTTCCCCCGGTGCCGTGGGCGAGGGCGACGCGGCAATCCGGCACCTGCACCGCCGGATGTGCCTCGCCGCGCAACTGGCGCACGGCCTCGATCACCTTCGTCATGCCGCCGCGATTCGAGGGATGGTTGTTGCACAGTCCACCGCCGTCGGTGTTGAACGGCAACCGCCCATGCGGTGCCACGAGCGCACCGTCGAGCACGAACTCGCCACCCTTCCCCTTCTCGCAGAAACCGAGGTCCTCGATGGTCTGGAGGACGGTGATGGTGAAGCTGTCGTAGATGGAGGCATAGTCCACGTCGGCGGGCGTGAGGCCGGCCTCGGTGAAGGCGGCGGGGCCCGTCCACAGCGCGCCGGTGTGGGTGAGGTCGATGCGGCCGTTGCTCGTGTGCTTCACCGTCTCCCCGTGGCCGAGCACCTTGGCCTGCGTGCGACCGAGCGAGCGGGCGATCTCGGGCGACACGATGACGAGAGCGCCGCCACCGTCGGTCACCACGCAACAATCCAGCCGATGCAACGGATCGGCGATCATCGGGGACTCGAGCACCTCGTCCACGGTCACCACGTTGCGCAGGAAGGCGTGCGGGTTGTGCTGGGCGTGGATGCTGGCCGCCACCTTGATCTCGGCGAGTTGGCGCGACGTGGTGCCGTACTCGTGCATGTGCCGACGCGCCGCGAGGGCGTAGGTGTGGGGTGCACCGCCGAGGCCCCACCCGGACTCGAACGCCGACTCCGGTCCGGCCATGAACATGACGCGCCCGTCCGGGGTGCGGGGCTTGCCCGCGAGGGTCACGAGGGCGACCGAACACTTCCCGAGCGCGATGGCGGCGGCCGCGTGCCCCACGTGGGCCAGGTACGACGAACCGCCGGTCTCGGTGCTGTCCACGTACCGGGGCCGCAGACCGAAATGGTCGGCGAGCGTCAGCACGCCGAACCCGGTCGTGCCGTCCACGAACAGACCGTCCACGTCGGCCATCGTGAGACCGGCATCGGCGAGGGCGCCGAGTGCCACCTCGGTGTGGATGTCGAAGACGGTGCGGTCGGGGATCTCCCGGCGGGGATGTTCGTGGATGCCGGCGATGTAGGCCGCGCCGCGGAGGGACATGACCCCAGTCTCTCAAACCGTTCGGTGTCGGAACGGACCCGAGCCCGACACCCACCACCACCCGGTCCCCGCGAGGAGCACGGCCGAGCCCGCCACCACGCTCTGCGCGGGCAGGGTGAATGCCAGCACCACGCATCCCACGAGGCCGGCGACGGCAATCACACGGCCGACCCGCCGCGCGTCGCCCCGCAGTGTCCAGGCCGAGGCGTTCGTGACCGCGTAGTAGAGGAGCACGGCGAACGAACTGAATCCGATGGCACCCCGCACATCCCCGGCCACGACGACGACCGCCACCACCACGCCCACCGTCACCTCGGCCCGATGGGGCACCCGATGACGAGGATGCACGGCGAAGAGCACCCTCGGCATGTTCCCGTGCTCGGCCATGGCGAAGATCGTCCGACCGACCCCCGCCATCAACGACAACAACACGCCGAGCGCGGCGAGGGCACCTCCCATCCGCACCACCGGCGAGAGCACGTCGAGGTCTCCCGCGCGCACGGCGGCATCGAGGGGTGCGACCGCTTCGGCGAGCCGATCGGGGCCGAGGGCGGCGAGCACCGCCACGGCCACCATCGCGTACACGACGAGCGTGATTCCGAGAGCGACGGGGATGGCCCGGGGAATCGTGCGAGCGGGGTCGACCACCTCTTCACCGAGGGTGGCGAGCCGCGCATACCCCGCGAAGGCGAAGAACGACAATCCGGCCGACTGCAGGACGCCCCGCACCCCGTCGCCGCCCGACCAGTCGGTGAGATGCTCGGCCCGAACCGATCCACCGGCCAGGGCACCCACGACCACCACCCCGAGCGCGACGAGAACGAGTGCGACGACGACGCGGGTCACCCGAGCCGTCTTGTGCACGCCGCGATAGTTGACGGTGACCAGGGCGAGGACCGCCGTGACGGCGACGAGATTCTCACGACCCGGCCACGCATACGCGCCGACCGTGAGGGCCATGGCCGCGCAGCTCGCGGTCTTGCCGATGACGAACGCCCACCCCGCGATGAATCCCCAGAAGGGACCGAGCTGCTCGCGCCCGTACACGTAGGTGCCTCCCGAGCGGGGGTGCACGGCCGCCAAGCGCGCCGATGACCAGGCATTGCACGCCGCCACGACGGCGGCGACCGCCAACCCGAGGAGCAGCCACGTCCCGGCGGCCGCCGCCGCGGGAGCGAACACGGAAAACACCCCGGCGCCGATCATCGCCCCGAGTCCGACGGTCACCGCATCGCCGAACCCGAGCCGGCGATCGAGACGAGAAACAGGTCCCCGATCCGCGGGTCCGGATCCCGGGGAATCATCCATGGTGACACGGTAACGAGCCACCGGAAACAGACCCTCGTTCGCCGTCACGGACCGCATCGTGGGGCAGACTGGTCACACGCTCGTCAGGGGGAGTTCACTCGTGCGTCATCCCATCGTCCGCCACTCGCGCCGCCTCGCGGTGGTCGCTCTCGCACTCGCCTTCACCGCCGGCCTCGCTGCCTGTGGCTCGGGCGACGGAGGTGGCAGCGACACCACCGCCTCCACCGCCCCGCTCCTGCCCGCCGACTACCCCGCCCAATGGGAGCGAGTGGATGCGCCCGATGACTGCATGTGCGCCGACGGCTCCCCCTGGGCCTATTTCGTGCGCGAGGCCGATCCGACGAAGGTCGTCTTCTTCCTCGAGGGCGGCGGCGCATGCTTCAACGCCGTCACGTGTTCCCCGGGCACGGCGACCTTCAAGCAGGTCGTGGGCAACGATGGTGGCTTCGCCGCCAAGGACGGCATCTTCGACCTCGGCAATCCGGCGAATCCACTCGCGGGCTATTCGATGGTGTTCGTGCCGTACTGCACGGGGGATGTCCATGCCGGCGACGTGACGAAGGACTACGGCGACGGCGTGACCGTGGAGCACAAGGGTTTCGTCAACGGTCGCACCGCACTCGAGGCCATGGCGGAGCGTTTCCCCGACGCCGAGACACTCGTCGTGGCCGGCTCCAGTGCCGGAGCCTTCCCCACCCCGGTGTACGCCGGTCTGGCGGCCGAGCTTCTGCCCGAGGCCACGATCCGCGTGGTGGCCGACAGTGGCGGGGCCATCCCCGACGCGATGAGCCTCGTCGTGTCGAACTGGGGGACCATCGATGCCCTTCCCGACTGGCCCGAGTTCGCCGACATCTCGGTCGCCGACTTCACGCCGGCCTTCACGTTCCTCACCGCGGCAGAGCGAGTTCCCGGCATCTCCTTCGCCCGACTCGACTACGCCTTCGACCGCGTCCTGACCGGTTACGCCGCGCTGGCCGGGTTGAAGCCCGGGAATCTCGTCGACACGATGAAGGCCGGCGAGGCCCGCATCGAGGCGGGCGGCACACCGGTCGCCGCCTGGATCAGCCCCGGCAACGGCCACACCGTGCTCGGCACCGCGAACCTCTACACACAGTCGATGAACGGCGAGAGCTTCATCGCGTGGCTCACGGCGTTCCTGCGCGGCGAGCCACGTCCCGACCAGTACTGCACCGACTGCACCGGCTGACCCTCGACGGACTCCGGTGACGCGTCTGACGCCTGCAACACTTCGGTCATGACCACGCACGAGAACGAGATCACCGAGCCCGTCCTCCTGGCCGTGGCCGGCGGCCGGCGGCCGACGGCCGGCGACTGAACCCTGCGGTGCGCGGTTGGTCACGGCATCTTCTCCAAACAGGCAACCACCGCGGCAACCCCGGCCGCAAGAAGAAGTGGGACTACTGGTCGATCCACGCCGGAGACCTCATCATCACCGGCGTGGTGGCGAACCTCGACTTCTTCGGCGCGGATGCAAACGCCTGGGGGGTGATCGACATCGGACGCGGTCGCTGGGCCTACCGGACCGTCTGGAACTGGGGCGGCGGGGCCGGTCGGTCGAACGACGGGTCGGTCATCGGCCTGCAGGTCGGGGGCAAGTGGACGGAGGGAACCGGCTACACGGAGAACGGCATCTTCGTCGACGGTCGCCTCTCCAAGATCGGGCGCGAGCTCGAGTGGTCCCATGACTGGGACTACCCGATGAAGCCTTGGCGGGTGCGCGACGCCGGGGGTCACATCAATGTGGTCCTCACCCCCCGCCGCGAAAAGCACAGCGTCATCGACACCAAGGTGATGCGCGGCGAGACGCATCAGGTGTTCGGGACGTGATCCAGGTCGGTGGTGGACGACGACGGGAAGCGCCACGAGTTCGGTGACCTGCAGGGATTCGCCGAGGAGTCCCGCGCGCGTTGGTGACGACCCGACCGCGACCGGATTTCGCAATCGGGTCCGGATTGCTCCCGTGAGCGGCGTTCTGCGTGGAATAAACCGACCTCGGTGACCCGCCCCACCGGCTCCACCAGAGCCGCGTCCCAGTCGTACTGATCGCCACGGCTGTACCGGCACACTCCCCGCACCGGGCGATCCTCGGCCACGTCGAACGCATGGAGCAAGCCGGCGATCGTGTGGTCGTGACATTGTCGGAGATCATTCACGACATGCACGCCGACTGCACAAATGAATACAGGGTCAACGACGTGATGGTCGCCGATCTCACGACATCGTTGGTGGTGGCCGCCGCATTCGAGGACGGGGGACTGGCATCACGCCCGAGCGACCTGACAGGGCCGCGCCCCCACTCGTCGGCTATCTCCTCCTTCTGCGCGCCTGAAACACGGCGACGGCGATGACCATGAATGCGGTGCCCACCAGCATGTACCCGAAGCCACGAATCATCTCACCCAGGCTGCAGAAGCCGTCCTCGGGGTAGTTCTTGCACGGATTGTTTGTCCCACTCGGCGATCCGAGCATGATCAACACCAGACCCCCGACAAGGGGGACGAGCACGAGAACGAGGATCAAACAACCCACCCCGCGGGATCTCCTGTTGGCGGTTACCCCTCCTCCACCACCAGGAACTGGTGGTGGAGGAGGGGGGGGTGGAGGGGGTGGAGGCGTCATGCCTCCTCCGCCCGGATCATCCGAGATGCTCACGTTCCCCCCGATCGTCGGCTCATCAACTGGCCGACGTTCCCGACCGTACCAGCGGTAAGCCACCGAATTCACCGGGCACGACACCGGCACGGACTCCGGACTCCGATGGTGGTGACACACGAGAACGACCGACCCTCTCGGGTCGGTCGTTCTTGATTGGTGGGTTGTTCACCTCTCTGTGGCGGGGGCAGGATTTGAACCTGCGACCTTCGGGTTATGAGCCCGACGAGCTACCGGACTGCTCCACCCCGCGTCGTGGCTTCGAGTGTACCCCCGGGGCCCGGGATTGCAAAAGAGCGAGGCGACCGCGACGCTCGGCCTCGCACGCTCGACGGACATGACACGCAGCGAGATGGTCGTTCACCACCCCCACGGACTGCATCATCGCGTACATCGTGGTGGGGCCGACAAAGGACCACCCGCGGGACTTCAACGCCTTCGACAGGGCGGTCGAGGCGGGGGTGGCGGCGGGCAGGTGCGCCATGTCGGCCGGGGCAGCGATGTGCCGACGGTCGGCGTGCGACCACACGATTCCGGAGAGCGACTCCCCGGCCTCGTGCATGGCGAGCAGACGCCGGGCGTTGTTGATGGTGGACTCGATCTTGCCCCGGTGACGGATGATGCCCTCATCACCGAGGAGTCGCCCGACCATGCGCTCGTCGAAGCGAGCCACCTTCACCGGGTCGAAATCGGCGAAGGCCCGGCGGAAGTTCTCCCGCTTGCGCAGCACCGTGATCCAGGAGAGACCGCTCTGGAAACCCTCGAGACAGATCTTCTCGAACAAACGCGTCTCGTCGGTGACGGGTCGTCCCCATTCATCATCGTGATAGGCGATGTACTCGGGACTTCCCTCCGACCACGGACAACGGACGGGTGCTCCCGGGGTCATGCTGTCGGCTGCGACCGTGCTCTCACGGCGAGCGCGAGCACGGCACCGCACACCGCGGCGTTGAGCAGGGTGAACTCCCGGTCGTAGAACCCGCCACTGGAGAGCAGGACGTACCCGGATGGAGCCGAGCCGACGAGTTGGAGCGCCAGATAGATGAGCAAGGCGCACTGCAGCGCCACCACGGATTCCCGACCACCCCGGCGTCCGCTCAGGACGAGCACCGAGGAGCCGATCATGGCCATCGCCGCCACGAACACCCAAGCCGGATCGACGCCGAAGTCCACGAGCATCAGGGTGAACCCGTTCCCACCCGAAGACGAGAAGTTGATGAGTGCCATGGCATGGACGATCTGGACGGTGGCGGCAATCGTCATCACCCTGTCCGCCGCTGTCCTGGGTCGGATCGAGGTCGCGACCCGATTCCCTGGCGGGGTGAACACCGCTCTCTTTCTCTTCGATGCCGAGACCCGCGACGAGACGATCCCGGCGAGAATGAGGCCCACCCCGGCGACGAAAAGGAGAATGCCGACCGCATACAACAACTCGGACAGGCTGCACGAGAACTCGTACCCCTCTTGTCCGCAGAACTCCTGTCCCCGCTCAGCACCGATCAGGACGAGTCCCAGGAAGACGCTCACCCCTCCGAGGACGTACGGGATGCTGTTGGCACACCCGGACCGGGTCGACCCGTTGCCCGGCACCGGAGGCTCGCCCGATGATGTCGGGGACGGTGGTGGTGGGGGCGCGACCGTGTGCGGAGGCGGAGGCGGAGGAAGAACCGGAGGAGCGAGTGGCGTCCCGGTCTCGTGCGACTCCCGTCGCGAGGACGTCGATCGCCGACCCGACAGGACACCACCGAGGACGAAGAGACCCCCGATCACCGCGATTGTGATGGCGACGCCGGAGACGAGTTCCCCCAGGCCCTTCCACATCTCGCCTTCCTCGGATCCGATGCTGGAGCCCACCCCGCCCACGATCAGTGCCAGGACGAGGAGTGCAACCGCGACAACGAACGGCACCTTCGACGAGTCAGGCCGCGGAGGCTCGCCGCTGAGAGGTGGTGGCGGGTCGGGTGTCCTCGACGGAATCCGATCTGGCGAGATGTCGTCGTTCATGCGGCCCCCTCCGGTTCTCACCGGATCCGAGGGTCAGCGTAGGGAAAAACGAGCGGCGGGGGTGAAATCCGCGAATCTGTTGCCCAGCACGTCCCGAGCACTGAACCAGATCCAGTAACTCCCCGGCACCGCGGTGTCCGAGAGTCTCACCACCGCACTGTACGTCCCGTCGATCGATGTGCCCGTCTCCAGGGTGCCGACCGGAAACGTCGCCCATGGACGAGATGCATCGTCCACCATGAATCCGTTCGGACCCACCACCCACGGCATCACCCCTGCGGTTCCCGTCTCGTCGGTGGCCCGCCACGTCACCCTGATCGTGCCACCCGGACCGGAAGCGGACGCGTCGATCTCCACGTCGGACACAACGGGCGCGTCGTCGTCCTCGGAACCGCCAACGACGACGACCTCCACCTGCACCTCGTTGCCGAGAGCCACGTCGATCGCATCGATGAACACCGTGAGCACCCCATTGGGAAGCGTCTCGGGGAGCGCACATCGGGCTTCGTAGACCACGTCCCCTTCGGCTCCGCTCGGAACGCCGCGGGTGGGGAATCCGCACCAGTCGACCCACCCGTTGGCTCCGCCCACCTTCATCCACGTCTCCACTTCGACGGGTGAGGACACACGCCATCTCACGACGAGGTCGTCCCCCGGCTGTAGCGAAGCGGGCGCTTCCACATCGAGGATGCGGGCCGGCGAACCGGGGGCATCATCTCGGGGCACCTCCCCGTCCGTCGAAACCGTGGTCGGTGCCTCACCGGGGACCGTGGGTTCCGGCGTGGAGGCGTCTTCCCCGATCGATCCGTCACCCGGCAGCGCGACGCGGGATTCGTCGGAGTCCGATGACCCCACGAGGACCGCCTCCCAGCCCATGGCGCCGGCCACCGCCTGACTCGCGCCGAAAGCGAGAATCGCCACCACCACGACACGCGCCGATCCACGACCTCGCGGAATGACACGGGCGAAGCGCGACATGATCGAACCCTACAGGCGGGTCGGAACATCCCCACGACGGCGCACGTCCGTTACCGTGTGACCGGCAACCGGGGAACGACCCGGCTCGACAGCGAAAGGTCCCGCTCCCACGATGTTCTCCCGCAGGAAGGAAACCGCGCGGGCCATCGAGTCCCTGCAATCCGAGGTGGCGAGCCTGCGCGAGACACTCGACACCCAGGCCGACGCCGCAGCCGGGGACCGTGACACGGCCCGCAACGTGGCCGAGCGTCTCGCGGCGCTCGAGGCCCGCGTGTCGGGCATGGGGACGGAACTGTCGCGTCAGCTCCACGAACTCGGTGACGAGATCGAAAGACTCGCTCGGGACGTCGCGGATCCCGCGGTGCGCGAGTCCGTCGAGGCGCTCCGTTCCGTGCAGGTCCAGTTGGCGGCCGAACAGGCCCGCTACGAGATCGCCTTCCGCAAGGATCTCGCCGAACTCGCCGACCGGCTGCTCAACCGCCCACCGACGTGAGCGCCTGACGCACGAGAGCCCGGGCCTCGGCGAGCTTCGCCTGGTAGGTGGCGAAGTCCGGCGGTGACTTCGCCAGGGCCGCGTCGGCCTCGGCGAACAACCGCTCGGCGCGCGCGAGCAACTGCGCCGGGGTCTGGGTCTGGGGCACCGTCGTCGTGGTCGTGGACGAGCCGCCCGGCACCGTCGTCTGGGTTGACCCCGTCCCCTGCACCCGGTCACCGAGATTCAGCGAGAAACCCGGGAACAATTGGATCATCACGTCGGTGAGATTGTCGCCGATGACCGATCGCCCGTCGTAGTGGGCGAGGATCTTGCGCACGAACACCTGCTTGGCGTCGGCATCGTTCGGCTGCACGAACATCGGCCGCAGATAGATGACGCCCCGACCGACGGGAACAGCCTGCAGGTCTCCGTAGGTCACGCGCGAACCCCGAAGGTCGAGGGGCGTGATGACCGCGGCGATGACGTCGTCGCTCTCGAACTCGGCGACGACCGTCGCCGGACCGGCGGGCAGGGGTGCCTCGATCTCGTAGACGGTGATTCGCCCGTACGTCGCCGGGTCGCTCGACACGACCATGAGGGCGCGCAGCTCCTTGCGGCTGTCGTCGGAGGAGAACGGCACGAAGGGTCGCACCATGGAGAACTCCCCGGTCGTCCCCGTCCCTCCCGGAGCGTGGAAGATGCTGTAGTACGGATTGAAACGGGCGAGCGCCGAGTCGGCGGCGTCGATCGCATCGACGGGCGCGCCGGTCGCCCCGACTGTGCCGGTGGTGGAGCCGGCGACGGCCCCCTCGGGCTCGATGGGCGGGGCCTGGGCCACGCTCCAGGCCGCGTCGCGATTGAAGAACAACGTGGCCTCGGCGAACTGGTAGCGACCGAACATGTTCGTCTGCACCCGGAACAGGTCCTCGGGGTAGCGGAAGTGCATACGCAACGACTCGGGCACGGCGTCGGCGTCGCTGAAGAGATCGGGGAACGCGGCCGCCCACATGCGGGCGATGGGGTCCTGCTCGTCCACCCGGTACAGGGTGACGTCGCCGGTGTAGGCGTCCACGACCGCCTTCACGCTGTTGCGCACGTAGTTGAAGGTGTGGTTCAGGCCGCTCTCCGACGGGAGGTCGTTCGTGCGCGCGGTCTGGGCGTAGGGATAGCGGTTGGTCGTGGTGTACGCGTCCACGATCCACTTGATCTCACCCTCGACCACCACCGGGAAGGGATCGGCATCGAGATGGAGGAACGGAGCCACCTTGCGCACTCGGTCGGCGACGTCGCGCACCAGCAGGATCTCGGAGTCCTCGGTGATGAGGTTCGAACCGAAGAGGTTGAACTCGCCGAAGTTGATGGCCAGTGCCAGACGGCGCAGGAGACCGTTGATCTTCACCCCTGTCCCGCCCGCGTAGGGCTCCTGGGTCTCCCCGGGGCAGGCCTGTTCGCGCTGCTCGGTGCCCACGATGGCGTATCCGCCGAGACGGTCGCCGAAGTAGACCTCGGGTCGCTCCACGCCGAGGTCGAGGTACGACGGACGACCGTCCTCCGTCGCGAGCGATGCGGGAGCGGCGATGAGGTCGCAACCGTGGGTGTAGATGAGGTGCCGCGACACCCAGGTGCGGTTCGGGATGCCGTCGCTGTTGAGCTCGCGGCTCGCGACCAGCACCTGCTGGATCCGTCCGTCGATCATGTAGCGGTCCACGTCGAGGTCGCGCACCCCGTAGAAGGAGGTGAGACCCTGGTCGAGCGAGAACCGCGCCCGCATCTGCACCGGGTCGAGTTGGCGCACGTCGCGCAACGGCTCGTCGTCCGCCTCCACCGCGGCCGCGTCGATGGACCCGAACGACACGGGGACCCGCTCGACGTCGTCGATGTCCATCGCCGACTTGGTGGCCTCGATGTTCCGTTGGATGTACTCCAACTCGCGGGTGCTCACGTTCGGCTGCACCACGAAGCGCTGGATAACGGCGGGATAGATGGCTCCCGCCACGAGTGCGACCACCACCCACAGACCGACAGCCATCGCCGGGATGCGCCATCCGCGCAGACGCACGTTCCACAGCAGCAGGGCGGTCACCGCCAACGACACGAGGATCATGAGGTCCGTGGCGGGCAGCTGGGCCTGGACGTCGGTGTAGAGGGCTCCGCGCACGACACCCCGCGTCGAGCCGGTCAGTTCGAAGCGCGACAGCCAGTAGGCGGCGGCGCGCAGCAGTGCCGCGGCGGCCAGCAGCACTGACAGGTGGACCTTGGCCTGGGGGGAGACCCGCTGGACGCGGTCCTGGGGACGGATGCTGCCGTTGGCGAAGTGGAACGCCGTGGTGACGAGGAGGACGAGCACGAGCGCCCCGAAGGCCCACGACACGACGAACTGGGCGAACGGGAGACGGAAGACGTAGAAGCCGACGTTGCGGTTGAAGAGCGGATCGGCGTCCGCGAAGGGTTCGGCATGGCGGAACATGAGCCACTCCTGCCACTGCGACGAAGCCGGCAGACCGAGCATGAGCCCGATGACGAGGGCGACCCCCACCCGCAGACGACCGCGCGCCGAGGCCGTGACCTCGCGGATGCGCATGATGGTGCGGTCCTCGGGGGTGTCGGGCAGCACGGGGGGCGCCAGGCGGTCGGCGATGATGAGATTGAGCCAGAGAAAGGCGGCGACACCGACGACGAACACCCCCGCGAGCTCGGCGCGCGCCCGCAACACGCCCCAGTACACGTCGTCACGACCGACGGCGTCGAACCACAGGTAGTCGACGAAGAAAGAGGAGAGACCGCGCGCTCCCAGCACGAGGAGCAGCACGAGCCCGACGAGGACCGACACGAGGATCCGCCCCCGGGACGGGCGCCCGATGTTGAGACGAATGACGCCGGGGCCGCGGGGGGGAAGATCGGAGGGATTGCGCACGACCGTGACGCTAGTTGCGCACGGGCCAGACCATACAGCGGCAACCCGGATGAGCGGGTGCCTGCACCGATCCCGCGGCGAAGGCATGACCGGCCACGACCGGACCGCCGAGGGAGTTGTCCTCGCAATCGCTGCAACAAGGGTCCGCGGGGTGCACGAACCACGCCACCGCGGAACCCGGCTCGAGCGAATGAACGAGGCCGGATCCGAACGCCCGCACCGCGGCGTCCCTCGCGACGGCCTCCACCGCGTCGCCCTTCCACGTGCGGTACAGGTCGCGCACCGCGGCCGTCAGGACCTGCCGGTCGCCGGCGGACTTCTCGATGATGCCCGCCATCTCCGCCCTGAACTTGCCGATGAACGAGGTGTCGAGGGCATCACCCACCTCGACCGAGATCCGGTCCGGCCTCACCCGGCGCGCCTGACCACCGAGGTCCCTCACCGCGCGCGCACCGGCGCCGGCCGCCACCGCCGAGTCGTCGGAGAGACCGCGCACGAGACGATCGAGGTGAGCCGACGTCGCACCCAGCAGGGCATCGATGGTCATGGACGACCTCTTCTGGCGGACATGCTGGAGAACCTCGTTCTGCTCGTCGACGAGCATGCGACGCAGTTTGCGCGTCATCGACGCCGCGACCTCGTCGACGGTGCGATCACGCGTCGCGAACGTCTCCTCACCGATGGGGGTCGGCGCGGGAGCGGACGGGTGAAGCGCCTTGGCCGGGGACGACCCGGACGGAGGGCGCGTCGTCTCGGTCGACGGCTTCCTCGTCGACGAGGACCTCGACGACGACTTCGGCGCGGGAGATTCGTGCACGGGATGGCCCGACCCGGTGCGTGTCTGCGAACGACGGGCCACCTCGGCGGTGGAGGCTCCGCGCAATCGGGAGAAGAGGTCGTTCGTCTCCTCCGCCGACGGACGGTGACCGTGGGCCGGCGGCAACTTGTCCGGAGTGGCGGCCACGATGCGGGGCCGGGACTCGACCGATGGCTCGGGTTCCGCCGGAGGTGCGGTCTCATCCTCCGGCATGATCTGGGGCACTTCCTCGGGCACGGGGACGGGCACGGGCCGGCGGGAACGGTCGAAGATGTTGACGATGTTCGAGGGGGATCCACCGGAGACGTCGTCGATCTCCCGGGCCGAGGGGGTCGCCGGAACTGCATCGGTCGCCGGATCCTCGACGATGTCCTCGACTCGATCCACGACATCGTCGACGGACTCTTCTCGGACGTCGTCGACGACGTGATCGGGTGCGACGACATCATCGGACTCGATGAGGGAGATCACGGGTGTCGCGGTCTCCTCCACATGTCCGTCGATCGCATCCACGGTCTCGTGCACGACCATCTCTTCCTCGATGATCACGGACATCTCGCCCGACGTCGGCACGACCTCGGGGAACGTAGGTTCCACCTCCGCCTCCGTCTCGCGGGGCATCTCGGTCCGGGTGGGCAACGAGGGATGCCGTGGGTTCACCACCGGCACCGGCCCGGTCACCGGGGACAGGTCGACGATGAACTCCGGTTCCTCGTGGGCCCCCGACAACTCACCGATCACCGACTGGGCGGCCAGCTGGGCGCGCTCGAACGCGGCGAGCAGCCGCTCGCGACCGTGTACGAGCTCCTCGATCTGTGCGTGCGCTGCCTCGCGCCTGCGCACCAGTTCGGCGAGCACCTTCTCGCGGTATTCGCGCGCTTCCACGACCATGTCGCGACCCTGACGCTTCGACTCCTCCACCGCGGCATCGGCGTCATGGACGGCGTCCTCACGTATCCGAACGGCCTCGAGGTGGGCCGCCTCGCGGATGCGCGCCGCATCCTCGGCGGCCTCCTTGACGAGCCGGGTTGCGGCTTCCTCGGCGCGCTCGCGGATCTGCTGACTCGCGTCGCGCGCCACGGTGAGCACGCGGGCGGCCTCCTCGCCGAGCAGTGTGGCCACCGTCTCCTCGTCGAGACGTCCCGGAGCCGACATGCCGCGGGTCTGCAATGCGCGCACCTCGGCCTGGAGGAACTGCTCGCGCTCCTGCAGTCGGGCCAGTTCGGCGGCCACCATGCGCAGGAAGTCGCGGACCTCGGTCTGGTCGTATCCCCGTCGTGCCACGGGGAACGAGGCCGCACCCACAGCGGTCGGCGACGCGGGATCGGGACGCGAGAACGACAAAGCCATCGCGTTCCACAGTAGGAGGCTGTTCCATTCAAATGGTGTCAATCGCACATGGCGACCGACGAGGTGTCGCCTCTCAGACTCCCGGCTCGTCGAACGGTGCTCCCCCGTTGGCCCTCAGGGCGGCGAGGGCTTCGGCGAGCGTGGCCACCGGGACGATGCGCACCGCCGTGCCGGCGGCTCGGCGCGCGGCGGCGAGTTCGGCCTCGGTCTGCGTCGCCGGGACGAGAAAGATGCTCGCACCCGCCTCGCGCACCGCGACCGCCTTCTGTTCCAGGGCACCGATGGCGCCGACCGTCTCGTCGGCCGACATCGTCCCCGTCGCCGCCACCTTCCCCCGGCCCATGAGGTTTCCGGGCGTGAGCTCGTCCAGGAGCGCCAGGGTGAAGGCCAGACCCGCCGACGGTCCGCCGATGCCGGCGGTGGAGATTTCCGCGCGGAACGGCAGCGACACCGTGCGGGTGTCCGCAGGGATGAAACCGATGATCGGCCGACCGGGCGTGTCGGGATCCTCCATGAGGGTGAGGGTGCGGGTCTCCGCCGAGTCGGGGTCCTTGTCGGTCGCGTCCTTCGAGTAGGGAATGACGCTCAGATCGACCGAGTCCCCGACCTTGCGGTTCGCCATCTGCTCCGAGAGCGCCGTGAGGGTGGGCACGGGCACGCCGTCGAGGGCGATGATCGTCTCGCCGATGTCGAGCACCGTGCAGGCGGCCACGGCCGGCAGGGTCCCCTCGCACACCACCTGCTCGACGACGACGTCACCCTCGACGAGTTCGGCCTCGAAGCCGAGCCGCTTCATGGCGACGTACTCGGCGATCTCCTTCGACCCCACCATCGACTGGTAACCGAGGCGTCGCACCTGCGATGGCGTGAGCGTGCCGAATCTCTCCTCGAACGTCTGCACCTGCACGTGGGGATCGATCCAGCCGAGCACCGCGTCGAGGGCGGAGAGCTGCCCCGTGAGAGCGGTGACGAACATGATGCCGCCTTCGGTCGAGTCGCGCTCGGGTGGCTCGTCCGTTCCCGCCGTGAACGAGATGCGCGGGGCGACCGCGAGGGCGGAACCCGGGGCCGTTTCCCAACGCTGCACGCGCACCACCGACGACACGAGGATGACGGCGAGCACGGTCCATGACAGGGTGAGCAGCGGCAGGGCCATGCGCAACGACCGGGCCGAGGCCGTCGGCCGCGGCGGGGGCAGGGTTACCATGTCATCGCTCATGTTCGTCATGTCCGCATCCGTGTCTATCGCGTGGCCAGTGCTCTCGGTCACCGCCGAACAGACTGCCATCGCCGCCCTTGTCGTCGTGGTCGGCGCCTTCTGGGCATTGCGGGCCCTCGACCGGCTGCGCCTCCCCGCGGGACGTCGACCTGTTCCCGTCCCGGTGGAACAGCTCGAGACGCCCCTCCATCGCGAACCCCAACCCGGCGAACGACTACGGGCCGCGGGCAAGCTGGGGGGAGGAGCGGTGCTCGTCGGGGCTCTCGTCGCGGTGATCGTCGCGATCGCTCTCGCCCTGGCTCTACAGGTCGTCGGCGGGCTGCTCGGCTGAGCGGAGCGCGATGGGAACCGAACGACGCTGGCAGGTCATCGAGGCCGGTTTCCGGGGTGACGTCGACACGGCACGCGACGCGCTCGGCGATCCCGAGCCTCTCGTGCGTGCCAGTGCCCTGCGGGCCCTCCGCCGCATCGGGGTGCTGACCGCGGCCGAGATCGAGACGTCAGCGGACGACCCCGACCGAGAGGTGCGGCGCACCGCGGCCGAGATGGCGGCCGGCGAACCCGGAGCGGACGTCTCCCGACTCATCGACGACCCCGAGGTGTTCGTCGCCGAGATGACCGCCTGGGCCCTCGGCGAGCGGGAACACCCGCGTGACGCCGACATCGAGCTGCTCATCGACCGTTGCACCGCTCATCCCGAGGCACTCGTGCGCGAGGCCTGTGCTGCTGCGCTCGGAGCCATCGGCGACCCACGGGGACTGCCGGCCATCCTCGCGGCCTGCCGGGACAAGCCCGCCGTGCGCCGCCGTGCCGTGCTCGCCCTCGCCCCGTTCGAGGGCCCCGAGGTGGAGGCGGCACTGCAGCACGCCCTCACCGACCGCGACTGGCAGGTGCGTCAGAACGCCGAGGACCTCGTCACACCGCGCGACTGACGCAACGGTGACGTCACTGCACCTGATTGACGGTGAGGATGACGGACGGGACAGCAGGACGCGACGGATTGGAGCGCGGAGGGTCGTAGATGATCCCGGTGTACTGGAGATCGCTCGACCACTTCAACTGGTAGTAGTCGCAGGTCGGGTCGCACTCCACCTCGACGAAGAAGTTCCATGCGGCCACGTAACGATGACCGTTGGAGACGAGGGTCAGGTCGGTGGTGCTATCGGCCACATTCGAGCCGTTGCGAGCAAGCCAGATGCTCACGAGGTTGGCACTACCGCCCTGGCTACGGGAGATCTGGGCCGAGAACGCGATGTTGTAGGTGCCCGGACGCGAGAACGTGATGCGTGAACCCGATGTCATTGACACACCGACATTGCCGGGATCGGAGTTGTTGAAGGTCATCGAATAGGCGGTGTCCGCCTGGAAGGACGGGTCGAGGTTCCGATCGCCCTGGTTCGTGGTGTCCCAGAAGCTGCCGAAGTCACCGAGGCCGCCCGTTCCCGGCGCACCGGGGTCTCCCTTGTCGCCCTGATCACCCTTCAACGAGGCGATGAAGTCGGCCTCCGTGCCCTCGTTGCCGAGCAGCAACCACACCTGATACGCGCTCAAGCCGCATTCGCCGTCCTGACCGGCGACACCGGG
>CAZSNB010000019.1:19975-31262 GCA_964608285.1 uncultured Bifidobacterium sp.
GCACCGGTTCCCCCTGCGGGCCCCGTGATGCCCGGAAGACCCGTTGCTCCGGGAGGACCGGTGATTCCCGACACCGCGTTGATCTCGTCGAGGCACTTCTTCCACCAATCCTCGGACTGACCCGAGTCGGTGACGCCGACGCAACTGCGCAACAACAAGGCGATGATGGCCACGGCGAGAGCCGCAGTCGCCACCGACCACAACGGCACGTGGCGCGGTTCCTTGGGACGGGACGTCGCCCCTTCGTTCGAGAGAGGATGCTCATCGGCCATGCGGTCACCCTAGTGAAGAGAATGGATTCACTCGATCAGAACGAATGTCCCGCGGTGCACCGGGTAAAGAAGTCTCAGTGTCCGTGCGCCGGGTGCCCGCCGTTCTTCACGGCCCGGAGCGTGTAGGTGGCGGCCAAACGCTCGGGGCGATCGCGCAGACGCCACTCCCCGAGATCGCCCTCCACCATCGCGTCGCCCAGTGCGTTCCACGGCACCGAGTCGTGCTCCTCGAAGTGGGTCACCTCGAGTCCCGCCTTCCACAGGGCGTTGAAGATCTGCGCGAGCCCATGATTGAAGGACACGAAGGTCGGGCTCTCCAGCGCACTCTCGTGGTCGACGTAACTGTGCTCCTCGGTGAACACCTCACCCCCGGTCTCGAAGTAGGGATACTCGAGGACGACGAGACCGTCCGGACGGGGATCGCACAGTGCCCACAACATCGGGTGGCCCTCGCGGATGAACAACTCTCCCCCGGGCCTCAGCAGTGCAGCCACGACCTCGGCCCATCTCTCGACACTGGGCAGCCAGCACAGTGCACCGATGCCCGTGTACACGAGATCGAACGAGCCGAGCGGCAACACCTCCGGCGCGGAGTACACGTCCGCCTCGACGAACCGCGCATCGGCTCCGATGAGCCGGGCCAGGTCACGGGCGGCGTCGAGGGCCGGCACGGAGAAGTCGAGTCCCGTCACCCTCGCGCCGAGACGATGCAGCGACAGCGTGTCGGTTCCGATGTGGCACTGCAGGTGCACCACGTCCTTGCCCGAGACGTCCCCCAACCGGTCCGCATCGAACGCGACCGTGTCGGACAGGTGCGCCGGATCCTCCAGGAACTTCTCGATGCCGTAGTTCGCGACATGGTGCGGAACACGGGAGTTCCAATTCTCCCTGTTCACCGAGAGATAATCCCGCGGGTCCATGTAGGGGGCTCCCATCCGTCCGTCAGAGTTCGAAGCGGTAGACGTTCGTCTCGCGGCGCACGAAGCCAAGACGTCCGTACAGGTGATTCGCCGCCGTGCGCGACGGACGAGACGTGAGGTCGACCGTCACGCAGCCCCGCCGTCGCGCCTCGGCGAGGGCGGCCATGTTCAGGGCCTCGCCGGCGCCGTGGCCCCGGGCGCTCTCGTCGACGACGACGTCCTCGATCCACGCCCGCAGCCCGGTGGGAATGCGGAAGACCGCCAGTGTGAGCGTTCCCACGATGTCCCTGTCCACGCGCGCGACGAACAACACGGTGGCCGGAGAGGCCACGATCTCGGCCAGGGCCTCCCGGTCGGGAGCGGGATTCGACGACGAGAGTTGCGGCACGAGGCGGGCCATCGCCTCGACCAGTGCATCATCCGCTTCGTGCACGATTTCGACCGTTGTCGTCACCTCCCCACCTTGCCACACGACCTCCCGGGGTCTGGCGGAAGAGCGGTAGGTTTCCCCTGATGACGACGTCCGACCACGTGCGCTGGCTCTCCGACCCCACCCTGCGTCGGCCGGCCATCATCGCGGGATTCAGCGGATGGAACGACGCGGCCGACGCCTCCTCCACCGCGGTGCGCACCCTCATCGAGGCATGGCACGCCCAACCCCTCGCCGAGATCGATCCCGAGGAGTTCACCGACTTCGCCACCGTGCGTCCCTCGGTGAAGCTCGAGGACGGACGCACGCGGACCATCGTGTGGCCCACCGTGAGCATGTGGTGGGCCAGCACGCCGGGATCCGACGTCATCCTCGTGCTCGGACCCGAGCCCAGCCTCCGTTGGCGGCAGTTCACCGAGCAGATCGTCTCTGTGGCCGCGCGCTACGAGGCGTCCGTGGTGCTCTCCCTCGGCGCGCTCCTCGCCGACGTGCCGCACAACCGTCCCGTGCAGGTGATCGGCACCGCCAACGACGACGCCACCATCGAGCGGTTCGGCCTGCAGCGTTCGCGCTACGAGGGACCCACGGGCATCGTGGGCGTGCTGCAGGACGCCTGCACCCAGCACGGGATCCCCGCCGCATCGCTGTGGGCCGCCGTTCCCGCCTACGCGTCCCAGATCCCCTCGCCGAAGGCCGCCAGTGCCCTGCTCTCGCGTGCCGGCGAGATCATCGGCACGCCCGCTCCCCTCGTCGCACTGCACAACGACGTGGTGCGCTACGAGGAGAGAGTCGACGAGATGGTCGAGGACGACGAGGACCTCGCCGAGTACGTCGCGCGCCTCGACACCATGGCCGACGAGGTCGACGACGATGCCGCCACGGACGACGAGACCGACGACGCCTCCTCCATCGCCGACGAGGTCGAGCGCTTCCTGCGCGAACAGGAGAACTGACGCCTCAGGGGCCGGCTTCGTCCGCGGCGCGACCGCGGGGACATGATCAGGCCGGCGGGGCAGCCGCGTGCAGGAGGGCCCGTTCGATCTCGCTTCGATGGGAGGCATCGGTCACCGGACCTCCGACTGCGTCCCGCACGTAGAACGAGTCCACCACCTCGTTGCCCATGGTGAGCACGCGGGCATGGCGGATGTCGAGACCGAGGTCGGCCAGTGCCCGGGCGATGCGATGGAGCAGCCCGAGCGAGTCGGGGGCCCGCACCTCGATGAACGTGGAGCCCGTCGAGGCCGCGTCGTCGAAGGTCACCGTCGGAGCGGACGGTGCGGCCGCGCTCAGTCGGCGGCGCGGACGGACCTGACGCGCCCGCTCGGCGAGGCGCGAATCCAGTGCCAGGCGTCCCAACAGGGCCCTCTCGATGTCGGCCGCGACGCGGTCCCAGTCCGCACCGCCCTTCGGGGCGACGACCGTGAACTCCGATGCCGCCATGCCTTGTTCGTCCGAATGCGCCTCGGCTCCGACGACATCGAGCCCCGACAGGGCGAGCACACCGGCGACGCGGGCGAAGGTTCCGGGTGTGTCTGGGCTCACGACCACCACCCGGTCACCGTCGGGTCGCACGGCGACGGCACCGACGGCCATCATCTCCAGCACCGACGCATCGGGAAACAGGTGCCATCCCCGTTGCCCCGAGGCGCCCCCGAGGCGGGCACGCACGAGATCGACGAGTCGTGAGACGAGGTCGGCCTTCCACTCGCTCCACGCCGAGGGTCCGGTCCCGAGCGAATCGGCCTCGGTGAGGGCATGCAGCAGATCGAGCACCGACGTCGAGCCGACCCTCTCGGCGACCATGGTGATGGTCGCCGGATCGGAGAGGTCGCGACGTGTCGCGGTGTCGGCGAGCAGGAGGTGCGTGTCGATGAGCCTGACGAGGACGGCCGTGTCGGCATCGTCGAGCCCGAGGCGCGGACCGAGGCGGGCGAACATCTCCACCCCCACCTCGGTGTGGTCGCCCGGCCAGCCCTTGCCGATGTCGTGGAACAGGCCGGCGAGGACGAGCAGGTCGGGACGTTCCACGCGGTCGACGAGCAGCGAGGCATTGGCCGCCACCTCCCAGAGATGGCGGTCGACGGTGAAACGATGGAACGCGTTCCTTTGGGGTTTGCTGCGCACTGCCGACCATTCGGGCAGCACCCGCACGAGCAGGTCGGCCTGATCGAGCGACTCGAGCACGGGGATTGCACGATGACCCTCGAGCAAGAGGGCCACGAGATCGTCACTGGCTCCGGCAGGCCACGGATCGGGCCAGACGGGACTCTCCCGGGACAGACGGTCGAGGGAGGGGCGAGAGATGCGGGCCTCGAGACGCGCCGCCGTCGTCGCCACCCGCAACAGCAGGGTGGGGTCTGCTGCGACGTCCACCGCATCGTCGATGCCGATCTCGCCGTCGCGCAGGTGGATGCCGGGAGCAAGGGCCACGGGAGAGGACGACCGACGGGTCGGGGGATCGAGTCGGGCCCACGCCTCGTCGGCGATCCACGCGACCGTGCGACCGGCCTCGGCCAGCCGCGTCATGAGGTCGTCGTCGTCGGCGAAACCGCACGCCCGGGCCACCGCCACCTGGTGGTCGAGGCGCAGCACCTCCTCGGCGCGGCCCGCCGCGTCGTGCAGGGCGCACCGGATGCGCAACAACAATTCGTTGCACGCGGCGAGCCGTCCTGCGTCACCGTCGGGCAGGCCGAGGCCGGCCGCCATGCCCCACCACACTCCGTGGATGTCGCGCAGACCGCCGAGACCCTCCTTGAGATTCGGTTCCACCATGAAGGCCACCTCGCCGTGCGCCCCGTGGCGTTCCCGAATGCGATCGTGCAACTCGGCGAGGCGCCGGGTTCCGTTCCCACGCCACGACCGCGCCACCGCGTCGATCACCTCTCCCGCCAACTCCGCATTGCCGGCGACGACCCGCGCGGTGAGGAGACCCGTCGCGGTGTCGAGATCGGATGCGGCCAGTTTCACCGTCTCCTTCGGAGTGCGCACGGCATGCCCGAGGGCGAAGCCCTCGTCCCACAGGGGATACCAGATGCGTGCGGCGACCTCGTCGATGTCGGCCACCGAACGGTGCAGCAGCAGGACATCCACGTCGCTGCGGGGAGCCATCTCGCGCCGGCCGTATCCCCCGACAGCGATCAGCGCCGTGTCGTCGGCCAGTCGACCCTCCGAGACGGCGGCGAGGAAGAGTTCCGTCAGACGGGCGTCGACCCCATCGGAGCGCTCACGCCAGGGACGGGTCCGGGTCTCCATGGCCGGAACGGTAACGACCCGGCGGCGTCGAGAAACCGACGAAACACGATCGCAACACGACGGCAACCCTGGCGCTACACCACCGGGACGTAGGCGTAGGCGTACTTGGTGATGCTCGACTGCACGTACCGCAGGGTCACCTTGCAGGTGCCGGTGGACGACGATGCCACGGCGAAGGAGCCCGACTTCGAGCATCGCCCCGAGGTCGTGTACAGCCTGTTCGTGGACCCGACCGGTGGCGGGATGATCACCGTGAAGAGGGTGGAACTTCGGCGCAGGACGGGGATGCGGACCCAGGAGGACCACTTCTCCGGACCGAAGAAGGTTCCGTTGTGCGGCGTCACCGAGAAGCGGTAGGCCCGGCCTCGTTGGAGGGACGTGAAGGTGTGCGAGCGCGAGGTGCCCGGTTTCATCACGGTGGTTCCCGTGCTCGGTGCGGCGAAGTAGGCGGCGATGGCGTTGCCGCCCGTGCTCGTGGCCGCCGTCCAGGTGACCGTCACGGACCGGTCGCTGCGCGACACCGACACCGACCCCGCCATGCCGGGGGCCACGACGTACTTCACCGCATTCGCGGGGACTGCACCGCTCTCCGTCGAGGCATTGGTGACCGTGACGACCATGAAGGTGTAGGAGACGCCGAGCGAGAGGCCGGGAACGGTGCACGAGTACGGATCGTTCACGGGGACGGAACACAGGACGGATCCACCGTTCCTCACCTCGTACGTGGAGGTGGGTGCCGCCTGCAGGGCGACCATCGTCGGATCGGCGGCCTGCCACGTCACCGTCGCCGTGGACCCGGCAAGGCTGGCCGCCACCGATGTCGGCGGAGCCACGTACGCCACGGCGGCGTCAGCGTCGAGAATTCCCCTTCCGAGGCAGGGGGACTCGTCGCACACGGGAGTCGATGCGAACGGAGAGGCACTGTCGACGAGCATCTGTTCCACCTGGGCAGGGGTGAGCAGCGGGTTGGCCTCCAACATGAGAGCCGCCACTCCGGCCACGTGCGGACTGGCCATCGACGTGCCGTCCAGACTCGCATATGAGGAGGACCCGGCGGCCCTCGTGCCCGTGTTGTACAGCGAGAGGATGTCGACACCGGGTGCGGACAGGTCGACCGTCGGGCCCCAATTGGAGAAGGACGCCTTGGTGCCCGACGTCGTGGTCGCCCCGACGGCGATCACCCCGTCGCAGTTGGCGGGCGAGAAGGTCTCGGCGTTCTCGTCATCGTTCCCGGCGGCCGCCACGACCACCACGCCCGCGGCGATGGCATCGTCGATGGCCAGCTGGGTCTCCGCATCGCACGACCCACCGATGCCTCCACCCGTACCTCCGAGACTGAGGTTGATGACCTTCGCGGGGTTGGGGTTCACTGCCGGCGAAGGGGCCGTCCCGAACCAGCCATAGACCGGATCGGGACCCACGTTGGCCGCCCAGCGGATGCCGGCGATCACGTCGACGCTCGATCCGTTGGAGTTACCGAGCACCCGCACCGGGAGAATCTTCGCTCCCGGAGCGACCCCCATCAGGCCGATGGTGTTGTCGACCGCGCCGATGGTGCCCATGACGTGCAGTCCGTGCCACACGGCAGTGGAGGTCGATGACGTGGGAAGACCGGCATCGGTGGGGTCGCTGTCGCGACCGTTGCCGTCGTTGGCGACGCTGGCATTCGAGACGAAGTCGTATCCCGGCAACAGGTTCGCGGCGAGGTCCGGATGGGCGAGCGACCCGCCGTCCAGCACCGCCACCACCACCCCATCGCCGGTCACCGAGCGTGTCCAGGCGTCGATGACGTTGGCGCCCCACGTGGGCGATCCCTCGGCGCGGAACGACCGCGGAACGCATTCGGGCGAGATGGTCAGCGCGGACGTCACCGAGCACACCGGGTCCACCGCCGGGAACACGGAGTAGGGCTCATAGACGATAGGAGCCCCGTTGTCGGCTGCGACCGGAGGTGCGGTCACCGCGGCGACACCCGTGGCACCGACCACGAGGAACAGCCGCACCAAGACCTTCATCGCGTCAGTATGCCCCTGTCGTCCCGACCGGGTCCCACGGGGCGCGAATTCTTGCCTGTTGTTAGGGTTCGGGGCACGGGTCGGTGCGTCCGCGCACCGCGGAGAGTGCATACGGGGGTGACCGTGGACGTTGTGGAAGAAGCACGGCGCTTCCTTGCCGCGCACTGGCGCAGTGACGTCGATCCCTACGAATGGCAAAGACTCGTCGTCGACGAGCGATGGGCGGCATTGCGCTGGCCGGAGGAGTGTCTCGGCCGCGCCCTCGACGACGACACGGCCGCTGCCGTCGAGGCCGAGTTCGCCCGGGTCGGCGCGCCCGGCCCCGGTCAGGACGTCTACAACCTGTGGGCGGGCACCGTCGTCGCCGCGGGGAGTCCCTCGATGCGCGCGCGTTTCGTGCGGCCGTTGCTGCTCGACGAGATCGCCATGTGCCTCCTCTACAGCGAGCCCGGGGCTGGTTCGGACCTCGCGGGCATCCGCACCCGCGCCGTGCGCGACGGCGACGAGTGGGTGGTGGACGGCCAGAAGGTGTGGACGTCGGGAGCCCGTGACGCCGACTACGGCATGCTCATCGCCCGCACCGACTGGGACCAACCGAAGCACCGCGGCATCTCCTTCTTCTTCCTCCCCATGCGCCAACCCGGCGTCGAGGTGCGGCCGTTGCGCCAGGCGACCGGCGATGCGCGCTTCAACGAGGTGTTCCTCACCGGGGCCCGCGTTCCCGAGGAGAACCGGCTCGGTGACCTCAACGCCGGGTGGGGCGTGCTGCAGACGGCTCTCGCCTACGAACGCATCGCCATGGGAGGGGGCCGGCGCGGGCCGTCCTCGCGCACGTCCGGCGCCACCGCCCAGGCCCACGGTTCCATTCCCTCGCCCGACACGTCCCTCGTCGCGCTCGCGCGCGCCCACGGCAAGGCCGACCACCCGGCCGTGCGCCAGCAGCTCGTGCGCCTCCATGAGATGCGCACGGTGAACGAGTGGAACGCCCGCCGCGCCGCCGCGGCCGCGGAGGCCGGCCGGGCCTCACCGCTCGCCTCCCTCGGCAAGTTGGCCATGGCTCGCATCCTCCACTTCGCCGGACACCTCAGCGGCACGATCCTCGGGGCCGAGGCGATGCTCGACGGCGACGACCATCCCCGCGCGCGCGACCTCAACTACTCGCATCTCAACGCGTACTTCTTCTCCATCGGCGGCGGCACCGATCAGATCCAGATGAACATCATCGGCGAGCGCATCCTCGGGCTGCCGCGCGAGCCCGAGACCGACCGCACCGTGCCGTTCCGCGAGGTGCCGGCCAACGCCTGACGACGGCTCGACCCGTCAGCGCAGGGCGTCGACGAGGAGCAGCACCCCGAACACGGCGAACATCGCCGCCGAGATGCGCGCCACGGTGCGACGCGACAGCCGGGCACCGATGCGGTGACCGGCGGCGATGGCGAGGCCGTCGGCGGCAATCATGGCGACCGATGCCCCGAGCCAGGTGCCGAGGAAGCCGTTGCTACCGGCGAGAGCGACCGAGGCGAGCATCGTCTTGTCCCCGAGTTCGGCGAGGAGGAACGTCCCGGTCACGGTGAGGAACACCGAACGACCCGCCGAAGCCGGCACCTCCGCGCCGTCGTCGTCATCACCCTCGGGGCGCAGCGACCAGAGCGCGAAACCGAAGAAGGCGACGGCCGCGACGATGGCGATGGCCCGGGTGGGCAGCGCGGTGCCGAGCACCGTGCCCACCGAGACGCTGAGCAGATGGAGCGCGAATGCCGCGACGGAGACCGCCGCCAGCACGATGCGGGGCGGGAAACGGCTCGCGAAGGCGAGCGCCATGAGTTGGCTCTTGTCGCCGATCTCGGCGACGAAGATGACCGCCAGCGCGATGAAGAACGCGCCGACCTGGTCCACGGACGGGACCGATCAGACCTGGGTGGCGAGCTCGTCGACGGGCGTCACCATGCCGGTGTAGAACGCGCCGAACTCGGCGTAGACGGCCGAGGCCTCGTCGTAGCGCATCGTGTACACGACCTCCTTGAGGTCGTCGGGATGCAGGGCGAAGAGTGTGACGCCCCACTCGAAGTCGTCGAGACCAGCGGACCCGGTGACCACCTGCACGACGCGTCCGGCGAAGGCCCGGCCGCTCTTGCCGTGCTCGGCCATGAGCTCCTTGCGCTTGTCGAACTCGAGGGTGAACCAGTTCTGACCCTCGTTGCGCCGCTTCGACATGGGATAGAAGCACCAGGCGTTCTTTCCCGCCGGCGGCAACTCGGGATACAGACGCGCGTTCAGCATCTCCTGGGGCACGCCCTGGGCGTATTCGGACACCTCGGTGAGCGAGACGTAGCTGTCCACGATGTCGACACCGGCGCGCTGCACCCCGGTCTGGAGGGCCTTCAACTCGCGCATGTCGGAGGCGAGTCCCATCACGGCGAAGTCGGCCTTGTGTCCGAGCATGGCCACGGTGACCACCTGCACTCCCCTGCCCTCGGCCTCGCGCACCGCCTTCACGAGGTGCTTGCCGTCGAAAGAGACCGTCGGCTTGCAGAAGAGGTGCACGACCCCGAGACCGGTCGAGGGGGACATGGGTTCGCTCATGGGAACCGAGGCTATCGGCGGGCCGCGATGGCGGCCGCGGCCCGTTCGGCCGACTGGTCGGCCACATGCAGGAACAGCGAGGGCTCGACGAGTTCGAGCTCCATCAGCACGGGCACGCCGGCCGATCCGCGCACCACGTCGACGCGCGCGTACAGGGGAGCCGCTCCGAACCGGGAGACGACGAATCCCATCACCGCGTCGCCGAGCTCGCGTTCCTCGGGGCTGGCCGTGCGCGGGCCGATCTTCTCCTCGACGTAGAGGCCGTTCGCGTCGTGTATGTCGCCGGCGAGGATCGCCGCCTTGCGGAAGGCGTGACTGAATCGTCCGTCGAAGTACAGCATTCCCGTCTCGCCGCGTTCGTCGATGAAGCGTTGGTAGGGCTGCACCATCGCCGTCTTTCCCGCGGCGAGGAGGGCACGGATGTGGGCAGTGGCCGCCCCGGCGTCGGCGCGATGGCGCAGGGTGTCGTTGGCGCCGGCGCTCACGGTCGGCTTCACCACGATGTCGGCGGCGAGCGCATCGTCGCCGAGAGCCGCGAGATCGTCCTCACTCGCCACCCACTGTGTGGGAATGATCGGGATGCCGGCCGCGGCGAGTTCGGAGAGATAGCGCTTGTCCACGTTCCAGCGGACGATCTCGGCGGGGTTGTGGAGCGTCGTGAGCGAGGACACCCGGTCGACCCAGGCGAGGAACTCGGGCAGGCGCCGGTGGTAGTCCCACGTCGAGCGCAGCACCGCGACCCCGTACCGGGACCAGTCGACGTCGGCATCCCAGTCGACGACGTCGGCGAGAACCCCCCGGTCGCCGAGCGCCCTGACGAGGAGATCGAGGTCGGAATCGAGATGCCGCGCCTCGGTCGCACTCACGAGAGCGACCGGGCGCGGCATCGTCGGATGTTCGTGTCGGATCGGCGACGGAGCGCCGGTCAGAAGTCGTCCATGCCGCCGCCGTGGGCGTGGGCAGGAGCCTCCTCGGGCTTGTCGGCGATGACGGCCTCGGTGGTGAGGAAGAGGGCCGCGATCGACGCCGCGTTCTGCAGCGCCGAACGGGTCACCTTCGCCGCGTCGATGACGCCGAGCTTCACGAGGTCCTCGTACTCGCCGGTGGCGGCGTTGAGGCCCTGCGAACCGGTGAGGCCCTTCACCTTCTCGACGACGACGCCGCCCTCGAGGCCGGCGTTCTCGGCGATCTGCTTGATCGGACCCTCGAGCGAACGGGCCACCATGCGGGCACCCGTGGCCTCGTCACCGCTGAGCGACTCGGCGGCCTTCTCGACCGCGGCCTGGGCGCGCAGCAGGGCCACTCCGCCTCCGGGGACGACGCCCTCCTCGATGGCCGCCTTCGTCGTGCTGACGGCGTCCTCGATGCGGTGCTTCTTCTCCTTCAGCTCGACCTCGGTGGCCGCGCCGACCTTGATCACCGCGACGCCGCCGGCGAGCTTCGCCAGCCGCTCCTGCAGCTTCTCACGGTCGTAGTCGGAGGTCGTCTCTTCGATCTGCGCGCGCAGCTGCTTGATGCGGCCGGAGATCGTCGATTCGTCGCCCGCGCCGTCGATCACGGTGGTGTTGTCCTTGTCGACCGTCACGCGCTTGGCGCGGCCGAGGTCTTCCAGACGAACGCCTTCCACCTTGATGCCGGTCTCTTCCATGATCGACTTGCCGCCGGTCAGGATCGCGATGTCTTCCAGCATCGCCTTGCGGCGGTCGCCGAAGCCCGGAGCCTTCACCGCGCAGGCATTCAGCGTGCCGCGCAGTTTGTTGACGACGAGGGTGGCCAGCGCTTCGCCTTCCACTTCCTCAGCGATGATGAGGAGCG
>CAZSNB010000020.1:0-5220 GCA_964608285.1 uncultured Bifidobacterium sp.
CGTTCCCGTACCGGAGGCGGACAACCGGATGGAGGCGACGCCGAGAATCGAACTCGGATAAACGGCTTTGCAGGCCGCTGCGTAAACCATTCCGCCACGTCGCCAGCGCGGGAGCGGACCCCCGTGCACCACCGAAACTAGCCGTTCCCGGGCGTTTTCCCCCGGCCCGGGTTTCGTCGATGCTCGCCGACCGACAAGACTGTTCGGATGCGCACCTTTGCTCGTTCCCTCGCACTCGCCTCCCTCGTGGCCATTGCCGCATGCGGCGGTGGCTCCTCCTCACCCAAGGGCGGGGATCCGAATGCCGACACACCGGCCGAGGCCTACATCGCCGTCGGACCCGATCCCGTCGGCGTCACCACGTTGACACTCGCCTCGGGCGCCGAGGTCGAGGTGTGGTACCCGGCGGTCGAAGGAACCACCGGCACCGACACCTACGACGTGCGCGACTTCACCCCCGAGATCATCCGCAACATCCTCACCGGCGATGCTCCCGCCACCTACACCTCGCCCGCCGTGCGCGACGCCGACCCCGATGGCGCCGACCTCCCCGTCGTCCTCTTCAGCCACGGCGCGTCCGGCATGCGCGTGCAGAGCACCTTCCTCACCGCGCATCTCGCCTCCTGGGGCATGGTCGTCATCTCCCCCGACCACTGGTCGCGCGACCTCCCCCGGGCCCTCGTGAACGCCACCGTCGGCACCGCCGAGGACTCCGTGACCGATCTCTTCTCCTCCCTCGACCTCGTCGCGGCCGATGCCCGATTCGCCGACCGTCTCGATCTCGAGCGTGTCGCGGTCGTCGGCCACTCGGCCGGTGGCGGCACGGCCCTGCGCGCGGCCGCCGACGACCGCATCGACGGCTACGTCTCCATGGCCTCGGGCGACCTGCGCGAGGGAGGTGGCGACATGCCCGCCAAGCCCTCCTTTTTCCTCGCCGGGGCCCTCGACGCCATCGTCTCGCCGACCGAGCGCACCCGACCGGCCTACGAGAAGGCCCCCTCTCCCTCGCTGCTGTGGATCATCGACGGTGTCGGCCACAACGGATTCGATGACTTCTGCACCTTCGGCAACGGCACGGGCATCATCGGTGTGGCCGATGCCTCCGGGCTCGGTGCGCTCCTGGACGCCAACCCGGCCCTGCGCCGTCTCGGAGAGGACGGCTGCGTCCCGCCCGCGGCCAAGGTCGAACTGGCCTTCCCCATCATCCGCCACGCGGTCACCGCCTGGCTGCGCCACCTGTTCGGTGTCGATCCCGAGCCGCTCGGCCTGCTCTCCGGCGATCCGGAACTGGCCGGGTCCTACGACCTGCTCGTGAGCACCATCGAGAACAAGTGACGCGGCCGCCGTGCCGCACGGGCACGGCGGGGCCCGCCCCCGAAGGACTCAGCGGGTCGAACGGCGCGAAGCGCCCTTGCGCGTCGCATGGAAGATCGTCCGGGTTCCCCCGGCGAGTGTCTCCCGACGCACGACCTTGAACCTGCCGGCGAGAATCCTCTCGAATTCCGCGAAGGTGTAGTCGTCGTGTGTTCCCTCGCGCTTGTTGCGCAACAGGGTCCTCACCATCGGGTCGTCCTCGTGGGGGAACTCGATGACGATCTCGCCCGAGAGGTCGGCGAGCATGTCCACCTGCGCCGCGAGCGGGATGTTGAAGGTGATGGCCATGTGGTGCACGACCGCCAGGTACAGCACCATGTCCGGCGCGCCCCGGTCGAGGATGCCCGGTCGCTCGCGACCGCGCCATCCGATGCCGCCGCCGGCATCCGACATGTCGACGACGAGGGGCAGGATGCGGTCGTTCTTCTCGGCGCGCAACTCGCGATAGAGACGGTCCACGACGAGATGGTCGGCGTCCATCGAGACCACGGACTTCGCATGGCGCGCGGCGATGCGACTGAATCTTCCGTCGTTGCAACCGACGTCCCACACCTGGGCGCGCGGTGCGGCCTTCACCGCGTCGCGGACGAACTTCTCCTTCTCGTCCAGGCTCGATTCGAGGTAGTGGCCCCTCTCCGAGTACCCCGACCACGTCGAGGAGGACTCCCGGGTCTCGAGGCCGGCGACGATTCTCTCGAGTTTCGCGAGGGTGGCGTCGAGCACCTTGGCATTCATGCCGGCCTTGGCGGCGGCCTTGCGCACGTCCACCTCCGTGGAGGCGAAACGGGCCTGGGCGGCGGCGAGCAGCACCACGTGGGTGAGCCGACCGCGACGGGGACGCCGGATGCTGCCGGGGAGAAGCTTGCGCATGGTGTCGGGGCTGATGCCGTTGATCTGCCCGCGCAGGAACGGCTGGAACGGCACCTCCAGATGGGCCTGCAGCATGAGCGGGTACAGGTACATCTGGCAGAACTGCAGGTAGCCGTACCACGGGTCACCCTTGCGCCGGGGTTCGAAGGAGCCCGCGTCGATGAACACCGGGCGCGACCCGACGAACTGGACGTTGTAAGGGGTGGCATCCTTCACCGCGACGCCATCGGCGAGCGTCGAACGGATGAGGGCCAGTTGCAGCAGGGCCGCATCCTTGAGCATCGAGAAGGTCCACTCGTGGGGATACGACACGAAGGGGAGACGCGGGTGCATCATCGCCTTCTTCCACGGCTCGCCGAGACCCGCCTTGGCCGGGCTGACGATGCGGGAGCCGATCAGTGTGCCCGCGGCGAGTGCGTCCTGGATCGAGGACTTCTGCCACACCACGTCGATGTCGGCCGCGCCGGTCGCGGTGAACGCCCGGATGACGCGTCCGTCCTCCACGAAGACGCGGCTCAACGGATCTCGAAAGGAGCCCGGATCGGGCGTGGGACCCGCCATGGGTCAGTCGTGCGAGGAGGCCGGGGCGTCCACGCCCGTGTCGGCCTCGACCATGGGCTTGCCCGTCACCTTCGAGCGCAGGCGGGCCATGCCCATCTTGACGGCGACGACGAGGCCGCCGATTCCCCCGGCGATGGCCGAGACGATCATGGTGCCGGTGCCGGCGTCGAGATACGAGATCATGCCCCCACCGTAGACCACGGACTCCCCCGCCCGACGACCATGCACGACCGCGAGGGACCGGAACCCGCCCCGATACTCCCGCGCCCGGGCCGGACCGGCGTCGTTAGCATCGTCCCGTGACGGAGCGCCCCGACCACCACCCCGACTCGCGCGTGGTGTCGTCCGGACGGGACGAGTCCCGGGCGCTGTCCCCCGCCATGTGGCCGGCGACGGCCTGGGAGTCGAGCGACCTCGACGACGCCACCCAGCGCGCCACCGGCACCCGCTCGGGTTCGTTCTATGCCCGCTACGCGAATCCGACGGTGACCCGCTTCGAGGGCATCGTGGCCGACCTCGAGGGAGCCGAGACCGCGCTGGCCTTCGGGTCGGGCATGGGTGCCATCGCCTCCGTCGTGCTCTCCCTGTGCGGCCAGGGCGCCCACATCGTCGCCCAGAACAACGTCTACGGCGCCACACGATCCTTCCTCGAGGGCCCCTGTCGGCGCTTCGGCATCGAGACGACCTTCGTCGACCCGACGGAGCCGGGCGCCTTCGCTGCCGCGGTCATCCCGGGGCGAACGATCCTGGTGCTGGCCGAGACGCCCTCCAATCCCCGGCTCGCCGTCGCCGACCTCGCCGAGATCGGCGCGATCGCCGGTCCCTTCACCCTCGTCGACTCGACCATGGCCACCCCTCTGGGACAGCGGCCGCTCGACTTCGGCGTGGACCTCGTCCTCCACTCGGCCACCAAGGGGATCGGCGGCCACAACGACGCGCTGCTGGGCGTCGTGGCGGGTGCGCGCGACCTGCTCGACGAGGTCTGGGCCTACTCGGTGATGCACGGCGCGGTGGCCTCCCCCCACGACGCCCACAGCGCGATGCGCGGGGTGAAGACTCTCGGGGTGCGCACGGAGCGCCAACACGCCACCGCCCTGCGTCTCGCCTCCGAACTGGCCGGCCACCCCGCCGTCACGACGGTGCTGCATCCGTTCCACCCGACCCATCCCCAGCACGACCTTGCCCGTCGCCAGATGCGCATGGGCGGGAGCCTGCTGTCGGTCGAACTTGCGGGCGGCATCGACGCCTGCCGGAGGTTCTTCGCCCGCACGTCCCTCGTGCGCATCGCCACCTCGTTCGGGGGGCCCGAGACGCTCGCCTGTCATCCGGCGACGAGCACGCACGTGGGGCTCTCCCCCGAGGTGCGCGCCGAGGTCGGGGTCACCGACGGCCTCATCCGCATCTCGGTCGGGCTCGAGGATCCCCGTGACCTCGTCGCCGAGGTCCTCGCCGCCCTCGATTGATGCTCGCGCCCGGGACCGTGAGAGTCAGCCGGCGCGGGGCGGGCGCGGGAAGAACGCGCTCGTGCGGGCGGCGTACTCGGCGTAGCCCTCGCGGCGCTTCATGAGCGAGCGCTCGAGCATCGGCACGCCGGACACCCGCATGAGGAAGAACATCATCACGAGGGGGCCGGCGAGGCCGATGACGCCGGAACCCGTCTCGGCGGCCACGATGCCGATCCCCCACCACACCATCGAGTCACCGAAATAGTTCGGGTGCCGCGTGAGGCTCCACAGACCGCGGTCCATGACCTTGCCGGCGTTCGCCGGGTCGGCCTTGAAGCGTGCGAGTTGGGCGTCGCCGACGGTCTCGAAGATCACGCCGACGAGCCAGACCATGATGCCCATCACGGCCACCGGCCCGATGCCGGGGTCGGCATCGGCACTGCCGTACTGCAGCGGCAGGGACACGATCCACATGATGACCCCCTGCAGACCGAACACGGTCACGAGGCTGATCACCGGGAACCGGGCGCCCCACCGGCGACGCATCGCCTGGTAGCGGAAGTCCTCGCCCTTGCCGAGGTTGCGACGGGCCAGGTAGCCGGCGAGCCGCAGGCCCCAGATGCTCGTGAGGGCAGCCAGCAGGAACTGACGGGGACGGTCGGCCTCGAGGGACGCCACGAGCACCCAGGACACGACGACGAAACCGAATCCCCACACGATGTCGACGATGGAGGCGTCCCGGCGCACCACGCTCACCAGCCAGGTCGTCACCATGAGCACGGCGATGGCCACCGCCGCCACGATCATTGATTCACCCATCACGCACCTCCCGCGTCCGCGGCCGACATCTCGGCGTCCACGACACGGTCCAGTCTCGCCCATTGGTCGTCGAGCCAACGAACGAAGCCCTCACCAGCGGGAATCCCCGCCCGCGGGTGCGCCTCCACCACGACCCGGGCCCGCACCGGGC
>CAZSNB010000020.1:5320-28959 GCA_964608285.1 uncultured Bifidobacterium sp.
GCGGGAATCCCCGCCCGCGGGTGCGCCTCCACCACGACCCGGGCCCGCACCGGGCGGCGCAGGGCGCGCAGGATCCCCCCGAACGTGTCGAGACCGTCGAATCCCACGTGCCACACGGCGAGGACATCGGCGTCGGGGACGGCGGCGAGCAGGGCCGCCGAGCCAGCCGGCTTGGGCGGGAGGAGTCGGGCGAGCCCCGCAAGACGCGCGTGGCGTTCGGGATGCCGGGTCGCGAGCCGGGCGAGTTCCCGCTCGCGCTTGACCGCGGACGCCCGCGTGCCCTCGGGGAAGATCACGGCGACCTCGCCGGGGCCGAGACCGCGCGCCATCTGTTCGATGCCCTCCATCTCGCGGGCCACCCGGGTGGACGCCCGGTCGACGAACCAATTGGGGAGCCGTCTTCCGACGATGTCGAGACACGGGTCGAGGGACAGTTCCTTCTTGAGCACGTAGCGCGGCCTCAGGTCGGCGAGGGTTCCGAACACCCACGCCGAGACGAGCGAATCGGCGAGGCTGGCATGGCGGCACAGGGCGATGAACGGACCGCCCCGCGCGCAGTCGGCGCCCTCGACGTCGATGCGCAGCCCGGTGGTGACCCGCAAGGAAGCGATGAGGTTGCGCGCCCACCATCGCTGCAGGGCGAAATGCGCCCGCTGATTGCCGGCCTGTCCGGTGCACCACAACACGATCGCCACCGTCACGCCCGCCACCTCGAGCCAGGTCCAGCACAGGGCGAACGCCAGGAGCCGGAGCACCGGCAGTCTCCATCGACCCCGGACCGCATCGAGAACGGCGGCGACGGGCACCCACACGGGCACCGCGACGAGGAGGACCATCGCGGCCACGAACACCCCGGTCACGGTGAGGGGACGGCGCAGCCAGGGCGAGGTCACAGGGGAAATGTAGGTCGGGACGGGACGGCAGGGAACCCCCCGACGGTCAGGGACGCGGGTCGATGGGCGTGGTCAGACCGAGTCGGTCCTCGATCTGTTCGGCCACGGCGAGAACGCGAAGGTCGGTGTAGCGCGCCCCCATCACCTGCACGCCGATGGGAAGATGGCCCGCCATCCCCGCGGGAACCACGGCACACGGCAGACCGAGCAGGTTGCCCGGCAGCACCGGACGCATGAGCTCGAGCACCGCCTCCTCCTCCCCGGCCACGTCGGCGCCGGCCATGAATGCCGGCTGGGTCCACGTCGGACAGAGCAGCACGGGATGGTCCTCGAACCACTGCCCCCACCGACGAGCGACTCCGTCGCGCTGGGCGTGCATGAGATACACCTCGAGCGAGGACATCTGCGGGAATCGGCTGAGCGACGCCTCGATGATGGCGCGGGCGTCCGCGCCCATCACCGGTTCAAGCTGGTCGCGAACGTCGTGCAGTTCGTTGAAGAGCATCCCCGCCCACAGCAACATGCTCAGTTCGTAGTCGGGAGGGGTCGCCTCCACCACGCGGTGTCCCGCCGCCGACAGGGCATCGGCCGCCGCGCGCACGGTCGCGGCCACCTCTGGGTGCGTGCTGCCGCCGGGCGGCTCGGCCATCACGGCCACCGTCACCTTCTCCCCCGGCGCCAGGTCGGTGAGACGGGCCGGCACGCTCACCGGGTCGCGCGGGTCGGGACCGGCCACGACGAGGGTGCCGAGGCGCACGTCGCTCACCCGTCGCGCCATCACGCCCTGATTGAGCATGACCTGGGACGACAGGGCACGGTCGGGGACGGGGAACGTCTGGGTGTCGGGGATCACCCCGGTCGAGGGCTTCAGCGACGCCACACCGCAGGCATGGGCAGGGTTGCGCAGCGACCCGCCGATGTCGTTGCCGAGACCGATGGGGCTCATGCCGGACGCGAGAGCCGCACCCTCGCCGCCGCTCGACCCACCGGGCGTGCGGTCGGCTTCCCACGGGTTGCGCGTGCGGCCGTAGAGACTCGAGTCGGTGTGGATGCGCAGACCCATGTCGGGCATGTTCGTGCGACCGATCGGGATGGCCCCGGCCGCCTTCATGCGCGCCACGACGGGGGCATCCTCGGTGGCGATGGCCTCGGCGAAGACGGCCATGCCGTTCGTCGTGGCCTGACCGGCGACGTCGATGTTCTCCTTGATGGTGAAGGGCACCCCGTGGAGGGCCCCGAGGGGCCCGCCGGCGGCGACCGCCGCGTCGGCGGCATCGGCGCCCCGTCGCGCGTCGTCGGCGAGCACCTTCACCACGGCGTTCACGGCCGGGTTCACCGCCGCGATGCGCGCCAGATGGGCCTCGACCACCTCGCGGCTCGTGAACTCACGGCCCCGGATGCCCCGCGCCAGTCGTCCCGCCGGCAGTCTCCACAATTCCTCGGCCACAGCCCACCACCTCTCGGTCCTCGGGACGCATCGGTCCCGTACGTGGCGCGACAGTACCGCCCCGGTGCTCGATCAGAGGTAGCCCGCGGCGGATGCGGGCGCGACCGTCGCCGGGCGGCGCGGCACGGGCACATGACACGCCTCGATGACCTCCAGGCGGCCCCGGCCGGGAGTCCCGGCCTCGAGCACATCGAGACTGTGCGTGGCCACCGTGTCGTGGAAGAGGGTGCGCACCTCGCGCGCGTTGCCGAAGCCACGGCCGCGCTCCCACGAGGCGATCACCTCGCGCATGGCCCTCTCGGCGTCGGCGGTGGGACGGTAATCGTGGGTGGTGAGCAGCCCCGAGAGGATGCGGAACAACTCGTCGTCCGAGTAGTCCGGGAAGGGCACCCGCACGTCGAAGCGGCTGGCGAGGCCGGGGTTCGAGGCGAGGAAGCCCCGCATCTCGGCCGGATAGCCGGCGACGACCACGACGATGTCGCCCCGCTTGTTCTCCATGTGGGTGAGCACCGTCTCCACCACCTCGCGCCCGTAGTCGACCGAGGACGTCGACGTGAGCGAGTAGGCCTCGTCGATGAAGAGGATTCCGCCCTCGGCCTCGGCGAGCACCTCCTTGGTGCGCAACGCGGTCTGGCCGACGTAGCCGGCCACCAGCGAGGAACGGTCGGCTTCGACGACATGCCCCTTCGACACGAGGCCGAGCGCCCGGTAGATGCGCCCGATCACCCGGGCCACCGTCGTCTTTCCCGTGCCGGGGTTGCCCGTGAAGACGAGATGGGGCGACGGCGCGACGGGAGCGAGACCCTTCTCCCGGCGCAGACCCGCCACCCTCTGGGCGGCGACGAGACGACGCACCACCTCCTTCACCGGCTCGAGACCGACGAGCGCGTCGAGTTCGGCGAGGGCGGAGGTGAGCATCGTCGCGGGATCCGACTCCTCGACCGCCGCGGTGCGGCGGGGGGCCGACGGCCGCGGACGGATGGCGGACGGATCGATGTGCAGGTCCGCGTCGCGGTTGCGCCGCCGTCTGGCCATCTCCTGGCTTTCCCGGGTCTCGAACCTGGCCAGGGCCTCGATCGCGGCCTCCCATTCGGGGACGATGTGATCGATCGAGCCGAGCACCTGCCCGATCGCCGTCGCCGACGCATCTTCGGCCAGCAGCGAGTGCGTGGCCACGACGGCCAGCTTGTTCCCCGGGCGCGAGTCGAGACGGGCCTGCACGAAGGGCATCGACGCGGTGCGCGCGGTGACCCACCGACGCAGCCGCATCGTGTCCCTCACCTCCGCCACCTCGGCGTCGATGCACAGCACCCAGGTGCCGTTGAAACGCTCGTAGAGACGGGCGGTGAACCCGCGCATCGAGCCGAGGATGAGGCCCGAGAGCGGCCAGAGAACCTCTGCCGGGCCGTCGTCGGGGTCGGTGGCCTCGAGCATGGCGTGCTCGAGGAACATCGGTTGGATGCGCTCCTCGAGACCGGACTCGACGCCGTCGCTCATCGGGGCCTCCCGGCGGAGAACACGAGGGGTTCCCACACGTCGTCGAGGAAATCGTCGAAGTCGCGGGTCCAGTTCTCCCACCTCGGCCAGGCTTCGTCGATCCACTCCCGCGCCTCGGCCGAGGTGGCCGTGTTGCGCCGCATCCACCAGGCCCGCAGCACGAGGCCCGTGCGGCTGCGACCGCCGTGGCAGTGCACGACGACCCGGCGTCCCTCGGCGAGGAACGCGTCGATGGCGTCGACCGCGTCGGTCACCGCCGCCCCGAGCGAGGGGTTGTGGTCGCCGTTCTCGTCGCGCATGTACACCTCGCGCCGGTGCGAGTGCCCGCGGAACGCCTCACCCGTGAGGCACAGCGACACGATCGCGTGGTCCGTGGGTGCGGTGGACGCACCGGTGAGGTCGGCGGCCCACACGCCCGCGGGGTCCACCTCGTAGGGCCCGTAGGCCTGCTCGGGCGGGGTCTGACGCACCGGTCCGAGCCCGACGAGGCCCCGGGCCAGGTCGACGATGTCGGGCGTGTGCAGGGTCTCGGTGTCCCCCTCGAGGGTGTCGACGTTGACGTGCAGGTACGAGGTCCACCGCGACGGGATCTCTTGGCGGCCGTGGAGAGCACCCGCCAGGGCGCCGGCGATGGCCGCGACCGTGTCGGTGTCCCCGCCGAGGTCGGCCACCGCCGCGATGGCGTCGTGGAAGGTGAGGGTGGAGCGCACACCCCAGACGGCCTGGCTCACCGCTCCCCAGACGGATCCGTTCCCGTGTCCGCCGGCACGCCGCGGATCGAAGCCCGGCGCGAGGATCCGCGCGAACTCGTCCAACTCGGCGACGACCTCGGGGTCGGCGTGCTCGCGCACCGACTCGAACGCGTCCTCGAGCGAGGCCTCGAAGTCACCGGTGATGATGGTGCGCCGGATCGTCTCTGCCACCAGCGCGGCACCGGCGGCGGCGGCCGGATCGTGGTGGGTGAGACGCGACTGGGCGACCGCCAGCTCCACCGTGTCACGTGCCCCGAGACGCACGCCCATGATGGCCACGGGTGCGATGCGCATGACGCTGCCGTTGCTCGCACTGCGGCCGGTCTCCTCGTGCACGCGACGCGCCGCATCGAGGTGATGGGTGTGGGCGAGCACGGCCCGGGTGTTGATGCCGATGTCGACGGCGCCCGCCGCCCAGGCCCGGAAACGCGCCCACAGGTCGTCGGCGTCGAAGCCACCTGTCTCGCCGAGCGACCACGCGAGCGCGACCGCCATCTGGGTGTCGTCGGTGGCCTCGCCCCGGGCCCAGTCGAAGCTGCCTCCGCCGATCATCTCGCCCGAGCCACCGAGAACCGGGGTCGGGAACGTCTCGGACCAGCGACCGGCACGGTCGAACTCGAAGGGTGCCGCGGCGGCGTCACCCACGGCGGCACCGAGGAAGGTTCCGGTGAGACGGTTGAGTTGCGGCCTGGTCAGCGACACCCCCTCGATACCGTCGTGCCCGCCGATGCGCCTGTTCGATCCGTGACGTTCTGCCATGTGGTCCTCCTGTCCGACCCGCCGGTTGCGGGTTCTTGTAGACATGTCATAATATAGCACATGGGTGTGGGGGGATTCCGATGAGCCAATGTTTCCGGGCATTTCGTGACAGAATGACCCCATGGCGCGTCACGAACGGTCCGTTCAGATGAACACCTACGTCTACGTGGACACCGTCGTCTTCACCGTGAATCAGGACCGCTCCACCGACGAATCGGGCGACCCACTCGACCCCGCCGATCGTCTCGAGGTGCTCGTCATGCACCGCCCCGAGGCGCCCGCCGGGGTGTGGGCCCTGCCCGGCAGCCTCGCCCGCGAGGATGAGGACCTGCCCGACACGGCCCTGCGCACGGTGCGCGAGGAAACGGGCCTCACCCTGAAGCCCCACCACATCCACCAGGTGGGGGCGTACGGGAGCCCGGACCGCGACAGCAGGTGGCGGGCCGTGTCCATCGCCTACATGGCCCTCCTCCCCCGCCCCGCCCTCGCCGACGGCACCCTCGAGGGCCACTCCGACGGGGCGCAGTTCCGCCCCTACCGATCGCTGCGCCACAAGCGACCCCCGGTGCTCGAGTTCGACCACCACGAGATCATCTACGACGCCCGCAAGGCCGCCCTGCGGCTCCTCGAGGACCGCACCGCGGTGTTCTCCTTCCTGCCCAAGAAGTTCTCCATGACCGACATGCGCCTCGTCTACGAGGCCTTCCTCCAGCAGCGCATCGACCCGGCCAACTTCCGCCGCAAGGTGGAGAACGTCGAGGGCCTCGTCACGCCGCTCAAAGAGTGGGCCGACTCCACCGGTCGGCGCGGACGTCCGGCGCAGCTCTACGAGGTGGGTCCGCGGGGCCGTGCCACCCCGTCGAAGGAGACGAACCGCATCGATCCGCCCATCCGCTTCCGGCGCATGCACGACGGCTCGGAACACGCGGCACCGGCCGAGAAGGTCCGCAGCCGGTCCCGGAAACCCTGACACACCATTTAGGTACCTTTTACCTGTTCACGGCACAGGGCCGTGACCCGGACCGAAAGGACCTTCCATGTCACCGTCGACCCCCGCCCCCACGGGCACCCACCTCGTCCTGCTCCTCGACCGCTCGGGATCGATGGCCTCCATCGCCACCGACGTCATCGGCGGGGTGAACACCTTTCTCGCCGAGCAGCGCGCCAACGGCTCCGACGCCCGGGTGTCACTGGTGCAGTTCGACAGCCAGAACCCCCAGGACACCGTCGCCTGGGGCGTACCGGTGGCAGAGATCGTCGATCTCGACTCCACCACCTTCGTCCCCCGCGGGGGCACGCCGCTCCTCGACGCCACCGGGCTCACCATCGGTCGGGCCATGGTGGAGAACCAGGCCCGTCTCGCCACCGGGCTTCCCGCCGAGGACGTGGTGTTCGTCGCCATCACCGACGGCGAGGAGAACAGTTCGCGCGAATACACCCTCGAGCGGGTCAAGTCCCTCATCGCCGAGCGCACCGCCGAGGGTTGGACCTTCGTCTACCTCTCGGCCGGTCTCGACGCCTACGGGGACGCCGCCGCCCTCGGCATCACCGTGGACAAGACCCAGCGCTGGGAAGCCAGCGCCGGGGGCACCGCGAAGCTCCTCAGCAGCACCTCACGGGCGGTCTCCAGCCTGCGTGACAAGAAGCGTCGCGGACTCGACGTCACCGACGACGACTTCTTCGCCGGCGGCAAGGACGCCGAGGACGAGAGCTGACCGCTCAGTCGCGGGACTTGGCGGGGTCGGGCTCCTTCGGGAGCCCGAGCACCCGTTCGCCGACGATGTTGCGCTGCACCTGTGCCGTGCCGCCCCAGATCGTCGAGGCCCGGTGCTGGAAGAAGAGGCCCGACCACCGGTCGCACACGTAGCGCCCGTCACCGGCCTCGTCCACGAGCATCGAGTCCGCGCCGCGGGCCGTCATCATGAAGTCGCTGAACTTCTGGGCGTACTCGGACCAGAACATCTTGTTGATCGAGGCGGCCGGGCCGGGCTCCTTGCGGGCGATCACCTCCGACAGCAACTTGAGGCCCTGTATCCGCATGATCTCCACGTGGGTGAAGGCCCACGCCAGGTTCTGGCGCACGACGGGGTCGCTCGTGCGGCCCCTGTCGCGCAGGATCTCGACCGCCTCCCAGAACTGGCGCGTGTACTCCACGTGCTGGGTCGTGGCGTGGCCGCCGCGCTCGTTGCCCAGCGTCGTCATCGTCACCCGCCATCCGTTGTTCATCCCGCCGATGATGTTGTCGACGGGGGCCCGGGACTCGGTGAGGAAGGTCTCGGTGAAGTGGGCCACGCCGCTCGGTTGGCGGATGGGGCGCAATTCGATGCCGTTCGACGAGCCGTCCTCACCGAACATGGGCAGGAGCACGTAGGAGATGCCCCGGTGCTTCGGCGCATCAGCGTCGGTGCGGCACAGGCAGAACATCATGTTGGCGGCCTGCGCACCCGAGGTCCACACCTTCTGCCCGGTGATCACCACCTCGTCGCCGTCGATGACGCCGCGCGTCTTCAGGCTGGCCAGGTCCGAGCCGGCGTCCGGCTCGGAGAATCCCTGGCAGTAGCGGTCGGTGCCGTCGATGATGCGCGGGAGGAACCGCTTCTTCTGCTCGTCACTGCCCCACACGATGATCGACGGCCCCACCAGCCACTCGCCCATGCCGCGCGTCACCCGCGGCACGTCGGCGCGGGCGAACTCCTCGTTCATCACCGCCACCTCGACACCGGTGAGGCCGCGCCCCCCGTACTCCTTGGGCCAGGACACACACATGTAGCCGGCCTCGGTGAGCTTCTTCGCCCACGCCGCCACGGCCGGCAGGTCGGTGCGCTGGGCCATGTCGGCCGACATGCCGACGAGCTCGGCGGGCTTGTTGACCTCCAGCCAGGAGCGGATCTCCTCGCGGAAGGCGGTGGCCGAAGGCCCGAGGTCGAGTTCGAGTGGCATGGTCCCCCCTGATGTCTGCCCTGGGACGATTATCCCAGTCCGGTCAGGTCCGAGCACCACCGGAGCCGCCGCAGGGGGCCGGGAACGGGCTGTCGGGCGCGTCGTGGCTCCGTTAGAAAAAGGGGTGTGGATTTCGGCTCCCTGCTTCCCGGCCGACCGGGCGGACGTCGTACGGTCGTCGTTGGCACCGTGCTGGCCGTTCTGGCCGTGTCTCAGCCGATGTCCCCCCTCGCCCGTGCCTCGACCGAGGTCTCGTCGGGGATTCGGGATGTCCGCGGACTCCACACCGACGAATCAGGACGCATCTGGGAGGACGGCGAGCGAGGCCGGAGCCTCGTCGGTCACGCCCCACCCGGGAACGCCCCCGCCGACGACGGAGTGGCCACGAGTCCGGCCGTCGACGCCGACCGCGACCGCATCGTCGACACCCTGGAGACGGAATTGCGTCGTCGACCCGACGATCGTGCCGACGTCCTCGTCGTGCGCAAGCGGGGTGCCGGCGAGAGCGTCGAGCCCCGTTCGTTGAACGCCGCGGAGGCCGCCGACCTGGCCCGACGCGACGATGTGCTGTCCCTCTGGCCCGACATGCAGGTGAGGGTGTCACCACCGCGAGCGGCTTCGGGACTCTCCGGGATGCAGTGGACCACGGTGCAGCCGGAGGACGCGGTGCGCTCCCTCGCCCAGGTGAGAACCATCGCCGGTACGACGGGAGAGGGCATTGACGTCGCCGTGATCGACTCGGGGGTGGACGCGCGCCATGCCTCGCTCGCGGGACGGGTCGCGCACCGCGAGGAGTTCGTCACCACCGAGGCGGGATGCACCGGCGATGGCCCCGGGGTGGGCGACGCGATGGGTCACGGCACGCACGTGGCGGGGATCATCGCCGGAACGGGAAGCGTCCGCGGAGTCGCCCCCGGGGCCCGCATCGTCAGTCTTCGCGCCCTCACGTGCAACGGCTCGGGATCGAACTCGGACATCATCGCGGCCATCGAGTGGCTCATCGCCCACCACGACGACCCCGTGCTCGGACTGAACGTGCGGGTCGCCAATCTCTCCCTCGGGGCATTCGCCTGCGGGTGGACGTTCGACGGAACGGACCCCCTGTCCGTCGCCGTCAATCGCCTGGTGGCCGCCGGCGTGGCCACGTATGTCGCAGCAGGCAACAGTGCTCTCGACGGTTGTCGGGCGGCATCTGTGGGCACCCCGGGTGCGGCGCGCTTCGCGACCACCGTGGGAGCCTCGGTGCCCGAGACGGTCGCGGGTTCGACACTGGCGATCTTCTCCAGCAGAGGTCTGCTCAATCAGGACCGGATCAAGCCCGATCTCGTCGCCCCCGGCGTGAACATCAGGTCGGCCGCGGCGGCCCTCACCGATCTCGATCCGTCATCGCGCCCCTCCGACTGGGTCGCGATGTCGGGAACCTCCATGGCGACCCCGTTCGCCGCGGGCGTGGCCGCCCTGGCACTGGCCCGCGAACCGGAACTGGCACCGGCCGGGGAGGCCTGCTCGATCGACATCTGTCCGGACGGTGTGGTGCCCGAGTCCATGTCCTCGCCCCTCCTCGATCGGGAACGCGCGACAGCCAAGGACCGTGGACCGGCCGGCCCGGACCACTCCTGGGGTTGGGGACTCCTGCGGCCCGACGGGGTGCTCGGGGCCGGTCCGGCCACCCACGGAACGACGGCCGCGGTCGCCGCAGAAACCGGCGAGTACAGCACCGCCATCACCGTCCGATTCGAGGTCACCCACGAGGCGCCGGTCGGATTCGACGTCATCCCGATCGTGCCCGCACGGACCCGGAACGAGGTCGCCCGCGAGAACTCGGCCCACTTCGCCGCTGCCGTTCTCGAGCGGGTCGCCGACGGACGTGCCGTGGACATCTGGCCCGGGTACTACTACTCGGGCGGCTATCTCTGGCACAGCACCTCGGCCCGAGGCTGGCACACCGGCACGGGGGCGCTCTCGCCCGGCTGGTACGACCTGACCGTGCCGACGAACGGATTCGCCGGCACGGTGGTGATCGACATCTCGAATGCCTCCTCGGCCGTGGCCACGGACACCCTCATCGGGGTGGCGACGGACGGTCATGCCGCCCGGCCGGGCGGACCCCCCGTGCAGATGACGCTCACCAACAACCTCTCCGAAGCCGCGACGGTGTCGGTCAGGGACGTCACCGGCACGGCCGTGGTGGTCCCGGCGAGCGTCACCCTCGGCGCGGGGCACACGGGGGTCGTCTCCGTCTCGGTGCCCGCCGGCTCGACTCGCAGCGGCATCAGCCTGACCACCCGGGTCACCGGGGCGCAATCGGCGGGGAATGTCGGGCTGACCACGCCCCCGCTCGTGCTCGCCGTGCGCCCCGACACGGGCCGCACCGAGTTGGGCGATCTGCCGGCGATCGAACGGGTGACTCAGAACGAGGACGGCACGGGTCGTCAGCCCCATCGCGCCTGGTTCAGTCCCGGTGAGTCGGCCGAGACGAGCACCGACGGACGGTTCGTCGCGTTCTGGGCCGCCTCGGTCGTGTCCACCGATGACGGGCTCGTGCCGTCCCCCTCGGTGCCCCACGTCTACGTGCGGGACCGACTGCAAGGTACGACGAAGCTCGTGGGCGGGGAGGCCGCCCGGAGCCAGACGGCCTATGTGTTCGACGTCCACGATTCGCGCGTGCTTCTCGCGACGCGGGCGGCGCTGCTGCCGTCCGACACGAACGGGTGCTGGGATCTCTACACCTGGGACGCCCTCGGGGGGTCGACCGTCCGCGTGTCACCTCCCCGGCAAGAAGGGTCTTCCTGCGCGTCATTCCCCGGGATGATGGCCAGCGTCTCGCCCGACGGGCATCGGGTTGCCTGGATGTCGCCGGACCGGTTCACCCCCGAGGCCAGCGACTGGCTCGTCACATCGGATGGCAACGTCTACGTCACCGACCTCCGCGGACCCACCACCGTGCTGGTCAACGAACCCGACCAGGGAGTGCGCAACGGCTGGGGAACGGGCATCCGCTATGCCCGGATCCGCTGGACGTCCGACTCGAGGAGGATCGTCTTCGTGAACATGGACGCCGATGTGCTGCCCCTCGTCGAGCGCAAGAGGCTGGTCACGGTCGACGTCGAGACCGGGGAGCGGGCCGCCGCACTCCCCCAGGCCGCCGACTTCCACATGGACGTCTACTCGGGCTTCACGCTCGTCGGTGACCGGCTCGTCGTCGGGGGATACTCCGAGGGTTCGGGACGTCTCTCCCGCCTGTGGACCTCACCGCTTTCCACACCCGAGCAGGGAAGCTTCGTCGACCTTCCCGTCGGCAGTTACGCCGACTTCCACGGGAACGGCCCGAACGCCACGATCCTCGTCACCATTCAGCACGCCTTCGGGGCGGGCACCGGATGGTGCGGTCTGGTGGACCCCGTGACCGGCTCCAGCGCCCCGCTGCGGGACGAGGACTCCGGCATCCTCCTCGCCGGTGATTGCAGCGGCACGTACATCAGCGAGGGGGAAGGCGAACATCTCACCGTGACGACGGCGCGGCGCCTCACCGGCAACGACGGCGACCTCGGGGTGGACTCCTTCGTGCTCCGGCCTCTTTCGCCGCTCGCGTCACTCCATCTGGACGATCTGAGCGTGACGACGACGGCGGGAACACCCATCACGGCCGACCTCGTCCACACGGGCGGAGTCGGCGCCGTGCGCTTCGGTTTCGAGAACGGCTCCACGCAGTCCTACCTGGGCACGACCACCCCGGCCTGGCTCACGCTCGACCCCGCGACGGGCACCCTCTCGGGAACCGCACCCCACTCGCTCGGCACTTTCACCGTCACCGTGGTGGCGGTCGATTCCGAACTTCGACGATCACAAGCACGTGTCGTGGTGACCGTCGTCGCTCCGCCGGGAGTGCCGGGAGCGTTCGTCGCCCATCCCGGACCCGGGCGCGTGAGGCTCGAGTGGCAGGCTCCCGCATCCGACGGAGGTGCGCCGGTCAGCGCCTATGTCCTGCACTACCGCACCGACACGGGGGCGTGGACCACGGTGCCGGCGGATGTCGCCGCCGATGGGCGCACCCACACCGTGACCGACCTGGAGAACGGAGTGCGCCATTGGTTCCGCGTGGCGGCGGTCAACGCGGCCGGTCGTGGCGCTTGGTCGGATGCTCTCGCGGCGACCCCGATCACCACCGCCGGGGCTCCCCCCGGCCTGAGCGCCTCACCCCTCGACGGAGGGGTTGTCCTCACATGGGCCGCTCCCCTCACCTCCGGAGGCGCGACCGTGACCTCCTACGTTCTGGAGCGCTCCCTCGACGGCGCGACATGGACTCCATCGGGATCGACGACCGGAGCCCTGCCGCGTTCCCACACGGTCACGGGTCTCGACAACGGCGTGAAGCACTGGTTCCGCGTCGCGGCGGTCACTGCCGCCGGCACGGGCGCCTTCTCCGAACCGGTGACCGCCACGCCCGCCACCACCGCATCCTGGCCCCTCGGCTTCACCGTCGGGGCCGGTGACGGGGTGGCCACGCTGCGGTGGGAGACACCGACAACAGATGGCGGTGCACCCATCACCTCCTACGTGGTGGAGCACTCCCTCGACTGGACGAACTGGACCCGCATCACCGCGTCGGCATCGGCCGTGACGCGGACCCTCACGGTCACGGGTCTCGACAACGGCGTGCGGCACTGGTTCCGCGTCGCGGCGGTCACTGCCGCCGGCACCGGCGCCTACTCCGCTCTGCGTGACGCCACACCCTCGGGGCTGCCCGGAGTCCCGCGCGCCTTCTCCGCTCAACGCGCATCGGGTGCGGTCGTCCTCTCATGGTCCGGCCCACTGAATGACGGGGGGCGCCAGATCCTGTCCTACACCGTGGAGATGTCCCCGGACGGCCTGACGTGGGTGTCGGTCGACACGGATGCTGCGTCCCCGTACACGGTCTCCGGGCTCATGGACGGGATCCCGATGCTCTTCAGGGTCTCGGCACGCAACAGCAACGGTGCCGGTACGTGGTCCTCCGTCGTTGCGGCCACTCCGTCATCTCCCGCCTCCGCTCCCACCGAACTGCGCGTGCGTTCCGGCTCGGCGTCGGCGCACCTGAGTTGGGCGGCCCCTCTGTCCGACGGCGGAGCCGCGGTCACCTCTTACGTCGTGCAACGATCCACGGATGGGATGTCATGGACCGTCCTTCCCGCGATCGTGGGCCCCGATGCACGGAGCCACACCGTCACCGGCCTCGTCAACGGCACTCGGTACTGGTTCCGCACCGTTGCCGTCACAGCGGCGGGCCATGGCGTTCCCACGGCCGGGGTATCCGTCGTCCCTGCCGGGCCGCCGCTGGCCCCGACGTCGGTACGTGCCACCGCAGGGACGGGATCGGTGACCGTGGCGTGGGCTCCCCCGACCTCGAGCAATGGATCCCCGGTGACCTCCTACCGCCTCGAGCGCTCCCTCGACGGGCGGCGATGGTCGGTGGTCGGCACGGTGTCGGCTTCGACCCGGACCCTTGTGGTGCGGAATCTCGCGCGCCGAACCGTCCACTGGTTCCGCTTGTCGGCCGTGACGTCAGCGGGCACGGGCCCCGGAACGGTCGTCTCGACCCGTACGCGCTGACGCGACCGCTCAGCCGAGCCCGGTGAGGAACCGGAGGATGGCGGCGTTCACCTCGTCGGCATGGGTGATGTTGGCGGCGTGGGGACCGCCCTCGACGGCCACCAGGGTCACCGGACCGCCGAGTCCGTCCCGGAGCACCTCGGCCTTGGCCATGGGGATGGCTGCGTCCGCGGTGCCGTGGACGATGAGAGAGGGCGCCGCGATCTCGCCGAGACGGTCGGTCACGTCGTCACGATGCATGAGGCAACGGAACGCCGGTGTGAACTGGTCGGGCGCGATGCGGGCCCACTTGGCGAACCACTCGGGCCACTCGCCCGGGCCGAGGATGAGCCCGGCGATGACGTCCTGCACGGCCACCGAACCGTGCTCGATCCATGCCTGGTGCAGGGCGTTGTAGGGCTCCACCGTCGCCGGATCCTCCGTCCCCGCCTGGGTGTCGAGGAGGATCAGTCCTCGCACGCGCTCCGGCGCGGTGAGAGCGACGCGCAGCGAGATGAAGCCGCCCTGGGACATGCCGCCGACGACGGCCGTGGCGATGCCGAGATGATCCATGAGGGCCAGCACGTCGCGGGCCGAGTCCCAATAGGTGAAGTCACCCGTGGCACGGGTGCCCCCGAAACCCCGTTCGTCCCAGGTCACCACCCGGTGCGTCGCCCGGAGTGCCGTCACCTGCGCGTCGAACATGGTGTGGTCCATGAGGAATCCGTGGCTGAGGATGACGGCGGGAAGGTCGCCTCCCGTGTCCTCGAAGTGGATGGTGGTTCCGTTGAGGTCGGCGGTCGTCATGGGCGCACCCTAGACCCGCCCGGAGACGTTCCCGGACGTCCGGAGAGCGAACGACCCGGCACGACTACAGTCGGACTCGGTTCGGTCCGTCGTCTGCCCCCGGCCAGGAGAATCCGTGAATCCCATGACCCGCGCCACCGACACCCGGATCCGGCTGGCCGGCGCTTTCCTCGTCGGCTTGGTGGGACTGCTGCTGGAGATCGCCTACACCCGGGTCATCTCCTTCAAGTTCTTCTACTTCTACACCTACCTGGTCATCGGGTTGGCCCTGCTGGGCCTCGGAGCGTCGGCGGTGGCGGTCGCCTTCTCCACGCGGCTTCGCTCCATCGACAGTTTCACGCTCATGCGTGTGCTCCTGCCCGCGGCAGGTGCCGTGGGTCTCGTCTCCTACGTTGCGGTCGGCCGCATACCGACGCGGGCCAACGACATCTGGACCGGCACCGTTCCCGAGGCCCTGGTTCAGGTGGGGCTTCTCGTGCTCATCGCACTGTCGCTCACCGCGGTGTTCTTCGCGCTCGGAGTCGTGCTCTCGGCCCTCATCGTCGTGGAGGCCGCCGAGATGCGCCGGTTGTATTTCTGGGACCTCGCCGGCGCGGCCATCGCCTGTCTCATCGCCATCCCGCTCATCGGCTGGTTCGACCCGCCGGCCCTCATCGTCGCCTCCTCGGTCGTGCTCGCGCTCTTCGGGCTGCTCGTCGCGCTCCATCAGGCGCGCCATCGCCTGCGTCTCTCCGCGGTGGCGGCCCTCGTCCTGCTCGTGTCGATTCCCGTCGCCGGCCTCGAGATCCGCACCGACGCCGCCAAGGATCTCGGACCGGACACCGTCGTCTCCGCCTCGGATTGGGGCCCCGTGTTCAGGGTCGACGCGGCCGAGCTCTCCGGCAACGTCGTGCTTCTCCACGACGGGCTCTGGGGCTCGGCCATCTGGCGCTACGACGGCACCCCGGCCACGAGTGCCCGCTTCTTCACGGACAGCCGTCGCCTGCCGGTGGACGCCCTCGGTCGCGCACCCCGCCGCATCCTCATCATCGGCGCCGCCGGCGGCAACGAGATCCAGCACGCACTCGGCTACGGCGTGGAGCACATCGACGCCGTCGAGTTGAACCCCGTGACCGTGGGTCTCCTCAACGGGAGGTTCAAGGAGTACTCGGGCGCGATCGTCGACGATCCACGGGTGAACTACGTGCGCGGCGACGGACGCACGTTCCTCGCGCGATCGAAGGACCTCTACGACGTCATCTGGTTCGTCGCCCCGGACAGTTACGCCGCGAACAACGCCGCCACCTCGGGTGCCTTCGTCCTCTCCGAGAGCTACCTCTACACCGAGGAGATGATCGAGGAATCGCTCTCGCATCTCACGCCGGAGGGCATGGTCGTCGCCCAGTTCGGCGACTTCAGTTTCGACACCCGCCCCACCCGCACCGCCCGTTATCTCACCACCGCCCGCAGTGCGATGGGAGGTTCGGCCGAGGGCTTCACCGACAGGACGATGCTCGTCGTCGACCGGCCGGACTTCGGTGTGGCCCGCATCAGCAGCATCTTCCTCTTCAAGAACGAGGTGCCCGCGGGCGCGGCGGCCCGGGTCCGCGACGCGGTCGCCGAGCATCTCCCCCAGTCGACGGTGCATCATCTCCCCGGCATCGCATCCGTCGACGGGATATCGACGGACATCATCACCGGGTCCGACGAGCAGGTGGCAGCACTCGTGGACGGTTACGGCTTCGACATCTCGGCCGTCACGGACGACAAGCCCTTCTTCTGGCACTTCACCCCGTTCCCCGACGTGGTGAGGAACTTCGAGCGGAGCTACGAGGGATCCGAGATCGCCATCGGCGAGCGATTGATCGTCGCCCTCGTCGCCACCGCCGCCCTGGTGGCCCTCGTGCTGCTCGGCCTTCCCTTCGTGGTCGGCAGGAGCCGGGCCGGCGCCGACGCCATCGGCCCCCGGCGCCGGGTCGGCCTCCTCGTGTACTTCGCCGCCCTCGGATTCGGGTTCATGCTCGTGGAGATCTCCATGATCCAACGCTTCGCCCTGCTGCTCGGATACCCGACGCTGTCGCTCTCCGTCTCGCTCTTCACCCTCCTGTTGTCGACGGCACTGGGTGCGCGATTGTCCGATCGCACGTTCGGTCGCGGAGGCTGGCGCCTGGCCTCCGGTGCCGCCGTGCTCACCGCCATCGTGGGTCTGTACCTGCTCATCAGCGACGACGTGACGGAGGCGGCCCTCGCCTGGCCGTCGTCCGCCCGCATCGCCACCGCGTTCGCACTGCTGTTCCCGGTGGGTCTCGTGCTCGGCGCGTTCCTCCCCGCCGGCATCGACGCGGCCCGTCGCATCGCCGGGGGGCGCCCGGGGGCGGACGAGGGGCGTCTCGTGGCATGGTGCTGGGCGGTGAACGGCTTCTTCTCCGTCATGGGTTCCTCGGTCACGACGATCTCGTCGATGACCTTCGGATTCGACCGCACCGTCCTCATCGGTGTGGTGCTCTATTGGATCGCCATCGCCGTGCTCGCCGACCTCTCCCGCCAGGAGAAGGTCCCCGCCTGACGGAAGGGTCGTGCCGGAACCATGACCGTGATCCGTCTGCGCACCGGGGACACCGAGGCCCTGTTCTCGGACGGCGACCACGTGCCCGTTGTGGTGCACCTCGGCGCCCCACTGGAGGATTCGATCCACGACTCACTCTTCGGCCGCCTCGTTCCACCGGGCGGCCTCGACGCGCCGCCGCCGCCGTCGCTCGTCACCGAGCCGGCACGCGGATGGTTCGGTGAACCGGGCATCGCCGTGTCACGCGGGGGGCGGACCCTGGCCCCGCTGCTCACTCGGCGCGCCGTCGAGTCGGACGGCACGCGCCTCGCCGTGACCCTCGAGGACGACCAGTGCGCGGTGCGCCTCGTCGTCACGGCACGACTCGACCCGGCGGGCGGGCTGGTCCTCGGCGCCACCGTCACCAATCTCGGCCCCGACCCCCTCGGGGTGGATGCCCTCGCGCTCACGGTGCCGGTGCCGGACCGCTGCACCGAGCTCGTCTCGTGGGGTGGCCGACACGCGTTCGAGTTCGCCGAGGAGCGACGCGACTGGGGGCGCAGTGTCGTCACCCTCGCCTCGCGTCGCGGGCGCACCTCGCACCAGCAGCCGCCCCTCGTCGTGGCGGGCGAGTCCGGGTTCGGCGAGAACCACGGCCTCGCATGGGGAGTGCATCTCGCCTGGAGCGGGGACCACCGCCTCACCTGCGATGCCGTCACGGCCGATCGACGCACCATCACGGCCGGTGTCCCCCTGTCCGTCGGAGAGGTCGTCCTCGCGCGGAACGAGAGCCACGACATGCCGGAGGTGCTCGTGGCCTGGTCGGACACCGGCTTCTCCGGTGTCACCGCCCGGTTCCACTCCCTGCTGCGCACCGCCGCACCGCACGGCGACCGCCCGCGCCCCGTCATCGCCAACACCTGGGAAGCCGTCTATTTCGACCATGACCGCGAGCGCATCTTCGAACTCGCTCGCCGGGCCGCCGCCGCCGGTGCCGAACGCTTCCTCCTCGACGACGGCTGGTTCCCCGGACGGCGGGACGACACGGCCGGTCTCGGGGATTGGCGCGTCGATCCCGCGGTGTGGAGCGAGGGTCTCGGGCCCCTCATCGCGCACGTGCGATCGCTCGGGATGGACTTCGGCATCTGGGTGGAACCCGAGATGGTCAATCCCGACTCGGACCTGTACCGCGCGCATCCCGACTGGGTCCTCGGCGACGCGCGTCAACACGGCATCCTCGGGCGCCATCAACTCGTGCTCGACCTCGGGCGACCCGAGGTGCGCGACCATCTCCACGCCGCCCTCGACGCCCTGCTCCGCGACCACGACATCGCGCACGTGAAGTGGGACCACAACCGTGACGTCGTCTCCACGGGCTCCACGGCCCGGACCAGGGGGTTCCTCGATCTGCTCGGCAGGCTGCGCGCCGCCCACCCCCTCGTCACCTTCGAGGGATGCGCCTCGGGGGGAGGCCGCATCGACGCCGGCATCTCGTCCCTCGTGTCCCGTCACTGGACGAGCGATTGCATCGACGCCCTCGACCGGCTCGTGATCCAGAAGGGTGCCCTGCGCCTCGTGCCACCCGAGATGCTCGGAGCCCACATCGGCGCCCCGACGAGCCACACCACCGGACGTCGGCATCCGCTCTCCTTCCGGGCGCTCTCCGCCCTGCCTTTCTGGATGGGCATCGAGTGGAACCTGCTCGCCGCCGACGAGCGCGAACTCGCGCGTCTTGCCGAGGTGGTGGCCGTTCACAAGCAGCATCGCGAACTCCTCCACCGGGGAATCACCCGATTCGGCGACCATCCCGACCCGACGATCCACCTGCACGCCGTCGTGGCCCCCGACGCCGGGGAGGCGCTCGTCGTCGTCGCCGCCACGGCCAGCGGACCGCGCCACGATCCGGGAAATCTCTGCATCCCCGGACTCGACCCCGCCCGTCGCTACCGCGTCACCCATGTCCCGCTCGGCACCCCGCGGTGGGCACTGCACCGCGGCCTGCCTGCATGGCTGTCCGGACCGATCGAGGCGTCCGGCCGGCACCTGGCGGACGTCGGGCTGCCCTGTCCGCCCCTCCTGCCCGCCTCGGGGCTCCTCCTGCGACTGGAGGCGGTCGGATGAGCGGCGACCCCCGCATCGACCCGCACCTCGGCACGCGCGTGCACGTCGTCGCATCGCGCCAGAACAGGCCGAACCTCCCCGTGGACGGGTGTCCGTTCTGTCCCGGCGGGCTCGAAGCCCCCGAGCCCTACGACACCCTGGCCTTCCCCAACAGATGGCCGGCGCTCGGCGAGGGCCGGTGCGAGGTCATCCTCTACAGCCCCGACCACGAGCAGTCGCTCGCCGGACTCGGTGCTGCCGGGGTGCGCCGCGTGGTCGACCTGTGGGCGGAGCGCACCGAGGCCCTGCGCTCACTGCCCGGCGTCGACACCGTCCTCGTCTTCGAGAACCGCGGTGCGGAGGTGGGGGCCACGATCAGCCACCCCCACGGTCAGGTCTACGCGTTCGACCACGTGCCCGACCGCATCGCCCGACTCGTCGCGTCGTCATGGCACCCCGACACCGAGCCCGGTGATCGAGCCGTGACCGACAACGACACCTGGACGTCGTGGACCCCGCACGCCCCGGTGCATCCCGTCTCCGTCGTGATCGCGCCCCGCGACCGGCGTCCCGACCTCGTGGGCCTGTCCGGACCCGAACGCGACGACCTCGCCGGGATGCTCGTCGACGTCCTCGCACGCGTCGACACCCTGTATTCGCGTCCGATCCCCTACATGATGTGGATCGTCCAGGCGCCGGTGTCCGCCCCGGAAGCGTGGATGCACATCGAGATCGTCTCGCCGTGGCGGGCCGACGGCATTCCTCGTTACATCGCCGCGGCCGAGGTGGCCACCGGTGAATACTTCAATCCGGTGGATCCCGCCGATGTGGCGCGCCGACTCCGCGACGTCGCACCATGATCCGCGTCGTCGCGCCCGGCCGTGTGAACCTCATCGGTGACCACACCGACTACACCGGGGGCCTCGCCCTGCCGATGGCCATCGATCTCGCCACCGTCATCGAGGGCCACCGTGGTGGTCGGCGCATCGCGCTCGAATCCCGGGACATCGGCGGGTCGTGCATCCTCGACCTCGACGCCCTTCCTCCCGCCGGGACGGCCCCCGCCGGCGATCCGGAGTGGGGCCGGTACGTCGCGGCGGTCGCGGGACTCCTCGCCCCGGTCGAGGGCCTGGAGGGAACGATCTCCACCGGTCTCCCGGTCGGGGGCGGCCTCTCCTCCAGTGCCGCCCTGGAGATCGCCCTCGCCCTCGCCCTCGGTGCGCCGATCGGCGGCGATCCCCGACCGCTCGCCGAGACGTGTCGCGAGGCCGAGCGCCTCGCCACCGGCGTCCCCACCGGCATCATGGACCAGTTGTGCATCCTGTCGGGGCGCGAGGGACACGCCGTTCTCATCGACTGCCACGACCTGACCGTCGATCACGTGCCGCTCTCCGACGAGGTGGAGATCGTCGTCGACTTCGTGGCCCCTCGCACCCTCGAGGGATCGGCGTACTCCGCCCGGGTGGCCGAATGCGCGACCGCCGAGGACATCATCGGCCCGCTCCGTGCCGCCACCGTGGACGACGTCGCGCGCATCGGCGACGCGGTCGTGCGGGCGCGCGCCCTCCACGTCGTCACCGAGAACGAGAGAGTGCGAAGTTTCGCCGCCTGCCTCCGCGCGGGTGACTGGGCCGGTGCCGGACGGCTGATGAGCGAGAGCCACACGAGCCTCGCGGACGACTATGCCGTCTCCACCGGGGTGATGGACGCTGCGGTCGCCGCGACGGCGGCCCACCCGGGGGTCTTCGGCGCGCGGATGACCGGCGGTGGATTCGGTGGCTGCATCGTCGCGCTCTGCGCCCGGGGTGCCGACGTGCCGGGCCGTCGGGTGCGGCCATCCGGCGCCGCGCGCGTCACCGCGGAGTGAACGAGGACACCACGTAGGCGAACCCGTGACGTCCGGGTGCCACGATGTACTCGGGCAGGACATCGGGGCCGCAACTGGCCGTGCCGAGCCCCCGATGGGCGACATCGACGTGCACGGTCAATCGCTCGCGCACGGGAACGAGTCCCTGCTCGGGCGCGGCGTGGAGGTCCTCGGGCGTGTGGCGCAGTGCCGACATGTGCAGGGGCGAGCCGACGGCGTCGACACGCACTCCGGAGCCGGCCCAGCGTCCGTCCACGGCGACGCACTCCATCCAGCGGCAGTTCGTGCGCAGGCCGTGCTCCTGTGGCACGAGATAGGGCAACTCGTCGGGATCGCCCTCCCACACGCCCGTGAGGGCGGAGGAGCGGCGATCGGGGTAGCACTCGTGGGGTCCCTCGCCGAACCAGCGCACCCTGGTGAAGCCCTCGGGGACCTCGAAACGCACACCGATGCGCGGGAGGTCGGCGAGGCCGCGCGGCACGTCGACGACGTGCTCGTGGAGAACCGATCCATCCGATCGCACGGTGCGTCGGTGCCGGTGACGCACGAGGGTCTCCGCATCGAGCCGGTCCACGCCCTGATCGGTCCACCGACCCAGCGACTTGCCGAACATCGGCCACAGATGGGGAGCGAGTTTCATCCCGTCGTTGTCGGTGGGGGCCCGCCACAGCGTGAGGCGCGGAGCGATCCGCTCGGCGAGCCCGTCACCGGACGACACGCCGACCGCGGGCGGGCGACGGCGGGCCCGGGTCGGTGCCAGCACCATCTCGTCCCACGCCACGAGATGCCCCGCAGGGGCCCACGGCAGGTCGCCGCCGGTGCGCCACTCGACGCGCAGATGGCATTCGCCCCGCGACGGCACGTCGCACGGGAGGGCCGCCTCGCGCGTCTCGCCGGGTCCGGGCCGCACCGCCAGACGTCCCGTGCGCACGGGTTCACCCTCGACGAGGAGTGTCCACGTCCCGACGAGGTCGGCGATTCCGGTGAAGTGACGCCGGTTCGACACGGCCAGACGCCGCTCGCCGCCGCGCCCCCGCAACCGCACGGACACCGGTCGATGAACCCAGGCCAGTTCGCGCATGGCGGGGTGCGGCACCAGATCGGCGGAGACCAATCCGTCCGCGACGAAGTTCGCGTCGTGGGGATTCTCACCGAACTGCCCCCCGTAGGCGAGCCGCACCCGCCCGTCGGGGAGACGCTGGCGCAGGCCATGGTCCTTCCATTCCCACACGAAGCCGCCCTGCACGCCGGGAACGGTCTCGAAGGCCTCGACATAGCGGTCGAGGGACCCGTTCGAGTTGCCCATGGCATGACTGAACTCGCACATGATGAGCGGTCGGGAACCCCGACCCGACATGCCGTACTCCACGATGTCGGCGATGGGCGCGTACATCGGACACACGATGTCCGTCGCCGCGGTTCCGCCCTCGATCCAGTCGGTGTGATACACCGCCGGTTCGTAGTGGAGCGGCCGGGACGGATCCTCGGCGCGCACCCATGCAGCGGCGGCGTCGTGGACCGGTCCGTATCCCGCCTCGTTCCCGAGCGACCACAGGATGACGCTCGGATGGTTCCGATCGCGCTCCACCATCCGGGTCACGCGCGCCATCCACGAGGCGTGGAATCGGGTGTCGCGCCACAGGCTGGTGTTGAAGGCATGGGCCTCGGCGTTCGCCTCGTCCACCACGTAGAGGCCGAGCTCGTCGCACAGGTCGAGCAGGTGCGGATCGTTCGGATAGTGGGCGCAACGCACGGCGTTGACGTTGTGACGCTTCATCTCCAGAAGGTCGGCGCGCATGTCGTCCCGCGTCACGGCCTTGCCGCGGTCCGGATGGTGGTCGTGGCGATTCACCCCGCGGATGATCACCCTCCTGCCGTTCACGAGGAGCGACCGGTCGCGCACCTCGACCGACCGGAATCCGGTCCTCACGACGGCGGTCTCGACGTCCCGCCCCTCGGCGTCGACGAGGGTCACAACCACGCGGTGCAGCACCGGGGTCTCGGCCGACCACACCGGCACCCGGCCCGGTGACCACGAATCGAGGGCGAGTTGTCCCTGCCACACGTAGGGCGCCGCGAGCGACGGCACCGCCACGGTCCGCGCCGGGCCCCTCACTGCGCCGTCGGTTCCCTCGAGATGCCACCGCACCGACCAACCGCGCGCCGGACGGGCGCCGGGGGGCACGGCCAGGCGCACGGCGAGGGCGAGCGAACCGCGAGCCGTGGCTCCCCGCAACGTGGCCGGGTCGATGCCGGCGTCCACCCGGATGTCGGCCATGTGGACGTTCCCCCGGGCCTCCACGAACACCTCGCGATGCAGACCAGCCATCCACCACTGGTCCTGGTCCTCGAGATAGCTCTGTGCCGAGAAGCGACAGACGACGACGGCGATGTCGTTCGTCCCCTCCCGCACGAGATCCGTCACGTCGTACTCGCTCGGCAGACGGCTGTCGGTTCCCCAACCGGCGTACTCGCCGTTGATCCA
>CAZSNB010000021.1:0-28084 GCA_964608285.1 uncultured Bifidobacterium sp.
CGCAGTCGCCCACGTTGTCGCCCACGTTGTCGGCGATGGTGGCGGGGTTGCGCGGATCGTCCTCGGGGATGCCCGCCTCGACCTTGCCCACCAGGTCGGCGCCGACATCGGCGGCCTTGGTGAAGATGCCGCCGCCGACGCGGAGGAACAGGGCGATGAGCGAACCACCGAAGCCGAAGCCGACGAGGATCACGCTGGAGGTGTTCTGGAACACCATGATGATGGCGGTGGCACCGATGAGGCCGAGGCCCACGGTGAACATGCCGGCCACGCCGCCCGTGCGGAAGGCCACGGTGAGGGCCTTGGGCATCGAGTTGGTGAGGGCGGCCGCCGCGGTGCGCACGTTTCCGCGGGTGGCGAGCGTCATGCCGATGTAGCCGGTGAGTCCGGACGCCAGACAGCCGAGGAGGAAGGCCACGGTGCGCCAGATGCCCGACTCCAGGAAGGAGAGGGCGGCGGTGTCGTCGGGCTTGAGGATCTCGGTCGACGTGACGAACACGATGACGACGAGGGGCACGAGGATCAACCCGATGGTGCGGAACTGGCGCTTGAGGTAGGCCCAGGCACCCTCCTGGATCGCGGCGGCGATCTCCTTCATCTTGGCGGAGCCCTCGTCGGCCGCGAGGACCGACCTCATGAGCCAGAAGCCGACCGCGATGGCGATCATGGCGGCGGCGGCCGAGAGCCACAGCACCGTCCATTCTCCCCCGCGGAGGACGAACTCCTGGTAGCCGCCTTCAGCTGCAAATATTCCTGACACCGTTGAACTCCCGGCTCTTAGGGGGACCGCCGGATGGGGCGGGTCCGCATGGTGGAACGGGACAACAGTAGTGAAAACTGCCACGCCCCCACGACTTTGCGGAATTGCACCCGTCGACCCGGACGGCGGTACTTTTTCCAGCACACGACGCGCGACCCGCGCGACCCCGAGGAGATCCGTTCCCATGGCACAGACAGCCACGACGCAGCGCGGGCCGGTGACGGCGACGGCCCCCGGGGCCCCGAAGAAGCGTCCGTTCCTCGTCGATCTCTACTCGACGGCGGTGGGCAAGAAGTACGCCATGGCCATCTCGGGCATCGCGATGATGGGCTTCGTCCTCTTCCACATGATCGGCAACCTGAAGATGTACCAGGGCCCCGACGACCTCAACAATTACGCGCACTTCCTCCAGACGCTGCTGTATCCCCTCGCCCCGAAGGGTGCCGTGCTGTGGATCCTGCGCTCGGGTCTCATCGCCATGCTCCTCCTGCACGTGCACGCGGCGTGGTCGCTGACCGTGCTCAACCGACGCGCGCGACCGGTGCGCTACCAGAGCCCGCGCGACTACCAGATCGCCACGTTCGCCAGCCGCACGATGCGCCTCACGGGGCTCGTGGTGGCCGCGTTCCTCGTGTGGCACCTGGCCGACCTCACGTTCGGCACGGTGAACGACCACGTCGGCACCATGGTCGACTCGGGACACGGTGAGCAGGTCAAGGACGTCTACGGCAGCGTGGTGGCCTCCTTCGAGCGCACCCCCGTCGCCCTCTTCTACATCGCCGCCAACGTGCTGCTCGGGCTGCACCTCTTCCACGGGGCGTGGAGCCTGTTCCAGTCGATCGGCTGGAACAATCCCCGATTCAACCGCTGGCGCCGTTCGTTCGCCGCCGGTTTCGCCGGGGTCGTCGTCCTCGGCAACGTCTCGTTCCCCGTCGCCGTCATGGCCGGCATCGTCGGCTGATCCCCCGAAAGGCACCACCATGAGCCTCACCCAGGAACTCCTCGCCCGGAACACCGTGGCGCTCGACTCGAAGATCCCCGCCGGTCCGGTGGAGGACAAGTGGGACACCTACAAGTCCGACATGAAGCTCGTGAACCCGAACAACAAGCGGAAGTTCAAGGTGATCGTCGTCGGCACCGGTCTCGCCGGCGCGTCGGCCGCCGCGACCCTCGCCGAACTCGGCTACCAGGTGGATGCCTTCACCTTCCACGACTCGGCCCGACGCGCCCACTCGATCGCCGCCCAGGGCGGCATCAACGCCGCCAAGAACTACAAGGGTGACGGCGACAGCGTCCACCGTCTCTTCTACGACACGGTCAAGGGCGGCGACTTCCGCGCCCGCGAGGCCAACGTGCACCGTCTCGCGCAGGTGAGCGTCGACATCATCGACCAGATGGTCGCCCAGGGCGTGCCGTTCGCCCGCGAGTACGGCGGATTGCTCGACAACCGCTCCTTCGGCGGTGCCCAGGTGAGTCGCACCTTCTACGCCCGCGGCCAGACCGGTCAGCAGCTCCTCCTCGGCGCCTACCAGCAGTTCTCCCGTCAGGTCGCCCTCGGCGGGATCCGTCTCTTCAACCGCACCGAGCTCGTCGACGTCGTCGTGATCGACGGACGTGCGGCGGGCATCGTCGTGCGCGACCTGATGACGGGCGAGGTGTCCTCGCATGCCGCCCACGCCGTCGTGCTGGCCACGGGTGGGTACGGCAACGTGTTCTTCCTCTCGACGAACGCAATGGCCTGCAACGTCACCGCGGCGTGGCGCGCGCACCGCCGCGGCGCCCTGTTCGCCAACCCCTGCTACACCCAGATCCACCCCACCTGCATCCCCCAGAGCGACGAGTTCCAGTCGAAGCTCACCCTCATGTCGGAGTCGTTGCGCAACGACGGGCGCGTGTGGGTGCCGGCCAGGGCCGGTGACGACCGCCCGGCCCACCTCATCCCCGAGTCGGAGCGCGACTATTACCTCGAGCGCCTCTATCCCTCGTTCGGCAACCTGGCCCCGCGCGACATCTCGTCGCGCGCCGCCAAGCGGGCCGTCGACCGCGGACAGGGCGTGGGTCCGAAGAAGAACGGGGTGTACCTCGACTTCTCCGACGCCATCGCCCGCCTCGGCCGCGGCACCGTCGAGGAGCGCTACGGCAACCTCTTCGAGATGTACGAGCGCATCGCGGGGGAGAACCCCTACGAACAGCCGATGCGCATCTATCCCGCGTCCCATTACACGATGGGCGGGCTGTGGGTGGACTACGAGCTGCAGACGAACATCCCCGGTCTCTACGCGGCCGGCGAGGCCAACTTCTCCGACCACGGGGCGAACCGCCTCGGTGCATCCGCCCTCATGCAGGGACTCGCCGACGGCTACTTCGTCCTGCCGTACACGATCGGCAACGGGCTCGCCCCGTTGCTCAACAAGCCGATCCCGGGCACCGACCACCCCGAGTTCAAGGCGGCCGAGACCGCGGCCCGCGAGCGCTTCGCCGGCTACCTGAGGGTCGGCGGCAGCCGTTCGCCCGACTGGTTCCACCGCGAACTCGGCAAGATCATCTGGGAGTACTGCGGCATGGAGCGCACGAAGGAGGGTCTCGAGAAGGCCCTCTCCGACCTGCCGGCCCTCTACGAGGAGTTCCGCACCGACCTCAGCGTCACCGGTCCCGGCGACTCGCTCAACCAGACGCTCGAGAAGGCCGGTCGAGTGGACGACTTCTTCCAGTTGGGCATGCTCATGTGCCGCGACGCGCTCGACCGCAACGAGAGCTGCGGCGGCCACTTCCGCGCCGAGTACCAGACCGAGGACGGCGAGGCGCTGCGCGACGACGAGAACTACGCGCACGTCTCGGCGTGGCAGTGGGGCGGCGATCCCATGTCGCCGAACCTCAACGTCGAACCCCTGACCTTCGAGGCCGTCCATCTCGCGACGAGGAGCTACAAGTGAGCAACACCCTGAAGAACCTGACCCTGCGCATCTGGCGCCAGGCCGGACCGGTCGACGAGGGTCGTTTCGAGACCCACGTCATCGACGAGATCACCGACGAGGCGTCATTCCTCGAGATGCTCGACATCCTCAACGAGCGACTCGTCGGGGAGGGCAAGGAGGCCGTCGTGTTCGACCACGACTGCCGCGAGGGCATCTGCGGCACCTGCTCGCTGATGATCGACGGTCAGGCCCACGGCCCCCAGCGCGGGACGGCCACCTGCCAGCTGCACATGCGCACCTTCGCCAGCGGCGACACGATCACCATCGAGCCCTGGCGCGCCCGGGCGTTCCCGATCATCAAGGACCTCATGGTCGACCGGTCGGCTTTCGACCGCATCATCGAGTCCGGCGGCTACATCACCGCCGAGACCGGTGGCGCACCGGACGCGAACCTCATCCCGGTCCCGAAGCCCGTCGCCGACGCGGCCATGGACTCGGCCGAGTGCATCGGGTGCGGCGCGTGCGTGGCGGCGTGCCCGAACGGCGCGGCCAACCTGTTCACCGCCGCCAAGATCTCCCACCTCAACCGCCTGCCCCAGGGCCAGGCCGAGCGGTGGAGCCGCGTCGAGGCCATGGTGCAGACGATGGACCAGCACTTCGGCTCGTGCACCAACCACGGCGAGTGCGAGGCGGCCTGCCCGAAGGAGATCTCCATCGACGTCATCGCGTTGATGAACAAGGATTTCCGCGCGGCCAAGGTGGCGAACCGCAAGGACCTCGCCCGCCACTGACGCGGGTCCTCCGCGCCGGAGCCGATGGACCGGGGAACGGGAACCGGCGGTACTGTCGCCCCATGACCATTCACGAGCCGCCGGCGTCCCTGCCCCGCACCCTCGGCGCCCTGCGCGCCTCGGGCTGGAAGAGCCGTCCCGTCAAGGAGGAGATGCGCGCCAACGCCGTCGCCGCCATCGAGGCTGGACGCCCGCTCTTCGAGGGGGTCATGGGCTACGAGGACACCGTCATGCCCCAGCTGGAGAACGCGATCCTCGCCGGGCACGACGTGGTGTTCCTCGGCGAGCGCGGCCAGGCCAAGACCCGCATGATCCGCTCGCTCACCGGGCTCCTCGACGAGTGGATGCCCATCGTCGAGGGTTCCGAGATCAACGACGACCCGTACGCGCCGGCCTCCCGCCACGCCCGCGACCTCGTGGCCTCCCTGGGCGACGAGACACCCATCGCCTGGGTGCACCGCGACGACCGCTTCGGCGAGAAACTGGCCACTCCGGACACCTCCATCGCCGACCTCATCGGCGAGGTCGATCCGATCAAGGTGGCCGAGGGTCGCTATCTCTCCGACGAACTCACACTGCACTACGGGCTCGTGCCGCGCACGAACCGGGGCATCTTCGCCATCAACGAGTTGCCCGACCTCGCCGAGCGCATCCAGGTGGGTCTGCTCAACGTGCTCGAGGAGCGCGACGTGCAGATCCGCGGCCACCGGGTGCGCCTCCCTCTCGACGTGCTGCTGGTGGCGTCGGCCAACCCCGAGGACTACACGAACCGCGGCCGCATCATCACCCCGCTCAAGGACCGCTTCGGCAGCCAGATCCGCACGCACTACCCGCTGCGCATCTCCACCGAGATCGCCATCATGCGTCAGGAGGCGCGCCCGGCCTCGATCGGCGACGTCGTCGTGGAGATGCCGGCGTTCATGGAGGAGATCATCGCCACGTTCTCCCACCTGGCCCGCACGAGCGCCAACGTCAACCAGCGCAGCGGCGTGAGCGTGCGACTGTCGGTGAGCAACTACGAGATCCTGTCGGCCAACGCGGTGCGCCGCGGACTGCGGTCCGGCGAGAGGGCGGTGGCACCCCGGGTGTGCGACCTCGATGCGTTGGCGTCCTCGACGTCGGGCAAGGTCGAGATCGAGGCACTCGAGGAGGGACGCGAGTCGGCGATCCTGCAGCAGCTCATCTCGGCCTCGGTGCTCACCGTCTTCCGCGAGCGCGTCCCCGGTCAGACGATGAAGGACGTCGTCGCCGCCTTCGACGAGGGTCTCGTCGCCGCCGTCGGGGAGGACGTGCCCACGGCCGACCTCGTGGCCCTCGCCGGCTCGGTGCCCGGACTCGCCGAGCCCGTCGCCGCCCTGTGCGGCGGGACGGCGTCCGCTCCGGTGACGGCGAGCGCGGTCGAGTTCATCCTCGAGGGTCTGCATCTGTCGCGTCGACTCAACAAGGACGCGACCGGCCCCGGCAGTTCGTCCTACTCGTCGCGCATCTGACGCGGTCGGCGACGCCGACCTGACCCCTCGGGTCCGATCAGAGCACGAAGGGCGAGCGCGTCCACAACTCGCCCGTGTCGTTGCGGGCGGCGTGCGTCGCCTCTCCCGACAGGGTCACCACCTCGATGGCCTGGGGCAGACCGCGCAGCGAGAGGGGGGCATGCGGCACGGCGACGACCCCCTCGGGCAGGTCCTCCACCTGGTCGGCGGGGATGATCACCTCGAGGGGTTCGGCGGCGTCGCAGAGGCGCGCCGCCATGTTGACGGCGGTGCCGATGTAGTCGTCGCCCTCGAAGAGCAGGGCGAGGCCCGAGGCCATCCCGACCCGGATGCTCAACGGTGCGCACGCCGCCCCGGAGCGCTTCTGCAGTTCGAGGGCGAACGTGACGGCGTCGCGCTGGTCGACGGCCACCACCATGCAGCCGTCACCGAGCCACTTGGCGATGCGTACCCCCGTGTCGGAGGCCACGTCGCGGGTGACCGCCCGCCAGGAGGAGAGGAGCCGACCGGCGGCGTCGTCACCCTGGGAGGTCGTGAAATTGGTGAATCCGGAGATGTCGACGAAAACGAAGGTCCTGGGCACGCGCATGTGACTCCCCAACATAGAGGACTAAGTTGCGGCCGTGGCCCCGCGTTTCACCTATTCCCGCTGGGACGGCACCCAGACCGGATTCTCCATGGACGCCGAGGACGTGCTCTCCGCGGTCTCGGACGACATCATGCGCCATGGGGACGTCGACCAGGCCCTGCGGGCCCTCATGCGCGAGGGCATGGAGGACCGGGACGGCCGGCGGGTCGAGGGACTGCGGGAGATGCTGGAGAGGCTGCGCCAGCGCCGCCGGGAGCTCGAGGAGTCGGGGAATCTCGACGGAATCTGGTCCGAGATCGCCGATGCCCTGGCCGACATCGTGGCCGAGGAGCGACTCGGGATCGACCGCGAGGTGGCGGACGCCGAGAACTCCGGTGACGAGCGCAGGGCCGCCGCCGCGCGGGAGAAGGCCGCCGAGCGCCATCTGGGCCTCGACCTGCTGCCCGACGATCTTCCGGGGCAGGTCACGTCGCTCCAGGCCCACGACTTCGCCTCGGCCGAGGCCGAGCGCCGTTTCGAGGAGCTCATGGAGAAGCTGCGTCAGCAGGCCATGCAGCAGTTCGTCGACGCCATGAGCGAGGGCATGAAGGCCGCCGGTCCCGAGGACCTGGCGCGGATGAAGGAGATGCTCGCCGCCCTCAACGAAATGATCGACCGTCGCGAGCGGGGGGAGGATCCCGGCTTCGAGGAGTTCATGGAGAAGTTCGGCGACTTCTTCCCCGACCAGCCCCGCGACCTCGACGAGCTGCTCGCCCAGATGGCCGCGCGTCAGCAGGCGATGCGGTCGCTCATGGCCTCGATGTCGCCGGAGCAGCGCGCGCAGCTGGAGGAACTCTCCCGGCAGATGCTCGGCGACATGGACCTCGAATGGCAGGCCGGCCGCCTTGCCGAGAGGCTCGACGCCATGTTCCCCGGCGGGGCCATGCCGGCCGACTTCCGCGGCGAGATGCCCCTCGACATGGGCGAGGCCATGGACGCCCTCGCCGAGATGCGGGAATTGTCCCAACTGGAGGGCATGTTGCGCGCCGCCGACTCGCCGGCCCAACTGGCCGAGATCGACCCCGAGCAGGTGCGCCGGCGACTGGGGGAGGAGGCGGCTCGCTCGCTCGAGACCCTGGCCGAGGCCTCGCGCCTGCTGGAGGAGTCGGGCCACGTGCGGCGCCGAGAGGGGAGACTCGAGTTGACCCCGAAGGGCCTGCGGGCCGTGGGCAACGCCTCGCTCCGCGAGTTGTTCTCCCGGCTGGACAAGGACCGATTCGGTCAGCACCGCATCCCGCGAGAGGGCACGGGCCACGAGCGCAACTACGAGACCAAGCCGTGGGAACACGGCGATCCCTTCCGGCTCGACCTGCACCGCACCGTCCACAACGCGGTGGCGCGCTCCGGCGCGGGCACACCCGTGCGCCTCGTGCCCGAGGACTTCGAGATCGAGCGCACCGAGCACGTCACCCGCTCGTCGACCGTGCTCATGATCGACCTCTCGCTCTCCATGGAACTGCGGGGGAACTTCGTGCCCGCCAAGAAGGTGGCGGTCGCGCTCCATTCGCTCATCTCCTCCCGGTTCCCCCGGGATTACCTCGGGCTCGTGGGCTTCAGCGAGACCGCCTTTCCCATCACCCCGGAGGAGCTGCCCGAGTCGTCGTGGGACTACGTGCAGGGCACGAACATGCAGCAGGCCCTCATGCTGGCGCGGCGGATGCTCGCCCGGCAGTCGGGGTCGAAGCAGATCATCATGATCACCGACGGGGAACCGACCGCCCATGTGACGCCGTCGGGCCGGGTGTACTTCAACTACCCGCCCGCCCGCGAGACGCTCGAGCTCACGCTCGCCGAGGTGATGCGCTGCACCAAGGACGACATCCGCATCAACACCTTCGTGCTCGATGCGACGCCCGCCCTGCGTCGGTTCATCGAGCAGATGACGGGGATCAACCGTGGACGAGCCTTTTTCACCACGAAGGAGGAACTGGGCAGCTTCGTGCTCGTCGATTTCCTCGAGCACCGGCGTCGCACCACCCGCACCCGCTGACCCGCGGGGCCTGTGGACAACCTCGGCATCGGATCGACGCGCGTCCATTTCCGGCCCACGGGCTTGCAGATTCCGGACCTTTTTGTCAGAATGACAGGGTTGAAATTACAGGTCCGCATGTTGATGCCCCGGCTGGTTCCGGCGGGTCAAGTGGGGCCGCGCTGAGGAGGCGCTCCCATGAACAGTGAATCTCTCGAAACCCACGCGGACGGCGCCTGGCAGGACGCGGCCAACTGCCTCGGAGTCGACCCCGATCTCTTCTTCCCCGAGCGCGGCGCGAGCACACGCGAAGCCAAGGAGGTCTGCAAGGGCTGCGTCGTGCGCGAGGACTGCCTCGAGTACGCCCTCGTCAACGGCGAGAAGTTCGGCATCTGGGGCGGCCTGTCCGAACGGGAACGTCGTCGTCTCCGTCGTCAGCGGGCCCAGACCACTCGCCGCGTCGTCGCCGGCTGACGGCGAGCACGTCCGCCGGCATCCGGCATCGACTCAACCCGATCGTCGCCGGCCCAGCCGGGATTCGATCGTCGAGTCCTCGGACAGGTCCAGTTCGCTCCACCGCTCGGTCGGCACCTGCCCCAGCACGGCCTCCGGGATCAGGCCGACCAGTTCGCACCCCGCCACGGCGGCGTGAGCCGCCACGGCGTCCCGGGCCGCGTCGGGCCCCAGCCGCTCGGGGGCCACGAGGTTCATGCTCACCTGCACCCGGTCTCCCACCTGCAGCCCGAGTGCGCGCAGGTGGGGTCCCCGCACCCGCGCGGCGACCTCTCGGGCCCGCACCGCATCCGGGTCCTCGAGCCACACGTTGTAGGCCACCAGCACCTCGCGGGCGCCCACGCACATCGCCCCCGCGGTGGGGTGCGCGCCTCCACCGACATCGGGCACGAGGTCCCGCCACGCGCGCCGTCTCACCTCGGGAAGGGTGCGTTCGGGCCCGTACAGGAACGAGGGCACCCCGAGTTCGTCGGCAGACCAGCGGGCGAAGTCGTCACGGGCCCGGACCGCGTCGTCCAACGTCGCACCGAACAAGGGCACGAAGGGCACGACATCGACCACACCGAGGCGGGGATGGACTCCGTCGTGTCCACCGAGATCGAGCACCCGGGTGGCGACCCGGGCGAGGCGGCGCGGGGCATCGGTGCCCAGGAGCGTGAACACGCTGCGGTGGTGGTGGGGATCGGAGTGGAGGTCGAGCAGGTCGTCCCCCGCGGCGTCCGCCAGCAGGGTGAGCACATCCCGGTCCCGACCCTCGCTGATGTTGACGACGCACTCCAGCACGGCGTCCTGCCTAGCGCACCGGGCGGCGGCGCGGCGTTCCGGCCGAGTGCCCGTCGGCGGGTGCCCCTGATACCGTCGGGGACATGATTGCTCTGTTCCAAGGCCAGGAGGTCGTCGTCGTCCTCCTCATCGTGCTCGTCCTCTTCGGGGGGAGCCAGATCCCGAAACTCGCCAAGAACCTCGGCTCGGCCCAGAAGGAGTTCAAGAAGGCGATGGACGAGGCGAAGTCCGACGAGTCGCCGGACCCGAAGAAGTAGGGCGCGGCCGTCAGGCCACGAGGCCGCGACGGCGCTTCAGGATCCTGCGGCGCTCCCGCTCGCTGCAACCGCCCCAGACGCCGTGCTCGATGCGCTCGGTGAGCGCGTACTCGAGACAGGTCGCCGTCACGGGACAGTCCTTGCAGATGGCCCGGGCCTTGTCGACGCCCACACCGTCGGAGGGGAAGAAGACCGCCGGCGGGTACTTCCGGCAGTTTCCGTCGCTCATCCACGCGGTGGGCGAGTCGTCGAAGGGCTTCTCCGGGACCTCCACGGTGAACTCGATGTGCTGTCTCATGGCTCTCCTCGCGGCTTCCCGCTCCTCGCGGTTCGCAGTCTCGGTCGGTGTCTCCGTTGTGACGCCGAGTCATGGCGGGAAGTTCCCCGCAGTTCCAGTCAAGCATTCGCGGCGCACCGAGGGTCGCCGGGGACGTCAAAGATTGGTCAAGAATCCGGCCATCCACAGGCATTTCCCGCCCATTCCCGGACTTCGGGTCGTCCCTCCGGCATCGGGGCAGACGTCACACCGATAGCCTCGGACCGCAGCACACCGTGCGCATCAGTCCGATTCCGCGACCCCGGGAGGAAGCCATGACCGACATCCAGGTGCATCAGCCGCCCCGCGCGCACGCCCGCATCGTGTTCCTCGGACACGTCGCCCCTCATTGGGAGGTCTACGCGGACTGGGGAGACGCCCACGTGGTGGAGGAATTCCGGGCCCGGGTCCTGGCCCGCCTCGTCCTGCTGCCGTTCTCCCGCGAGGACCCCCAGTTCCGTCGCAACGTCGCCCGCATCCTGCGCGACGCCGAACGCGAGGGCATCACCCTCGAGTGGGATCTTCCCGATCCCACCTACGAGATCGGCTGAGCCGCCCCGCGGGGAAGTTCACCCCGAGTTCACCCGACGGGTTTCACCCGTTCACTCCTCGTTTCCTACGGTGGTCCATCATGCCTCCGTCCACACGACTCCATCACGGAGAAAGAGGAGAAATGAACAAGAACACCACCCGACGCCTCGCGTTCGCGGCAGCGGCCCTCCTGGCCGTCTCCGCCTGCGGGGGCTCCGACAACACCGACGGCGGCAGCGACCTGACCGGCACGATCCTCATCGACGGATCGAGCACGGTCGCCCCGCTCCTCACCCTCTACGCAGAGGACTTCCAGGCCGCCAACGCGGGCGTGCGCGTCACCGTCGGCACCTCCGGTACCGGCGGCGGCTTCGAGAAGTTCTGCGCGGGGGAGACCGACATCTCCACCGCGTCGCGTCAGATCAAGGACTCCGAGAAGGAGGCTTGCGCGGCCGCCGGCATCGAGTTCTACGAGGTCCAGGTCGCCAATGACGCCCTCTCGGTCGTCGTGAATCCGGACAACGACTGGGCGGCGTGCCTCACCATGGAGCAACTGGCCACGATGTGGTCGCCGGACTCCGAGGGCAAGATCACCAACTGGAACCAGATCGATCCCTCGTTCCCCGATCAGAAGCTCACCCTCTTCGGGGCCGGCACCGACTCGGGCACCTTCGACTATTTCACCAAGGAAGTGAACGGCGAGGAGGGCGCGAGCCGCACCGACTACAGCCCGAGCGAGGACGACAACGTGACCATCACCGGTGTCTCCGGTGACGCGGGTGCGGTCGGATACTTCGGTTATTCGTACCTCGAGGAGAACCTCGACAAGGTCAAGGCCGTGGCGATCGACTCGGGCAATGGCTGCGTCGAGCCCTCCATCGAGAGCGTGCAGGCGGGCGAATACACGCCGCTGGCCCGTCCGCTGTTCGTCTACGTGGCCAAGACGGCAGGTGTCCGTGCCGAGATGAAGGCCTTCCTGGAGTTCATCTACGAGAACCAGGACGCCACCATCGAGGAGGCCCTGTACGTGCCGCTCAGCGAGGACCAGAAGACCGCCGAGAGGGCGAAGATCGACGAGATCGTCGCCTCCTGACCGTCATGACCGCGCCCGCCACCGCATCCCTCCTCCCCTCCGGGTCGATGCGCCGCCGTCAGGCGGCGGAGAGGGTCATCAGGATCCTCCTGGGTGCGATGGCGGGCGTCACGGTGGTCACGTCGGTGCTGATCGTGGTCTCCCTGCTGCGACCGGCAATCGACTTCTTCCGAGAGGTCCCCGTGCGGGACTTCCTGCTCGGCGCAGATTGGAAGCCGCTGTTCAAGCCGAGCGGGTTCGGGGTGTGGGCCATCGTGGTCGGGTCCCTGTGGGTGGCGTCGATCGCTCTGGTCGTCGCCATCCCACTGGGACTCGGCGCCGCCTTCTACCTCAGCGAGTACGCCCGACCCGGTGTGCGCCGTGTCATCAAGCCGGTGCTCGAGATCCTCGCCGGCATCCCCACGGTGGTGTTCGGCTTCTTCGCCCTCAACTTCGTCACGCCGAACGTGGTGGCCAAGCTGTGGCCGATCGGCGAGGTGGGCACCTACAGCATCCTCGCCGCGGGTCTCGTCACCGGCATCATGATCCTCCCCACCGTCGCCTCCCTCGCCGAGGACGCCATGGGGGCGGTGCCCTACTCCCTGCGCGAAGGGGCCTTCGCCCTCGGCAGCACCCGGCGCGAGGTCTCGGTGCGAGTGGTGTTCCCCGCCGCCATCTCCGGGATCGTCGCCGCCATCGTGCTGGCCGCGTCGCGCGCCATCGGCGAGACGACGATCGCCCTGCTGGCGGCCGGCTCCAAGGCGCAGCTCACGTTCAATCCCGGCGAGGAGGGCCAGACCATGGCCGGCTTCATCGGTTTCGCCGGCATCGGCGACCAACCCACCGGCAGCACGGGCTACAAGGCGATCTTCGCCGTCGGGGGACTGCTCTTCCTCATCACCTTCGTCCTCAACATCTTCAGCATCCGCATCGTGCGCCGGTTCCGCGAGGTCTACGAGTGAGCGAGGAGACCCTCTCCCTCGTCGCGCGCCCCGACCCGGGCAAGGCCGTGCGCGACGTGGTCTTCCGGGTCTTCATGTACGCCGGCCTCGGCATCGGTCTCGGGGTGCTCGCCACCCTGCTCGTCGACGTGTTCACCGAGGCCCGGCCCCGTCTCTCCACCGACATCGTGCAGAACATGCCATCGGCGCGCCCCTCCCGTGCCGGTATCCAGTCGGCCATCTTCGGCTCGCTGTGGGTGATCGGCACGACGGCGGCGCTCAGCCTCCCGTTCGGGGTCGGCACCGCCATCTACCTCGAGGAGTTCGCCCGCAAGGAGCGCTGGTACAACCGGCTCATCGAGCTGAACGTGATGAACCTGGCGGCCGTTCCCTCGGTGGTGTTCGGCCTCCTCGGTCTGGCCTTCATCAAGCGCGGACCTCTCGGGCTCGGTTCCACCGTCCTCACCGCGGCTCTCGTGCTCTCCATGCTCATCCTTCCCACCATCGTCATCGTGTCCCGCGAGGCCATCCGTGCGGTGCCCGATTCCCTGCGTCAGGGATCGCTCGCGCTCGGTGCCACCCAGTGGCAGACGGTGCGGCGCCAGGTCCTCCCGAACGCGTTCCCCGGCATCCTCACCGGGGCGATCCTGTCGATCTCGCGCGCCCTCGGGGAGTCGGCTCCGCTCCTCATGCTCGGGGCGCTCACCTTCATCACCTTCAACCCGGACGGCTTCGACAGCCCGTACACGGTCCTCCCCATCCAGATCTTCGCCTACGTCAGCAACGCCAAGCAGGACTTCAAGCCCCTCGCCGCCGCGGCGATCGTGGTGCTCCTCGTCGTCCTGCTCGCCCTGAACGCGACGGCGATTATCCTCCGCAACAAGTTCCAGAAGAGATGGTGACGCGTGACCATGACCACCGATTCCGAATCCACGACCGTCGAGACCGTCCCTCCCCGCGGAGGTGACGAGGCTCGCGGTTCCTCCGACGGAGCCGTCGTGCTGCGCGTGAGCGACCTGTCGGTGTACTACGGCGCCTTCCGGGCCGTGCGCAACGTCGACATGTACATCAAGCGCGGGGAGATCACGGCCTTCATCGGGCCGTCGGGGTGCGGCAAGTCCACAGTCCTTCGTTGCTTCAACCGCATGAACGACCTCATCCCCGGCGCCCGGGTGGAGGGATCCGTCACGTACCACGGCATCGACCTCTACGGCGCCGAGGCCGACGCCGGCGAGGTGCGCCGGCGGATCGGCATGGTCTTCCAGAAGCCGAACCCCTTCCCCAAGAGCATCTACGAGAACATCGCCTACGGCCCGCGGGTCAACGGCACGAAGCGCAAGGCCGAACTGGACGACGTCGTGGAGAAGTCCCTCCGTGGCGCGGCCCTGTGGGACGAGGTGAAGGACCGACTCACCACCTCGGCCATGGGACTCTCGGGCGGCCAGCAGCAGCGCCTGTGCATCGCCCGGGCGATCGCCATCGAGCCCGAGGTGCTGCTCATGGACGAACCCTGCTCGGCCCTCGACCCCATCGCCACGGCGCGGATCGAGGACCTCATGCAGGAGATCAAGAAGCAGTACACGATCATCATCGTCACCCACAACATGCAGCAGGCGGCGCGCGTGTCGGACTCCACCGCCTTCTTCACCACCGAGGTCAACAACGAGAGCGACCGTCGCACCGGCGTTCTGGTCGAGTTCGACACGACGCAGAGGATCTTCTCGGTGCCGAGCGACGAGCGCACCGAGGCCTACATCACGGGACGGTTCGGCTGATGGGCGAGTTGCGCAAGGGTTTCCACCACCAGCAGGACGAGATCCGCACCGAGCTCGTCCAGTTGTTCGCCGCGGTCATCGAGGCGATCCCCCGGGCCACGGCCATCCTGCTCAACTCGGATCTCGAGGGCGCCGACGACCTCATCAAGCACGACGACCACATCGATGCCAAGTCGATCGACCTCGAGGAGCGCTGCTACCAGCTCATCGCCCTCCAGGCGCCCGTCGCCGGTGACCTGAGGCAGATCGTGGCCATCGTCAAGATGATCGGGGAGATCGAGCGCAGCGCCGACCTCACGGTCAACATCTGCAAGGCGGCCCGCCGGGTGTACGGCCACGATCTCGACCCGCGCCTGCGCGGGCTCATCCAGCGCATGAGCGAACAGGCCCAGCAGCTCTTCATCGCCGCCCTCGACGCGTTCGAGCGCAACGACGCCGCCAAGGCCGCCGCCATCGACGACATGGACTCGTTCCTCGACGGCCTGCAGCGCGAGTTCATCCGCACGATCTTCGACGCCCACGACGAGAAGACGATCGACCTGCAGGTCGCCATTCAGTTGGCGGTCGTCGCCCGCTTCTACGAGCGCATCGGTGACCACGCGGTGAACGTCGGCGAGAAGGTGCGCTACACCGTGACCGGGTGGCTTCCCGAGCACAAGGGGGCCGAGCGTTTCCGGAACTCGCAGGACGACACCGACGCCATCCCCTTCCCCGAGCCCCCGGCCGAGTAGCCGGCGACGATGACGGAATTCCTCCTCGGGCTCTTCATCGGGGCCGTCGTCGTGCTCGTGGTCGTCGACGGCGGCGGCCTGCTGTGGCGACGTCGCAGGAGGGAGGCGTCGGGGTCGATGCGGGCCCCGGTGGAGGACGTTCCGCGGGGAAAGGACCGGTTCCAGGCGGCGTTCGACGAGTTGCCCCTCGGAGTGGTGCTCGTCGGTGCCGACGGTAGGGAGCTGTACCGCAATCCGGCCGTGGCGCATCTTCCCGGCTCGCGCCACGGGGAGGTGCTCCTCGACGAGACGGTGACGTCCATCGCGCGGGCGGCGCGTTCGCGGGGTGCACTCGTGGAGGAACTCTCGCTCGCGGGTCCTCCCCGGCGCTGTTTCGTCGTGGCGGCGCATCCATTGGCGTCGGGGGACATCACGGTGACCGTCCAGGACGTGACGGAGAGCAGGCGACTCGACGAGGTGCGCACCGATTTCGTCGCCAACGTGAGCCATGAACTGAAGACGCCCGTGGGTGCCATCTCCGTGCTGGCCGAGACCCTCGAGGGCGAGACCGCCGACGAGAACCTGAGGCGCCTGGCCCGTCGCATGGTTCTCGAGGCCGAGCGCATGGCCCGCACGATCGACGACCTCCTGGAGCTGTCGCGCATCGAGATGGGGGGCGCCGTCGAGTCCCATCCCGTGGACGCGGTGGAGGTGGCGAAGGAGGCGATCGAGCGCGTCCAGCATCTCGCCGCCCGGTCGGGCATCGAGGTGTCCCTGGTGGCCGGCAGTGCACCGGCGGTCGTGCAGGGCGACCGGGGTCGGATCGTGTCGGCGGTGGTGAACCTCGTGGAGAACGCGGTGAAGTACAGCGGCGCGGGCTCCCGGGTGTCGGTGCGCGTCGTGAACGACCTGGATGGCGTGGTGTTCGAGGTGGAGGACGCCGGCATCGGGATCCCGCCCGACGCCGTGGACCGCATCTTCGAGCGCTTCTACCGGGTGGACCGCGCCCGCAGCCGCGACACGGGCGGCACGGGGCTCGGGCTCTCCATCGTGCGCAACATCGCCTCGTCCCACGGCGGGGACGTGCGCGTCGAGTCCCGCGAGGGGGAGGGTTCCACCTTCCGGCTCCGCATCCCCCGCACCGCGTCGGGGGCCCGACGGTGACGCGGGGCGGCAACACCCCGACGGTCCTCGTCGTCGAGGACGAGGAGTCCTTCGTCGAGGCCCTGCGGGTGGGCCTGGCGCGCGAGGGCTTCCGGGTCGAGGTGGCCCGCGACGGCATGGAGGCACTCGAGATGTTCGACCGCGTCGCCCCCGACGTCGTCCTGCTCGACGTCATGCTGCCGCGCATGTCGGGCATCGACGTGTGCCGCCGCCTGCGCAAACGGACGCTCACCCCCATCATCATGGTGACGGCCAAGGGTGCCGAGATCGACACGGTGGTCGGCCTCGAGGTGGGTGCCGACGACTACGTCACCAAGCCGTACCGGCTCCGCGAGCTCACCGCGCGGATCCGCGCCGTGCTCCGCCGCGTGCCGGGTTCCCGCGGCGGGGAACTCACCGGTGCCGCCGTCTCCGTCGGTGACGTCTCGCTCGACCCGGAGAGCCACGAGGTCACGGTGCGGGGCGAACCACAACGCCTTCCCCTCAAGGAGTTCGAGATCCTCCATCTCCTGCTGGCCAACGTCGGCCGTGTGCTGACCCGCGACACGCTCATCGACCGGGTGTGGGGCAGCGACTACGTGGGGGACACCAAGACCCTCGACGTGCACATCAAGCGCATCCGCGCCCGCATCGAGGACGACCCCGCAGCCCCCCGCCGGATCGTCACGATCCGCGGCCTCGGGTACAAGTACGACGCACGCGCGTCGGAATAGCATCCCCCGGTGGACCGCCGGAGCAAGCAGGAGTCGGGCGGTCGTCCCGGGCTCCCGCCGCCCACTCCCTTCGCCAGGCTCACCCGGGTCCATTCGCTCATGGTCGGCGGCGAGGCCGCGATGGCGGTCGCTCTCGCCGACTCCCTCTTCCTGTCGATCAGCCCCGATGCCGCGCGCACCCGGGTGGTGCTGTTCCTCCTCGTGTCGATGGCGCCGTTCGCGGTGGTCGCGCCCCTCATCGGACCCTTCATCGACCGGATGCGCGGCGGTCAGCGGATGGTGGTCGTGCTGGTGGGCGTCCTGCGCGCGGTGGTGCTCGTCGGCATGGCGTTCAGTCTCGACTCGCTCACGCTCTTCCCGCTCGCGTTCGCCGCGCTGATCCTGTCCAAGACGTACGCCATCGCCAAGTCGGCCCTCGTGCCGGTCACGGTCCCCGACGAGGAGGCCCTCGTGGGGGCGAACGGACGCCTCGGTCAGGTGGCGGGCCTGACGGGTTTCGCCGTCGCGGTGCCCGCGGCATTGCTGCAACTGGTCGCCACCTCGGCGGCGCTCGTGCTCGGCGCGGCGTTGTTCCTCGCGGCGTCGGCCAACGCCCGTCTCCTGCCCCGGTCCGTCATCGCCGCGAGCCCCGCGGACCGTCGGGAGAACGAGGAACTGCACTCGGCGCGCGTGGTGCGCGCCGCCAACGCGATGCGCGTGCTGCGGGGGACCGTGGGGTTCATGTTCTTCCATCTCGCGTTCTGGCTGCGCAGCGAGATCGCCGGCACCGCCTGGTTCGCGCTCGCGGTCGGTCTGTCGAGTCTGGCGACGCTGGGTGCCAACATCGCCGGGCCCCGTCTCAGACGTCGGTTGCCGGTGGAGACGATGCTGCTGGCGTCCCTCGTGGCGGTGGGCGTCGCGGGTGCCGCGGCGGCCGTGTGGGACCGCGTCGTCGGCGGGATCCTCCTGGCGGCGACCGTCAACGCCGCCGCCACCGTCGGACGACTGGCCTTCGAGTCGACCGTGCAGAGCGGTGCACCCGATGCCAACCGTGGCCGTGCGTTCTCCCGTTTCGAGACCCAGAACCAGATGGCATGGGTGCTCGGGGGTGTCGTCCCCGTCCTCGTCGCCCCGACGGGTCGGATCGGTTTCGCCATCGCGGGACTCGTGGGTGCACTCGGTGCGGTCGCGTTCGTGCGCGCGGGTCGGGCGGGACCGGTCAGTCCGCCACGCCGAGACGCGCGAGCCACAGACCGGGTGCCTCCATCTCGGCCGGGGTCGGCAGACCGACGGGATCGTCGGCGATCAGGTGCAGGTGCCTCGCACCGTCGCGCTCGACGACACCGGCGATGAAGTCGCGGCCGCGCCGCTGACCCTCCCGGGTGGAGGAGACGCCGAGCATGTTCTCGATGAGGCGGGCGTCGTCGCCCCACTCGACGCGCCGCCGCCGCGCCGCCTCGGCGATGCGCGCCGGATTGCCGAGCACGCGCCGTGATGCCTCGTCGACGAGATGGTCGATGTAGCCCGCGACGGCCGACACGGCAGCGTCGAGCCGCGGGGCGATGCGCTCCTGCTCGGGAGAGCGCAGGGCGCCCATGAGCACCATGGGATCGGAGAAGAGCGACTGCAGGGACGCCAGCGCATCGGGGGAACCAGGGTCCTCCCCGCCGAGTCGGTCGAGGATGGCGGCGGGGTCGGGGGAGAACGCCGAGACGTGCTCGGTGAGCAGGGCGCCGAGCGCCGAGGACAGGGCCGGAGCGGACAGGACCGCGTGCGACGAGAGTTCGTGGACGAGGACCCACATGCGCAGGTCGTCGACGGTGATGTCCCACTCGGCGCCGAATGCGTCCACCGACGACGACACCACGAGCAGGTCGCGCGTGCCGGGTCGGGGGATGGGCAGTTCGTACTGGCCGAGCGCATGGCGAGCGAGCGAACCCACCATCGACCCGATCGACATGCCCGTGAGCGCGGGAGCCATCATCCGCGAGAGGGCGGCGAACATCGGCCCCATGGGGTCGTTCCGCTCGTCGTCGTCGCCGGTGGCGGGTCGGTCGGCGATCGCGGCGGCCATGGCCGTGAAGAGGGGGCGCAGGTCGGCGAGGGTGCGCCGGGCCCATCCGGCGCGGGACACGGTCACCACCTCGGGCCGGACGGGGACATGGATTCCCGAGACCTCCGCGACGCGCATCGCGGCGACGTCGGCGAGCGACTCCCATGCCAGGCGCACGCGAGGTTCCGGCTCGGGATCGGGTTCCTCACCGACGGCACCGAGGGCGGCGAACTGCACCGCGAGTTCCCAGTTGAGCGGACCCTGACCCGACATGGCGCGGGCCATGTCGCCGAGGAACGGGATGCCGGCGAAGGGATCCGGTGTGCCCTCGCCGTCGTGTCCCATGGCTCCGAGGCTAAGGGCGCGCGGCCGGGTCCGTTCCCTGGTCCGCGATCCACCGTCCGGCGACGGCGAGGATGCGCTCACCGGACAGCAGCCAGGTCACGTTCGAGCAGTGCACGGCCGCGCCGACGAGCCGGCCGTCCGCGTCGACGAGGGCCGCCACGCCGCGCAGCGGGCGTTCGGTGGCCACGGGCACCTCGCCCACGGCGTTGTCCGTCACCCGGGAGTCGAGCACGGTGAACGACTGGGCTCCCTTGTGGTCGACGATGGAGAGCCCGGCCAGCCATTCGCGGTCGGAGAATCGGGAGGAGGGGACGAGACGCAGTCCCGTGATCCCCTCGAGCGTCGGTGCCGGGGGATCGTCGACATCGGCCGAGCGCAGCAGGACGATGCCTGCCGCCTCGTGACGGTGGAGAACGAGGGCGTCGGTGACGACCTCCGCCGACGGTCGGACCGAGACCGCGTCGACGAGTCGTCCGACGTCGTCGATTCCGGCGAGGAACCATGCACCGCCGAGGGACATCACCGACGCCTCCCCCTGGTCGCCGTCGAGCGAACCGATGAGATCGACCGCCGGAGCGGGGGCGGGGCGTTCCGGGACCGAACCCCTGACGACGGTGCTGGTGGCGACGTCCCGATCGTCGCCGTCGACGGCCGGCGCCACCGCGCCCGGGCCACCGGGGATGACGACGGACAACACCGCAACGGACGCCACGATGCTGGCGAACGCGGTGACCACGGAGGCGCGTCGACTCAACCGGGGCGCGGGATGGGAGCGGGCGATGGCATCGCGTTCCTGTGCGGCGAGCTCGGCCGGATGCCGCCACGTTCGTTCGTGGGGCGGGGGCGGAGTGCTGCCGTCGAAGTCGTCGTCCCTCACAGGTGTCGAAGGCTAGTTGTCGTCCCGTCACGAGGTCCGTCGCCCCGGTGGTGCGGGCTCCGCCACCGCGGGCCGGCACGGCGACGCGAGTACGCTGGAGCCATGACGACGGCTGCACACGGGGACGACCGGTTCGGGGTGACCCCGGACCCGCTCCCGGTGGCCGAGATCCACGAGTGGGCCGTGAGGCCGGACTGCGGAGCAGTCGTGGTCTTCACCGGGACGGTGCGCGATCACGCCGAGGGGCGCGACGACGTCGAGGCGCTGGAGTACGAGGCGTGGGAAGGGCCGGCACTCGAGGCGTTCGCCCGCGTGGCCGACGAAGCGCGTCGTCGCCATCCCGGCACGGGGCGCATCGCCATCGTCCACCGCACGGGCCGACTGGCGATCACCGAGACCGCCGTCGTGGTGGCCGTCTCGGCGCCGCACCGGGCGGAGGCGTTCGACGCGGCCCGATGGATCATGGACGCCGTCAAATCATCTGCACCGGTGTGGAAGAAGGAGCACTGGTCGGGAGGGGCCGACTGGGGCACGGGTGCGCGACGGATCATCGACCCGAGCCTCGTGGGGGGTGCGTCGTGATCGCCCTCTCGCTCGTCACGATCTCCTTCGCGGTCCTGTCCGCGGCGTGCGGCATCACGCTCCTCGTGCTCGTCTGGCTGGACAACCGCAAGGCCGGCCTCGACGCCGGCATCACGAACTTCCGCCGCCACATCGACGCGCTGTCGCCGGAGGCCCGGCGCAGCTCGATCAGCATCCGCACACCGGACAACGACGGGCGGCGCAAGTGACGTCGGACCCCGGCCGAGGGGAGGTGTGCCGTGGCGCGTGACCTCGCCATCGACCTCGGCACCGCCAACACTCTCGTGTACATGAAGGGCAAGGGCATCGTGCTCAACGAGCCCTCGGTCATCGCCGTCAACCGTCAGAGCGGGGAGGTGCTCGCCACCGGGCACGACGCCTGGGACATGATCGGCCGCACCCCGAGCTACATCGTGGCCGTGCGTCCGCTGCGGGGCGGGGCCATCACGGACTTCGACATCACCGAGCGGATGATCCGTCTGCTGCTGCAGCGCGTCGGCGTCTCCCGTTTCTCCCGGCCCAAGGTGGTCATCTGCGTGCCCTCGGCCATCACCGAGGTGGAGCGCCGCGCGGTCACGGACGCCACCCGTCGCGCCGGGGCGTCGGACGCCCATCTCATCGAGCAGCCCATGGCCGCGGCCATCGGCGCCAACCTGCCCATCGACGAGCCCGTGGGCAACATGGTCATCGACATCGGCGGCGGCACCAGCGAGACGGCTGTCATCAGCCTCGGCGGCGTCGTCGCGCTCGAGGCGGTGCGCGTGGGGAGTTTCGACATCGACGCGTCCATCCAGAGCTACGTGCGCCGCGAGCACGGGGTTGCCATCGGTGAGCGCACGGCCGAGGAGATCAAGATCCAGATCGGCTCCGCCGAACCGGGTCCGGAGGACCGCAGCGCCGACATCCGCGGACGCGACCTGGTGTCGGGTCTCCCCAAGACGATCCGCCTCACCTCGGAGGAGGTGCGCTTCGCCATCGACGAACCGGTGGCGGCGATCGTGCAGTCCGTGAAGCGGTGCCTGTTCAAGGCGCCACCGGAGCTGGCTCAGGACTTCCTCGCCAGGGGCATGTACCTCGTGGGCGGCGGCGGAATGCTGCGTGGTCTCGCTCAGCGCATCGCCCGGGAGACCGACGTGCCGGTGCGCATGTCGCCCCAGCCCCTCGAAGCCGTCGTGCTCGGCGCCGGACACACCGTGGAGAACTACCAGGCACTCCGCGGCATGTTCATGGGCACGCGTCGCTGACGCTCAGCCCGCGACGACCCGCCGCACCGTCCCGTCCTGGGTGAGGACCCAGACCGCGTCCGAGGTGGAGCGCACCGCGACCGGGGACTCGAGCCCCTCGGCCACCGTCTCCAGGACGTTGCCGCTCGCACCGACGAGCAATGCCTCGACGCGTCCGGAGCAATAGTCGGAGAAGAAGAACCATCCCGTCCGACCCGGCGTTGCCCGGTCGTTGCCGAGCGCGCCGCCGATGATCGAGCAGCGCCCCTCGTCGTGGGTGTATTCGTGGACCGGGAACATCGGGTCGGCTGCCGGGACGTCCTCGTTGAACCGTTCCGAACCCTCCCAGGCGCTCCACCCGAAGTCCGTGCCGCGACCGCCCGGCAGACCGTCGGCGGCGGGGGCACGATTGATCTCCTCGAGGCTGCCCTGGCCGACGTCGGCGATCCACAGGTCACCACGGTCGTCGAAGGCGATGCGCCACGGGTTGCGCAGACCCGACGACCAGATCTCCGGCCGGGCTCCCGGCACGTCGAGATGGGGGTTGTCTTCCGGCACGGAATAGCCGCCACCGTCGGGGTCGACGCGCAGAATCTTCCCCAGCAACGAGGACAGGTCGGCCGCGGCACGATCGGGGTCGTTGGCGCCGCCTCCGTCACCGGTGGCGATGTAGAGCATGCCGTCCGGTCCCACCTCGAGGTCGCCGCCGTTGTGGTTGCCGCGCGGGTGGGGGATGACGAGGAACTCCTCGCCGGGCGCATCGTCGGGGGAGAACGCCCCGTCACCGTCCACGGTCACCCGCGAGACCGTGATGTCGCCGTTCATCGCGGTGCGATAGAGGAAGGCTTCCCACTCCCCGCCGCTCCGGCGGAAGGCGAGCCCCAGCAGTCCGCGCTCGGACTGGGTGGTGGTGAACGACGAGATGTCGAGCACCGTCGTGCGCTCCGCGCCGTCGCGCGACCAACGCTCGATGATGCCGCGTCGGGAGACGACGAAGACGAAGGGGTCCTCGTCGGAGCGCTCCACCACGTCGACGGCACCCTCGAGGGCGCCGACCTCGACTAGTGACCATTCCGGCGGCTCGTCGCCGCCCGGAAGTTCGACGGGTGTCGTCGTCCCCGCGGGGGAGGCGCCGCCGCACGCCGCCAGGACGAGCACCAGCGCGAGGAGGGCGGAGGAGCGACGCATCACTGGGGTGTGCGCACGCGGATGAGACCCTCCTGCACCACCGTGACCGCGAGGTGGCCGTCACGGGTGTAGATGGAGGCGCCGGCGAGGCCGCGGGAGTGGGACGTCGAGATCGCGTGCTGGTCGTAGAGGAGCCAATCGTCGGCGCGGAACGGGCGGTGGAACCACATCGCGTGGTCGAGGCTCGCCATCTGCACGTTGTCCCAGCCGATGCCGTGGGGCAGGAGGGTGGTGTCGAGGAGGGTCATGTCGCTGGCGTAGGTCATGACGCAGGCGTGCAGCACCGGGTCCTCGGGCAGGTTGCCGTTCGTGCGCAGCCACACGCGCTGTCCCGGTGCACCGGCGCCGGAGCGCGCCCAGGGTGGTTCGTCGACGTAGCGGAGGTCGATGGGCCGCGGCCTCTCGTACCACTCGCCCATCTGCTCCTTGTAGGGGGCCATCTGCTGCTTGAAGTCGGGGAGCGATTCCGGGTCGGGGACGCCGGTCGGGGCGGTGATCTGCCAGTCGAGCCCGGGCTCGGCGGAATGGAAACTGGCCTGCAGGTTGAAGATGACCTCACCGTGCTGGATCGCGACGACGCGCCTCGTCGTGAAGCTGCGTCCGTCGCGTAGGCGGTCGACCTGGTAGAGGATCGGCGCGCTCGGGTCGCCGGGACGCAGGAAGTACGCGTGGATGGAGTGCACCCATCGCGCCTGTTCGTCCACCGTGCGCGACGCTGCGACGAGCGACTGCCCGGCCACCTGGCCCCCGAAGACGCGCACGCGGTTCTCCTGGGGCGACACCCCGCGGAAGATGTTCACCTCGATCGGTTCGAGGTCGAGGATGTGCAGCAGATCGTCGAGAGCCGAGGTCACGGTCCCATAGTAGGGTGCGCCCGTGTCGAGACCTCCCCTTGACCCGGCGTTGCGCGAACTCGCGCTCGCCACGAAGGGCTTCATGCCCGCCGAGGAGGGCGACGCCCTCCACGCCGCGGCGCTCGCCGCTGCCGATGCGGTGCCCGACCTGCCCTTCCTCGAGGTGGGTTCGTACTGCGGACGCTCCACGGTGTGGCTCGGCGGTGCCGCCCGCGCCACGGGACGGGTGCTGTTCGCCGTGGACCATCACACGGGGAGCGAGGAGAACCAGCCGGGGTGGGAATGGCACGATCCCGAGGTGGTCGACCCGCGCACCGGCCGCATGGACACCCTGCCGTTCTTCCGGGCGACCATCCTCGACGCCGGCCTCGCCGACCGCGTCGTGGCCGTCGTCGGTGACTCGGCCACGGTGGCCCGCGCCTGGCAGGGCGTGCTCGCCTTCCTCTTCATCGACGGGGGCCACGGTGCGGAACCGGCCCGACTCGACCACGACCTCTGGACCCCGAAGGTGGCGCCCGGGGGTCTGCTCGCCATCCACGACGTGTTCCCCGATCCGGCCGACGGCGGGAGGCCGCCCCACGACGACATCTACCGACCCGCTCTCGACTCGGGTCGTTTCACCGAGGTCTCGGCGACGGGGTCGTTGCGCGTGCTCCGCCGCGTCGGCTGATCGGGTCGGGTCGCTCAGCGCGTCCGGGTGGTGCCGGGGACGCGCGAGGTGAACAAGGGCGCGGCCGGCGAGCCGCCGCTGATGGCGTCGGCGGCCATGATGACCGCCGCGGCGGTGTAGGCGCTGGCCTCGTCGGCGGGGAAGTGCACCATCGTCTTGTCGGGGTCGGCCGGATAGACGATGCCCGTCCAGTACGAACCGTCGTCGCGACGGTGCGGCATCGTCCACAGCAGGAGCTCGCGCGCCGTCTCGCGGTCACCGACGGCCGCATGGGCGATCGCGCATTCGCTCGTCTCGGCAGCCGTCACCCACTGCTCGTCGCTCACGCAACGCACGCCGCGGTCGTCCATCACGAAGGTGTCCCAGCCCTCGGCGAGGCGCGCCTTGGCCCGCGCACCGGTCATGGCACCGGCGAGGACCGGGTAGTACCAGTCCATCGCCCAGCGGTCCTTGGGTTCGAAGGCGCCGAGATCGGTGTTGATCACCGCGTCGATCCCCTCGGCGGCCGCGAGCCACCCCGAGCGGTCCTCACCGACGAGCGCGGCCAGGGCGTGCCCGCACCTCAGGGAGTGACCGATGCTGGAGCACCCGGTGAGGAGGGAGTAGTCCCACGGGGCGTCGTCGACCTCGCGGGCCCACACGACGAGACCGTCGGCCCGTCTCATCGACATCACCCAGGCGAGCGCCGCATCCACCATGGGCCAGCGACGGTCGACCTCGGCGAGGTCGCCGGTGCAGAGCCAGTGCGCCCACACCCCGGCGGCGACGTAGGCCACGACGTTGGTGTCGAGCTTGGCGTCCTCGACAGAACCGTCGGATCGGTAGTAGTTGAACCACCATCCGTCGCGGTGCTGGGTGCCCTGGAGCCAGTCGTAGGCGGAGCGCGCCGCCCCGTGCCGTCCCATGATGTCGAGGGCGATGGCGGTCTCGACGTGGTTCCACGGGTCGCAGTGCCCGCCGCGGAACCAGGGGATCATGCCGTCCGGCAACTGCAGGGCCTCGATCGAGTCCGCGGTGCGGGCCAGGTCGGCCGTGGTGAGGATGCCGGGGAGGTGCGGGCGGTTCATGGCACGACCTGCTTGACGGCGTAGACGATGTAGCTCTTGCCGAGCACCGGACTGAGCACGCGCTCGGCGACGCGGGTGGCGATCGGCTGCTCGATGATGTCCCACTCGAGGAAGCGCCGGTAGCGGGCCACGAGGGGATGGTCGTCGCGTCGCGGACCGACCGCGCACTTGAGCCACCAATAGGGGGAGTGCAGCGCATGGGCGCGGTGGCTGCCGCGCACCCGCAGGCCCGCGGTGCGCAACTTCGCCTTCAGTTCGGTGGCGCTGTAGATGCGCACGTGGCCACCCGGGCTCTTCGGGGCGTGGTACTCGTCGGAGAGCATCCAGTTGATCTTCTCCGGGTACCACGTGGGAACCGTGACGGCGAGGGTGCCGCCGGGCTTGAGGACGCGCTCGAACTCGGCGATGGCCGAGACGTCGTCCTGGATGTGCTCGAGCACCTCGGACGTGACGATGCGGTCGAACGTGGCGTCCGGGAACGGCAGGCGGGTGGCGTCCCCGCGCATCACGCCCGTGAACGACCCGGGGGCGATCTCGCCCTGCTCGATCATGGCGAGGAACATGGCGCGCATGGTCTCGACCTCGTCGGCGGCCCAGTCGAGGGCGGTCACCCTCGCGCCGAGGCGCGCCGCCTCGTAGGCGTGGCGTCCGAAACCGGCACCGGCGTCGAGGAAGGCCTCCCCGGGACGCAGTCCGAGCGTGTCGAAGCGGACGGTGAGCATCAGCGGACCTTCTCCGCGCCGCGCATGGCGAGCACCTCGCGGTACTGGTCGACCGTGAGTTCGGCGCAGTGGCGCCAACTCCAGCGCGAGGCCACGCGCTCGCGTCCCGCCGCACCCACCCGGGCGCGGAGCCCGGGGTCGTCGAGGCCGCGGGCGATGGTCGCCGCGAGCGCCGCGGCGTCGGCGGCCGGGCACTGCAGCACCGTCTCACCGTCGGTGCCCGTGACCTCGGGCAGCGCCCCACCGTCGGTGGCCACGAGACACGTCCCGGTGCTCATCGCCTCGATGGCCGGGAGACTGAAGCCCTCGTAGAGGCTCGGCACGACGGCCAGTTCGGATTCGGCGTAGAGCTCGACGATGCGCTCGTCGGGGACGCCCGAGACGAAGTCGATGTGCGGGCGCAGCCCGAGCGACTCGATGAGGTCCATGCTCTTGCCGGCACGGGGCCTGCCGATGATGGTGAGCGTCACGTCGCGGTCGCGCCGCAGGATGGCCATCGCCTCGAGGAGGTACGACAGTCCCTTGAGGGCGACGTCGGCGGACGCAGTCGTGATGAGACGGCCGGGACGGCGCACGATCCCGGGCATCGGTCGGAAGAGGTCGACGTCCACCCCGACCGGCACGAGGCGCATGCGGTCGCGGGGCACGCCCATGTCGGCGTGGATGTCGTCGATCGAGTTCTGGCTCACCACGACGATGCGCGGCATGCGCGAGGCCACGCGGCCCTGCATGCCGACGAACGAGTACCAGCGCGACACCGAGCGGCGCTTGAACCAGTTCTTGGCGTGGCTGATCTCGAGTTCGCGGTCCTTGGTGATGGGGTGGTGGAGGGTGACGATCGTGGGGATGAGCTTCTCGAGTCGCAGGATGTCGCGGCCGAGGCACTGGTTGTCGTGCACGAGGTCGAAATCACCGACGCGGGGTCGCAGGGCGCGCAGGGCCCGCTTGGAGAACGCGAGCGGCTCGGAGAACTGGCCGGTGAGGAACCGTCCCACTTCCACGACGTCGGGCCAGGTCTTGATCTCCCAGTAGGCGGGAAGACGGCCGGGATACTGGTCGTTGAAGATGTCGAGGCTCGGCAACTTGTGGAGGGGGACACGGTCGTCGAGCACCGGGTAGGGCTGACCGCCGAAGACCTCCACGTGGTGCCCGAGGTCGACGAGGGCCTTCGTGAGGTGGCGGGTGTACACGCCCTG
>CAZSNB010000022.1:0-22985 GCA_964608285.1 uncultured Bifidobacterium sp.
CCCCCAACGGGATTCGAACCCGTGCCGCCACCTTGAAAGGGTGGTGTCCTAGGCCACTAGACGATGGGGGCTCGGACGACTCCGGTTGAGAGCAGGGCAACGCTACCAGCGCCCCCCGGGGATGCCATCCCCCGGTCACCCGGCATCGAGGACGTCGACCACCGATTCGAGCAGCCAGCCCACGTAGCCGTAGAGGATGCGCAGGTCGTCGTCGGGGTCCCCGGGGTCCGGCTCGGGGTCGTCGTCGGAGACGTCGAGGAGCGTGCCGAGGACGAGACGGACGGAGTTGAGCGCCCGCATGAACCCGAGCACACGGTCGCGGGTGACGGGTCCGTCCGTGTCGAGGAGTCCCCGGGCGAGGGCCACCGAGGCGCGCGCCGATTCGACGAGTTCGGGGCGCATGAGCCGTCGGAACTCGGCGTCGTGCTCCGGCATGTCGTGGTAGGCGGCCGGGAACAACCGGGCGATGCGGGGGTCGTCCTCGGCACCGCCGACCATGGCATCGAGGGAGTCAAGCAGGCTCGCGAGGGTGCGTCGTTCGTTCTCGCCCATGCCGATCGCGAACGTGCCGTCGTCGAGAGCGGTGATCGGCGCGGGCGGCCGCCACCGGCGGAAGGCCACGCTCACTCGTCCTTCTGCATCGTGGCCCAGAGCCCGTGCTCGTGCAGGCGGAACACGTCGATCTCGGCCTTCTCGCGGGGGCCCGACGACACGACGGCGCGACCCTTGTGGTGCACGTCGAGCATGAGTTGCTCGGCCTTCTCGCGGGAATAGCCGAAGAGCGTGCGGAACACCCAGGCCACGTACGACATGAGATTGATGGGGTCGTTCCACACGAGCACGATCCACGGGACGTCGGGGTCGACGACGGTGTCTCCCGTCACCTCCTCCTCGACGGCGGTGTCGGCCGCCGAGGTCCGCACGGTTTCCATGGTCCCCATTGTGTCGCCGGTTGGTCGCTCCTGCCCGTCCCCTTACGATGAACCACCGTGCCCCTCAATGTGCGTCCGGTCGTCCCGTCCCGTCTGCGCGGCGGTGTGCACGGCGGTCGTGCTCCCCGCTCGCGCGCGGCCGGCTTCCTCTCCCTGACCAAGCCCCGCATCGTCGAGTTGTTGCTCATCACCACGGTTCCCACCATGGTCGTGGCGGAGGGCGGATGGCCGGGCTGGGGACTCGTCCTGGTCACCCTCGCGGGCGGTTCGCTCGCCGCCGGGGGGGCGAACGCGGTGAACATGTGGATCGACCGCGACATCGACGCCCTCATGGAGCGCACGCGCAATCGACCGCTCGTCACCGGGCTCGTGCAGCCGCGCGAGGCGCTGGTGTTCGCGGTGGCGCTCGAGGTGGTCGCCTTCATCGTCCTCTGGATCGGGGCCAACCTCCTGGCGGCCTGTCTCGCCCTGTCGGCGACCCTGTTCTACGTGTTCGTCTATTCGCTCTGGCTCAAGCGCACCAGTCGCCAGAACATCGTCATCGGGGGTGCCGCCGGTGCGGTGCCCGTGCTCGTGGGATGGGCCGCGGTGACCGGTGGTCTGACCTGGACACCGTGGCTGCTCTTCCTCCTCATCTTCCTCTGGACGCCGCCCCACTTCTGGGCGCTCGCCATTCGCCATGCCGACGACTACCGGGCGGCCGGGGTGCCGATGCTTCCCGCAGTCGAGACCGTCCCACGGGTCGTGGCGTCGATGATCCGTTACACGGTCGCGCTCGTCGCGTGCAGTCTCGTCCTCGTTCCGGTGGCCGACCTCGGGTGGGTGTACGGATCCTCGGCCGTCGTGCTCGGGGCCTTGTTCCTCGGCGGCACATTTGCACTTGGTCGCTCGCCGTCGGAGACGGCGGCGATGCGCCTCTTCTCGTTCTCCATCTCCTACGTATCCGTTCTTTTCCTCGCGCTCACCGTCGACGTCCTCGTGCGCTGAGATCCGGTTCCTCGCCGGGGCCGGCCGGGGGACCCGACCGCGGGATTTCCCCCCGCCGAACGGGCGGTGGGTAGTGTTGTCGGGCAAGCAACAGACGGTTGCGCCGCGGGTTGTCCACAACCCCGGGGCGTGCACGGGAGACCTTTTCGGCAATGACCACCATCGACACTCATGCGGGAGCGGCGTCACCGGCAACGGGCTCTCCGTCGTTCGTCGGCACGGTGGGCGACTGGGTGACGAGCGGCGACCACAAGAGGATCGGTCGCATGTGGCTCGGCTCCACGTTCCTCCTCGCCGTCGTCACATTGCTGTTCGGCGCTCTCATCGGGCTCGAGAGAGTGTCGTCCGACTCGTCGCAGATCTTCCCGGATGACGCGGTGCTGCAGGTCGTCCAGATGAACAGATTCGGTCTCGTGCTCGGAGTGCTCGCGCCCCTCTTCGTGGCGGTGGCGATCGCCGTGGTCCCGATGCAGGTGGGCTCGCGCGCCATCGCCCTGCCCCGGCTCGCGCAGTACGGATTCTGGACGTGGCTCCTCGGTGTCGTGCTCTACGTCGTCGCTCTCGCCGGCAACGGAGGCGCGGGCGGGGGGACGACCGACCTCGTCGATCTCTCGCTCCTCGCCTCGGTGGTGACGGCGACGGGTGTCCTCGCCGGGGCCGTGTCGGTCGCGGTCACCGTGACGACCTCGCGCGCACCCGGAATGTCGCTCGACCGCGTGCCGTTGTTCTCGTGGGCCGCTCTCGTCGGTGCGGTGGCGGCGATCCTGTCGCTGCCCGTCGTCATCGGCACCCTGGTGTACCTCTATGTCGATCACACCCACGCCGGCGTCGCCTTCGGCGGGAACGACGCACTGTCGTCGTGGTTCGACTGGTCGCTGACCCAGCCGATGACCATGGTCTTCGTCGTGGGCGCACTCGGTGTCCTGGCGGAAGTGGCACCCGTCGCCGGTCGCGTGCGTCATCCGGCCCGCGGACCCGCGATGGCGGGCCTCGGTCTCGTGTCGATCGCGGCACTCGCCGCCGTGACCCAGACGTCGCACACCCTGTCGTGGGACGGCTCGGCGGGCGACACCATCGCGAGCGCCCTGCTCTATCTCGTGTTCAACGGTCTGCCCGTGCTCGGTGTCCTGGCCGTCGTGGGCACGTCGGCCATCGCGGTGGGCCGCTCGTCCGGGGCACTGCGCGCGCCCTTCGTGCTCGCGGCGTCCGGTGCCCTCATGATTCTCGCCGGGGTGGGGGCCAACGCGCTCGGCGCGATCGACGACGTTGGTGTCACCGGGACCGTCTTCGAGGAGGGCGTGCTGCTCTATCTCGTGACCGGGGCGCTGTTGTCGGCTCTCGCCGCGCTGGCCCACTGGTCGCCCAAGCTGAGCGGTCGTGTCGCCGCCGACAAGAAGCTCCTTCCCGCGGCGGCGCTCGGTCTGGTCGGTTCGATCCTGACCTCCCTCCCGCTGATCGTCTTCGGCATCGTCGACAAGCCGGCCCGTCAGGCCGTCGTCTTCGAGGTCGGGGGATCGTCGGCGTTGTGGAGCGGCCTGTCGGTCGCCGGCCTCGTCCTCGTCGTGGTCGCGGTGCTGGCGGGTCTCGCGGCCGTGCGCGCCGGCGATGCCGCGTCCGACGATCCGTGGGACGGCCACACCCTCGAGTGGGCCATCCCCTCGCCGGCGCCCGCCGACAACTTCGCCGAACTGGCGATGGTCGGCTCGGCCGAACCCCTGCTCGACGTGAAGCCCCGGGAGGTGGCACCGTGACGATCGCTCTGCCCCCCGCGCCCGCGCCGGCACCTCGCCGTCAGATCCTCGTCGCTGTCGCCTTCGCCTCGGCGGCCGTGGTCATGCTCGTCGCGGGAATGCTCGCCATGTGGTTGCGGTTCCGCGCGGCGGCTCCGGTGCGCGAATCCTCCGACGGCCTGTATCTCATCAAGGACTGGCTGCCCGAGTCGATCAAGATCCCCGAGGTCGCTGCGAACACGATGTTCACCGGTGTCCTCCTCATCCCGTTGATGGCGCAATGGGCCGTGTACTCGGCCCGTCGCGGCGACACCCGGCACCGTTCCCTCGCGCTCCTGGTGTGCATGGGACTGGGACTCGCGGTCATCAACGCGCAGGTGGCGGTGTACAGCCAGATGGAGATCGGCGTGTCCGACGGGGCCTACCAGTCGATGTTCTACGCCGTCACCGGCACGATGATCGTCCTCATCGCGGCGGGCATGGCCTTCGCGGCCGTCGCGTTCTTCCGCACCGTGGGAGGCCGGACCGACGACGGGCAGGTCGTCGCCGGACACGCCCTGTACTGGTACGTCATCGCCGCTGCCTTCACGGCGATGTGGTTCGTGGTGTACGTCCAGAAGTAGGTCGAGATGTTGACGAACGGTCCCAAGTACTTCCTCGGTCTCGCCGCAGCGGCCGTCTTCGCGGCGATCGTCCACGCCTTCGGGGTGAAGCCCGCCGACCTCGGCGGAGTCGCCCTGCTCGGCGTGCTGTGCGCCGCCGCCCTCCTCGCGGGGACCGTCATCCTCACGCGCGACGGCGAGGTCGAGTCCCGCCAGGAAGCGGCGGAGGCGTCGAGACCGGCGCCGTCCGCGTCGCTGTGGCCGTTCGTGTTCTCCCTCGGCACCGCCGCCACGGTGCTGGGTCTCGCCACCGTTCCCGCGGTGTTCATCCTCGGCATCTCCCTGCTCGTGGCGGGCGGAGCCGAATGGATGGTTCAGGCCTGGGCCGAGCGCGCGTCGGCCGACGGACGGTTCAACACCTTCGTGCGCGAGCGCGCCATCGCCGCGATCGAGTTCCCCGGCCTCGCGGCCCTCGTGGCCGGTGTCGTGGCCTATCCGTTCTCGCGCATCATGCTGGCGATCTCGAAGGACGGCGCGACGCTGCTGTTCATCGTGGTGGCGTCCCTCATCGTGGCGGTGGGTTTCCTCGTGGCGGTCAAGCCCGGCTTCCGCGGTCGCATCCTGTGGGCCGTCGTCGGGACGGGCATGGCAGCGGTGGTCGTCGGGGGCATCGTCAGCGGCGTGGTGGGCGAGCGCGAGCAGCTCGCCGAGGCCTACCGTGAGGATCATTTCTCCATCGAGCACCGCGAGTGCGGCGCCGAGGCGGGCAAGTACTCCGACAAGCACGCGAACAACCACGTCTCCCTGCGCTCGGGCGTGATCGCCACGGTGTTCGTCGAGGACGGCCGGGTCTGGGCCGAGGCGATCGGTCTCGACACCGAGCTCGACACGATCACGATCCCGCGCTCGAACCCCGTCTCCGTCCTCTTCCGCAACCACGACGAGGACGACCGCCGACTCGTGGCGTACCTCGGTGACGAGGCCGTGGGCGAGGGAGACGTGGTCGAGGAGAAGCGGATCTGCACCCAGCTCACGGGCAAGAACCAGGAGAACGTGCTGCTGCTCACCATCGGTGCGCCCGCGGCAGAGGGCAAGCCCTACACCCTGACCGTCCCCGGCGTCGACGGCGCCGTGACGATGGTGGTTCCCTGATGGATCGCCGTCATACTCGTTCAACGGAGAAGCACATGGACACCCGGACACCCCTCCTCCGCAGGTTCCGCCGGCCCGCCCTCGCGGTGGCCGGTGCCACCCTGCTCGCCGGCTGCGCGAAGGACGCGCCCCAGGACACGTTCGTGCCCAAGGGCCCCAACGCCGAGATGATCCACAATCTCAACCTGCTCGTCTTCCCCATCGCCGGCGTCGTCGGCGTCATCGTTCTGTCGTTCGCCGGCTACATCTTCTGGCGGTACCGCGATCGCGGGCAGCCGATTCCCAGCCAGGCGCACGGCAAGCCGGTGGTGGAGATCACCCTCACGATCATCCCCGCGTTGATCCTCAGCGTCGTCGGCGTGTTCACCTTCCGCACCATCTTCGACCTCGCCGAGACCAAGGACACCGAGCTCATCATCAACGTCACGGGTCAGCAGTGGTGGTGGGAGTACGACTACCCGGTGCAGCCCGAGTACGGCATCAACCAGCCCATCATCACCTCCGGTCAACTCGTCATGCCGGCGGGCACCAAGGTGCTGCTCCGCGAGACGAGCCGCGACGTCATCCACTCGTACTGGATTCCCGCCCTCAACGGCAAGAAGGACGCGGTCCCCGGGCGCATCCACCTGCTGCGCCTCGAGGCCGACAAACCCGGCATCTACGCCGGTCAGTGCACCGAATTCTGCGGCCTGTCGCACGCCAACATGCGCATGGAAGCCATCGCCCTCTCGCCCGAGGATTTCGCCACCTGGGTGGCGAACCAGCAGCGCGCCTACGAACCCCCGGCCGAGGGCACCCTGGCCGCCGAGGGCGAGCAGGTGTTCCTCAACCAGTGCGTGCGTTGTCACCAGGTCAACGGCCTGAAGAAGAACGACGGGACCCCGGCGATTGCCGCGCCGCAGCTCAACGTGTACTCGGGCGCCGCTCCGAACCTGTCGCACCTCATGTCGCGCAACACCTTCGCCGGCGCGATGTTCGACCTCGTCACGCCGTCCTGCCGCAGGGACGTCTGGGAGGCTGACTCGGCCTCCTTCGGCTCCAAGTACCTGCGGGGCGTGACGGAGGAGTGCCTCAACCAGACCGACCTGCGCGCGTGGCTGCGCAACGCACCGGCGATGAAGCCGATGTACGCCGAGGCGGACAAGCTGGGACCGTCGAACGGCATGCCGCGCGGCATGCCCGCGCTCGGTCTGTCCGAGGACGACATCGACAAGCTCGTCGCGTACCTGCTGACCCTGAAGTGACCGGAGAGAACCATGGCGATCATCAATAGGCCCTCCAGCCCGACCCCCGAGGTCGTCGGTCCCGTCGAGGGGCTCGGTGCAGTGCGGCGTCCGGTCGCCACGACCGGGTGGCGTTCGTGGCTGTTCACCGTCGACCACAAGAAGATCGGCATCATGTACGGGGCGATCGCCCTCTTCTTCTTCGTCGTGGGCGGCATCGAGGCGCTCCTCATCCGACTGCAGCTCGCCGCCCCCGACGGGCGCATCCTCAGTGCCGACCAGTACAACCAGATGTTCACCATGCACGGCACGACGATGGTGTTCCTCTTCGGCATGCCCCTCGCGGCCGCCTTCGCCAACTACTTCCTTCCGCTGCAGATCGGCGCGCGCGACGTGGCGTTCCCGCGTCTCAACGCTCTGTCGTTGTGGCTGCTGTTGTCGGGTGGCATCATCCTCAACCTGTCGTGGTTCCTCGGCGGCGCGGCCGACGGAGGCTGGTTCATGTACGCCCCCAACTCCGGCCCGGTCTTCTCGCCGAGCAACGGCGTGGACTTCTGGATCCTCGGTCTGCAGGTGGCCGGTGTCGCCTCGTTGATCGGTTCCATCAACCTCATCGTCACGGTCCTCAACATGCGGGCTCCCGGCATGTCGATGATGAAGCTGCCGGTGTTCACGTGGATGATCCTCGTGGTCCAGTTCCTGCTCGTGTTCTCGTTGCCCGTCATCACCGTGGCGCTGGTTCTGCTCATGTTCCAGCGCTCGTACGGGGCGACGTTCTTCGACGTCGCCATGGGCGGCGACCCGCTCCTGTGGCAGCACCTCTTCTGGATCTTCGGCCATCCCGAGGTGTACGTGCTCATCCTGCCGGCGTTCGGCATCATCTCGGAGGTGCTGCCGACGTTCGCCCGCAAGCCGCTGTTCGGGTACCCGTTCGTGGTGTTCTCCGGCGCCGCCATCGGTTTCGTCGGCTTCGGCGTGTGGGCCCACCACATGTTCGCCGCCGGTCTCGGCCCGGTCTCGGTGGCGGTGTTCTCCATCGCCACGATGGCCATCGCCATCCCCACGGGCGTCAAGATCTTCAACTGGCTGTTCACGATGTGGGGCGGGAAGATCTGGTACACGACCGCGATGAAGTTCGCGATCGGTCTGGTCGTGCTGTTCACGTTCGGCGGACTCTCCGGCGTGACGCACTCCGTCGCGCCGTCCGACACCCAGCAGACGGACACGTACTACATCGTCGCGCACTTCCACTACGTGCTCTTCGGCGGCATGGTGTTCGGTCTCTTCGCCGGCTTCTACTACTGGTGGCCGAAGGTCTTCGGCAAGCTGCTCGACGAGCGTCTGGGATCGTGGAACTTCTGGCTGATGTTCATCGGCATGAACCTCACCTTCGGGCCGATGCACATCCTCGGTCTCCAGGGACAGCCCCGCCGCATGTACGTCTGGACGGACGCCCGCGCCGGTGAGGGGTTCTTCAACCTCGCGTTCTGGAACCTCGTGGCCACGATCGGCTCGTTCATCCTGGCTCTCGGTGTGCTGTTCTTCCTCGTGAACATCGTGAAGACGGCGAGGACGGGCAAGCAGGCGCCGGCCGACCCGTGGGACGCCCGCACCCTCGAGTGGCTCACGACGAACCCGCCGAAGCCCCACAACTTCGACCGCATTCCCGTGGTTCACCATCTCGACGAGTTCTTCCACCGCAAGTACGAGTCCGACGAGGCCACCCACACCATGCGCCAGGTCGCGACGGGCGAGCAGCTCATCCTCGAGGAGGAGAAGCACGCGGAGGCCGACATCCACCTGCCGTCCCCCTCGTACTGGCCGCTCGTGCTCGGCGTCGGCATCACGGTCCTCGCGCTCGGGGTCATCTACGGCGTGCCCGTGATGGTCGTGGGTGCCGCGGTCATCCTGTTCTCGGTGTTCGGCTGGGTGCTCGAACCCTCCGTCGCCGAACCCATCGATTTCGAGGGACCGACGTCCGGTTCCGGCACGAAGGAGATCGCTCCCCTTGGCTGAGACCACCGCCCACGCGCCCCACGGGCACCCGGCCACCACGACCGGGCTGTCCAACAACAAGATGGCCATGTGGCTGTTCCTCGGGTCGGAGTGCCTGCTCTTCGGCGGGCTCATCTCGACCTACATGCTCTATCGAGGTCGGCTCGCGGACGGTCCCGGACCGATGCAGATCTACGACATCCCGTTCACCTCGGTGAGCAGTTTCGTGCTGCTCATGTCGTCGCTGACGATGGTTCTCGCGGTGTCGGCGGCCCAGCGCCGCGACGACGACCGCACGAACCTCTGGCTCACCGTCACCGCGATTCTCGGTGCCACGTTCGTGGGTGGCCAGATCTACGAGTTCACGGCCTTCTACCGCGAGGGACTGGGCTTCACGACGAGCCTCTTCGGTTCCAGCTTCTACACGCTCACCGGCTTCCACGGTGTCCACGTCTCGGTGGGCGTCCTGATGCTGCTCGCCACCGTGGGGATCATCAAGCGCAACAAGGCCGTCGGTGACAAGGCCGAGGCGGTCGAACTTGTCGGCCTCTACTGGCACTTCGTCGACGTGGTCTGGATCGTCATCTTCACCCTCGTCTACCTCATCCCGAGCTGATCGGAGCCGTCATGTCGACAACGGAAGAACACCAGCACGGCCTCACCGACGCCGGCTACATCAGGATCGCGCTCATCCTCGCCGCCATCACGGCGCTCGAGGTGTCGACCTACTACGTCGACTTCGGGCCGCTCTTCATGCCGTCGCTCATCATCATGATGGTCGTCAAGTTCTTCATGGTCGTGACGTACTTCATGCACCTGAAGTTCGACAGCAGGATCTTCGGGTTCCTCTTCTACACGGGACTCGTGCTCACGCTCGGCGTGTACGTGGCGGCCCTCGCCACCTTCAAGTTCTTCATGCAGTGACACGGTAGGTTGACCGCATGGGACCGTTCGCGGCCTTCGATCCATCGGTCAACCCGGACCCCTGGCGATTCCAGCTGCATCTCGAGGTGTGGCTTCTCGTGGCGGGTCTGGTCGCCGCGTACGTCTATGCCGTCCGGGTGATCGGCCCGAAGGTCGCTCCCGAGGGTCGCGTGGTCACCCGACGTCAGGTCGGGGCGTTCTCGGCGATGATCGCCCTGCTGTGGCTGTCGAGCGACTGGCCCGTGCACGACCTCGCCGAGGAGTACCTGTACTCGGTGCACATGATCCAGCACATGGCGCTCTCGTACTTCGTGCCGCCCCTCGCCCTCCTCGCGACCCCGGAATGGCTGGCGCGGCTGATCCTCGGCCAGGGTCGCGCCTACGCGAGGGTGCGCGTCCTCGTCCTCCCGGTGACGGCCGCCGTGACCTACAACGCCGTGGTGATGATCACCCACATCCCGGCGCTCGTGAACCGCAGTGCCGAGGGCGGCCCGCTGCACTACGGGTTGCACGTCATCCTCGTGACGACCTCGCTCATGATGTGGACCCCGATCTGCGGACCCGTGCCCGAGTGGCGCATCGGCCACGGGGCACAGATGGTCTATCTGTTCTCGATGTCGCTGCTGCCGACCATCCCGGCGGGCTGGTTGACCTTCGCCGAGGGGGCCGTCTACGACCACTACGACACGCCGGTGCGCGTGTGGGGGATGACCGTGCTGAGCGACCAGCAGCTGGCTGGCGGCATCATGAAGCTCGGCGGATCGGTCTTCATGTGGGTGGTCATCATCTTCGTCTTCTTCCGCCGCTTCATGGCCGGATTCGCCGCCGAGCAGAGCTACTCGCCGGACCGCAGGATTCCCGACGTCGAGATCACCGGGACGGACCCGACCCTCACGTATGCCGAGGTGGAGAAGGCCTTCAGCGCCACGCGTCCCGCGCCCGAGTCAGACGCCGACCCGCGGTGACGGGTGCAGGCGGGGTGATCCCCCTGCCGGACGACCCCGATGTCCGTCGCACCGTCGCCGAATGGTCCGTGGCGGCGTGGGCCGAACTCTTCCCCGAGGACGACGTCGACATCTATTTCACCCTCTACGCCGAGGCGGACGGTGCCGGGCTGCCGCGGGTGTGGGTGTCGGTCGACGAGCACGGCCGGGTGACGGGGACGGCCTCCCTCGTCGCTGACGACGACCTGCTGGGGGCGACGGAATCCGGTCCGTGGCTCGCCGCCGTGTGGGTGCACCCCGATCATCGCGGCCGCGGGGCCGGACGCGCCCTCGTGGAGGCCGCGACGGAGACTGCCCGGTCACTCGGCCATCGCGAGATGCATCTCTACACACACGGTGCCGTGGCCTGGTACCAGAGGGCCGGATGGCGGACCCTGCGCACGGCCTCCCTCCGCGGTCACCCGGTGACGGTGATGTCGCTCGACCTCACCACCATCTGAAGCGTCGCGCCGCCGCCACCGGGGTCACGACCGCCCACGCGGCGAGGCCGACGAACGCCGCGGCGTCGACTCCGGCGCCGATCGATGCGTCGCGCAGCACCGAGGCCAGCAGACCCGACGGCAGCCAGGGTGCCAGGGCGGCCAAAGGACCGGGCAAAGAGTCGACCGGAATGACCATGCCCCCGAGGAGCAACAACACGAGATAGAGCCCGTTCTGGGCGGCGAGGTTGATCTCGGCCCGCAGGCCACCGGCGAGAAGGATGCCGATCCCGGCGAATGCGGTCGTGCCGAGCAGCACTCCCGCGAGGAAGACGGGAACCGACAGACGTGCCGGGTCCCAGCCGATGGCCAGGGCCACGGGAACGATGAGGGCGAACTGCGCCACCTCGACGACGGCGACGGTGGCGATCTTGGCCGCGACCAGTTCGCCCCGGCGCAACGGAGTGGCCCCGAGCCGTTTGAGGACGAGGTACGACCGCTCGAATCCGGTGGCGATGCCGAGGCTCACCATCGCAGTCGACATCACGGCGAGCGCCATGATCCCGGGCACGAGGAACTCCTCGCGGCCGAGGTCACCGGTGGGCAGCACGTCGACCGTGCCGAAGAACGCGAGAAGAAGCAGGGGGATGACGACGACGAGCAGCAGTTGTTCGCCGTTGCGCGCGAGGAGGCGCAGTTCGGCCCGGGTCTGGAGGACCGTGCGGTTCATGCCGCACCTCCGGTGAGGCGCCGGTAGGCGTCCTCGAGCGACTCGCGGCCGGTGTCGAGGGAGGCCAGTCCGTGCCCGTTCTCGGCCAGCCAGCCGGTGAGGAGCGCGACGTTCGCCGCGGACGGGGCGGTGGCGGCCTCGTAGCGTCGCTCGCCGTGAGGCGTGACCGCGCACCCGAGCACTCCGGCGAGCGCGGCGATGTCCGGCACCGAATCGGTGGCGAAGCGCATCGTGTCCCTCGGCTCCCGCAGACCGTCCACCGGCCCGGCCGCCACGACCCGACCCGCGCGGAACAGCACGGCGTGGTCGGCGGTGCGCTCGGCCTCGGCCATCTCGTGGGTCGCGAGGACGACCGTGGTGCCCCTGTCGGCCAGTTCCCTCACGATGCGCGCCACCACGTCGCGTCCCTCGATGTCAATGCCCGATGTCGGCTCGTCGAGGAAGACGACCTCGGGGTCCGCCGCCAGCGCGAGTGCGAGGGACACCCGTTGCTGCTCGCCCCCGGAGAGGGACCGCCATGACGACCGCGACCGGTGGCCGAGCCCCAGCCTCTCCACGAGGTCGTCGGCGCGCACCCCCCGCCCGTACAGCGCGCAGAAGTGCGTCACGACGTCGCCCACGCGCGCGGCGGGCCACACACCCCCGCCCTGGAGCATCACGCCCATCCGCGGGGCCAGGGCCCGTCGATCGTCCACGGGATCGAGTCCGAGAACGGACACACGTCCGCGCACGGCGGTGCGGAAGCCCTCGCACACCTCGATGGTGCTCGTCTTGCCCGCACCGTTCGGGCCGAGGATCGCCGTGACGGCACCGGCGGGAGCGGTGAAGGACACTCCGTCGACCGCCGTCACCGCTCCGTAGCGCACGGTGAGGTTCTCCACGACCACGGACATGGACCCACGCTAGGGCGCGCCCGCGCCGTGAACGGGTCCCGACCCGTCGGCGGTGGGCGGGTAGCCTCGCCCTCCTGTGATCGATGTCCGACTGCTGCGCACCGACCTTCCCGGCACGAGGGAGGCCCTCGCGCGCCGGGGCAAGGCCGAGGTGCTCGCCCTGCTCGACGAGGCCGTCGGGCTTGACGCCCGGGCGCGCGACCTGGGCGCCGCCCGCGACGCGGTGAGGGCGGGCATCAACGACCTGTCCCAACAGGTGGGCGCCCTGCGTCGGGAGAAGCGCGCCGACGAGGCCGAGGCCCTGATGGCCCGCAGTCGCGAGATGGGGGAGCAGGAGCGGGGGATCCAGGCGGAGCACGACGAGGTCCAGGCGCGACTGCGAGAGGTGATGCTCGCCATCCCCAACATCCCCCATCCCGACGCTCCGGACGGACGGGATGATTCCGACAACCCGGTGCGGATGGGGCCCGTGGGCATGCCCGCGGACTTCGCGCCGCACCAGCGCGTGCCCCATTGGGAGACGGCCGCCGCGCTCGGCATCCTCGACAACGAGCGGGCCACGAAGATCGCCGGCGCCATGTTCACCATGCAGCGCGGCACCGGGGCGACGATGGCGCGGGCACTGTGCCAGTACGCCCTGGACGCGAACGCCGATGCCTTCGAGGAGATCCGGCCGCCGTCCCTCGTCACGACGGCAACCCTCACGGCCACCGGCCACCTGCCGAAGTTCGCCGACGACGCCTACGCCATCGAGCGCGACGGGCTGTGGGCGATCCCCACCGCGGAGGTGCCCCTCACCTCGTTGCACGCCGGGGAGGTGCTCGACGAAGCCGACCTCCCCGCGCGGTACATGGCCCACACCTCGTGCTACCGACGGGAGGCGGGGTCGGCCGGCCGCGACACGCGCGGCATGCTGCGGGCGCACGAGTTCGACAAGGTGGAGATCCTCGCCGTGGCCCGTCCCGAGGACGCCCCCGACCTGCTCGTCGACCTGCGCGACAGGGCCGTGCGCCTCATCGCCGGCCTCGAGCTGCCCCACCGGGTCATCGAGATCTGCACGGGGGACATGGGCGGGAGCCACCACCGCAGCTTCGACATCGAGGTGTACGCACCGGGATGCGATGCCTGGCTCGAGGTGAGCAGCGTGTCGTGGTTCAGCGACTACCAGGCTCGCCGCGCCGACATCCGTTTCCGCCGCATCGGACAGAAGGGCACCGAGATCGCCCACACGCTGAACGGCTCCGCCCTCGCGGTGCCGAGGGTGTGGGCCGCCATCTGCGAGGTCCACCGGCGACCCGACGGATCCGTGGCCGTTCCGGCCGCCCTGCACCCCTACATGCGCGGCACCACCGTCATCTCCCCCCGGGCGTGACCGTCGTGGGCATCGCCGAGCTGCGCATCCAGTACGAGACGGCGGGACTCGACCGCGGCGACCTCGCCGACGAGCCCGTGACCCAGTTGCTCGCCTGGTACTCCCAGGCGGAGGAGGCGGGCATCCGCGAGCCGAACGCGATGGTCGTGGCCACCGTCGACGCCGACGGAGTGCCCGACGCGCGGTTCGTCCTGGCGCGTTCGATCGAGGATCGTGGCATCGTCTTCTACACGAACCACGACAGCGCCAAGGCCCGGCAGATCGCGTCCCGTGCGGCGGCGGCCGCGGTGTTCGGCTGGCTCGACCTGCACCGTCAGGTGCGCGTGCGCGGGACGCTGACCCGCGTCACCGACGCCGAGAGCGACGCGTATTTCGCTTCCCGCCCCCGCGAGTCGCGCATCGGCGCGTGGGCCTCACCCCAGTCCGAGCCCCTCGCTGACCGCGACGAACTCGACAGGGCCGTGGCCGCGGCGGCGGAGAGGTTCGCCGACGGCGAGGTGCCCCGGCCGCCGAACTGGGGCGGCTACCTGTTGTCGATCAAGACGTGCGAGTTCTGGCAGGGTCGGCCGAACCGGCTCCATGACCGCTTCCGCTACCGCCGCGACGGCGCGGCGTGGACGGTCGAACGACTGGCGCCCTGAGTCAGCGGACCGATTCGCGCGATCCGCGCACCCACACCCATGCGGCCGCCGAGCCGATGACGAGGAGGAAGACCGTCGCGAGGCGCCAAGCCCCGATGCCCTCGAGCGCCTCGACGATGCGGGTCTGCCAGTCGTCCACGCGTCCGGTGACCGCGTCCGAGCCCCTCTCCGTGATGGCGCCCCACCAGTACCACGCGAGATAGAGACCGGTGAGCAGGACGGCGACGGCCGAGACGCGGTCGAACCAGGGCAGTCCGCGTCGCAGGGCCGAGAGCAGCCCCACCCGGGCGAAGGCGAGCCCGACGGTGAGCGAGATCACGAGGGCCGCCATGCCGATGCCGTAGAGCGCGATGCTCAGCACGCCCGACACGTAGCCCTCCCGTCCGACCGAGCCCATGATGACGGAGGTCAGCAGTCCGATCGTGCAGCCGATGGAGGCCACCGCGTAGACGAGTCCGAAGAGGAACATGTTGCGGAAGGTGTGTTCACGACGCAGGGAGACGTTCGGCTGCAGCACCGGCGGCTTCCAGCCCGAGAGCATGGCGATGCCCGCCGCCACGAGTGCGAATCCCACGACGAGGGCCGCGTACTTGGCGTTGTCCTGGATGACGGTGGTGAACGCCCGCGAGACGATTCCGACGACGACGAAGAGAAGGACGAATCCGGAGGACACCGCGGTCCCGACCGAGAGGCCCCGCCGCAGCGAGTCCACCGGCCCCGTGCGCGCGGCACCGAGTTCGGTGCCGAGGTACCACAGGAGATAGGTGGGCAGGAGTACGAACCCGCACGGGTTGACCGCGGCGAGGACGCCCAGCAGGAAGCTGTAGGCGAAGTTCCCCTCGAGCGCGATCACGCCGACAGTCCGAACCTCTCGGAGATGACGGCGAGGAGCTCGTCACGGGTGATCTCGCCCGCGTGCTGGTCGATGATCCGACCGTCGCGCAGGAAGAACGTGAAGGGGAACGACACGATGCCGGAGGCGACCGCCTGGTCACCGTCGTCGAGATAGGTGGGGAATCCGACCTCGTAGCGCTCGAGGAACGCCGCGGCCGGACCCGCGTCGTCGAGCGGGTTCACGCCGACGAAGTTCACCCGTCCCTCGAACATGCGGGCGACCTCGGCCAGGGCCGGCATCTCGCGGGCGCACGGCGGACAGGTGGAGAACCAGAAGTTGACGACGGCGAACTCGCCGGGATTCACGATCACCTCACCGGAGCCGTCCATCGATTCCATCGGCACGAACTCGAAACGGCGACCGTCCGGCTCGCTCGCCACGGGGATGCCCGGTGCCGACGTCGGTGTCGTCCCCGAGGACCCGTCGCCCGCCGACAACCGCACCATCGTGACGCCGCCGACCCCGAGCAGGGCGACGGCGGCGATCCTGGCGACGCTGCGACTGGGGCGGGGCGGTGTCACATGGTCAGGCTACGAGATGCGCCGGAATCGGCACCTCCGCCACCACGACGGCGGGCCGGGGCTGCTTGGGCGGTCTGCCACGGGGCCGGCGCACCGCGACGACGCGACCAGCCTCGATCTGTTCGCCGCCCCAGACGCCCCAGGGTTCCTCGCGCTCGAGCGCTCCGTCGAGACACGCCGTCCGGTCGGTGCACTTGGCACAGATCGCCTTGGCCCGTTGCACGTCCACGAGTTCGTCGGAGAAGAACAGGTAGCTGAGGGTCCCGTTGCCGTCGGCGCATCGCCGGGACGAGATCCCCCTGTCGAGAGTGTCGAGTGTTTCCATGGTGTGTTTCCTTTCCTGTGTGGTCGCGCGGAGACAACAAAAAAGCCGCCGGGTGGGAACCCGGCGGCTTCGGTGACTGTTGTCGTGATCTCGTCAGATCAGGACCCCTCCGAATCGCCGGGTGTTGCGCTTGTTCGCGTGGAACGTCATGGGCGACATCTCCATCGCGAAGGAATACGCAAAGGTGACGGCGGCATCGACGATCGCCACGGTGGTTACCGTGGAGGTCGTCGTCGCGGTCGTCGGGGTCGTGCGCATGGAGCACAGATACAAGCACCCGGGCCGGGCCCCGGTCAAGGGGAATTGCCGGGGCCGCCCGGGTCGGGGCGAAAAACGACCGTGTAGGGCTAATTTGGCCCGATGAACACCCCCGAGCGCGTGGCCGGCTTCGAGATGGTGCCGCCGTCGGGTCGGGGTCGGTCCTTCCGTGCGGTGCGGCGGGTGCGCCTCGGGGATGCCTCGCCCCAGGGCCGGTTGCGTCTCGACGCACTGGCCCGCTACCTCCACGATGTGGCCAACGATGACTCCCGCGACGCCGCCTGGAGCGACCCCCACTGGTGGGTGGTGCGCCGCACCGTGGTCGATGTGCGCGATTTCCCCGTCTATCTGCAGGAGATCGCCCTGACCACGTGGTGCGGCGGGACGGGGTCGCATTGGGCGGAACGACGCACCCGCATCGAGTCCCTCGACGGCGCGGTGCTCGCCGACGCGGCGTCACTGTGGGTCCATGTCGACTCCGGGACATTGGCCCCCTCCCGGGTGCCCGACGATGTGGCGGCGGTGCTCGCCGGGTCGAGCGGGGGTCGCCGGGTGAACGCCCGGCTCCTGCTCGGCCGTGACGACTCCGCCCGCGACGGGTCGCCCGGTGACGACGCCGGCTCCTTCGAATGGCCGCTGCGATTCTCCGATTTCGACGTCGTCGGACACCTCAACAATGCCGCCTACTGGGAGGCGCTCGAGCAGGTGCTCGCCGGGGTGCGGTCGCTGCGGGCCCCGATGCGCGCCGTGATGGAGCACGTCGCCCAGGTGGAGCCGGGCGGGCATCTCTCGGCGGGCTGGCGCGGCGACGACGCGCGGCGGAGGCTCACCCTCGTCGAGGGCGACGAAGTGCGGGCCGAATGCTGGGCCGGTCCGCTTCCCGGGTGATCAACGGGCCCGGAAGGCCTTGTCGCGATAGTGGCGCATCTCGGCCACGCTGTCGCGCACGTCGTCCATGGCCCGGTGCAGCACCCCGTTCGACGGTCGGGCGTGCTCGAGGCCCGGGTACCACCGCTTCACCAGTTCCTTGACGGTCGAGACGTCGACGCAGCGGTAGTGCAACCAATTCTCGATCTCGGGCATGTGGCGGGCGAGGAAGCTGCGGTCCGTGCGGATCGAGTTGCCGGCGAGCGGGACCTTCCCCGGCTCGGGACTGTGCTCGCGGATGAACTCGAGCGTGCGGGCACAGGCCTCGGCTTCGGTGACGGTGGAGGCGGCGATGAGGGGGAGCAGACCCGACTCGGTGTGCATGTTGGTGACGAAGTCGTCCATCGTCGCCATTCGTTCCGGGGGCTGGTGGATGACGAGGTCGGGACCCTCGGCGACGATGTTGAGGTCGTCGTCGGTGACGAGGGTGGCGATCTCCACGATGACGTGCTTCTCGGGATCGAGACCGGTCATCTCGAGATCCATCCAGAACAGCACCTCGTCAATCTAGTTCGGCGGTCGCGCGGGGAGGTCGGGGTAGGTTGACGCGATGACCGACGTGCGCGTGGTGCGACTCGATCCCGACATGGACCTGCCCGCACGGGCCCACGAGGGCGATGCCGGGGTGGACCTGCGGGCCCGCGAGGGAGTGCTGCTCGCGCCCGCGGGCGGGCGGGCTCTCGTGGCCACCGGCATCGCGGTGGCCATCCCGCACGGTCACGCCGGTTTCGTGCTGCCGCGCTCGGGCCTTGCCCTGCACCACGGGGTGACGGTGGCCAACGCTCCCGGTCTCATCGATGCGCGCTACCGGGGCGAGTTGAAGGTCGTGCTCCTCAACACCGATCCGACGCGGCCCTACCGGGTGCATCGGGGGGACCGCATCGCCCAGCTGGTCGTCCAACGGGTGGACGAGGTGTCGTGGGTGACGGTGGAGCAGCTCGACGACGACGACCGCGGCGGCGGTTTCGGTCACTCGGGCCGCTGAGGCTCGAGCCCTCGCGTCAATTCTTAGGCGGCCGAGCCGAGAGCACGCCGCTCGCGAGCAATGCGGCGATCTCGTCGTCCTCCATGCCGAGCATCCCCCGCAGCACGGCGGTGTTGTCCTCGCCGCGGAAGCGGGGTTCGCCCCGCACCGACGTGTCGGAGCCGGAGAATCGCCAGGGCGAGTTCGGGATGCGGATGCGTCCGCCGCCGCGGTCGTCCACCTCGGCGATGACGCGACGCTCGGCGGCCCAATCGGTGGCCGCGATCTCGGGGATCGAGCGCAGCACCCCCATGGCCAGGCCGCTCTCGGAGAGAACGCTCTCGAGTTCGTCCGCATCGAGCCCGGCCGCCCATTCCCTCAGCACGGCGAGGATGTCGGGGAGGTGGACGAGGCGCACGGGTGCGTCCGCGAAACGGGGATCGTCGAGAAGCTCGGGCCGGCCCATGGCGGCGACGAACAGGTCGAACGTTCCCCGCTCGGCCGGATGCCCGCTCACGATGACGTCGCGCCCGTCGCGACTGCGCAGCACCGGATAATCGCCCGGGCGGAACGAGCGGATCCGTCCCTCCGGCACGGGTCGGTCGAACAACTCGTCCTGGACGTGCTCATTGACGTAGAGCATGGTCTGGGCCATCGACACGTCGACGTGCTGGCCGCGGCCCGTGCGCTCGCGCTGGAACAGGGCGGCCAGGATCGCCGCTGCGGTCTCCATGCCGGTGTAAACGTCGGCGTGACTGTGCGGATCGTTGTCGGGCGGTCGGTCGTGGGCGGCCGCCTGCAGACCGGTGAGCCCGGTCTCGGCGTTGACGACCGAGGCGTAGGCACGTCGATGGCGCCACGGTCCCGTCGTGCCGTAGCCCGTGATGGAGGCGACGATGAGGGCCGGATTTAGGGCCATCAGTTCGGAGGGGCCGAGACCGAGCCGCTCCATCACCCCGCCGCGGTAGTTCTCCACGACGACGTCGCACCGCGCCGCCAACCGGCGCACGATGTCGATCGCCTCGGGCTTCTTCAGGTCGAGCGACAGATTCAGTTTTCCGGTGTTCTGCTGGGCGAAGTACGTGGACATGGACCCGACCCGCGGATAGGCGAACCGGGTCAGGTCGCCCTCGGGCGGTTCGATCTTCACGACCGTCGCGCCGAGATCGCACAGCATGCGCGTGCAGTGCGGCCCCGACAGCACCCGGGTGAAATCGAGGACGACGACGCCCTCGAGGGGTCGCTGTTCCCCGCTCACCTTCCCCCTGCCCCGGGTCGGCGGTTGCCGCCCAGCAGGCACCACGAGAGCACCCCCGCGGCCAGCAGGACGAGGGCGAGGATGCCCGCATCAGCGTCGAGGCGCAGGGCGACGGCGAGGGTGACGACGATGCCGAGAATCGGCACCACGGCCACCCCGCGCACCGAGCCGCGAACGCGGTAGGGCCGGGGATGGTCGGGTCGACGGAAGCGCAGCACGATGACGGTGAGGTTGACGAGCACGAAGATGAAATAGACGAGGGCGTCCGTGGCGGCCGCGAGCAGGGAGAAGTCCTCGAGCAGCACGAGGGCGGAGGCGAGGGCGACCACGACGACGAGCGCACGGGCGGGAACTCGTCGAGCGACCACCAGGGCGAAGGAGGAGGGAAGCGCTCCCGTGGAGGCCATGCCGTAGATCATCCGTGCCGATGCCGTGAGGAGGAGGAGAACGGTGGATCCGGTGCTCAGCAACGCAGCAACCGCCATCGGTCCGCGCCAGTTGCCGCCGACGGCGGCCTCCATCACCGAGGCGAGGGGTCGCTCGGCGCGGGCCAGTTCGTCGGCGCCGAGCACCCCGACCGACACTGCGGCGACGGCGACGTAGAGCACGGTCGAGATGCCGAGGGACAGCAGGAGCGCCCGGGGGATGTTCCGCGCCGGCTGGTGGGTCTCCTCGGCCAGGGTGATGACCTCGTCGAAGCCGATGAAGGCGAAGAAGATGAGTCCCGCCGCCGCCGCGACACCGGAGATACTGCCCCCCTCGACGAGCGAGTGGCGCCCGATGTCCGGGAACCCGACGACCGCGACGACGATGAGACTGCCGATCTCCACCGATCCCATGGCGATGACCACCCAGGCGGCGCGCTCCATTCCCGCCGCCGAGACGAGCGCCATGACGAGGACGATCCCCCAGGCCATCGTGCGCTCGTTGATCTCGACGAACTCGCCCATGTAGCGGGCGAAACCGAGCGCAACGCTGGCCGTGGCGACGATGAGCCCCGTCGTCATGGCCCATCCCGCGCTGAAGGACACGACCGGGGGGAACGCGTGTCGGGTGAACTCGTGCTCGGAACCGGCCCGTGGGTACATCGAGGACAGCTCCATGTAGCTGAAGGCGGTGAGCGCGCACAGTACCGCCGCCACGACGAACGAGAGCCACACCAGGCCTCCGGCATCCTGAGTGGCTGGGCCGAGCAGTACGTAGATACCCGCGCCGATGATGACCGCGACGCCACTGGCCGTGACGTGTCCGAGCCCCAGCACCCGGTCGAAGCTGTCCGATGTGGGCGACGTAGAGTGGGTGTCGGAAGCGATGTCCGAATCCTAGGGAAGCGGTCCCGGGGCCCGGTCATCCGGACGGTTCCCGCGGGAACCACGAGGAGGAAGCGCATGAGCGGAAGCAACCACAAGCTCGTCGTCGCCGTCGTCACCCAGAACGAGGCCAAGGTGTGGGCCGAGGGAATCGAGCCCGGTACCGCGCCGCGCGTCGTGCACGCACCCGGTGAGAGCGACCATCGCCACGTGCGCACCGGTCAGGCCGATCACGGACATCACGTCGACTCGGCGAACCCGGACTTCTTCGGCGCCGTCGCCGCGGCCTGTGCGGGCGCGGGACATCTGCTCCTCGTCGGGCACGGACACGGCAAGGGCAGCGAGGTGGATCGCTTCCGCGACTATCTCGGCACGAAGCACCGCGACCTCTCGGCTGTGGTGAGCGACGACCTGCACCTCAACCTGCAGGCGATGTCGGACGGGGAGATCCTCGCGGCAGCCCGCGAGTGGTGGGCCAAGGCCTCCCAGGCCGGTCGCAACGGCTGACGCCGTGGCCGCTCAGCCGAGCGGCACGCCGAGGTGGCGCAGAGCCATCGCCGAGTACAACGCGATGCCGCGCCGCATGTGGTCCTCCTCGTAGATGGCCCGGTTCGAGTGGTTCGGTGCGGCCGCGAAGATGTCCATCCCCGCGGGCATGAGCCCGAGGAACACCATGGCGCCGGGAACCCGGTTGAGCACGTAGCTGAAGTCCTCCGCCCCCATCACCGGGTTGTCCATGATGCGCACGTTCGTGTCACCGGCCACCGCCGTCGCCACGTCGGCGGCGAATCCGGCGAAGTCGGGGTCGTTCACCGTGACCGGATAGCCGTATTCGAGGTTGACGTCGACCTCCATGCCGTGTGCCGAGGCCACTCCCTCGGCCACGCGGCGCACGCCGTCGTGGATGAGCGAACGGGTGCGCTCGCTGACCGAGCGCATCGTTCCCATGATGACGGCGGTCTCGGGGATGACGTTGTAGGCCGTTCCCGTGTGGATCTGGGTGACGGTGACCACGCCGGGGTCGAACACGTCGATGCGCCGCGTCACCATCGTCTGGAGCGCCTGCACGATCTCGCAGGCGACCGGCACGGGGTCGAGGGTGAAGTGGGGGGCGCTGCCGTGGCCACCCTTGCCCTTGACGGTGATGGTGAGCTCGTCGCTCGAGGCCATGAGCGCCCCGGGCTTGAGCGCGACGAAACCGCCGGGGATGTTGGAGGCGACGTGGATGGCGAAGGCTCCCGTGACGGGCGACGGTGTGCCGTCGGCGAGGGCCGGTACGTCGAGCACGCCCTCGTCGATCATCTCCCGCGCCCCGTCGTGACCCTCCTCGCCGGGCTGGAACATGAACAGAACCCGACCCGGGATCTCGTCCCGGCGCGACGCCAGGACCCGGGCGGCGCCGACGAGCATGGCCGTGTGGGTGTCGTGACCGCAGGCGTGCATGGCGTTGTCCACCTCGGAGGCGAAGTCGATGCCGGTGTCCTCGGGCATCGGCAGGGCGTCCATGTCGCCGCGCAACAGGACGGTGGGACCCGGCTTGCCGCCCGTGAGGAGCGCGGCCACGCCACTCGTGGCGGTGTGCAGCGTGAGGTCGAGGGGAAGACCCTCGAGCGCGCCGAGCACGGCCTCGCGGGTGCGGGGGAGGTGGTTGCCGATCTCGGGCCAGCGGTGCAGTTCGCGGCGCAGGGTGACGGCGTCGGCGAACACGTCCCCGGCCTGTTCGAGAATCCCCGCGGGGTCACCGTGCTCCTCGCGCGCGGCCTCGGTGGCGACGGGGTTTTTGCTCATGGCACATGGTAGGCACATCGGCGTGGAGACCCCGTCCGAGGCCCGGCCCGACGCGTCACCGGACGAGATGGTGGAGGAGGTGGACCGCGACGGCAGCATGCTCCGTCTCGTGACCCGCTCGGCCATGCGCGCGGG
>CAZSNB010000022.1:23085-26703 GCA_964608285.1 uncultured Bifidobacterium sp.
GCGACCGTAGGCTCGTCACCATGGACCCGGCCACGCATCCCCTCGTCGCCGCGATCAAGCCGGTCCTCGACGCCCTCGGGGCCCAGGTGGTGTCGGTGGACGAGGCGCGGGTGAGCGACATCGCGCTCGAGTGGGAAGGGGCCATCGTGGCCGCTGTGCGGCTCCCGCCCATCACCGGGGCGTTGAACCGACTCATCGCCCAGGTGGAGATGGAACTCGGGTCGAAACTCGATCAGATGACGCGGGCCCAGAAGCAGGAGGCGGTGCGCTTGCTCGATCAACGCGGCGCCTTCACCCTCCGGCGAGCGGTGGAGGATCTCGCCGAGGCCATGGCCGTCTCGCGCATCACCGTCTACAACTACCTCAACGCCCTCTATCGCTGACGCGTCATCCGGGAGTCGGCGCGGTCAGGGGATCCAGAACTGACGCGCCACGACCGCGCGTCCGGCCTTCACCTCCACGATGAAGGGGAACGGCGCCCAGGCGTAACCCGCCGCGGGCGACGTCACCTTCCCGCCGGCGAGGCCGAGAAGCTCGTCGGGTCCGACCGCGTAGCTCGCAGACGGGTCGTCGAGGGCGGCCACGCTCACCGCGGCGTCGGGGGCGAGCGCGACGGTGGCACGCGGTTCGCGCTGCACCGTGTAGCCGCTCATGCACTGCACCCCCCGCACCGTGGCGACGTAGGCCTCGCAGGCTGCCCCGAAGTGGGCGCGCATGACGGTGAAGGTGGCGGTGCCGCCCGCGGGGCGCGCGTCGAGCACGGCCCAGTAGGTGCCGTCACCGAGTCCGGACGCGCCGGCGACGACGGCATCGGTGGAACCCATGACGCGCGGAGGTGCGACGCGGGTCCACGCGGGCGTGGTCGGCGTCGGGGCGCCGTTCGTCGGGTCGACGGGAACGGTGGTGTCCGTTCCGTTCGGCTCCGACGTGTCGGTGCCGTTCGTTCCGCCGGAATCAGCGCACCCGACGAGGGCGACCGAGAGAACCACCGCGGCGAGAAGCCCGACCGGAGGCCGACCGGGGACGCGCGGCGACCACGGTAACGACACGGTCACGGCACCCAGAACTGGTGCGCGCTCGTCACGACCGATCCCTCGACGACGATGACGAACGGGAAGGCCGTCCACACGTAGTCCGTGACGGGGGAGACGACGTTTCCCTTCACCAGCCCCACGAGGGTGGCGGCATCGATCGTGTAGTTGGTGCCGGGTCCGCCCGGGGCGGCGACGCTGATCTCGGCGTCGTCGGACAGGGCCACGAGCGCCGACGGGTCGGTCTGCACGCCGTAGTCGTTCATGCACTCGACGGTGCCGCCCATGCCGGCCGCCCATTCCTCGCACGCGAGACCGAACCGCACCTGGCTCACCTCGAACACCAGCTCGCCGGTGCCCGACACCGACGACACCGACGCCCAGTAGTAGCCGTCGTTGAGCACGTCGCCCTCGACGACGACCGGGTCGGTCTCGCCCTCGACGATGGGCGGGGCGATCTCCTCCCAGGTCGACGCCGGCGCCTCGGTGGTGTCGGGGACGGTGGCGAGGGTGGTGTCGGCTCCCCCGTCCGAGCCGCCTCCACAGGCGGCGAGCACGAGGGCCGTGGCGAGGAGGACGGGACGCGGGTTCATCGGCTCATTCTTCCCCGTGTCAGAGGCGCCGCAGGTGCACGTTGGACACCCGGTGATCGGCGCCCTTGCGCACGATGAGCGAGGCGCGCGACCGGGTGGGCTCGATGTTCTCCACGAGGTTCTTGCCGTTGATCTCCCGCCAGATGGAACGGGCGAGCCCCTCGGCCTCGACGTCGTCGAGATGGGCGTAGTGGCGGAAGAAACTCTCCGGGTCGCGGAACACCGTCTCGCGCAGCGTGTGGAAACGCTGCACGTACCACTCCTCGATGTCGCTTTCGGCGGCGTCGATGTAGATGGAGAAGTCGAAGTAGTCGGACACGAACTCGTTCGACTCGTCGCCCACCTGCAACAGGTTGAGCCCCTCGAGGATGAGGATGTCGGGCTGCTCGACCGCGGTCGTCTCGCCCTCGACGATGTCGTACACCACGTGGCTGTAGACGGGCGCCTCCACCCGGGCACTGCCCCCCTTCACCCCGCGCAGGAACTGCAGCAGGGTCTTGGTGTCGTAGCTCTCGGGGAACCCCTTGCGGTTCATGATGCCGCGCTCCTCGAGAACGGCGTTCGGAAAGAGGAAGCCGTCGGTGGTGACGAGGTCGACCTTCGGGTGCTCGGGCCAGCGGGCGAGCAGGGCCTGGAGGATCCTGGCGAACGTGCTCTTGCCCACCGCCACGCTGCCGGCGATGCCGATGACGTAGGGGACCTTCGGGGACATGGCGCCGAGGAACGTGGCCGACACCTTGTGCAGGTTCTGCGTGGCGCTCACGTACAGGTTGAGGAGGCGGGTGAGGGGCAGGTACACGGCGGCGACCTCATCGAGGTCGATGCGCTCGTTGATTCCGCGCAGGGCGACGAGGTCCTTCTCGCGGATGGTCAGCGGGGTGGCGGCGCGGAGGTCGGCCCACTCGTCCCGGTCGAAGGACAGGTAGCGGTCGGCGCCGGCGTGATCGGTCACGGAGGAACGCTAGGTCGGGGAACTCAGCGGTTCCAAGGTGCGGCGGGCGAAGCTGCTCCGGGACCGCCCGTGAGCACCTCGAAACCGTCGGCGGTGACCACGAGGGTGTGCTCGAACTGGGCCGTGCGACTGCCGTCGACGGTGACGGCCGTCCATTCGTCGTCCCACATGCGATGCTGCCAGGCGCCGCGCGAGATCATCGGCTCGATGGTGAAGGTCATCCCCTCGCGCATGATCATGTCGTTGCGCGCGTCGTAGTAGTGCAGCACCTGGATGTCGGTGTGGAAGTTCTCGCCGATGCCGTGGCCGATGAACGCCCGCACCACGCCGTACTTGTGCTTCTTGGCGTGGCTCTCGATGGCTCGGCCCACCTCGTTGATGGGCACACCCGGTCGCACGGTCTCGATGCCGTGCCACATGCACTCCTCGGTGACGCGGATGAGGGCGATGTCGTCGGCGTCGACGGTGCCGGCGGTGAAGGTGGCGTTCGTGTCGCCGTGCACGCCACCGAGGTAGATGGTGACGTCGATGTTGACGATGTCGCCGTCCTCGATGGGGCGCGAATCGGGGATGCCGTGGCAGATGACCTCGTTGACGCTGGTGCACACGCTCTTGGGGAATCCCTGGTAATTGAGGGGGCTCGGGTAGCCGCCGGCGTCGATGCAGGCCTGGTGCACGAAGCGGTCGATCTCGTCGGTGGTGACGCCGGGTACGACCATCTCGCCGGCACGCCGGAGGATGTCGGCGGCCGCGCGCCCCGCCACCCGCATGCGCTCGATGATCTCGGGGGTCTTCACGCGGTCCTCGCGGTAGGGGGGCACGACGCCGGTGTCGGCGTAGGGGGGCTTGGCGATGTGGGCCGGCACGGTGAGCATCGGACTGACCGTCCCCGGACGGATGCGGCCTTCGGTGCCCCGGTGGCAGCGCTTGTACTTGCGTCCGCTGCCGCACCAGCAGGGCTCGTTCGAGGTGGGGAGCCGCTCGGGTGCCTGGGACATGGGAAGAGGATACGGCCGGTCGGGCTCGACCTGGTCGCTCAGCC
>CAZSNB010000023.1:0-18856 GCA_964608285.1 uncultured Bifidobacterium sp.
TCGCTCGAGTGGACGCGTCGCCTCGTGCAGGAGTGCGGCATCTTCGCCGGCATCTCCTCGGGCGCCTCGCTCGCGGGTGCCGTGAAGGTGGCTTCCGAGATCGACGAGGGAACCATCGTGTTCATCGTGTGCGACGGCGGCTGGAAGTACCTCTCCACCGGCGCCTACACCGACGACCTCGACGTCGCCGAAGCCAACGCCGAGAAGATCATCTACTTCTGAGGCGCCACCGGGCGTCCGGAGCCCGCAGGCGCCCTGGCGGAGTCCCGTGCGCGCCTAGCCTTGACCCATGTCCGCGGTCGATCCCCGTCCCATCGGCATGTTCGACTCCGGATTCGGCGGACTCACCGTGGCCCGCGCCGTCATCGACCTGCTGCCCGACGAGGACCTCGTCTACATCGGGGACACGGGTCGCTATCCCTACGGATCAAAGCCCGCCGACGAGGTGCGCCGCTACGCGCGCGAGCTGGCCCACAGCCTCGTCGACGAGCACGACGTGAAGGCGATCGTCATCGCCTGCAACACCGCCTCGGCCGCCGCCCATGACGAGATCGCCCGCGAGATCCCGGTGCCGGTCATCAGCGTCGTCGAACCCGGCGCGCGCGCCCTGGCGGCGGCCTCGCGCAGCCGTCGGGCCGGGGTCATCGGCACGGTCGGCACCATCGCGTCGGGGGCCTACCAGCGCGCCATCGCCGCGGCCGATCCCGGTCTCGCTCTCGTGGCATCGGCCTGCCCCGGCTTCGTCGAGTTCGTCGAGCGCGGTCAGACCTCGGGCGACGAGGTCACCTTGCTGGCCGAGCGTCTGCTCGCGCCCGTCGTCGCCGCCGACATCGATGCGCTCCTGCTCGGGTGCACGCACTATCCGTTCCTGGTCGGGGTCATCGCCCGGGTCATGGGGCCCGATGTCGTGCTCGTCTCCAGCGCGGACGAGACCGCCCGCGAGACGCTGCGCCTCCTCGACGAGCACGGCCTGCGCGCACCGGTCGGTAGGGTCGGCACCCACACCTTCCATTCCTCGGGCGACGTGGAGTGGTTCGCCGAGTTCGGCGCGCACCTCCTCGGTCCCGAACTCGACACCGCGGCGCGCTGGGAGCCCGGCCCGCGTCGGCCCTGACCCGACGCGCGTCCGTCGCGATAGACAAGACCGGCGCATCCCGCGCCCCGACCACCACGGAGGACCCATGAGCCGCCCCGACGGACGCACCCCGGACCAACTCCGCCCGATCTCGTTCCAGCGCGACTTCACCGAGATGGCCGCCGGGTCCGTGCTCGTCAGCTTCGGGCGCACCCGGGTGCTGTGCACGGCGTCGGTCGACGAGGACGTGCCGCGCTGGATGAAGAACTCGGGCAAGGGATGGGTGACCGCCGAGTACTCGATGCTGCCCGGCTCGTCCCCCGAGCGCGTCGACCGCGAGGCAGCCAAGGGCCGTCAGAGCGGACGCACCGTCGAGATCCAGCGCCTCATCGGCCGCTCGTTGCGGGCCGCCTGCGACATGAGTGCACTGGGCGAACGCCAGGTGGTGGTGGACTGCGACGTCCTCCAGGCCGACGGTGGGACCCGCACGGCGAGCATCTGCGGCGGCTTCCTCGCCCTCCACGACGCCCTCACGCGTCTGCATCTCGAGGGCCGCATCGATACCCACCCACTCCATTCCTATTGCGCGGCCATCTCGGTGGGTGTGACGGGCGGCGTTCCCGTCATCGACCTGCCCTACGTGGAGGATTCCGCCGCCGAGGTGGACATGAACGTCGTCATGCTGCGTCCCGTCGGGGGCGGGGAGCCGCGCTTCGTCGAGGTGCAGGGCACCGCCGAAGGCATGGCCTTCACCCGCGGGGAACTCGACGACCTGCTCGCGCTCGCCGGCTCGGGTCTCTCGCGCATCTTCGACCTCCAGGCCGAACTGCTCTCCGAGATCCCGCCGGTCCGGCCCCTGCCTCGCTGACCATGCCGGCGCGCCTCGTCTGCGCCTCCGCGAACCCGGCCAAGGTGGCCGAGATCGCCCGCATGCTCGGGCAGGACACGCTGTTGTTGCCGCGACCCGTCGATCTCGCGGTGCCCGACGAGGACGCCCCGACCCTCGAGGGGAACGCCCTCATCAAGGCGAACGCCGTCGCGGTGCACACGGGCGAGTGGGCGATCGCGGACGACACCGGCCTCGAAGTGGAGGCTCTCGGGGGCGCGCCGGGTGTGCGCAGCGCGCGTTACGCGGGAGACGATGGCGGCGAGGCCGCCAACAGGGCCCTGCTCTTGGCCCGCCTCGAGGGTGTCGCCGATCGTCGGGCTCGGTTCCGCACGGTCCTCGCCGTCATGTCGCCGACGGGTGAGTTCCATCTGTTGCGGGGCGAGTGCGCGGGCACCATCGCGTCCGCCGAACATGGCGTGAACGGTTTCGGCTACGACCCGGTCTTCGTCCCCGACGAGGGCGACGGCCGCACCTTCGCCGAGATGGCCGACGCCGAGAAGGACGCTCTCTCGCACCGGGCCCGCGCGTTGGCCGGTCTGCCCGAACTGCTCGCGCGCATCCACGGATCCGCCTGACGCGGCGCACCCGACGCGGGCGGTCCGTTCACCACCCGCGCAGGTCGATGTTCCAGGTGTCGATGACCTCGCACTCGGGGTCGATGCCCCGGCCGTCGCCATCGACGACGTGCACGCGCTCGTGCAGGGCCATCGTCGGGTCGACGTGGGCCGGTGTCACGAGCACGCGGTCTCCGGGTCGGACCCGAGTGGCATCGGTCTCCGCGGAGAACGTCACGTGCTCGTCCGAGCAGAACCAGACGCGGTGGCCGGTGATGGTGGGATCGCCGTGGTCCATCCCGAGCGCCTTGAGGCCGACATCGGCCACGGCCCACTTCTCGTTCGTCGACACGACGGTGCCGACGATCCACAACGCCTGCACAAACGGATGGCCGAGGCGGGTGTACTGGGAATCCATCAGCGCGTAGCTGCCGGCCTGCACCTCGGTGACGGCCGTGCCGTCGAACAGGTCGTGGGTGCCGGTGCCCCCGGCCGACACGATGTCGCCGCCCGTGTGCCGATGGGCGGCGGCGAGAACCTCCATCGCCGCGCGCACCTTCGCTGCTCTCTCCGAGCGGTCCTCCACCATCATGAGGTGTCCCTCGTAGCCCATGACGCCGCGCACGTCCATGCCGTGGGCCCGGGCGAGGTCGGCGAGGCGTCCGGCGTCCTTCGGGTCGCAGCCGCAGCGGGGAAGACCCACGTTCACGTCCACGAGCACCCGGGCGATGCCGGCCCGGGCGGCGGCCTCGACGGTCTCGGTCGAGTCCACCGCCACCGTGATGCCGGCGCGTTCCTGCAGGTTCGCGAGTGCCGCGAGTCGCGCCGGGTCGAGGCATTCGTTGGCGAGCAGCAGGTCGTCGCCGAGCCCGGCCGCCACCATGCCGGTCATCTCCCGCACCGTCGCGCACGTGAAGGTGCGGTGCCCGGCCGCGGCCTGCACTCGCGCGAGCGAGGTGCACTTGTGGGCCTTGACGTGGGGACGCAGGCGGGCCCCGGGCAGCACCGCCGACATCGCGGCGATGTTGGCGCGAAGTCCGGCCAGGTCGACGACGGCGGCGGGCGTGGGGAGGTCGACGATCCTCATGGTGCCGGCGAAGGGACTCGAACCCCCAACACGCAGGACCTAAACCTGCTGCCTCTACCAATTGGGCTACACCGGCGCGCAGGGGCAGGGTACACGCACCCTGCCGTCAGTGGGAGTGGCGCGGGTCGGGGTCGACCTCGTGCAGGCGCCCGTCGGCGGTGTCGTAGACGAAGCCCCGGATGTGGCGGTCCTCGCGCACGAAGGGGCTGCGGTGCAGTCGTGACATCGACTGACGCACGTCCTCGAACGGGTCGGCGAAGGTCTCGAAGGTCCACGAGGGCTTGATGCCGCATTCCGCCTCGATCTCCCGACGCAGATCCTCGTCGGAGAAGCCCTGCAGCCCGCAGTCCGTGTGGTGGATGAGGACGATCTCGCGGGTGTTCAGGAGGCGCTGGGACACGACGAGCGATCGGATGACGTCGTCGGTCACGATGCCACCCGCGTTGCGGATGATGTGGGCGTCACCGTGGGCGAGGCCCAGCATCTGGAAGATGTCCATGCGGCTGTCCATGCAGGCCACCACCGCGAGCCCCCGGCGGGGCGAGAGGGTCAGACCGTGGTCGGCGAACTCGGCCACGTGGCGGTGATTGTGCGCGAGCAGTTCGTCGGTGTTCGGGCGGAACGGGTCGGAGGACGGCACGCCCCCCATTCTGCCGAGGGGATAGCCTCGGGGACGTATGAGCCAGTCCCTGCCCGTTTCCCCCGCCATGCTCGAGAGCGGCTCGCCCGGCCAGCCCGACATCTTCACGCGCCTCCTCAAGAACCGCGTGGTCATGCTCGGCACCGACGTGAACGACGACATCGCCAACGCCCTGTGCGCCCAGTTGCTCTACCTCGAGGGCGAGGATCCGAACGCCGACATCTGGTTGTACATCAACAGCCCCGGTGGCTCGGTCACGGCCGGCATGGCCATCTACGACACGATGCAATTCGTCAGTTGCGACGTGGCGACGGTGTGCATGGGGCTGGCGGCCTCGATGGGCCAGTTCCTCCTCACCGCCGGCGCCGCGGGCAAGCGCTACACCCTCCCGAACGCCCGCATCATGATGCACCAGCCCCTGGCCGGCCTCCGCGGTCAGGCCGCCGACATCGCCATCCAGGCCGAGCAGCTCCGCTTCACCAAGCGCCGCATGGCCGAGCTCATCGCGCACCATTCGGGTCGCAAGCTCGAGGAGATCCAGGCCGACTCGGAGCGCGACCGCTGGTTCACCGCTGAGGAGGCCAAGGAGTACGGCCTCGTCGACAAGGTCATCGTCCGCAGGGGCGAGATCCGCTGATTCGGCCGCGGCCCGCGACGCGGGCCGTCACGGCACGCTCGACGTGCCGCCCGTGTCCGATGGCGCGAGAGTCGTCGCCGGCACCGTCGTCGGGGGAACCGTGCGCGGCGGCTCGATGAAGAGACCCGTGGCCAGGTCGACCGCGCACGTGCTCTTCACCCAGGCGCGCACGGTCTCGGCCGAGCGCTGCGCGCGCCATGCGGCATCGGCGAGTTCCTGACGGGCGACGGCGTCGTCGGGGTCGACGTTCTCTGCCAGTCGCAACAGGTCGGTGAGCACCTGCATGTCGGCCTCGATGGTCAGGGGTGAACGAGCGAGCAGGCGTTCGTAGCGGTCGACCATCGCGGTCACCTGAGCCGACGTCTCCACCGGCATGCCGATCGCCGGAAGTTCGCGCCCGAGTTGCCCGCAGAACGCCGTGCCCGTGCGCTCAGGTCCGCCGCAGGCCGCGAGCGCGCCCGTCCCGGCGAGCAGCACCGCGGCGAGGATCCGGCGCGCACACATGCCGACGAGTATCCCACCCGTCGCGCCCGAGGAGCACGCACATGTACGCAGCCGTCACATCGGCCACTCTGCAGGGAACGCGCGGTGTCCCCCTCGTGGTCGAGGCCCACGTGGGCAATGGCATCCCCGGTTTCACCGTCGTCGGCCTGCCGGACGAGGGATGCCGGGAGTCCCGCGACAGGGTGCGTGCCGCTCTCCTCTCGAGCGGACTTCCCTGGCCCAACAGGCGCATCACCATCAATCTCACCGGCGCCGGGGACCGCAAGGGGGGTGCCGGCATGGACCTGGCCATCGCCGTCGGGCTCCTCGTGGCCCAGGAGGTCGTCCCCGCCGACGCGGTACGGGATGTCGCCTTCGTCGCCGAACTCGGGCTCGACGGCTCCCTGCGCGCCACCGCAGGTGTCGCGCCGCTCGTGGCGTCCTTGAGTGACCGCGAGGTGGTCGTGTCTCCCGCGGCCGCCGCCGAGGCGTTGCTCGCGCGGCCCCCGGCTCTGCGCACGGTGTCGACCCTCGCCGATCTGGTGGAAGTGCTGTGCGGACGCCTGCAATGGCCCGAGGTGCGCGTCGATTCGCCCACAGGATGCGACGACACCGTGCCGGATCTCGCCGACGTCCGCGGGCAGCAGAGCGCCCGCTTCGCGCTCGAGATGGCGGCCGCGGGCGGACACCATCTCCTCATGGTGGGTCCGCCCGGTGCGGGGAAGTCCATGCTCGCCCGTCGTCTGCCCGGTCTCCTGCCCCGACTCGACGACGATCAGGCCTTCGAGTGCGCGATGGCCCGGTCCGCCGCCGGACTCCCGACGGGGGGCGCCGTGCCGACGTCGGCTCCGTTCCGCGCACCGCACCACAGCATCACGCTCGCGGGCATGGTCGGAGGTGGCGCGGGCACGATCCGCCCCGGCGAGGTGACACTCGCCTCCCACGGCGTGCTGTTCCTCGACGAGATGGGTGAGTTCGCGCCCTCGGTCCTCGACGCACTGCGTCAGCCCCTCGAGGAGGGGCGCGTGCTCATCGTGCGCGCCGGGGCGTCGCTCGTGCTGCCGGCGCGGTGTCTGCTCGTGGCGGCGACGAACCCGTGTCCCTGCGGCGGGGGAGAGCCTGGCGCGTGCGAGTGCACCCCATCAGCGATCCACCGCTACCGCCGCCGCTTCTCCGGTCCGCTCCTCGACAGGTTCGACCTGCGCGTGCGCCTCGCCCGACCGCGCACCGACGAACTGCTCGGCTCCGCCCCGGCCGAGTCGACCGCGGTCGTCGCCGCACGGGTGGCCGCCGCGCGCGCCGTCGCGGTCGCGCGTCAGGGTTGCGTCAACGCCGACATCCCCGCCGATCTCCTCGACGAGGTGGCACCCCTCGAGGGACGCGCGGTGGAGTGGTTGCGCGACCGGATGGAAGCCGGGGTCCTCTCGGGCAGGGGCTACCACCGGGTGCGGCGCACCGCCCGCACCGTCGCCGACCTGCAGGGCGACACCGGCACCATCAGCACCGAGCACATTGAGATGGCGGTGCACCTGCGCACCGCGTTCGGCCCCGTTCTGCACCGCGTCTGACCCGATGAGTGACTCTCTCTCCGACGAACGGCGTACGACCGTCGGCGCGGATCGGACCGGCGACGCCGTCCATGCCGCGGCGCTCGCTGCCCTGCCGTTGCAGACCCCTCATCGACTTCGTCGATTGTTGCGCGCCGGTGCCCCCACCGAGGTGTGGCATCGGATCCGCGCGGGGGAGAGGCCCGTCGCCGGACTGCCCGACGAGGTGTGGGCCGCGTGGCGGTCGGTGCCGGTCGACCTTCCCGACACGACATGGCGGGCGTGCGTCGAGGGAAGGATGACCGTCACGTGGCTCGGTGCGTCCGGATATCCCGACGTCCTCGCCGGAGACGCGTCACCTCCCCCCGTGCTCTTCGTGCGCGGTGACGTGTCCGTGCTCACCGCACGGCGGGTGGGCATCATCGGCACGCGCAGCGCCACCCGCGCCGGACGGCACGTGGCGCGGACACTCGGTCGCGATCTGGCGGCGGCCGGCGTGTGCGTGGTGTCGGGATTGGCGCGCGGCATCGACGCGGAATCACATGTCGGGGCTCTCGACGCCGATGGCGCCCCTCCGGTGGCGGTGGTGGCGTCGGGTCTCGACGTCGTCTACCCGCCCGAACACCGCGGCATCTGGGACCGGGTGGCGGCGGCCGGTGCTCTCGTCTCCGAGTCGCCTCCCGGGGCGGCACCGGAGCGCCATCGCTTTCCCATGCGCAACAGGATCCTCGCGGCCCTCAGCGAGGTGCTCGTCGTCGTCGAGTCCCGGCGCACCGGCGGGTCGATGATCACCGTGCGCGAGGCGATGAAGCGCGACGTCCAGGTTCTCGCCGTGCCCGGGGCGCCGAGCATGCGGGCGAGCGAGGGGACGAACGACCTCCTTCGTGACGGGTGCGGTCCGGTCACCGGCGCCGACGATGTTCTGATCGCCCTCGGGATGGACCACCGGCGCACCCATCCGCGCTTCGACCCCCGCCCGCCACCGTCAGAACCGGCGGCCGGATTGCTGGATCTGTTGCGCGGCCCGGCCCTCACGCTCGACGACCTCGCGCTGCGCTCCGGTCTCGGTGTGGTGCGCACGGCGGTGCTGCTCGGGCGACTCGAAGCCGAGGGATGGGTGGCCCATTCGGGAGGATGGTGGGAGGCGCTCGTCCTCTGACCGACGGGGTTACCGTTGTCCCATGGCGGTGCGGACGAGCGGAGACATCGACGCCCCGTCGATCGCCGCCTTCGAGATCGACCGTTGGTCGCGCACGCTGCGCTCCTCCGACGCATCGCGCGGTGCGGCGCGTCACGACCTTGAGGCTGCTGCCGCGGCGTTCCTCGACGCCGGAGCGTCCGGTCCCGACACGGTGACGTCCGCGATGGTCGCGGCCCACGTGATCGATCTGGAGGCGAGGGGATGGAGCACCGAGACGGTGTCGCGCCGGGTCGCCCTCCTGCGCTCGTACTTCTCATGGTGGTCGGGAGTGCGTCCGCGTCGTCGCGGGGACGCTGCCTGGGTCTCGCCCACGCGGGGGACGACACCGGTGCACACGGCATCGTGCCCCGCCTGTCGTGCCGGCGGCCCGTGCGCCGCGAGGGACGGCCGTCTCGACGGCTGGCGACTCGCCGAGTACGTGTCGTCGCTCACCGCGTCGTCCGACAACACCCGCGCCGCCTACCGGCGCGACGTGGAGCTGTTCGCCGAGTGGCTCTCCGGACCCGGACCGGTTCCCCCGCCCGGATCCGTGGTGCGCGAGGACGTGCGCGGATGGTTGGCGGCCATGCACGGGCACGGCGCCAGTTCCCGCACGATCGCCCGCCGCATCGCCGCGATCCGCCGCTACTACCGCTGGGCGGTCCGCCGTGACTTCGCGGCGAGCGACCCGACGACGGGCATCGCCACACCGGCGGCCAAGGGCAGGTTGCCCCGGCCGATCGATGAGATCTCCATCGTCGATCTCATCACCAGCGAAGACCCCGGCGCGCCCGAATGGCGTCGCGCGCGCGACCGGGCCGTGCTCGAGGTCCTCTACGGCAGCGGATTGCGCGCCTCGGAACTGTGCGGGCTCGCGCTCTCGAGCCCCTCCGCCGACCGCGCCACCCTGCGCGTGCTCGGCAAGGGCGCGAAGGAGCGTCTCGTGCCGCTCAGCCCCCCCGCGGTCGAGGCGCTCGAGCGGTGGCTGCGCGCGCGAGACGAGGTGGCGGGCGACTCCTCCGGCGACGCCATGTTCCTCACGGCGCGGGGCAATCCGCTCTCGCGTCGCGACGTGGCCCGACTCATCGACGATGCGTGCGACCGCGTGGGTCTGCCGGGGGGCACGCATCCCCACGCGCTGCGGCATTCATTCGCCACGCACCTCATGAACAGCGGCGCGGACACGCGTTCCATCCAGGAGCTCCTCGGCCACTCCAACGCGACGACCACGCAGCGCTACACCCACGTGAGCAAGGACAAGCTGCGCGCCGCCTACGCGCGCTCCCATCCGCGCGCATGAACGCCAGACCGGTCCGCCACACCATCGACTCGGCGTGGGAGTCGTGGCACTCGTCGCGCGAGCAGACCGCGCGCGACTGGCTCGTGGTGCACTATTCGTCGCTCGTGAAGTTCGTCGCCGGCCGACTCGCGGCGGGACTTCCCCGCAGCGTCGACACCGGGGACCTCGTGAGTGCCGGGGTGTTCGGGCTGATGGGGGCGATCGACCGCTTCGATCCCGGTCAGGGCGTGAAGTTCGAGTCGTACGCGGTGCCGCGCATCCGTGGGGCGATCCTCGACGGTCTGCGCGCGCTCGACTGGGTCCCCCGCTCGGTGCGCTCGCGGGCGCGCACCGTCCAGGACGCCATCGCCACGCTCGAGCACCGTCTCGGCCGCGAGCCCACCGACGAGGAGATCGCCGACGAGGTGGGCATCGCCGTCGACGAACTCGCCTCGTGGCTCGCCGACATCGCCGCGGGTTCGATCGGTCCGCTCGACCACGTCGCGATGGAGAGCGCCCGGTCGCGCGACGACGGCGTGCAGCCGGGGGTGGCCATCGAGGAGTCCGAGCTCCGCACCACGATGCGCGCCGAGATCGGCCGCCTGCCCGAGAAGGAGCGCGCCGTCCTCATTCTCTACTACGACGACGGTCTCACCCTGTCCGAGATCGGCGAGGCACTCGGCGTCACGGAGAGCCGCATCTCCCAGATCCACGCCAAGGCGGTGCTGCAGTTGCGCTCGCGTCTCGCCTCGGCCGGCATGGGATGAGCGCCACCCACATCGGGTGACGTGATCCCTCTCTTTCTTCTTCTCGTTCTCCTCGCCCCGTCCATCGCCCCTCCGATCCCCGGTGATGCCGCAGAAGGCGCGGCGTGGCCGGTGGCCGGGGTCGCCGCCGCCGAGCGGGTGGACGGGGTGCTCGCGTCGTTCGTCCGCCCCGACTGTCGTTGGTGTCCCGGACGCCGGGGCGTGTGGCTCGCCGCCGAGCCCGCGGGGTCCGACATCGTGGCCCCCTGGCACGGCGTCGTCACCTTCGCCGGCGGTGTCGTGGGCCGCCTCTACGTCACGGTCCGTCTCCCGGAGGGTGCCCTCGTCACCGTCGGCGATCTGACGGAGGTGGCACCCGGGCTCGCCCCCGGGACCGAGGTGGAGAGGGGAGAGGTGCTCGGCTCCGCCGCGGGACGTGTCCTTCTCTCCGTGCGCCGGGCCGGGGTGCACGTCGAGCCCCTCACCGCGCTCGGGCTGGCCCGGCCCCGGCTGGTGGCCGCGGCGACCGTGGGCCCCGATGGGGCCTCCCGATAGTGTTGCGGGGTCCCGAGGCGTCCGCCCCGGGTCGGACAACTACATGCACACCGGCCATCTGCGGTCGCTTCGGCGTCGGACCGGTGTGTGGACAACCGCAGAAGGAGACACATCATGGCCGTCGTCACCATGCGACAGATGCTCGAAGCCGGAGTGCATTTCGGGCACCAGACCCGCCGTTGGAACCCCAAGATGAAGCAGTTCATCTTCGGTGAGCGCAACGGCATCCACATCCTCAACCTCGACCAGACACTGGAGCGCATCGAGGTCGCCTATTCGTTCGTCCGCGACATCGCGGCCAACGGCGGCAACATCCTCTTCGTGGGTACCAAGAAGCAGGCCCAGGACCCCGTGCGCACCTATGCCGAGAAGTGCGGCATGCACTACGTCAACGAGCGCTGGCTGGGCGGCATGCTCACCAACTTCGAGACCATCTCCAAGCGCGTCAACAAGATGCAGGAGTACGAGCGCATGAAGCTCTCCGGCGAGTTCGAGGCCATGCCCAAGAAGGAGGCCCTGCTGCTCGGGCGCGAGCTCGAGAAGCTGCAGAAGAACCTCTCGGGCATCGCCAACCTGCCGCGCCGTCCCGATGCCATCTTCGTGCTCGACACGATGAAGGAGCACATCGCCGTCACCGAAGCCAACAAGCTGCGGATCCCCGTGGTCGCCGTCGTCGACTCGAACGTCGATCCCGACCTCGTGCAGTACCCGATCCCGGGCAACGACGACGCCATCCGCTCCAACGACCTCATGGCCCGCGTCATCTGCGACGCCGTGCTCGAGGGCCGCGCCATCCACGCGAAGAAGGCACCGGCGCAGGCCGCCGCCGCGCCGGCACCGGCTCCGCGCACCGCCGAGGAGACCGCCGCGTTCGAGGCCCAGCAGGCCGAGGCGCGCCGTCAGGCCGCCCAGGCCCAGGCCGACCGCGAGGCCCGCCTCACCGCCACCAAGCCCGCCGACGCCGAGACGGAGGGCTGACCACCGTGTCGTACACCGCCAAGGACGTGCAGAGCCTCCGTCAGTCGACGGGCGCCGGGATGATGGACTGCAAGAAGGCGCTCGAGGAGAACGGCGGTGACCTCGAGGCCGCCAAGCAGTGGCTCCGTGAGAAGGGCCTCGCCGCCAGCGCCAAGCGCGACGACCGTGACAACGCCCAGGGTGTCGTCGCCGTCGTCACGGCTCCCGGCAAGGCGGCCATCGTCAAGCTGAAGTGCGAGACCGACTTCGTCGCTTCCAGCGACAACTTCAAGGCCGAGGCCGAGACGGTCGCGCGTCTCGTGCTCGAGAAGGGCGAGGGTGCCGTCGCCGAGCGCGCCGCCGCCATCGACGACCTCAAGATCACGCTCAAGGAGAAGATCGAGCTGGGAGAGGTCGTGCTCGTCGAGGCGGCACCCGGCAACGTCGTCGAAACCTATTCGCACATCCAGGGTGGCCGCGGCGTCAACGGCGTCGTCGTCGAGATGTCCGGCGCCACCGCCGAGCTCGCCCACGACGTGGCGGTGCACGTGGCCTTCGCCCGTCCGCGCTACCTCACCCGCGACGAGGTCCCCGCCGAGGAGGTCGAGAAGGAGCGCGCCACGCTCGAGACGCTCACGCGCAACGAGGGCAAGCCCGAGGCCGCCGTCGCCAAGATCGTCGAGGGTCGCATCGGCGGCTTCTTCAAGGACATCTGCCTGCTCGAGCAGCCCTACGCCAAGGACGACAAGCAGAGCATCCAGCAGTTCATCGGCTCGGCGTCCATCGTCCGCTTCGCGCAGGTGGAGATCGGCTGACCATGTCGAACCGGCCGCGCTGGTCCCGCGTCGTGCTCAAGCTCTCGGGTGAGGCACTGGCGGAGCCGAGCGGCTTCGGTCTCGACAACTCGGTGCTGGCCCAGGTGGCCGAGGAGGTGCACGGGGCCCGCGAGGAACTCGGCACCGACATCGCCATCGTCGTCGGCGGAGGCAACTTCTGGCGCGGCATCAAGGGCGCCGACCAGGGCATGGACCAGGCCCAGGCCGACTTCATGGGCATGCTCGCCACCGTCATGAACGGCCTCGCCCTGCAGGACGCGCTCGAGCGCGCCGGGCAACAGGCGCGCGTCATGAGCGCCATCGAGATGCCGAAGGTCGCCGAGCCCTACATCCGGCGTCGCGCCGAGCGGCACCTCGAGAAGGGACGCGTCGTCATCCTCGCCGGCGGCACCGGCAACCCGTTCTTCACCACCGACACCGCCGCCGCCCTGCGGGCCGCCGAGATCGAGGCCCAGGCGATCCTCAAGGGCACGCACTCCGGCGTCGACGGTGTGTACACCGCCGACCCGAAGGTCGACCGCTCCGCCACCCGGTACGAGCGGATCAGCCACATGGAGGTCATCACGCAGGGCCTCAAGGTCATGGACGCGACCGCCATCACCTTCTGCATGGACAAGGAACTGCCCATCGTGGTGTTCGATCTCCTCGCCCCGGGCAACGTGAAGTCCATTCTCCGCGGCGAGCCCGTGGGTACGCTGGTCGGGTGACCGAGGAGACCGTCCGCGAGGCGAGCGAGAAGATGTCCCGCGCCGTCGAGCACGTGCAGGGTCAGTTCTCCACCGTGCGCACCGGACGCGCGAATCCGGCCCTCGTCGAGAAACTCCCCGTCGAGTACTACGGCTCGACGATGCCCCTCCTTCAGCTCGCGAGTTTCCAGGTGCCCGAGGCCCGGGTGCTCGTCGTCAAGCCCCACGACCGCGGGGCCATCAACGCCATCGAGAAGTCGATCCGCGAGAGCGACCTCGGGCTGCAGCCCTCGAACGACGGCGTCGTCATCCGTCTCAGCTTCCCCGTCCTCACGGAGGAGCGGCGCAAGGAGTACGTGAAGGTCGTGCGCACCATGGCCGAGGACGGCAAGGTGGCGGTGCGCAACGTGCGTCGCGACGCCCGCAAGCACCTCGAGACGGCGGAGAAGAACGGCGAGATGTCCAAGGACGATCTCGAGCGGGCCGAGAAGGAGCTCGAGAAGGCCACGCAGGAGCACGTCGAGGGCATCGACAAGGCGCTGACTCGCAAGGAACAGGAGCTGCTCGAGGTGTGACACCGGCCGACGGTACGGTGGACACGGGCACCCGACGAGGGGGAAATCATGAGTGACAACGACTGGCGCAGGCGCGACGAGACCGGCGGAGGGGACGATTCCTACGGGACCGACTTCGGCACCGACTTCGGCACCGTGAACTTCGCCGACGACACCGACGACGCGCCGGCGATCTCACTCGGTGAGGACACCGGCAGCCTCCCGCACTGGACCGAGCCCCCCACGGGGGAGATGCCCTCCCTCGCCGCCGACGACGTCGACGCCTGGGACACCTTCCAGGAGCGCAGTCCGTCGCCGACCCGTCGCGTCGACGACGACGTGCTCGTCATCGACGAGCAGAGCTCCCGGCGTCGCGAGCGTCTCGTCATCGGTTCCGATCCCACCGACGAGCGCCGCCGCCCCGTGCAGGACTTCGGCGGCGAGCGCGAACCCATCCGCGACATCACCGGGGGGATGCCGCGCGGCGGCCAGCGTCCGCCGCAGGTGCGCCGTGCCGGTCCGCGCGGCGCCGCTCCGCCCGCCGGTGGTGCGCGCGACATACCCACCGCCGTCCTCACCGGAGTCATCCTCGTGGGCGGGTTCCTCGGTGCGCTCATGTGGCGCCCCGCCGCGGTGATGCTCATCGTGCTGGCCGTCGTCGGACTCGCCGCGGTCGAGTTCTACAGCAAGGTCACCGAGAAGGGATACCGACCGGCCACGTTCGCCGGCATCCTCACCTGCGCGTCGGCCCCGCTCGCCGCCTACTGGATCGGCGACGCCGCCCTGCCGCTCGTGTTCACGTTCGGTTTCGTCGCCATCTCCGTCGGATTCCTCGGGGCCACCGGCGTGCACGCCGGCCCGCTCCCGAACGTCGCCATCACCACGATGTCGACGGTGTGGATCGGTCTGCTCGGCTCGTACGCGGCCCTCATCCTGCGCTACTCGGTGACCCCGGGCGTGCCCGAGCACGCCGGGACGGACACCCTGCTCATGGTGGTCGTCGCCGTGGTGGCCAACGACATCGGTGGCCTGCTCGTCGGATCGATGGCCGGGCGCACGACCCTGCGCGAGTGGGTGAGCCCCAACAAGACCGTCGAGGGGCTCGTCGGCGGCGCGGTGCTCACGATCGTGGCCGTGTTCTTCGTCGGCTCGCGCAACGGCACCTGGGACACCACCTCCGAGTGGTTGGCGCTCGCGGTGGCGGTGCTCATCATGGCCCCGCTCGGTGACCTCGTCGAGTCGATGTTCAAGCGAAACCTCGACGTGAAGGACTTCGGCAGCGTCATCGCCGGACACGGCGGCGTGCTCGACAGGTTCGACGCCCTGCTGTTCGCGATGCCGGCGGCCTATTACCTGCTGCTCGTGCTCCAGCCCTGGGCTTCGTGACCCGAGTCTCCATCGCCGGGTCCACCGGCTCCATCGGCACCCAGACCATCGACGTCGTGCGCTCCGGCGGCGACGACTGCATCGTCGCCGGCATCGGCGCCGGCTCGTCCACCGCCAGGGTCATCGAACAGGCTCGTCTGCTCCGTCCCGAGGTCGTCGTGGTGGTGGACGACGAGGCCCGACGCGCCGTGGCCGACGCCCTGCCCGGCGTGACGGTGTCGGGCGACCTGCTCGATCTCGTCGAGGTGGCCGACGTCGTCATCAACGGGGTTGTCGGTTTCGCCGGCCTGCCCGTCACCATGGGAACGCTCAGCGCCGGGCGTCGGCTCGGGCTCGCCAACAAGGAGAGCCTCATCGCCGCCGGTCCGGTCGTGAACCCTCTGCGCGCCACGCCCGGAGCCGAGCTGGTCCCCGTGGACTCCGAGCACTGCGCCCTGCACCAATGCCTGCGCGCCTCGCACCGTCCCGCGGCGGAGGTGGCCCGGCTCGTGCTGACGGCCAGCGGTGGCCCGTTCCGGGGCAGGGACGCCGCCTACCTGGCCACCGTGACGGCCGACGCCGCTCTGGCCCATCCGACGTGGAAAATGGGTCCCAAGATCACCGTCGATTCGTCGACGCTCATGAACAAGGGGCTGGAAGTCATCGAGGCGCACGAACTCTTCGGGACCGGGTTCGACGACATCGACGTCGTCGTGCATCCCCAGTCGGTGGTGCACTCCATGGTCGAGTTCACCGACGGCTCGACGATCGCCCAGATGTCGATGCCCGACATGCGCCTGCCCATCGCCTACGCCATCGGCCATCCCGACCGCTGGACCGTGCCCTTCGGTCGCATCGACTGGACGTCGCTGTCGCGTCTCGACTTCGAGCCCCCGGACCGCGCCGCGTTCCCGTGCCTCGACCTGGCGTATGCCGCCGGGCGTCGGGGCGGCACCGCGCCGGCCGTGCTGTCGGCGGCCAACGAAGTGGCGGTCGAGGCGTTCCTCGGCGGCGCGATCGGTTGGACGTCCATCGCCTCCGTCGTCGAGACGGTCATGGCGAGGTGCGCCACGTCCGAACCCCGCGATCTCGACGACGTGCTGGCAGCCGATGCCGAGGGACGCGTCCTGGCGCGCGAGGTGGTGGGAGGCATGACGGGATGAGCGACTGGTACCAGAAGATGCGCACGGAGATCGCCGCCGGAGGCGGTCTCGTGGAGAAGGACGTCGTCTCCCCGGGTGGCCGTGCCACCGGGGTCCTCATGCTCGTGCTGCTCGGGTGGCTGGCGTGGGCCAGCCCGTGGGCGTTCGTGTTCGTCGTCGGCCTGCTCGTGAGCGTGTTCCTCCACGAGGTGGGGCATTGGTCGACGGCGCGGCTCACCGGCATGAAGGTCACCCAGTTCTTCATGGGCTTCGGTCCGCGCGTGTGGTCGCGCCGCCGCGGCGAGATCGAGTGGGGCGTGCGCGCCCTTCCGCTCGGGGCCTTCGTGCGCATCATCGGCATGAACAACCTCGACGACGTCGAGCCCGAGGACGAGCCGCGCGCCTACAGGTCGAAGTCCTTCCCGCGTCGGATGCTCGTCATCACGGCCGGCTCGCTCATGCACATGGTCATCGCCTTCGCCCTGTTCGTCGGGGTCTACGCCACCGCCGGAAAGGAGCAGAGCACCGGCATCGCCACGGTGCGCGACCTCGTCGTGGACGGCCCGGCCCAGCGCGCCGGCATCGCCCTCGGCGACGAACTCGTCTCCATCGACGGCGAACCCATCTCGTCCTACGAGACGCTGGTCGAGGTGGTGCGCGCCCGGCGTGCCGGCGACGTCGTGCGCGTCGTGTACTCCCGCGACGGCGTCGAACGCTCGGTCGACGTCGAGCTGGCGGGGAACCCCTCCGTCGTCGGCGTGGGTTACCTCGGCGTGGCGGCCGACGACTGGGGCTGGGAGCGACTCCCGGTCCACGAGGCCCTGTGGCAGGGCGTCGCGGACATCGGCACGACGGCCGGTCGCTCGGTGACGGGCGTCATCCAGGCGCTCAACCCGGTGAACTCGCTGCGCCATCTCACCGACGAGACGGGCAGCATCGAGAACCGCCCGGTGACCGTGGTGGGCATCAGCCAGATCAGCTCGGACGTCGGCCGCTTCGACGGCCTCAAGGGCATCCTCATCATGCTCGCCTCCATCAACGTGTTCGTCGGGGTGTTCAACATGTTCCCGCTCCTGCCCTTCGACGGCGGACACGCCGCCATCGCCGTCTACGAGCGCATCCGTTCGCGGGGCGGGCGGGTCCACCGGGCCGACATCTCCAAGATGGTCCCCGTGGCCACGACGGTCATCGGGCTGCTGGCGGTGCTCATGCTCACGGGTCTGTGGCTCGACATCACCCGGCCCCTCGGCTGAACGGCACACCGGCCTCCGCGACGCACCGGGCCCGCGACCTGCCACAATGAGGACGATGTTCGAGCGTCGCAGCACCCGCCGCATCACGGTGGGCAAGGTCCCGGTCGGGGGAGGTTCGCCGATCTCGGTGCAGTCCATGACGACGACCAAGACCTCCGACGTCGAGGGAACCCTGCAGCAGATCTACGCGCTCGCCGCCGCCGGCTGCGACATCGTGCGCTGCACCTGCAACGAGATCGAGGCCGCCGAGGGCCTGGCCCGCATCGTTCCCCGCTCGCCCATCCCGATCATCGCCGACATCCACCACCAGTACCGCATGGCGCTGGCCGCCATGGAGGCCGGCGTGCACGGCCTGCGCCTCAACCCGGGGAACATCCGCAAGCCCGAGCACATCAAGGCCGTGGCCAGCGAGGCCCGCGACCGCGGCCTGCCCATCCGAATCGGGGTGAACGGCGGGTCGCTCGACCCCGCGCTCTACGAGAAGCACGGCGGGCTCACGGCGGCCGCCATGGTCGAGTCCGCGATGCAGGAGATCGCCTACTTCGAGGAGGTCGGCTTCGAGGCCTACAAGATCTCGGTGAAGGCGAGCAACGTGCCGCTCATGGTGGACGCCTACCGCATGCTCGCCGACGCCATCGACGCGCCCCTGCACCTCGGCGTCACCGAGGCCGGTCCGCCGCCGGCCGGTCTCGTCAAGGCCACCGCCGGCATCGCGACGCTCCTGCTCGAGGGCATCGGCGACACCATCCGCTACAGCCTCACCGCCGACCCCGTCGAGGAGGCCCGCGCCGGCCGCCAACTCCTCGAGGCGCTCGGTCTGCGCGAGCGCAAGAACGTCGACCTCATCGCCTGCCCCAGCTGCGGACGCGCCGAGATCGACGTCATCGACGTGGCCAACAGGGCCATGGAGGCCTTCGCCGACCGCAAGCTGCCCCTGCAGATCGCCGTCATGGGGTGCGTCGTGAACGGTCCGGGCGAGGCGCGCGAGGCCGACCTCGGCATCGCCGCGGGGAACAAGCGCGGTCACCTCTTCGTCAAGGGACGAAACGTCGCGGTCGTGCCCGAGGACGAGATGGTGGAGGCCCTCGTCGAGTGGGCCGAGTTCATCAACGAGCACGGCACCGAGGCGGCCATCGCCCGGGCCGACACCGCTCGCGCCGAACGCGAGGCCCAGCGCGATCGCTCGGCATTGCTCGACGAGAAGGGCGAGGATGCCAACCGTTCCGCCGAGCGCATCGTCGAGATCCGCCGCACCGTCGGCGAATGACGCTCTAGGTCCGGTTCTCCTCCACGATCCACAACCGTCCGTGGTCGGCTCCGGTCGCCGTGCCGAGCGCGCAGGCCTCGCCCGGCGCCACGAGGATCGCCGAGGGTTCCCGTGCCCCGGCCAC
>CAZSNB010000023.1:18956-23879 GCA_964608285.1 uncultured Bifidobacterium sp.
GCGGTGCCGGCCAGGTAGGCGTGCAGGTTGCCGGCGGCCAGCGCCAGCGACTCGCCGGGCTCGAGCACGACGTGGTGGAGCAGGGCCGCCGTGCGCAGCCCGGGATCGCGCGGGTGCAGGGCGGCGAGGCTCGTCATCCAGGGGTCGCAGCGGTCGATGGCGGGAGGTTCGTCCGTGCCGAACGCCCATTCCATGTAGCCGCGGGTGCCGAGCGCGGCGAGACGCTCGGCCTCGGTGTCCCAGCCCCACCGGGTGAGTCGTTCCCGTGCGGCACCGTCGGGGAGGAACCCGCACAGGGCCTCGAAGCGCGTGAGGGCCACCACCTGTTCGGGCTTGTCGAAAGGGTCCCGGTACATGCGCGAGTCCGCGTCACGGGCGATGCCAGCGGCCTCCTCGCGGGCGAAGCCCTCGCGGGCCCGGGCGACGTCGGGGTGGGTCTGGAGCGAGAGCGGTCGCGCGCAGGCGAGGATCTTCACGAGCACCGACATCTCCCCGGTCACGTCCGCGAGCAGGGGACCGTCGGGGGAGTCGAGCCGCGACGGCGCCTGGGGATGCGTGCCGAACCACAACTCCGCCCACGGACGGCCGTCGCGCGGCAGGCCGAGCAGGTCGGGCAGGACGTTTTCGTCACCCCAGTCGTAGTGCCGGACGGCTCCCGCGATGAGGCGCGGCATGCTCACCCCTCCGTGGCGCGGCACAGGGCGACGATGCGGGCGAGGGCGTCGGCGACGGGCACCGACTCGTTCGAACCGGCGAAGCGGTCACGGACCTCGACGTTGCCCTCGGCCAGCGACTTACCCACGACGACGACGACGGGGATGCCGATGAGTTCGGCGTCCTTGAATTTCACGCCGGGCGACACCTGGTTGCGGTCGTCGAGGAGGACCTCGAGTCCCTCGGCCTCGAGGCGGGAGGCGAGGTCCTCGGCGGCGACGCAGATCTCGTCGCCGTTCTTGCCGGCCACCACCACGTGCACGTCGGCGGGGGCGATGCCCCGGGGCCAGCGCAGACCGAGATCGTCATGGTGGGCCTCGGCGATGGCGGCGACGGCGCGCGACACGCCGATGCCGTAGCTGCCCATGGTGACGGTCACCTGGCGACCGTTCTGGTCGAGCACCTTGAGATCCAGGCGGTCGGCGTACTTGCGTCCCAACTGGAACACGTGTCCGATCTCGATGCCGCGCGCGATGCGGAGAGCCGCGCCGCACGAGGGGCACGGATCGCCGTCGCGCACCTCGACGGCCTCGATGCTGCCGTCGGCGCTGAAGTCGCGGCCGTGCACGAGGTCGACGACGTGCGTGTCGGCGCGGTTCGCCCCGGTCACCCAGGCGCTGCCGGGAACGACGGAGGGGTCGAGCAGGTAGCGCACGCCGGAGGCCGACGCCGTGCCGAGGACGGCCGGCCCGATGTAGCCGCGCACGAGGAGCGGATGGGCGGCAAAGGAGGCATCGTCGAGCGGCTCCACCTCGGCGGGGGAGAACTGGGCCTCGAGGCGCTTCAGGTCCACCTCGCGGTCACCGGGCACGCCGACGACGACGGTCTCGCGGGTGCCGTCGGGGGCGCGCACCGTGAGCACGACGTTCTTCAACGTGTCCGAGGCGCGCCACTCACGGTCGGTGCGGGGCCGGTTCGCGTTGAGGAAGTCGACGAGCGCGGCGATGGTCGGACATCCGGGCGTGGCCACCTCGGTGGAGGCGGGGTGCTCGGCAACCTCCGCCGGCAGCGCGCCGGTGGCGACGGCCTCGGTGTTGGCCGCGTAGTCGCATCCGGTGCAGCGCACGAAGGTGTCCTCACCGGCCTCGAGCGGCGCGAGGAACTCCTCGGACATCGACCCGCCCATGGCGCCGCTCATGGCACGCACGATCACGTAGGGAAGGCCGAGCCGGCGGAAGATGCGCTCGTAGGCGTCGCGGTGCGCGGCGTAGGAGGCGGCGAGGCCGTCCTCGTCGATGTCGAACGAGTACGAGTCCTTCATGAGGAACTCGCGACCTCTCAGCAGCCCGGCGCGCGGACGTGCCTCGTCGCGGTACTTCGTCTGGATCTGGTACAGCGAGACCGGCAGGTCCTTGTAGCTCGAGTACAGGTCCTTGACGAGCAGGGTGAACATCTCCTCGTGGGTCGGCCCGAGCAGGAAATCGGCACCCTTGCGGTCGACGAGGCGGAAGAGGTTGTCGCCGTACTCGTCCCAGCGTCCCGTGGCCTCGTACACCTCGCGCGGCAACAGGGCGGGGAAGTGCACCTCCTGGGCGATGGCATCCATCTCCCGGCGCACGATCTCCTCCACCCGGCGCAGCACCCGCTGGCCGAGGGGGAGCCAGGTGTACCCCCCGGGGGCGGCCCGGCGGATGTAGCCGGCCCGCACGAGCAGGCGGTGGCTGGCCACCTCGGCGTCCGCGGGGTCGTCCCGCAGGGTGCGGACGAACAGGGTCGAGAGGCGCAGCACGGAGCGAAACCCTAGTGGCGACGGGTAGTATCGGAGCCGTCCTTTGAAGTTCGATGAACGGAAGGCACGGGTGACCCCCGTGTCTTTTTTATTCTGTGGAGCCGGAAACGGCGGGAGGTGGTGAGCACATGGCCGGAACAGTCGTCGACACCGTGACCGCCATGGTGAACCCGATCCTGGCCGACCTCGGCCTCGAGCTCTACGACCTCGAGTTCTCCGGTGGCGTCCTGCGCGTCACCATCGACACCCCCGCCGGCTCGCCCGCCGGGGTCGACATCGACGCCATCTCGCTCGTGTCGCGCCTCCTCGGTCGCGAACTGGACCATGACGAGAACGCCGTTCCCGGCCGCTTCACCCTCGAGGTGACGAGCCCCGGTCTCGAGCGCACCCTGCGCACCCCCGAGCACTACGTCCGCGAGACGGGCAAGACCGTGTCGGTGCGCCTCGTCACCCCCCTCGACGGCCGCCGCCGCCTCACCGGTCTGCTCGTCGCCTCCGACGCCACGACGGCCACGATTCGGCTCGACGAGAACGGTGACGAAGTCGTGTTCCCCCTGTCCCAGGTGGAGCGCACCCGGACGGTGTTCGTCTGGGAGTCCCAGCCCAAGCCCAATTCACCCGAGGCCCGCCGCGCCCGCCGCGCCGCGGCCGACACCAGCACGAGCGACGAGGAGGTCGGTGCCCGATGAGCAACATGGACATGTCCGAGGCGGTGAGGATGCTCGCCGACCACCACGGCATCAGCGTCGACGCCCTCCTGCAGGTCCTCGTCGAGGCCCTCGCCACCGCCTACAAGAAGCGCCCCGGCGCGGCCGACGAGGTCATCGTCGAGATCAACCCCGAGAACCTCGACATGCGCTTCACCGCCTACGACGTCGACGACGACGGCAACTGGGTCAACGAGCGCGACGACACGCCGAGCAAGAACGAGCTCGGTCGCATCGCGGCGGCCACCTTCAAGCAGGTGATGAGCCAGCGCATCCGCGAGGTGGAGCGCGACCGCAAGTTCGAGGAGTACGCCAACCGAGAGGGCGACCTCGTCAACGGCATCATCCAGCAGGCCGACGGCCGCTACGCGCTGCTCGATCTCGGCAAGGTCGAGGCGCTGCTGCCCCAGGCCGAGCAGGTCCAGTACGAGCGCCCCGAGAACGGCGCGCGGCTCAAGGCCTACATCGTCGAGGTGCGAAAGACCGCCAAGGGTCCCCAGATCGTCGTGTCCCGCACGCATCCCGGCCTCGTCAAGCGCCTCTTCGAGCTCGAGGTCCCCGAGATCGCCGACGGCATCGTCGAGATCAAGGCCTGCGCCCGCGACGCCGGGCACCGCACCAAGATCGCGGTGGACTCGAACGACCCGAACGTCGACCCCGTGGGCGCCTGCGTGGGCGCGCGCGGCGGCCGCGTGCGCATGGTGGTGAACGAGCTGCAGGGCGAGAAGATCGACATCATCGCGTTCAGCGACGACATCGTCGACTTCATCGCCAAGGCGCTCTCGCCGGCCAAGGTCACCGAGGTGCGCCTCAGCGAGGACCGCACCCAGGCCGACGTCATCGTGCCCGACTTCCAGTTGTCGCTCGCCATCGGCCGCGGCGGCCAGAACGCCCAGCTGGCCTCGCGCCTCACCGGTGTGCGCCTCGACATCAAGAGCGAGACCCAGGCCGCCAACGAGGCCCAGGGCATCTTCGAGCCCCGTCCGTCCCGGCGCGATTTCGCCGAGGGCGAGTGGCGCACCGACGAGGCCACGGGTGAGCGCAGTTTCCACGCCGCCGACGGCACCGTCGTGAGCGAGAAGGACTGGGCGGGAGGCGCCGCCGCCCCGGAGAGCACCACGGAGTCCTGACCCTTGGCAAGCAAGAAGATCCGCATCTCCGCTCTGGCCGAGGAACTCGGCCTCACCAACAAGGAAGCCCTCGACCTCTCGAAGTCGATGGGTATCGACGTGCGCAACGCGTCGTCCTCGATGGAGGAGGCCCAGGCGGACCGCGTCCGTCGCAAGGCCGAGCGCGAGGGTCTCAAGCGTGACGTGCAGCCCGAGGAAGAGGGCGCCAAGAAGAAGAAGGCTCCCGCCAAGAAGGCCGCCTCCAAGAAGGCCGGTGACGACGCCGGTGACGCGACGACCGACGGGCCGGCGACGAAGGCACCCGCCAAGAAGGCCGCGGCGAAGAAGGTCGCTGCTCCCGTCGATGCCGAGCCGGCCGCCCCCGAGGTTGCACCGACCCCGGCTCCCGCAGTGGATCGTCCGGTCGAGACACCGGCCGCACCGCCCGCGGCTCCCGAGGCTCCGGTCGCCGAGCGTCCCGCCGACGTTCCGTCCCCTCCGCCGGCCGCACCCGCATCGGGCGGTCGCTTCATCTCCAGTGGTCGCCCGACTCCGGGTTCGGCTCCCGCCGCGCCGCCGCAGCGCCCGGCCGGCATGCCGCCCCAGCGCCCGGCCGGCATGCCGCCGCAGCGCCCCGCGGGTCCGCCGCCGGAGCGTCCCGTGT
>CAZSNB010000024.1:0-8435 GCA_964608285.1 uncultured Bifidobacterium sp.
GGGGCGGCGTCGCGGCCGAGGATGTCCACGATGATGCGGTCGATCGTGCCGGTGAAGCGGAACGGCGAGGCGTAGGTCGTCGCCACCGGGGCGATGAGATCGCAGCCCACGTTGAGGGCGTTGAAAGGCATGAACCCGCGGATGATGCGCGGGATGTCGAGGACCCCCACCGTCTCACCGTCGAGGGAGAGCTCGCCGCGCCCGGACTTCTTCTCCACGCGCGTCAGCGTCCACACGAGCGAGTGCTCGCCCGGTGCGAGCGGTGTCGTTCCGCGGATCTCGTGGCGTTCCTGGGGGAAGTGGTAGTGGAAGCACGGCACGCCGTCCTGCACGAACATCGACCATCCGCCCCACCTGTCGCCCTCGGCTGCGAGCACACCCTCGCACCCGCCCGCCGGGACGGTGAAGCGGGCCTCGATGCGGTGGCTCGTGTTGGGCAGGCGCGGCGCGGCGTCGGAGGGGACGAGTTCGGTGCCGGGCCACAGCACGAAGTTCTTCTTCACGGGTCGGCTGCGCCGCCCGAAGCCGCTGCGGTCGTCGAGGGGCAGCACGCCCCACTTCTCGGCCTCGCTCCACCACAGGGTGACGAGCTCGGACAGCTTGTCGGGGTGCTTCTCGGCGAGGTCGACCGACTCCGAGAAGTCCGTGTTGAGGTCGTAGAGCTCCCATTTGTCGTCGTCGAATGAGGTGAGCGGCATGTGGATGGTGACGGCCTTCCAGCCGTCGGCGACGATGCCGCGGTGGCCGAGCATCTCGAAGTGCTGCAATTTCTTGTGCGTCGGCTCGGTCGGTGACGCGAAGGTGTAGGCCATCGAGGTGCCGTGCACCGGCATCTGGTCGACGCCGTTCACGCTCGTCGGCGGCGCGATGCCGAGGACGTCGAGCACCGTCGGGGCGACGTCGCTCACGTGGTGGAACTGGTGGCGCATGGTGCCGCCCGAGCCCGCGGGCAGGCCGGCCGGCCAGTGCAGGATGAACGGGTCGCGCACGCCACCGCCGTGGGTGTTCTGCTTGTAGAACTTGCACGGCGTGTTGGCGGCCATGGCCCATCCCACCGGGATGTTGTTGAACCACTGGGTCTCGCCGATCTCGTCGATGTGCTCGAGCGACTGCTCGAGCGTCATGCGGGCGCGTTCGAAGTAGCGGCCCTGGTGCAGGGTGCCGAAGGGGCTCCCCTCCTGCGAGGCGCCGTTGTCGCTCATGACGACGAAGATCGTGTTGTCGAGCTGGCCCATGCGCGCCAGCGCGTCGCGGAAACGCCCGATCTGCTCGTCGGTGTGGGTGATCATGGCGGCGTAGGCCGCCTGGAAGCGCACGAACAGGCGCTTCTCGTCCTCGGCGAGTTCGTCCCAGGCCACGACGCCGGGGTTGCGCGGGGGCAGTTGCGTGTCGGCCGGGATGAGCCCCATCGCCTTCTGGCGGGCGATGCGGTCCTCGCGGGTGCGGTCCCAGCCCTTCTCGAAGACCGGCACGTAGGGGTCGATGAGGTGCCGGGGCACGTGGTGGGGCGAGTGCGCCGCCCCGAAGGCCATGTACATGAAGAAGGGCTTCTCCGGTGCCACCGACTTCTGTCCGGTGACGAAGCTGATGGCCTTGTCGACGATGTCGACGGTGAGGTGGTAGTCCTCGCGGTCGGGCGGCACGAGATGGTGGTTGTCCTCGGTGAGGAGCGGCTCCCAGTGGTTCATGGCACCGTCCATGAACCCGTAGAAGCGGTCGAACCCGCGCTGCGTCGGCCATTCGTCGAACGGACCCGCGGGACCGGTGTGGTGCATCGGCGTGAGATGCCACTTGCCGACGGCGAACGAGTTGTACCCGGCCGGGCGCAGCATCTCGGGCAGCATCGCCGATTCCTTCGACACCCGTCCCCGGTAGCCGGGGTATCCCATGTCCCAGTTGGCCAGCGTCCCCATGCCCACCGTGTGGTGGTTGCGACCCGTGAGGAGCGAGGCGCGCGTGGGAGAGCAGAGAGACGTGGTGTGGAAGTTCGTGTAGCGCAGGCCGGCGCCTGCGAGTGCGTCGATGTTCGGGGTGGAGATCTCCGAGCCGTAGCATCCGAGGTCCGAGTAACCGACGTCGTCGAAGACGCACAGAACGATGTTCGGCGCACCGTCCGGTGCCACCGGATCTCCCGGCCACCACGGCTCCGATTCGGCCATCGTGCGGGCGATGCGCCCCTTCATCTCCTCCGGCATGGTGCCTCCCGTTCGCGAAAGCCGACCCTAGGCGACGCTCACACGCAGCGGTTCACCGTGGAGCCGACGTGCTCGAGCGTGGACACGACGACGTCGCCGGGGGAGAGGAAGCGCTTCGGGTCGCGGGAGACCCCCACGCCGGCCGGGGTCCCCGTGAAGAGGACGTCGCCGGGGAGCAGCTGGCAGATGCCGGAGAGATAGGAGATGATCTCGGGAACGGAGAAGATGAGGTCGCTCGTGACGGTCTGCTGCACCTCCTCGCCGTTGATGCTGCACGACATCGAGAGTGCGTCGCGGTTCGGCACGTCGCGCGCGTCGACGAGCCAGGGTCCGAACGGCGAGAAGTTGCGCCGGCTCTTGCCGAGGCTGAACTGGGGCGGCTGGCTCGCGTACTGCAGGGCTCGGTCGGAGATGTCCTGACCCACGGCGATGCCGGCCACACGGTCCCACGCCTCGGCGGCGGGGATGTCGCGTCCGCCCGCGGCCATGACGACGACGAGTTCCACCTCCCAGTCGGCGGTGGGGATGCCGGCGACGGGCACGTCGGCGCGGGGACCGGCGACCGAGGAGGAGAACTTGGTGAACGTGAGAGGAGATGTCGGGATGGGCATGCCGGTCTCCTCGGCGTGCGAGCGGTAGTTGAGGCCGATGCCGAAGACCTGCAGCGGCCAGGGGGACGGCGCGTCGAGATCGGCTTCGTCGAAGGCCGCGCCACCCGTCACCGTGGCCGCGAGCGCGCGCACCTCGTCCCACCGGCGGAAGGCGTCGATGGGGTCGGACCCGATGCGCCCGCCGCTGGCCTCGGCCACGTCGACGAGGCGATCGTCGCCCGTGACGATCTGGCCGCGGCCGTTCTTGCAGGCGAATCGAAAGCTCATGGGGCGCACTATAGTCCCGGTTAGTCAAGTGACTAAACCCGACCGCAGGAGGATCGCCGCCATGGCTTCGCCCGTCAAACTCGCCCATCTCGTGCTCAAGACCTCGCGGTACCGCGAGATGGTCGAGTGGTGGTGCGACTTCCTCGGTGCCGAGGTGCGCCACGGCAACGACTTCATCTCCTTCCTCTCCTATGACGACGAGCACCACCGCCTGGCGATCGTGGCCATCCCCGATCTCGCCGACACGCCGCCGGGCACGAGCGGTCTCGAGCACGTCGCCTTCACCTACGCCTCGCTCGCCGACCTGATCGGTCAGTACGAGCGCATGGGTGCCCGCGGGGTGACGCCGTACTGGACGATCAACCACGGCATGACCCTGTCCGCTTACTACCGCGACCCCGACGGCAACCAAGTGGAGACCCAGGTGGATTCGATGTCGGTCGAGGAGGCCGACGCGTTCATGGCCGGGCCGCTCTTCGCGGCGAATCCCATCGGCATCAACGTCGACTTCGACGACATCGTCGCGCGACACCGTGCCGGGGTACCCGACGCCGAGCTGCTCGACTACGCCACGGCCGGCGCGTGAGCCCCACGGCGACACCTCCCGTCACCGCGCGGGACATACCTGACACGGTGTCGGCGCGCGACAAACTGGTGGCTGCGGCCGCCGAATTGCTCGGTGAGGTCGGGCCGCGTGCCACCAGCGTGCGCATGGTCGCCGATCGGGCGGGGGTGAACCACGGGCTCGTGCACCATTACTTCTCCTCCAAGGACGGCCTCCTACGCGCGGCGATGGAGAGCCTCGTCGACGCCCACGAGACGTGGGCCCGCGAACAGTCGGCGGGAAGCCCGATTCCCGCCCCGCTCGCCCTGCTCGGCGACCGTCGATATCTCGCCGCCGTCGTGCGGTGCGTGCTGGACGATGAGATGGACCTGGCTCGCACCGAACTCGACCGCGGCGTGTCCGTGCCCCGAGCGACGCTCGACCATCTCGTCGCCCGCCGCGGCGGGACACCCGATGCGCACACGAAGGCCCTCGTCGCCCTCGGCATGGCGATGGAGATGGGATGGGCGGCGCTCGAGCCCTTCCTTTTCGCCGTCACCGACACGTCGGACGAGTCCGAGGCGACCGCGGTCCGCGACGAGGCCCGTCGTCTGCGCACCTCCTTCATGGAGTCGGTGACGAGGTGACCACCCGCACTGACGTCGTCATCCTCGGCGGGGGTCCGGTGGGGTGTCTTCTCGCCGTGCTCCTCGATGACATGGGGGTGGCGAACGTCCTCGTCGAGCGCGACACCGAGCCCTACCAACTGCCCCGCGCCATCGTCATGGACGACGAGATCCAACGTGCCCTGCACGACCACGGCATGGGCGGGTGGCTCGAGGCCCACACCTCGCGCCTCGAGGCCGCCGATTTCACCGACGCGTCCGGCAATCGCTTGCTCGGGATGGACATCCCCGCGCTCGGCCTGCAGGGCGTTCCCCCGGTGGTGGCGCACTACCAACCCGAGCTCGACGCCATGCTGCGCGCCGAAGCAGTGGGCCGGGGCACCGATGCCCGGTTCGGACGCACGGTCGTGTCGATGGAGGACCGCGGTGCGGACGTGCTCACGGTGCTCGACGACGGCAGCGAGGTTGTATCCCGCTGGTTCGTCGGCTGCGACGGCGCCTCCAGTTGGACGCGGCGCCGGGTCGGCATCGACCTCGAGGACCTTCGCTTCGACCAACCGTGGCTCGTCGTCGACATCGAACTGCACGACGAGAACGTCCCCGTGCTTCCGCTCGGCGTGCGCCAGTACTGCGACCCAGCGCGACCGACGACGTACGTGAAGGGCAAGGGCCGGTACCGACGCTGGGAGTTCCAGGTGCAACCGGACGACGACCCGGACGAGATCGTCACCGAGGAGTCGTTGTGGCGCCTGCTTGCGCCGTGGGTGGCGCCCGAACACGCGGTTCTCGTGCGGCGCGCCCTGTACCGCTTCCATGCGGTGGTGGCGACGCGGTGGCGCGAGGGAAACGTGTTCCTCGCCGGTGATTCGGCGCACCAGATGCCGCCGTTCCTCGGCCAGGGTCTCAACTCGGGCATGCGCGACGCGATCAATCTCGCCTGGAAGATGTCGTTCGTCGTGCGCGGTGCCGCCGGCGAGGCGTTGCTCGACACCTACGGCGAGGAGCGCGGGCCCCATGCGCGCAGCGTCGTGGCCCACGCGGTCGACTCGGGTCTGCTCATCGACCAACTCGCCGGCCGCAACAGCGCCGGCATCGACCCCGGCGCCGGATACGGCGGCGCGCGTCCGGCGGCCTGCATCACGTCGGGTCTCGTCCTCGGCGACGATCACCGGGTGGGACATCAGTTCTGGCACCACCCGGAAGTGTCCCGTGCGGTGCGCGCAGCCGGTGCCTCGTTCGTGCTCGTGGCCTCCGAGCCGACGGAGGTGCCGTCCGAATGGGGCGGTCTCCCCGTCGAGGTGGTGGTGGCACCCGAATCGACGGCCGGATCGTGGGGCGTGCTCGTGCGACCCGACCGTTACGTGGCCGCGGTCCCGGCCGATGCGCGCGAGTTCGCCGCCCTCGGCACTACGGTCGCGAGCCGTGTCCGCTGACGACGACTTCCCCTGCCCGCGACCCGATGCGGGACAGACCTGGTCGACGGCGCCGTCGTCGCGCGAGGTGCGCGAGTGCCAGGCGTGCGGTCTCCCGCAGGGGACGCCGTGGGGCACGAGCGAGGGCACCGCGTGGTTGTGCCGACCGTGCGCGACCCTGCACGGCCTCGGCTGTCCCTGACGAGCAGGTCGTCGCGCCTCAGTCGAGGTGCAGGGGAGGCCCGACGAGGCCGGTGACGGCGTCGTGGATCTCGTCCGTGCCGTGGTGGGGCACGTCGTCGAAACGCCCGAGGTACGTCACCGACACCTCACCGTTCTCGATGGCGCCGCCGTCGGTGTGACCGGGGAGCGGTATCGGATCGCCGTAGCGCATGCGCACGTAGTACGACCCTTCGTAGCCCTCCTTCGGATCGAGATCGGCGGTGACGACGGCGCGCGGCACCTTGTGACCGACCGTCGTGCGTCGCCATCCCCTCATCTCGGCCACCGGCATGTTCGGCACGTTGACGTTGATGACGACCGGCTCCTCGGTGCGGTTGGCTATCCAGCCCGCCACCACGGCACGCGCCACGTGGGCCGCGTCGTCCCACCGTTGTCCCTTGACCGCGTCGTCCCAACCCTGACCCTCGACACCGAATCCGGTGACGGCCTGGCTGACGGCGATGCCGGTGATGCCGCTGTTGCGCGCGGTGATCGCCGCCCCCACCGTGCCCGAGTGGTACACGCTGCGGCCGACGTTCGCGCCCGGGTTGATGCCGGCCACGACGAGGTCGAACGGATCGCCGTACACACCGAAGCGCGCAAGGAACACGCACAGGGCGGGCGGGCCGCTGATCGCCCAGGCGGTGTCGATGCCCTCCACGGCTCGCCGGTGCATCTCGGGCTGCATGATGTGCAGTGCCCCGATGGCGGCGCCGGCACCGGAGTACTCCTGGTCGGGGGCCGCCACGACGACCTCGCCGTAGTCGCGCATGGCCCGGGCCAGCACGTGGAGTCCCACGGAATCGATGCCGTCGTCGTTCGTCACCAGGATGCGCATGTCCCTTGTCTAGCGGCGACGGGTGACGCCCGGGGGACGCCGGGGTGAACGGACCGCGTCTCAGCGACGCGTGCGCGCGGCCGGCATCCAGTGGTCGCCGGCGGTGGCGTCGATGTGGGCGAGGAACACGTCGCCGACCGGCTCGAGGAGGTCGAGGAGTTCCCGGCACCGCTCCTCGCCGAGCGCGTGCCAGCACCGCACGCACAGCTCGTCGGTGCGGTCCTCGAGCATCTGGCGGTGGGCGATGCCCTCGGCGGTGACGACGCCGTCGCGGGCGAAACCGCGCTTGGTGAGAGCGTGCAGCGCGCGGGCGATCTCGTCGTCGTTGGCCCCGCGACTGCGGGGGATCCATTCCTTCGGGTATCCCATCCAGGCGTCGTGGAGGAGGCCGGCCTCGACGGCCTCGAGACCGTCGGCGATGAGCAGGGCCCAGTGGGTGTCGCCGCGCCATTCACGGATCGTGTTGAGGGCGTTCCACGCCGAGGTCACCGGGTCCGCCGGGCGGGGCCAGGCCTTGTGGGCGGCGAACAACACGCGCCCGCCGACGGGCAGGTCGTCCACCACGCGCCACAGATTGTCGGCCATGTCGCCGAGCGGCGCGATGATGCCCGGCGCCATGCGCTCCAGACCGGACCGCACCGCCGCGTCGCGCGCTTCGGTGACGGCGTGCCACTTGACGTGCGGGGCGGCGTGGGCGAGCGAGAACTCGACGAACTCGCGCTTGATGGAGAAGAAGGCGGCGGTTACGGCCTCGGTTCCGGCAGCGGCGAGCGGCGCGGCTCGGTTGACGATGTAGTGGCCCATGCCGTCGGGGACCCCGAGCGCGGCGAGATTGTCGCGCGCACCGGGATCCCAGAAGATCCAGCCGATGAGCCGGTGCGAGGCGAAGGAGGCGCGCCGCGTGATGTCCAGCCAGTCGGGCGTCATGGCCGTCACATCATCCCGCGATGTCGCGTCGTCGGAAGAACCGGAAGCCGGCGACCGTCATGACCGTCGCGCAGGCGAGGGTGGCGGCCGAGTAGCCGAGCGAGAGCCCGTCGAAGAGGGTCTGTTGCCCGATCGTCCACTGCAGGGGGTTCCACGGGTTGATGGTGTCAATCGCCGACACGAGCGGAGCGAGCGAGTAGAGCACGAACGCCCCGATGGCGAAGGAGAGCGAGATGCCGAGGGACACCGAACGGTGGCCGCGCCACGCCCCGAGCATCCCCGCCATGGCCAGGAAAAAGAAGCCGAGCATGAGCAGCATCCCGGTGGACGCAAGGAGACTCGCCACGGAGAGGTCGAGGTCGAGGATGAGGCATCCCGTCCACATGGCCGCGGTGGTGACGACCGCGACGATCCCGAGCACCGCGGCCGCGGCGAGGAATCGCGTGGCCATGATGGCGTCGCGCGTCACGGGGAGGGTGTAGAGGATGTCGGCGGTGCCGGCTTCTTCGTCCTCGCAGGTGAGGCGTGCCCCCCAGGTGGCGCCGAGGGTGATGAAGATGAGGGGCAGGACGAGCGAGTACAGCTCGGTGGAGAAGTAGCCGGCCGGCGAGGTGTAGTCCGACATGCGGAAGATCTTCTGGAAGGCCTCGGGGAAGGTCTCCACAAGCGACGACCAGTCGGCGGAGGAGTCTCGGATCGTCGGGTAGACGCTCATCTGCACGGCGATGATGCCGACCGTGCCGAGGCACCAGGCGAGGATGCCCTTGCGCTTGTCGCGCAACGACTTCATGAA
>CAZSNB010000024.1:8535-22586 GCA_964608285.1 uncultured Bifidobacterium sp.
TGCCGAGGCACCAGGCGAGGATGCCCTTGCGCTTGTCGCGCAACGACTTCATGAAGAGGGGCGCAAGGAGGATGCGCCCGGCTCTCGACCGCTCAGCCACGGCCGTTCCCAGTGAGGGAGAGGAAGACGTCCTCGAGGTTCGGGTCCGACGACACGACCCCGACCGCGCCGTTCCGCGCGGCGAGCGCCAGCACGGCCGCCTGCGAACCGGCGACCGTGCATTCAATCCGTCGTCCCCGGGTCTCGACGTGCACGACGCCCTCGCAGGCGGCGAAGGGAGCCGGGTCGAGGTCATGCTCGAACTCGAAGACGAGCACGTGGGTCATGCGGGCCTTCAGCACGCTCACCTCGTCCATGGCCACGAGTCGCCCGCGGTCGAGCACCGCGACGTGGGAGGCGAGTTGGTCCACCTCGGACATGACGTGGGAGGACAGCAGCACCGCCGCGCCCGAGTCGCGGGCCTCGGCGAGGATCGCCTCGAACACGTGCTGGACGAGCGGGTCGAGACCGGAGGTGGGTTCGTCGAGCAACAGCACGCGCGGCCGATGCATGAAGGCCTGCACGACGCCGACCTTCTGCTTCGTTCCCTTCGACAGTCCCGAGATGGCGGAGTCGAGGCGCAGACCGAGTCGCTCCGCCAACTCGTGGGCGTGCGGCTCGTGCCCGCCGCCGCGGATGTCGGAGAGGAAGGCGAGGTACTCACGCACGGAAAGGTTCTTGTGCAGCGCGAGCGTGCCCGGCAGGTAGCCGAGCGAGCGGCGGATCTCGGTGCCGTGCGTCGCCACGTCGAGGCCGAGAACACTGGCCGATCCGCGCGTGATGGAGAGGAGACCCACGAGCATGCGCAGCACCGTCGTCTTGCCCGAGCCGTTCGGCCCGAGGAAGCCCGTCACCTCGCCGTGGGCGACGGAGAAGGTGACGTCCTCGACGCCGACGGTGCGGCCGTAGTACTTGGTGAGCCCCCGCAGTTCGATGGCCGGCCCGGTGCTCGTCGTCACGAGTCCGACGCTAGTTGCCCGCGCGCGTGGGAGAATCCGTGCATGTCCGCCACCACCTACGGCTCGTACCTCCGGGTGCCCGAGTTGCTCGACCTCCAGACGCCCCTCTCCGACGGGCCCGAGCACGACGAGATGCTCTTCATCGTCATCCATCAGACCTACGAACTGTGGTTCAAGCAGGTGCTCCACGAGACGACCGCGTTGCAGCGCGCTCTCGAGGCCGGCGACCTGTGGCGTTCGCTCGGCCTGCTCGACCGCATCCGCACGATCCTCAAGACCCTCGTGTCGCAGGTGGACATCCTCGAGACGATGACACCGCTGCAGTTCAATTCGTTCCGGGCGCGTCTCGACTCCTCGAGCGGCTTCCAGTCGGCCCAGTTCCGCGAACTCGAGGCCGTGCTCGGTCGGCGCGACCCCGCGGTACTCGCCCAGTTCGAGCCGGGCAGTCCCGACCGGGAGAGGGTGGAGCGGGCGATGTCGCGCCGTCCCTTGTGGGGGAGCGTGCTCGCCTTCCTCGCCGGTCGGTCGGTGTCCCTGCCGCGCGAGGTCGTCGAGCATCCGGCATCGGTCGCCTACGAGGCCCACGACGGGGTGCGCGCCGCACTCGCCCGGGTGTATCGCGAGCAGGCCGACACGGCGCTGTTGCTCGAGAAACTCGTCGACATCGATGAAGGGATGCAGGAGTGGCGCTACCGCCACGTGAAGATGGTCGAGCGCACGATCGGCACGAAGCAGGGCACCGGCGGTTCGAGCGGTGTCGGTTACCTCGCGTCAACGCTCTTCCGGCCGCTGTTCCCCGACCTGTGGCACGTCCGCAACGACTTCTGACGCGCGCCTCCTAGGGTTCCGACGATGGAAACGACGTTCCTGCTCGCCAATCTCGCCGCCACCCTCGTCATGGTCGGCGTCATCTGGTTCGTGCAGGTGGTCCATTATCCGTTGCTCGCCGTCGTGCCGCCCGAGAGCGCGGCGACCGTGGCCCTCGATCACCAACGGCGCACGGGATGGGTGGTGGCCCTGCCGATGGCCGTCGAGGGCCTCAGCACCCTCGCGTTGTTGTGGCGGATGCCCGAACAGGTCCCCGTGTGGATGCCGTGGCTCGGTGCGGTTCTCCTCGCCGTGGCGCTCGGGTGCACGGTGTTGTTGTCGGTGCCCCGGCATGCTCGCATGGCAGAACATCCCGATGCTCGCGTGGGGCGCGAACTGGTTCTCACCAACTGGCCGCGCACCGTGGCATGGAGCGTTCGCGGTGTGCTGTGCCTCGTTATGGTGGGGTGCATCATCCCGTGAACAGGTGGAGAAAACCCATGAACAGTTCGTCCCTGCGTCGCTGGAACATCTCGGCCGCCGTCCTGCATCTCGTCCAAGGCATCGCGGTGCTCCTGTTGGCGAACGAGTTCGCCCTCCCGGTGACGAGCTTCTTCTGGAACGACGTGCCGAACAACAGTCTCGACACGGCGCGTCTCGAGCGCATGTTCGACGTGTCCATCGCCTGGGCCGCGGCTCTCTTCCTCTTCCTGTCGGCCCTCTTCCACGGCATCGTCGCCACGGTGGGTCGCGCCTCGTACGAGACCGAACTCGGTCTCGAACAGAACCGCTTCCGCTGGGTGGAGTACTCCATCTCCTCCACGCTGATGATCGTCACCATCTCGCTGGTGTTCGGCATCGGCGACATCGCCGGCCTCATCGGCATCGCGGGGGCGAACATCGCCATGATCCTCTTCGGCTGGATCATGGAGGTGGTGAACGGTCCGGGCAAGCCGGTGTGGTGGACCCCGTTCTGGTTCGGGTGCATCGTGGGAGTGCTGCCCTGGGTGGGCCTGCTCATCTACCTGCTCGGTCCCGGCGACGAGATGCCGAAGTTCGTCTACGGCATCTTTGTGAGCATCTTCATCTTCTTCAACCTGTTCGCCCTCAACCAGTGGCTGCAGTACCGCCGCAAGGGACGCTGGGCCGACTACCTGTACGGCGAGCGGATGTATCTCATCCTCAGCCTCACCGCCAAGAGCGCGCTCGCCTGGCAGATCTACGGCAACACGCTGTCGGCCTGATTCGACCGTGACACTGTCGCGACGAGTACCTCGCGGCCGATGACCGCGAGGTAGCCCGACGATCTGCTCGTGCCCACGTAGATGAGGGCCTCGTCGGGTTTCTCATCCATGTCGACGACGATGACGGCCGGTCGCTCGAGACCTTTCGTGCGCTGGATGGTCTCGCACACCGCGGCGTCCTCGTTCCGCTCCTCCCAGCGCGTCAGCCGCGCGTCACCGTCGAGTCCGGCGATGATCGCATCCCGGGTGGCCGAATGCGACGTGACGACGAGGATCTGGGACACGGGCACCTGCAGCACGTCGCGCACGTGTTCGATGCAGCGCCGCACCGCCTTCAGGCACTCCTTCATCCCGCCCACGGTCACGAGTTCCACCTCGGGTCCGATGGCGGCGGCGCGCGGGGTCTCGGCGCCGCCGAGGCGGGCCACCACCCGGGCGACGCGGGCGGGGTTGCGCACGTTCTGGGTGAGCTCGAGCGTGGTGATGCCCGACGGGGGACGCCAGTCCGACACGTAGATGGCCTGACGGCTGTCGGCCATGAGATACAGACGGCTCGTGGCCGGGTCGACCATGAGTTGCTCGACGATGCCCAGCCAGTGGGGCGGGAAGTCCTGGGCCTCGTCGACGACGATCGTGTCGAAGCGATCCGGGATGTCGGCGAGGCGCGCGGCGAAGAAGTCGGGCAACGTGCGATCCCACCACGCCGAGTCGGCATCGGCGGGCACAGCCGGGGCGGCATCGCCCATGAGGTCGAGGATGACCTTGTGGAAGGTGCCTACGGTCGGCGCCACGGCGCCGTCCGGCACATCGGCATTCTCCACGAGCCGGTGGCGCATCTCGGCCGCGAGGGGATTGTTGAAGCACAGATACAGCACCCGCTCGCCGCGGGCCACGGCCCGTTTGACCCAGGACTGGGCGACGAAGGTCTTGCCCGTGCCGGCGGCCCCACGCAGGTAGACCCGCAGATTCTCGTCGAGCCCGATGACCGGCCCGAGCCGATCGAGCGAGGTGAGCAACAGGCGCGACGACACGCCCATGACGTCGTTTCCGTTCACCTGGATGTCGGTGATATCGGGTCTGAGCGCATGGATGAGCGAGGCCACTTCGGCCGGCGTGGCGAGCCGGTGCGAGGGGCGCAGTGACGCAAAGACGGGGCTCGGATCGGCGAGTTCGAGCTTCGTCAGGACCATCTCCCGTGGGCAGTCCGGGCCGGCACCGGCGGCGGGGAAGTCCTGGATGTCGGGGAAGGCGACCATGTGCTGGAGGTAGAAGGCGCGGGTGTCCACCCTCATCTTCCGCAGACGGGTGAGCAGGGCGTGGGTGGCCTGCATCACCTGGTCCACCGGGTTCTTCATGGGGCGCCCGTACTGCTGCCAGCGCCCCTCGGACATGGTGATGAGGCCGCCCTTCACCTCCACGAGCACGACGCCGATGCGGGGGTGGATGAGCACGACGTCGATCTCGTAGTCGCGACCTCCCGCCTGCACCGGCACCGACGGGACGACGTACCAGCCGTCATCGAGGCGAGCGACGAGGGCTTCGACCACCCGCCGTTCCGAGTGCTCCAACAGACCGAGGTCGGTATTTGCGGGAATGAGCCTCGCCATGGGCCGACCATACCAATCCGGAATTCGGGGTTGTCATGAATTCGTGCCGTTGATACTCTTTCTGACCCCGTGGGGCGGTCCCGTGGGGGATCGGAGTCGGATGAGCGGGTGCAAGGCGATGTGGCAGGACTGGCAGGATCTGCTGGCGGCATTGGAGGAACGCGAGGCAGCGGGCATGGACGGGGCCTGGTCGTCCATCGACATCCACACCCTCGTGTACGACCTCAATCTCGTTCAGCCGTTCAACTGGCCGCAATGGCCGGCGCCGCCGCTCGAGGACATCCGTCCCGATGAGCTGACGCTGCGGGACTGCGTCCGCCACATCACCCGCATCGCGCGTCAGAGCAGGTTCGTGGAGGGCCTCTTCGAAGCATGTGCGACCGAAGGACAACTGGGTTTGCTGTGCCGCCGGGCGCATGAACTCAGTGGCGGCGTCGTCCCGACTTTCACCGATCTTGACGAGCCGTAAATGGGTTGATTCCGACACACCCATTCCCCATAATCACCCCCGCGACCTGCCCGAGGCCACCAGCCGAGGACAGGGAACCCGGGCATCGCCGCGAGGCGGGGTCTGCGAACCGAAGCATCCAGAGTTCCGAGAACCACAGTCTCGGACGGCAACCGAGCCCACGCGGCCACGGTGCTTTCCCTTCGGGGAGATGTGGCCACCGGGAACGGTGTGCACAATGCGCGTGGCGTTGTGCGCACCGTCTCCGGCGGAAAACCGAGAGACAACAGCAAAGGAGCACACAATGACCACCCACGACAGCACCCCGCAGGGATCCGTCCCGCCCGAGGACATCGGCTCCGCCCTCGAGCACATCCATCGACTCGCCACCGGAGTCGAGCCGGCGGCCCGCGACCTGAACCGGACACTCACCGACCTCGTGGGCACGTGTCCCGTGGGTGACGACGGCACCTGGACTCGCATCGTCGTCGACCCCGAGGGTCGTCACTTTGTCCAACTGCCGACGTTGCCCGTCGACGTCGCGCTGCGACTGTCCACGGCGATCGCCGCCGTCGCGGAGGGTCTCGAGCCACCCGCACCGTCCACCGCCGGTCTCGACTACCGACTGCCCTTCGCCCTCACCGACACCGGCGAGACGGCGACGAGCGGATTCGCCCGGGCGGCCCTCTGATGGTCGGCGAGGTGTTCAACAACGGCCGCGAACCGTGGGAGGTGCGCATCGGCCGGGACGAGGTCTTCTCGTTCCTGCGTCTCATCGAGACCCTCCCCGCGCGACCCGAGAGCGACGTGTTCTTCTACGAGTGCCGCCCGGACGGCACTCGCATCTGGCATCACGTGGATCAGCTCGTGGCCGTCACCCATCACACGACGGGTGCCCGCACGGATGAGCGCCGCATCCTCCCGTTCTCCGAGGCCGCCCTCATCGGCCTGGCCAACGTGTTCGGCTGGGAGGACGAGTGCACCGTGCACACGGGAGAGGATGGGGTGGCGCTCGTCGCTCGCACCCTGGATCGCGCGTTCATGTGGGAACTGCCGGAGATCGACCCGATCATCGAGAAGCATCTCGTCCCGACCGACCCCGAGGGCTGGGAATCCATCGCCGTGCTGGAGGGCACGGTGTTCCGTCAGGTCACCTACCAGGCGGCACTGCAGCCCCGGCGCCTGCAGAAGGTGTCCACGCAGCTCTACCCGTACTCCACCTTCACCTTCCTTCCGGGAGAACTGCGGGTGGTCCTCGATCAACGTCGCATCGGAGGGCTGCGCATGGCGCTCGCCGTGCCGGCGAAGACGACGGTCGAGACCGAGTTCAACTTCCCGGCCGGCCTGCTCGACTACTGCCGGGAGGGTCTCGACACCGACCACGACGTCGACGTGCAGTGGCACGACGACTACAGCTTCGTGCGGTTCGTGTCCGGGCCGACGACCCTGCACATCAGGTCGTGGCACGAGGACTCGGTGCGCTGGTGGGAGACGGTGGCGAACGCCCTGCGTCGTCTGGACTGTGAGATCGATGTGACGGAGAAGGGCCGCGGCCGCAGCATCCCGTTCGGCCTGGAGAAGGTCGATGGGGAGGTCTTCGAGGGTGTCGCCACCATCATCTCGCGTGACAACGACCGGGATGACCGGGTGCGCCTGGCGACCCTGCTCGTGGAGGAGGTGCCGGAGTCACCGGCGGCCCTGCGCGAGGTGCTGGAGATCGCCGGCACGGTGTGCGACGTGGCCTTGTCGCTCGACGGTCGCGCCCTGTGGGCGACGATCGACGTGCCACTCTCGGGCGAGCTCAACCTGGCGCCGGCGATGGCGGCCCTGTTGCGCGCCGCCGACGAGACCCGCGACATCGGCCTCCTCCTCGACATGGTGTCCTGACGCGTCCGTGGTGCGGGGCGGTGGGTCGCCCCGCACCACGTCGTCATCGCGGACCCTTCTCTTCGTGGTCGACGCCCGACCCGGGGTCGCTCTCGGGGTCGCCATCGCCGACTGTCGAGTCCTGTCCGTCCTCGTTGCTGACCGGCGGCCGTCGGGTCTTTCCCCTCAACGCCGGAGCCATGGCGCTGAGGAAGTTGCGCGCCCACTCCCGCTGGGCGTCGACGTCGAGATCCCAGAAATCCGTCAGGGGTGCCGCGGACATCACGGTCAACCCCACCGGCTCCACCGCCGATTCTTTGCCGGTCGCCCTCGTCGTCGGGGAGTCCTCATCATTCGGTGTGTTTTCCGGGTCGAACGCCTCTCCCATGTCCTTGTCGTTGTTCATTGATCGTCCTCCTCGTCGAACGACACCTCGAGATGGCCGGTGTCCAAATCCAGACTCGTGAGCGCATTCAGAAACTCGTTGCCGAAGCCGAACGAGATCAACTCCAGGATGAAGTCCTCGAGCACGATGTCCCTCTCCACCGTGAACACGCCCTCGATGTCGTCGAATCTCTGTCGCCAACCGTCGTCGTGGAGCAGGTTCCCGACCAGTTCGGGAACCTCGAGGAACCCTTCGAGCACGCGATTTTTGGTCGTCCACGAATGTGAGCGGAGACCGCTGAGCATGCCCAGTGCGTCCCGTCGCGAGGATCTTCCTGGGAATGTGTGATTCCGTACTGTCTCGTCCTCCTCCAGTTCCACGCGGTCACCGCTCCGTTGCTCGGAGATACCGAGCGAAGGGAGCAGATCGATGATTTCCGCGCAGCACCCCCCCTCTCCGCAGAACGGACCGGTGCACCGTGCCTGGACGAAGGTCCGCGCGAAGCGCCGCCGCAGCAGCGTCCAGTCCCGTGCGTTTCTGAGCCGGGCGCTCTCCCGGTCGCACCACTCCCGCTTGATCTCGCGCAGCCCCTCGAGAATCGACTCGTGGACCTCGTCGTCGTCCACATGGAGCCAGGTCGTGCGGGAGAGGACGATGCGCAGGTTCTGCAGCGTCATGTTTTCCATTAGCGCCAAGTCGATGAGGTAATGGATGAGGTCGGGGGTGATCCGCCCTACCCATCTCTCGCGTCCCGCGAGCAGCGCGTTCACCTCCAACGTGAGCCACACGTGATCAGGGACCATGCAGTCCTGCATGCGCGGGTCGATGTCGAGGTCCATGTTTGGGTCTCCTTCCGGCCCACCGGTTGCGGGCCTTACCTTGATGACGTGCGGGTCCGACCCACCTACACGGGTTTCCTCCTCGGGAATCGTGGGACACCCCGTGGGTAAAATTGTTGCGTGGATCGCGCCGGGAACATGGAATTCGTCAACAGGGAGCTCCGGGATCGGGCCCAGGCCATCGTCAATCGGGTGGTGCGTCGCGAGCGCTGGGCGTCTGCTTACGCCGATGACCTCTTGTCTCGGGTACTCACGGCATATGCCGACGCCGCGACCGGGGGAGAGGTTCGTAATTTCGAAGGCTTCGCCACCACGGTGGCCACCCGACGTCTCGTTGACATCTCCCGTCATATCAAGGTCGACACGGCCCGTCTCGGTCTGTTGGCCGCCACGATGCGCGTCCCTCGGGTGGTTGACGGCGATCTCGTTGAGGAACTCCGCCGGGACGAACCCTTCGGCGGTCTTTCGCTGGGGTTCATCGCCCGTGAGGAGGAAGCCCTGCAGAACCTCATGGCCGCGGCGGCCTGTGCCGTGTTGCCCGATCCCGAGGACCGGCGTCTCGCCCGTGACCGCGCGTTCGACCAGTTCGGTCACACCCTCGAGGAGTTGGGTCGCCGGCACGGCGGGGTGGGGGCACAGGCCATCTCCAACCGGTTGGCCCGTATCTTCGGTTCCGAGGCCCGGCCCGGGGCCGTCGTTCCGGCGATCGTCGCCGTGCGACGGATGCGTCCCAGGGTGGCACGAACCTTCGTCGAGGTGCTCGATCGCTTCGACTCCTATGCGATCGTGAGCGATCCCATCGCAGCCGCCATCCACCATCTCGAGTTCATGGGTCGTCACTCGAAGGACCACGAACGCCAGGCACTCCTCGGCGTGTCGCGCCTGCGCTGGATCGCCGGCCATCTGCCCGGCAGGCGCAGCCTCGCCGACAAGGTCATGCATCGTCTCGTCGAGGCCGCGTGCTTTTACGTGCTCGAGAGCAACGACGCGAATCCCGACGGCTCCCACGCCCTCGGGTTGCGCGACGACGTGCAGGTCATCGACGTTGTGCAGCGGCTTCTCAAGGACCACGTGACGAAGTCGTGAACATCGGGGGCTGACGCTCGTCATCCAGGTGCAGGGTCCGGAAAGACCGGACCCCCCACCGAAAGGACGACGACATGTCGTACATACCCACCTTCGCCACCGGGTCGCACCGGCCCGGCTCCCCGGCTCGTCAGCACCGCGAGGTGTGCTGGATCACCCCGACGCTCGCGGTGAGCGGCGATCTGCCGTCGCACCGTGGCGAGCGACTGGCGCATCTGCAGCGTTGGCAGAGCGAGGGTCTCACCCACGTCCTCGACGTTCGTGAAGAGCGCGATGACTCGGTCTTCATCCGGGAGAACTCGACCATCGAGCCGCACTGGCTCGGTGTCGACGACCACTGGGGTGCCATCACGTCGGAGTGGTTCGAGGCCGTGACGGCCGTGGCCGACCGGGTGTACGAGTCCGACGACGAGGCCCGGCTCCTCGTGCACTGCCACATGGGCGTGAACCGCGGCCCGTCCGCGGCGTTCGCGATCCTGCTGGCCCGCGGGTGGGAGGCGACGAGCGCCCTCGAGGCCATCAGGACCGCTCGGCCCTTCGCCGGGATCCTGTACGCGCCGGAAGCGGCCGAGTGGTTCGCCACACGTGCCGGCGCCAGCGAGGACGACGTTGTCGCGGCGCGCGATGAGGTCGTCACCTGGCTCGAGCGGAACCCGATCGACCTCCCGTGGGTCATCCGCTCCATCGGGTGGCGGACCGCCTGAGCGGTCCCTCACTCGCATCGCCATTCCTCATCCAGGCAAAACCCCATTCAGAAAGAACAAGGTGACACCATGACCACCACCCACACCACCGGCACCGAGACGACGATTCCCACAGGAGCGTCCGTCCTCTTCTATTCCCCTGACTACATCTGTCGGGGCTACCACATCGACACGAAGGAGAAGGCCGCGGACATCATCGCCGCGCTGGAGACGAACCCCATCTCCGGCGTGGTCGTCGTCGCCCCCGATCCGGTGACCCGCGAGCAGCTGGTCGCGGTCCACGACCCCCGCTACGTGCGCGGGGTGCTCGACGGCAGGCCCGAGGAGTGGGCGATCCGCAACGGTCTCGGCGAGTGGTCGCCCGGTCTGCGCGACAGCGTGCTGGCGAGCACCGGCGGAGCCGTCGCGTCCGCCCTCCATTCCTTCGTCCATCGCGTCAACTCGGGTTCGGCATCGAGCGGACTGCACCACGCCGGCCGCGCGCGGGGGGCGGGGTTCTGCACGTTCAATGGTCTCGTCATCGCCGCGCGCGAGGTGCTGGCTCGCGGGGCGAAGCGCGTGCTCATCCTCGATCTCGACGCCCACTGCGGCGGCGGGACGGCATCGCTCATCGAGGACATCGACGGGGTGGAGCAGGTGGACGTCGCGGTGAACGGCTACGACTCCTACGTCGACACCTCCAATGCGCGTCTCGTCATATCGATGGGGGACACCTATCTGGAGGACGTGGCCGAGGCGTTGGAGTCCGTCGTCGACCCCTCCACGATCGACCTCGTCATCTACAACGCGGGCATGGACCCCCACGAGCGCTGCCGCACCGGGGGCGAACGTGGCATCACTTCCGCGGTCCTGGCCCGCCGCGAGCGGATGGTCTTCGACTGGGCGCGCGGACACGGCGTCCCCGTGTCGTACGCGTTCGCGGGTGGCTACGCGAGCAAGAACCTCGACCGCGCGGAGCTAGCGGACCTCCACCTGCTCACCGTGGCTGAGGCCACCCGCTGACGCATCGGGTAGCGCGGCGTTAGGTTGAGGCCGGGAGATCCATGACATGAAGATTCCCGGCATCGCCGACTCCGCCCTTGACGCCCTCGTGGTCCCGGGCTTTTCCCGCCTCGGATACGCGCTGCGGGCCCCGGGGTTCCGGTCGCTCGACACCTATTCATTGGTGGGGAAGTCCGTGGTCATCACCGGCCCCACGTCAGGCCTGGGGTTGGCGGCCGCACGACAGATGGCGCGCATGGGCGCGCATCTCATTCTCGTGGGGCGCTCGCCGAGCAAGCTTGAGGGAGTGCGCGGTGAACTGGTGGCGACCGGCGCGACGGTCGACGTGGTGGTGGCCGATATGGGGGACCCGGACGCCGTGGCCGCGGCGGCCGCGGAGATCGCTCGCCGTGCTCCGCAGGTGCATGCACTCGTCCACAACGCCGGCGCCCTCCTCGCCGCGCGAGAGACGAGTCCACAGGGCCACGAGATGACGGTCGCTTCCCATGTGCTGGGTCCGCATCTGCTCACCTCGATGCTCCTGCCTCAGCTCCGTTCCGCCGGCGGACGGGTGGTCACCGTGTCGTCGGGCGGCATGTATGCCGCGACGCTTCCCCCGCCCGATCGCGACGGATGCCCGGAGATGTCGGCCGATTCCTACGACGGCACGCAGCAGTACGCCATCGCCAAGCGGGTCCAGGTGACGCTGAATGAGATGTGGGCCGAACGCGAGCCGACCATCACCTTCGCCGCGATGCACCCCGGCTGGGCCGACACCCCGGGCGTGCAGCAGGCGTTGCCGACCTTCCGCACGCTGACCCGACCCTTCTTGCGCACGGCTGATCAGGGCGCCGACACGATCTCGTGGTTGGTGGCCGATGACACCGTGACGACGCAGTCCGGTCGGTTCTGGTGCGACCGGGTCGTGCGCCCCATCCATCGGCTCGGACGCACCCGCCGTTCCGACACACCCGCCGCCCGTGCCTCACTCTGGCACTGGTGCGATACCCGAGCAGTCAGTTAGGCCCTGTCACCAGCAGGTCTTGCAGGGCTTTCTCTCGGTCTTCACCTGGTCCAGATATCCATCGCGAATGATGGATGGAGTACCCCCTCGTTCTGAGACCTTCTCTTGTCCGGATGCGAGGGCAGAGCACGTGGTGATGCGGTGATAGTGCATGCCACCCGACGTGTAGTACACGATTCTTCGTGGCGTTGGCTCACTGTCACGGCAGATCGAGCAGAACGACGGGTGCATTTCCCCGTGCTTGCACGGTTCGTATTCGAGCGATTCGTGTGTCACTGGAAAAACCTCGCAGATGGGCCTGCCTCTGGGCAACTGAGGGCGGAGTGGCCAAAGAGGGCCGACCTGAACATGCGGCGCGGCTGGCGCATCCGTCCTCGATAATTCACTTTTCTGTCGCAGACCCTTTCCGTAGAGTCATTGGCACATCAGGAGTGGTGAGGGCACCCGCCCGAACCCGGCAACCGAGCCGTCCCGGCCACGGTGCCTCCCGTCAGGGGATGTGGCGCATCGAGCGCACAAATCCGGGGCTCCTGCTGTGCACAACAGAAAGGAGCACCCATGAACAAGACCGTGTGGGAACTGAAGGCCTCGCGACATCCCCTCGAATGCGATGTCTGTGGCACCCGGGTCGAGTCCGTCCATTGGATGATCGGTCGATATGCCCTGTGCCCCGATCACAAAAACGCGATCGGATACCTGCGAGCGGCCCTCGCGAGGCGGCTCAGACATTGAGACATACGAGATCATGACGATTCACCTGGAGAGAAGCGATATGTGGTCCTCGGGCCGGTGCGAATTCGCTGCTGCCGCCTCACTCCCAGCTAATTCATCCTTTCCGTCGCACACCCTTTCCGTAGAGTCATTGGCACATCAGGAGTGGTGAGGGCACCCGCCCGAACCCGGCAACCGAGCCGTCCCGGCCACGGTGCCTCCCGTCAGGGGATGTGGCGCATCGAGCGCACAAATCCGGGGCTCCTGCTGTGCACAACAGAAAGGAGCACCCATGAACGAGATCCAGGAACTGCCCGAGGAGGTCCGCCGAGCGCGGCAGTCAATTGCCCAACGCGCCCGAGCCGGCGACGTCGAAGCCAGGTGGGAAGTGTTGAAGGAAGCCTGGGTCATCGGCCTGTCCGTGTGGAGGCTCAAGTTGGGTGGAAGCAACCAATGTGCGGTGTGCAAGAAGAGGACCAAGTCCTCGAAGACGCCGTTCTGCGCTGCCCACAGCCTCTGGGTGCACTACTGGATCCCGCACTCCGGACCCGACGATGGTCAACTCATCCGCAACACCCTGAGCAACCTCGATGGTCTCGGCGCCCGAGACGTCGCCGACGAAGGTGATGGTGCCGACCGTGGCTGATTCGCCGAGTGGGCGCGAATCGTTGCTCCCATCCTCGCTTCCCCTCACCGAGCGATGTGCAGCCATTGCCGAACTGGCCGACAAGATCGGGACGTCTCAGGGCATCGGTCTTGAGCGGTTGCAGAGGAAAGCGCGCATCCTCTTCAGGGCCGATTCCGACATCGTGGCAACTGATCGCTGTCTCGTGTGCGGGATTCCCTTGTGCGGGAACCAGAGTGAGTTCTGTTGGGGTCATTGGGACTACCTCGTCGTACGAATTCCCGATGGATGCGACGGCGTCTTGTCGGGTTGTTCGGAAGTCGTGGACGAGCTCCGCACACTCACGGGCCTCGAAGTGCGTCAGAAGCGTCCGTATTACATCGGGGTGACCAAGGGAAAGTGTCGGTGCAGCGTCTGTGATGATCTCGTGGGAATATCCGAGCGCATCGTCAATGCCAACGGTGATCTCGTCAAATGGCACTACGTGTGCGTTGACCACGTGACCTTCCGCCACCTCGAGATTGACAACAGCGTGCACAGAGCGCACTTCGGATGACCTCTGTCCGAGTGAAGTTGCGTAGGCTCACGACGTGGAGCGGTTGCGTTTCGGTGTCATCGGCACGGGGATGATGGGGTGCGAGCATCTCAACAATCTCCTGCCGATGGACGATGTGGAGATCACCGCCGTCTCGGACCCGAATGATGAGCCACTCGAATGGGCCAAGT
>CAZSNB010000025.1:0-22339 GCA_964608285.1 uncultured Bifidobacterium sp.
TGCCACTACCCTTCAGGGCATGGCATCTCCCAGGAACTCGCTCCACGTCATCCTCACCGCCGTCGGCCTCGTCCTCGGCGGCCTCCTGGCGGTCGTGACCGGGGGCGACGCCTTCGCCCTGGCGCTCGCCACCGGTGGCACCACCGGCATCGGCTATTGGCTCGGCGCCATGGCCCAGCGCAAGCATGGCTGAACCGCGCGGCTCCGCCCGGCGCACCAACCTCGCCCTCGGCCTCGCCTCACTGCTCGTCCTCGGCACCTCCGTCGCCGTGGCCGTGCTCGTCGATTCCCCGCCCGCGGCGGCACCCACCGGGGTCACCATCGACCCCGACAGACCGGGTTCGGCCACCCGACCCGCCGACACATGGCTGACGTGGTTCGACCACGCCAACACGGTCGAACAGTTCGATCATCCCATGGAGACGTTGCGCTGCGAATACCTCGACCAGTTCCTCACGAACGACGTCTGCGCGGTGGCCGCCACCGGCCACGGTGCGTTCATGGTCTCGGGTTCCGAACAGGAATGGGATCCGGACGAGCTCGACGACGACGGCTGGGCGCGCATTCCGTTCTCGTTGACCGCGTGGGTCCTGCGCACCGACGGCACCCGGCGTGCAACGAGCATCCTCGACGGCTGGACCGACAAGGCGTGGTCGCCCCTCGCGGTCTCACTCAGCCTGCACATCGCCGAAGTGGACGGCGACCAGGTGATCGTCATCGTGCAACGACTCGCCGACGACGCTGCCGATCCCTTCGATTACCCGGCTTCGGTGCAGGTGATCGCCATGTCCCCGAGCGGAGCACCCACTCTGGTGGCCGCCTACGAGGGCGTCGCCCTCTCCGTGCATGAGACCCCCGGAGGTTTGCTCGTCTCGTCGTGGCGATTCGGTCCGTCGAACACCGACGACCCCGAAGCCCCCTGGTGCACCCTGCTGCGCCTCGGTCCCGGAGCGCGCGAGCCGTTCGGCTGGGACGAGACGCCGTCATCCGGGCCCTGTCCGGACGGCGACGGTCTCGATCCGGTCGCGGCGTACCGGTTCCCCGTCGCACCCGGCGACGTCGACGACGACCCCGACTCCTTGGGGCAGGCGTGAGGTCATCGACGTGAGCATCCTTCGCGCCCGCGGCCTCGACCTCGTCGTCGACCGTCCTCTCATCATGGCCGTCATCAACGCCACCCCCGATTCGTTCAGCGACGCGGGCAAGTACGCAACGCTCGAGGCCCGCATGGAGCGCACGCGCGAGGTGCTCGAGCAGGGGGCCGACATCCTCGACATCGGCGGGCAGTCCGCGATCACCGGTGTTCCCGAGATCCCCGAGCAGGAGGAGATCGACCGCATCGGTCCCGTCATCGAGTGGGTCGCCGCGAACACCGACGCCATCATGAGCGTCGACACATATCGCCCCGCCGTCGCCGCGGCGGCCCTCGCGGCCGGCGCCCACATCATCAACGACATCTCCGGTCTGCTCCACCCGGAACTCGCCGACGTCGTTGCCGCGGCGGGCGCTGGTTACATCCTGATGCACAATCGCGGGCGCCCGAAGGTGCGTCTCACCGATCCCGATCTCTACGACGACGTCGTGGTCGACGTGCTCGAGTTCATGGACGACCGCTTCGCGCGCCTCGCCTCGGCGGGTGTGGCCCACGAGCAGGTGGTCGTGGATCCGGGTCCGGACTTCGCCAAGACCCCCGCCCAGACCGTCGACGTGCTCCGCGCCGTCGACCGACTCGTGGCCCTCGGTCGACCGGTCCTCTTCCCCGTGTCGCGCAAGGACTTCATCGGTGCGATCACCGGTCGACCGCCCCGCGAGAGACTCGCCGGGACCCTGGCCGCCATCGCCCACACCCTCGTGCACACCCGGTCGGGCATCTACCGCGTGCACGACGTGGTCGACGTTCGCAACTTCCTCGATGTGTGGGACGTTCTCCGCGGCGAGCGTGAGCTCGGTGCCGACACGCTGCTCGACCGCTCGCTGTGGCGCTCTAACCCGTCCTGAACCACCGATTCCTGTTCAGCCTCGGGGGCGCACCGGAGCACCCGCGAGACCGTCGTCGGGATCGTCGTTCTCGGGATCGCCCGCGGGCGGACCCTGCTCGGGCAGACCGTACTCGCGCCACCAGGCGAGGGCGATCTCTGTCCGATTGCGGAAGCCTCCGTCGCGCATCATCCGGCTGAGATGGTTGCGCACCGTCTGGGGTGCGATGTGGAGAGCCTCACCGATTTGTTTGTCCGAGAAAGCCCGGGCGACGAGCGCCGCGATGTCCCCGTCGAGCGGGCTGCGCCAGGGGATCCGCGAGGGTGACGCCTCGGTGGGCACGGCGCTGTAGCGGAACAGATGATGGTCGGCGAGCCGTCGGCGACCGGCGAGGAGGTCATGGAGCTGGTCGACCATCTCGTCGCACGAGATGTTGATGTCGAGAAGGTCGTCGAATCCGTTGTGCATCGCGTCGATGAGCACAGGCACGGAACTGCCCGACCCCATCAGCACCTTCTTGTGGCGGGTTCCCTCCGGATGGCAGCACGATTCACCCTTCCCGGTGCTCCGCAATGCCACCTGGCCCATGACGACGATGTCCCAGTCCTGCCGGCAGATCAGGGCGCAATGATCGACCTCGTCGAACACCGCCCCTCGGGCCTCGAATCCGGGTACCGCATTGAGCATGTTCGCGAGGGCGTCGGCCAGCAATCGCGAATGGTGACAGAACAGAACCTTCACGCCATCCCCCTCGGCAGCGTCACGCAGGTCGGTACTTTCGTATCAACCATGGTGAATAAATGTAATTGTATCCCGCAAATGTAGGCAAGGGGTGGGTCGGGGATGTTCGGGAGGGTCAGGGGCGACGATCGATCACGCCCGGGTGCCGCACCGGCCCGATCCCGGGCAGGGTCACCCCGCGCAGAGTGGCGCCCGCCAGAACCTGTTGCCGCACCTCGACGAGGGCGTCATCGGGCTTCCACCGGTTCTGCACCGTGCCGATGTCGACTTCACACAGTCCCTCCGGCCCGACCATCCGCCAGGCGTCGAGGAGCATCGCGACCTCCACGCCGTAGCCCGTCGCCACCGCCAGGCGCCGCACGAGGTCGCCCTGCACCGCGACCTGCCCCGACAGGGGCTGACTGAGCCCGGCCAGCCACGACGACACCGTCGCGAGCAACGGCCGGGCCACCTCTTCGGTCACCCGACCTCCCGGCACCTCGCGGGGCAGGCCGTGCTCGTCCACGCGGACGAAGCCTCCCTTGACGAAGCCGGCGTCACCCCGCCGGATGCGCTCGGCGAGGGTCGCCACATGCGCCACGGACGCGTTGCCGATGTCGGCATCGAGGAAGACGTAGGCGTCCGCGGGCACGGCGTGAACCCCGCGGAAGAGCGAATCCCCCTTCCCGAGCACCGGCCCGAGATGCGTAATGACCCCCTCGACCGCGAGGACCGTCACGCCATGGCCACGCGCCACCGCCGCGGTGTCGTCGCGTGATCCCCCGTCGAGCAGGACCGCCGCTTCGACGACACCCGTCGCGACCGTCTCGGCCATCACCGTCGCGGTGCGCCCGATGGAAACCTCCTCGTCGAGTGCCGGCACGAGGAGTGCCACCCGCACGGTCATGGATGCCCGGGGTCGAGGGTGCCCAGCGCGGCGAGAGGACCCCGCGGGTGGATGCCCATCTCCGGCACCGTCCCTCGCCATCGCGGCGGACACCGATCGGGCGCCACTTCCGACAGTGGTTCGAGCACGAACCGGCGTTCCCCGTGCCGCGGGTGGGGAAGGGTGAGGCGATCGTCATGGATGACGAGGTCGTCGTAGAAGACGATGTCGAGATCAAGGGTGCGCGGTCCCCAACGCACCTCGCGCACCCGGCCCCGCTCGCGCTCGATCACGAGCAACCCGTCGAGCAGGTCGTGCGGCGCGAGCGCCGTCTCGAGAAGAACCACCATGTTGAGATATGGCCCCTGTTCGTCGGGGCCTCCCACCGGATCGGTCTCGAAGACCTGCGACTCGGCGACCACGCTCCCGAGATGGCCGTCGGCGAGACGGGCCACGCCGTGGCGAAGGTGGGCGACACGGTCGCCGAGGTTCGACCCCAGTGCCACGGCGACCCTGCTCACCCCTCTTGTCTATCGGGCGGCCACCCGCATGTCCGACAGTTACGCTTCTCCCATGGTCGAGCGAGTGCCGTACGACGAATTCGGTCTGTTCCACGAGAACGCCTCCGAGCACGGCCTGCCCTTCGACTCGCCGCCCATCGTGACGCGCGAGCACGTCGAGGTGCAGGGGGGCAGACGCATGTCGGCCCTGCGTTGGGGCACGGAGTCTCCGCGCATCGTCTTTCTCCATGGCGGTGCCCAGAACGCCCACACCTGGGACACCGTCGCACTCGCCCTCGGCCTGCCCGTGCTCTGCATCGACCTGCCCGGTCACGGCCACTCGGATTCGGCGGCGCCGCTCGCGTCAGGGGCCGGCCCGCTCGAGCAGAACGCCGGCGACATGGCGACGGTCATCGACCGTCTCGCCCCCGGGGCCGGGGCTGTCGTGGGCATGTCGCTCGGTGGGCTCACATCGCTCGCGCTCGCGCGTGATCATCCCCATCTTGTGGAGCGACTGGTCCTCGTCGACATCACCCCCGGGGTGAACAGCGAGAAGACCAAGCAGATCACCGATTTCGTCAACGGTCCGGCCACTTTCCCCTCCTTCGAGGAACTTCTCGCCCGCACCATCCAGTTCAATCCCGGACGCAGCGAGTCCTCCCTGCGCCGCGGCATCCTGCACAACGCCCTGCAGACGGACGACGGCTCGTGGGTCTGGCGATACCGGCGCCCCGACGCTCCTCCCCTCTCCGAGACCGAGGGGAACCGCCCCCCCACCTCGGACCTCTGGGACGCGGTGTCGGGATTCGGCGGGCCCCTCATGTTCGTGCGCGGGATGCGACCCCAGTCGGTGGTCGGCGACGACGACGAGGCCGAGCTGCGGAGGCGCGCACCCCACGCCCGCGTGGAGCACGTGGCGGAGGCGGGTCACAGCGTGCAAGGCGACCGCCCACTCGAGCTCGCCGCACTCATCGCCGACTTCCTCGGAGCCTGAGGACCCCGCGTCGACCCGGCCCCGACCGGGCCAGCCTCACACCGCGAACAACGCGACGAGGATCGGTGTCACCAGCAGGCCGGGCAGCAGCGAGCCGAGCTTGATCCTCTTGATCTCCAGGAGATTGATGCCGATCGCCAGCACCGCGAATCCCCCGGCCGCGAACAACTCCGTGCGCATGCGGTCGTCGAGGAGCCCGTCGAGTCCCGTCCCGAACAGGGTGAGCAGTCCCTGCACGACGAACACGCTCACGGCGCTGAACGCGGCCCCGACGCCGTAGGCGGCGACGAAGATCACCGACATGAATCCGTCGAGGGTTCCCTTGATGATGTAGATCTGCGGGAAGCGTCCGCTCGCATCCTCGATGGCCCCGAGGATGGTCATCGGCCCGATGCAGAAGAGCAGGGTGGCCGTGACGAATCCCTGCACGAACGTGCTCTCCTCCTCGCCGCCGGCCGAGCGGGCGAAACGCCTCCGCAGGAAGGCCCCGACGGCCTCGAGGCGCTCCTCGATGCACAACAGCTCGCCCACGATCGACCCGATCGCCATCCCGACGAGGGGAAAGACGATGTTGTGGGTGTCCATCACGCTCTCGATGCCGAGGACGAGCGTGGCCATTCCTATGACCTGCACCACGATGGTGCGGATGGACTGGCTGATGCGGTGACCCGCGAGGAGGCCGAGGACACCCCCACCGACCACGGCGGCGGTGTTGATGAGCGTGCCGAGGCCTCTCACCCGGGCGTCCCCGGTGTCGCCCACTGTGCCCGCATCGAACGCAGTGCCGCGGTGCGGATGTCGTTCCAGCGCGTCCCGCACAGATTGCGCACGGTGCCGAGCGAGGGCGTCGACCCCTGTCCGCGTGTCGCCCGCCATTCGTCGTAACGGTTGCTCGCCCCCCGGTACTCGGGCTCGAGGAGGAACGACGAGACGTGTCCGATGACGTCCTCGCGCGACCACGTGCGCGAGTAGTGCCGTCGCAGGGCGTCCCCGGATCGCACCCCTGCCTCGGAACACGCCGACGTCCACGAGCCGAAAAGCTGCACGATGCGCGCCACGCTCGGCCCGGCCACGCGGCCCTCGCGCACGAGGGACGTGTAGTTCTGGTGACTGAGGGGTGCCACCAACAGCGACGCGGCCTGCATCGCGGCGATGGCCCGGGCGCGCGTGGAGGCCACCGTGGGCGACTCGGCGCGTCGGCCCGCGTCGTGGATCTCGTCGGCGCCGAGGATGAGCCAGTCCACCGGCCCCGATGCCGAGGTCACCGCGCCCAGGTCCTCGCCGAGCGCGCCGGCCACCTCGTCGAGCATGGAGCCGGGACGCTGCAACAGGTGCCCGAGGATCCTGCTCGTCAGTTCGTCGCGTCGTTCCCGGGCCGTGCCGCGGTGACGCGGTGTGCGGGGCCCCGTGGACTCCTCCCTCGACTCGGGCGGCACCATGCCCTCGCAGGTGACGATGCCGGCTTCGATGACGGCGACAAGGTCGACGACGAATCGGGCGAGTTGGTCACCGGTCAGGAAGTCGAGATCGAGCAGTCGACCCACGGGGACGGCCCGCAGGTCGGACACGCGCACCGAGCCGGTGGACGACACGAGTCCGAGACGCTGTGCGACCCACGCCACGTTCCCCGGCAGATCGGCGGCATGAAGGTCCTGTGGCACCCGCAAGACGCTACCGAACTCGCTACCCGACCGGGACGGAGCACGTCAGACCCCGGGGACCCGGGCCGTCACTCCCCCAATGGGTACCAATAGAGGACCAGGAGGGTGTGCCCCTTCGTCACCACGTCGGCGAAGCCGTACGACGCGAGTTCGTCGTAGGAGACGGTGAACAGACCCACGAAGTTGCCGTTCGCGTCCTCGAAGAACTGGGGCACCTCGCTCGCGTCGACGGCGGAGGGATCGTCCGCCGCGAAGTCGGCCGCGGCCATGCGCTCGACGAGCCGGGCGTAGGCCTCCTCGACACTCAGGGCGGTGGTGCGGTACTCCACCCAGAAGCGACCGGGTCGGAGGCCGAAGAGCCCGTCGAGCAGCTCACGCTCCACGATCCTCTCTCCCGAGGCCGGGCCGGGAACGTCCGCCCACCACTCGGGCTCGGCGAGGTCGGGGTCGGGGTCGCAGACGGTCTCGTCCTCGGGGAGCGTGCCGTCGGCGAACAACGACAGGGCGACGTCGGCGACACAGAGCGAGTCGAGTGCGAAACCATGACCCTCGCCCGTGTAGCGCACGAGGGGAGCGCCGAGACTCGCAGCCATCTCCTCGGCCCAGCGGATGGGCGTGGCAGGGTCGTTCTCGCCGCCGACGACGACGATCGGGGCCTCACCGTCGTAGGACAATTCGATGATCTCTGCGTCCTCGGTCAGTCCCTCGCAGCCGGTCCCGGTGAGGTCGTCCACGGTCCAATCCGCGGAGAGGCGCGGTGCCTCCCTGCGCACTTCCGCGAGAAGGGCCTCGGGATCGGCGGGGTCCTCGTCGTAGAAGCCGCTCGCGCAGCTGATGATCGGGAAGGCCTGGGAGGTCGCGTCGTAGGAGCCGTCCTCGGCGCGCTCGTGGTACGAGTCGGCGAGCCCCAGGAGACCCGTGCCGTCCCCGTCCTCGGCGGCGGACAACGCCGCCCCGAGCCGGGCCCACTGGGACTCCGAGTACAGGGCCGATGCCGTGGCCGTGTCGAGCACCGCGTCGTTCACCGTGCGGCCGTCGGTCTCGAGCGGCTCGGCATCGAGTCGCGCCATGAGGTCGTCCCAGTCCGCGAGCACGTCGCTCGACCGGTACTCACACGCATCGTTCGACTCGCACCACTCGGCCCAGTTGTCGAGGGCCTTCTCGAATCCGATGATCTGGGTGGTGCGGGACTGCTCCGGAGTGTCGCCGGCGGGATCGAACGCGGCATCGAGGAGCATCGCCCCCACCCGGTCGGGGAAGAGCGTGGCGTACACACCCCCGAGGTACGTGCCGTAGGAGACGCCGTAGAACGAGATGTCGTCGAAACCGGACGCCGCGCGGATGGCGTCCATGTCGCGGGCAGTGGCCTCGGTGGAATAGTGACGAAGGTCGTCGCCGTAGATCTCGGCGCACTTCTTCTCGAAGAATCCGTCGTACTCGTCGAAGAGGGCCTGCTCGGCATCGTCGTCGGGCGTGTCGTCGAGATACAGCACCACGTCGAGGTCGGCATCGTCCACGCAGCGCAGGGGCCCGGAGCGGCCCGTTCCGCGCGGGTCGAAACCGACGATGTCGTACTCGCCGAGCCCCAGGTCCGAGACCATGGTCGTGCCGGCATTGACGACGAAATCGATTCCGGAGGCACCGGGTCCACCGGGATTCGAGAGGAGGATGCCCCTGCTCTCACCACCGGCCGGGATGCGCACGAGGCCGAGCTCGATGGTCTCGCCCGAGGTGTCCGACCAGTCGAGGGGCACCGCGAAGGTGGCGCATTCCACCCCGGCGGAGACGAGATCCTCGTCCTCGCACTCCGCCCACTCGAGAGAGCCGGCGAACCCGTCGCCGGAGGAGGAACCTCCCCCGCAGGCGCCGAGGAGAGGGATCGCCGCGAGGCAGGCGACCGAGAGGAAACGGACGGAACGTGAACGCATGCTCACGGTGCTACCACATCGGTGCACGGGGGTCCGGGAGCACGACCGCCATTTATGTGCAGCCGTGCGTGCGGGCCGGCGACTCATCGCCGCCGGCCCGCGTGCGCATGCGCGTCAGAGTGCCGAGACGTCGAGGCCCGGCGGGAGGATGACGGCGTCGATGGCGTGGATGACGCCGTTCGAGGCGGCCACGTCGGCGGTGACGACGTTCGAGGAACCGTTGAGGCTCACCTTGCCGTCGGCGATGGCGACGGTGATGTTCGAGCCCTCAACGGACGCGACGTCACCGGCGGAGAGGTCGGCAGAGCCGACCTTGCCCGCCACCACGTGGTAGGTGAGGATCTGCACGAGGACGTCCTTGTTCTCGGGGAGCAGGAGCTTCTCGAGCAGACCCTCGGGCAGCGCGGCGAACGCCTCGTCGGTGGGGGCGAACACCGTGAACGGACCCTCGCCCGACAGGGTGTCGACGAGGTCGGCGGCGGTCACGGCCTGGACCAGGGTCTCGAAGCCTTCGGTGTCGATGGCGACATCGACGACGGTTCCGGCGCCATCGGCCATGGTGGTGTCGGAGCCGGAGTCGTCGCTGCCGCACGCGGCGAGCAGCATCGCCGAGGCGACTGCCACCGCGGCGAACTTCTTCTGGATGTTCATGTTGTTCTCCCTGGGGGTGTGGAACGGAGCGGACGCTCCGGAAGGAAACTAACCGTGGGTCCGACCGCCATCCGGTCGGGTGTCGGCATGCGACAGGCGACGTGCGTCACACCACGCGGGTGCGCATCGGCGGTCGATCAGTCCGACGACGCGGTGCCGGTCGACGCGATCCATCGACGCACACGCGGCACGAGCACCGCGAGGGCGCATGCACCGGCGAAGATCGCCGCGAAACCGGCGTAGCGGTACTCGTCGGCGAGCACGGCGGCGACGCCTCCGCCCACCACCAGGGCCGAACCCATGATCGCGAACACCAAGCGGCTGAGCGTGTTCGCGGTGAGACGCAGGGTGGCATCGGTGGCCCGGGCCTTGGTGCGATCGAGGGTCCGCTCGGCCCAGGCGAACTCGGTGGCCAGTATCGCCAGACCGATGAAGATCACGACGATGCCCGGCCCGGGAAGAGCCAGCATGGCCACCCCGGCACCCAGAACCCCGGCGCCGAGCACGAGCACGATGAGTCGCCGGACGTTCGTGACGAGGAGGCGCATCCAGGCGATCGGGCTGTGCAGGCCGCGGCTCATTGCTCCAAGATAGACCCGAGGGTCACGCGGGCAGCGACGTGGCGCGACGACGTGCCGACCCGCAGCTCGACCCCGCCCCCCCAGGACACCCAGGCACCGGCCTCGGCATCCCAGGTGCGGTAGGCGTCGCGATCGAGACGAACGAGGGCCTCCGCCCGTGCACCGGCCGCCACCCGGACCCGGGTGAAGCCGACGAGACGCTGCTCGGGCTCGTCCCCGGGCAGGCCCACCCGGTCGAGGCGGTGGGCATAAACCTGCACCGTCTGGGTGCCGTCGCGATCCGAGCGGTTCTGCAGGCCCACCGAGAGCGTGTACGGGTCGAGGATGGTCGCCTCCTCCACCGTGATGTCGGCGTATCCGAGGCCGAAACCGAACGGGAAGAGCGGCTCGCGCCCCACCGTGTCGAACCAGCGATACCCCACGAGTCGTCCCTCGAGGTAGTGGGCCGTGCCGTTGCGCCCCGGGTGGTGCTCGAAGGCCGGCGTGTCCTCGAGCGACCGGGGAAAGGTGACGGGCAGTCGGCCGCCGGGCTCGACGTCGCCGACGAGGACATCGGCGAGGGCGTCACCCATCTCCTGGCCGGCGAACCAGGCGACGAGCACCGCCTCGACATCATCGAGCCACGGCATTGACACCGGCGAACCGGCGTTGATGACGACGACGGTCGCCGGCGCGACACTGGCCACCCGGGCCACGAGCTCGTTCTGCAGTCCGGGCAAGGCGATGTCGTCCCGGTCCCATCCCTCGCTCTCCCACTCGGCATTGGTGCCCACGACCACGATCGCCAGGTCGCTCGACGCGGCGGCATCGACGGCTTCGGCGAGCATCTGTTCGGGGTCCTCGGGCGGCCGGGCACCGAGATTGAGGCCGCTCCCACCCGTGATGCCCGGCACGTAGCGCACCTCGACGCATGCGGTGCACGCCGTCCCGGCCTGCAGCACTGCCGTGCCGCGCACCTCGATGTTGCCGTTGCCGAAGAACGAGCCACCGACGGGGGCACCCGTCGTGTCGATGACGGTCGCGCCGTCGATCGTGAGACGACCCGCCCCGACGCATTCGAGCCCGAACGTCCACTCGCCGTCGACGTCCGGGGTGAAGGAGAATGTGATGCGGGCGCCGAACGGCAGATTGGCCCGGCGACGCGCCGGATCGACGAACCAGTTCACGCGGAAGCTCTCGAGAGTGTCGGTCACGAGGGGCACGGCGGCGGGGTCGGCGAGGTCGTCCGGGGAGGCGAAGAACTCCGCGACCACGTCGGTGGCCAGATGACGCGGCAGTTCCGGCACCGTGCGGTCGATGCTGCACCCACGGGCGTGCACGATCTCGACCCCATCGGCGGCGAGGCGACGCCGGAGTGCCTCGAGAGGCTGGGCGACCCGCGTGGGGGTGACCTTGGCGCTTCCCCCACCCATGATCGTGGCGCGGTGGGCGTTCGGACCCACGAGCGCGATGCGACGCACCACCGTCGGGTCGAGAGGCAGGACGGGGCCGGTGTGCACGGTGTCGTTCTTCACGAGCACCATCCCCGCCGCACCCGCGCGACGCACGAGATCGAGGTCGTCGGCGTCCTCCCGGGTGGTCTCCTCGCCCGGCACCTCGTCGAGAGCGCCGGTGCGCTCCATGAGCATGAGCACGGCGGTGACGCGGGCGTCGATGACCTGCTCCGACACCTCGCCGGCGCGCACCGCGGCGAGCAGTTTCTCGCCGCGGTGGAGTGTGGGACCGGGCATCTCGAGGTCGGTGCCGGCGTTCACGCCCTCGGCGGTGGAGTGCAGGCCGTACCAGTCGCTGATCACGGCGCCGTCGAAGCCCCACTCACCCCGCAGCACGCCGGCCAGCAGCCATTCGTTGTCCGCGGCATACGGACCGTTGATGCGGTTGTAGCTCGTCATCACCGACATGACCCGGGCATCGGCCACCGCCCTCTCGAACGGCACGAGGTACATCTCGCGCATGGTGCGCTCGTCGATGCGCGAATCGATCGTGTAACGCTCGAACTCGGTGTCGTTGCCGACGAAGTGCTTGATGCAGCTGGCCACCCCCGCCGACTGGACACCGCTCACGTATTCCACGGCCAGGAGGGCGGTGAGGAGGGGGTCCTCGCTCATGCACTCGAAGTTCCGGCCCCCGACCGGGGTGCGGTGCAAGTTGACCGTGGGGGCGAGATGCACCCGGGCCCCCTTGGCGCGTGCCTCCCGCCCGAGAAGTTCACCCACCTCGCGGATGAGAGCCGGGTCCCAGGTGGCACCGAGAGCCGTCGAGCAGGGGATGTTCAGGGAGGCGGGCCCGTCGAGGAGGCTGCCGCGCACCCCGGCTGGCCCATCGGACACCCGCATCCGGGGGATGCCGAGACGCTCCACGGCGACCGTGTGCCAGAAGTTGCGACCCGCCAGAAGGGACACCTTCTCTTCCAGGGTGAGAAGGCTCAGAAGGGTCGTGACACGTGCGGACACGGGGGCACCATAGCCCTCGAGGCCCTTTTCGGGCCTGCTCGCGACCCACCCGGCATCGGCGAAATCCCGCTTTTCCGGTGGAAAAATGCCATTACGGAAGGAAACGTGCTGGATAGGGCGGAAATCCACGATTGACGCCGAGGCCTTCATTAGGGTGACCGGCATGAAGAAGCGTGAACTCATTCAAGCAGTAGCAGCCCACACCGGTACCGACACCAAGACGGCCGGCAAGATCGTGGAGGGGACGATCGCCGTCATCCTGGCCAGCGTGGCCAAGGGTGAGGAAGTGAACCTCTCCGGTTTCGCCAAGTTCGCCAAGGTGCAGCGCCCCGCCCGTCAGGGTCGCAACCCTGCCACCGGCGAGACCATCCAGATTCCGGCCAAGACGGTGGCCAAGATCACCGCTCTCAAGGGCTTCAAGGACATCGCCCTCGGCAAGGCCCCGGCCCCGCCGATCAACTCCTGATCCCGTCCCGGGCACGACCCGGGCCCTGAACGAACGGAACCCCGCGGCCCCGGCCGCGGGGTTCCGTGTTTTCCGGGAATCAGCCCCGATTCAGCACAATGGGCCGATGCGCCCGAACGTCGTCCTCATCAACTGTGACGACCTCGGCTACGGGGACCTCGGGTGCTACGGCTCCCCGCGCAACTCCTCACCGGCCATCGACCGTCTGGCCGCGGAGGGTCGCCGCTTCACCTCCTTCTACATGGCGTCCCCCGTGTGCTCCCCCTCGCGCGGCGCCCTCCTCACGGGGTGCTATCCCCCGCGCATCGGCTTCGGCTCGTTCGAGGGCCTTCCCGTGCTCTTCCCCGGTCAGGCCGTCGGGTTGCCGCCCCGCGAGGTGAGCATCGCCCGCGTGCTGTCGGAGGCCGGGTACGCCACCGAGATGATCGGCAAGTGGCACTGCGGCGACCAGGACGACTTCCTTCCGGTCAACCACGGCTTCGACCGCTACTTCGGTCTGCCCTACAGCAACGACATGGGGCGCCAGAGTTCCACCCATCCGGCACTTCCGGACATGCCGCCCCTGCCGCTCCTCGACGGCACCGCGGCGGGCGGCACGGACGTGGTGGAGCAGCAGCCCGACCAGACGACCCTCACCGCGCGCTACGTGGAGGAGGCGGTCTCGTTCCTGCGCACCAACGCCAGCCGGCCCTTCTTCCTCTATCTGGCCCACATGTACGTGCACCTGCCCCTCTATGTGGAGGAGCGTTTCCGTGCCCGGTCGCGCAACGGTGACTACGGCGCCGCCGTGGCCTCCATCGACTGGGCGACCGGCGTGCTGCTCGACGAACTCGAGGCACTCGGACTCGACGACGACACCATCGTCATCTTCACGAGCGACAACGGCTCGCTCGGTGACCGACCGGCCCCGCTCGGTCGACCTGAACCGATCGGGGGCAGCAACCTGCCGCTGCGCGGCTGGAAGGGAACCACGTTCGAAGGTGGGCTGCGGGTTCCGGCCATCGTGCGCTGGCCCGGACGGGTTCCCGCCGGGGACGTGTACGACGGTCTCATCACCTCGCTCGATCTGTTCCCCTCCCTGGCCGGCGTATGCGGGGCCACGGTGCCCACGGATCGGACGATCGACGGCATCGAGGCCACGGACGTGCTCTTCGGGTCGGGAGGCGAATCCCCGCGAGACACTTTCGCCTACTACCGAATGAACGACCTCGAGGCCGTGCGCGACGGACGTTGGAAGCTGTTCTTCTCCCGTTTCGGCGAGGTGCGTCACGAGCTCTACGACCTGCTCGCCGATCCGGCGGAGTCGACCGACCTCGCCGCACAGGAACCCGACGTGGTGGCCCGTCTCGGCACCCTTGCCGATCACCTACGTGCCGACCTCGGCGATGAGCGACTCGGCATCTCCGGTGCCGGAGTGCGGCCCATCGGACGCGTGGAGAATCCTCGGCCGCTCACCGTGTTCGACCGGAACCACCCCTACACCGTCGCGGAGTACGACCTGCCCGAGCGAGGGTGACGGGCGCACCCTCCGGAAGCGCGAGGGTGTCGGGCTCCGCGACCCGTTGTCGGATGCAACTCGACCCTGGGACTCCCCGCCACAGGCGCCCTCTACTGTGAAGAGATGAGTTCACGCACCTTGCGCCCCTGGTCCCTACCCGTCCTGGTGCTCGCCGGTTCCGTCAGCCTCGTCGGCCTCGTGTGGGCCGGCACCGCCGCCCAGGAGGACACCACACCCGACACCACCGTGCCGACCGACTCCGTCCCCGAGGACTCGGTGCCCGAAGGTGACGATCTCTCCGCGGTGCTGGCGCGTCTGGAAAGACTCGAATCCGAGGTGACCGAACTGACGGCACAACTCGATGCGGCCCTCGCCCGGGTGGATGAGGCAGTGGCCACGGTGGCGGGATATGGCGCCAAGGTCTCCCAGTTGTCCGACACCGGCGTGTACTCCGGCCCGCTGCGGCCGGGACAGATCACCCCGAAGCTCAAGCCACAGGACCTGCTCGGCGATTGGCCCCTCGACCGCACGAGCGGAAAGTTGACGACGGACCAGTTGTCCATCGCCGTCAACGGCTGCTCGTCGAGCTCGCGGTACTACTCGGTGCTCACGCTCACGAGTTTCCGCCAATTCACGTGCATCAAGATTCCCAAGTAGGTCCGTAGAGGTCATACTCCAGGCGACGAACCCGCACCCCGTACACTCGTCGCAAATGGCAACCAAGAAGGCGCTCAGGCCCCCGGCGTCGGCGAGCCTGCAGGCGTGGGCGGAACTGCGCGCCTCTGCGGCCAAGGAATCCCGCGTGATGGTCGCGGCGGTGCGACAGGTGGCGCGCACCGGTGTCGATCGACTGACCGTCAGTGCCCTCCTGAAGGAGGCGGGTGTCGCCCGCGGCACCGTCTATGCGCATTTCGGTGACGCCACCGGCGTGGTGGCCACGGTGTGGGCCCGGTACGGAAAGCAGTGGCTCGTCGATGCCGCCCACAACGCCGGTTCCGTGTTGCCGAGCCATCTGGATCGCATCTTCTTCGAATGTCTCGCCCTCGCTCGTCGCGAACCGCAGCTCGCCGAGGTCGTCAGGCCCGACGTGGAGGAGTGGTGGAGCGCCGTGGTGCCCGGCGGCGAGACCGCGCGTCTCCGGGCGATCTGGACGGTCGCCGCCCTCCTCGGTGCCGAGATCCTCCGACCGGTGCTCAAAGAGACGGATCTTGCCGCCCGCATCGCCCGTCTGGCAGCCGACTACGCACCATCCGACGCACCGGGGAAGCGCCTGCCAGCCGATGCGCCCCGCGAGTTGCAGATGGCCGTGATGTCCCCGGTCCATGGAAGCGGCGATCCCGTGACCGATCGACTCATCCGCGGTGCGGTGGAGGTGGTGGCATCTGCCGGGTACGAGAACGCCTCGGTGTTGCGGATCGCCCGGGCCGCGAAACTGACCCCGGGGGCCGTTGCCCCGAGATTCGACGCGATCATCGACCTCCATGCCCTGACCCTCGAATCCGCGAGTCGTGAGGCGGTGAACATCAACATGACGCAGCTGGAGCCCCTGCTCAAGACGGCGTCCGCCGCCGACATCAACGGTCTGCTCGTGCTCCCGGCCCTCGACGAGACCCGCCGCACCTGGCGCGCCTACCGCAACGAACTGGCCATCGCCGCCCTCGGAAATCCGGGGATGGCGCGCATCGTGGCACGGGCCAACACCCAGGCCCGCGAGGCCTTCGCCGTGTACATCAGGCTCTTCGTGGGGGAAGCGGCCGTGATGCCCGCCCTCGTCTTCAATGAGATCACGGCCATCGGCCTGTCGATGCTGGCCGACGTCGGGGTTCCCCTCGCCGGCGTGGACCACCGACTCATGGTGCGACACTTGCACGCCGAGCTCATCGGCGATCCCGACGCCCGCCCCTAGCCTGCAGACGTGGGCACTCCGTCGCTCCCCTCCTTCGAGGCCACCTTCGCTCGCGACCTCCCCGGCATGTCCGAGCCCTGGACCGCCGACGGCGCGCCCGCACCCCGGCTCGTGGTGGTCAACGACGGGCTCGCCGTCTCGCTCGGCATCGATCCCGGCTGGTTGCGCACAGAGGAGGGCGTGAGGTTCCTCGTCGGCAACCTCGTGCCCGACGGCGCGGTGCCGGTGGCCCAGGCCTACGCCGGGCACCAGTTCGGCTCGTTCTCCCCGCGACTCGGCGACGGTCGGGCCATGCTGCTCGGCGAGGTCGTCGATGCCGGCGGGGTGCGCCGTGACATCCATCTCAAGGGAACCGGCCGCACCACCTTCTCCCGCGGCGCCGACGGCAAGGCGGCGCTCGGACCGATGCTGCGCGAGTACGTCATCGGCGAGGCCATGCACGCGCTCGGCATCCCCACCACCCGGGCATTGGCGGTCGTCGCCACCGGCGAGACGGTGCGCCGCCAGACCGGCCCGGAGCCGGGCGCCGTGCTGTGTCGGGTCGCCACCAGCCACCTGCGGGTCGGTTCCTTCGAGTGGGCGGCCGGGCTCGGCATCGAGCACGTCCGGCGACTCGTCGCCTACGCCGTCGCCCGCCACGACCCCTCCCTCGCCGGCCACGAGAATCCGGCACTCGCCCTCCTCGATGCCGTCGCGAGACGCCAGGCGCGTCTCGTGGCTGCGTGGATGCGCGTCGGGTTCATCCACGGAGTGATGAACACCGACAACATGACCATCTCGGGCGAGACGATCGACTACGGGCCGTGCGCCTTCATGGACGCCTTCGACCCGCGCACCGTGTACAGCTCCATCGACTCCACCGGTCGATACGCCTTCGGCAACCAACCCCACATCGCGCGGTGGAACCTGGCGCGTTTCGCCGAGACCCTCGTGCCCCTCATCGCCGAGGATGCCAGCGGCACCGACGAGGCCGTGCGCCTCGCCACCGAGGTGCTCGAGGGCTTCGGAGACCTCTTCGAGACCGAGTGGATGCGGGGCATGCGCGTGAAGACCGGACTCCCGGGTGGCGATGCGCCGGCCGGCGAGGGGCCGGCGGATTCCCTCATCGCCGACCTGCTCCCCCTCATGGCGGCCCAACGGGTGGACCACACGAACACGATGCGGGCCATGTCGGGTCTCGCCCGGGGGAATACGGAACGAGCCCGGCGACCCTGGCCCGATGCCGAGGCATTCGATGCCTGGGCCGCACGCTGGCGCGACGCCCGCACCGGCATCGAGGAGAGCGACACCATCGTGGCCGACGCCATGGACCGCGTGAACCCCGTCTACATCCCGCGCAACCATCTCGTCGAGACCGCCCTCGCCGCCGCGACGGCCGGTGACATGTTGCCGCTCAGCGATTTGATCGACGTGCTCGCCGACCCCTTCACGGAACGCCCGGGACTCGAGCGCTACACCGAGTCCATGCCCCCCGATTGGGAGGGCTACCAGACCTTCTGCGGCACCTGACCTCCGGTGGGCCAGGGTCTCATCCCCGGGCCGTGAGAGTGCGCCACTCGTCCTCGGTCCAGTGGCTGCGAAGTTCGGCCGTGACGAAATCGGACGTCCAGCGCACCATCTCGATCCATGGCAGATCCTCGGACATCACCTCGGTGAAGGCCATTCCGTCCAACAGCAGAGCCGCATCGTCGATGCCGATGACGACGGGGTCTCCCTCGGCCGGACGCATGAGACGCTCCTCGAGCTCCACGATGCGGGGGATGTCCCAGCGGGCGCCGAGAGGCTCGCGCATCACCTCGTCGGCCATGATGCCGAGGATCTCACAGAGGGCTTGGATGGCCTCTGCCGGTAGGACGACCTCGCGCGGCTCGATCATCGGGACGAGCCGCCTGCATCCATGCTCAACTCTCGCACGTAGGGGTCCAGGTCGTCCCTCGCGTATCGATGTCCCCACTGCCGATTGAGGTGCTCGCGTTCGCCCGGTTCCACGAGGATTCCCCGGGTCTGGCTCTCGAAGTGGAAGAACCGAACATCCGGCGTCCACAGGATGCGTAGTCCCCTGTCGGTGATGCGGTAGCAGAGGTCGACGTCGTTGAAGTTGCCGGGATAGGACTCGTCGAAGCCGCCGACATCGGCGAAGGTTCTCCGTCTCATGGCGATGCAGGCCCCCGTGATGCCCGTGACCTCGCGCGTCACCCGCATCTCCTGCCCCCGCCCCCGGGGGCTGTCGGGGCTGCGGCCACGGGCCAGGTTCACGGGACCCGTCGGCGTGTCCCGGTGTCCGGCGCTCTGCACGAGACCGCTCTCGAGCAGCAGCATCGCACCGACGGCGCCCACGCCCTCGTCCTCGAGATGCGCGGCGAGACGATCGACCCACTCCGGAGTGATCGCCTCCATGTCGTCGTTGAGGAAGACGAGCACGTCACCCCGGGCCTCGCGGGCGCCGACGTTGCACTTGCGGGCGAAGCTGAAGGGCTCGTCGTAGGCCACCGGTCGCACACGGGGAGAGAGAGCGCCGAGCCGCGAGAGCAGGGCAGGATCCATCACGGTGTCGTAGACGACGACCCACTCCATGTCCTCCCGGTCGGCGAGGGCGAGGGCACTGCGCAGGAGGTTCTCGATCATCGGACTCTCGAGACCGAACAGCGGCTTGGCCGATCCGCGCGTGGGGATGACCACCGACACCGACGGCCGGGAGACGGGGCGTCGTCGCACGATGTGGACGCCCTCGCCCGTGGGGACCACCTCGGCGTCGATGCCACGCCGCCGACAGGTCTCCTCGATGGCCCGCCGGTGGGCGTCGGGTTCCTGCTCCGCTCCCCCGCCATCGACCGACGGTGGCGAACCGGGTGCGTGATGGAGGATGCGGCGCACGTGACGCACGTCGGCGGCATCGTCGGTGAGGCGCAGGAACAGATCGTGGCGACGCGCGGAACCGAATCCCTCCCGGATTCCGCCCAGGCTCCGCACACGGGAGGCGCGCATCAGGGTGAGATCACCGAAATAGTCGTGACACAGCAGGCGCTCGGGTGACCAGTCCGGCTTGAGGAATGGATCGAATCGGTAGCCCCGACGGTCGACGCGGTCCTCGTCTGTGTAGACGATGTCGACCCCAGGATGGTCCCTGATGACCGCGGCGAGAGCAGCGAGCGCGTCGGGCTCGAGCGTGTGCCCCTCGTCGAGGAAGCCGACGAAGGTCCCGCGCGCACGGCAAATGGCCTCGTTTTCCGCGGCTTCACGAGACTGCCCGGGGCCGACGCGGACCCACTCCCACGTCACCCCCCGCTGGCGCCTCAGGGAACGCGACGTCCGACGCAACGCCTCGCCGTCTCCGTGGACCGTCGTGACGAGGGAGATCACCACGTCTCCCGCCGCGTCGGACCTGCGACGCCCCCTCATCGGGACGAGAGTCGACGGCGCAACCCCCGCAGGACGCGCCGCACCGTGTAGCGCTCGTTCATCCACTCGAGCTCGCGTCGCAGCGACGCGGCACGCGCGTTGGCCTCGTCCGCGGCCCGCCTGTACCGCTCCACCTCGAGAGAGGTTCGCCGCGCATGTTCGACCGAGGTCCTCAGCGCGGCCCGCAGTTCCTCCGCAGTCCCGCGCTCGATGATGCCGACCCAATGGGGATCGGGCGGGACGGTCACACGTCCCTCCGGCGTCCGGCACCGATGCGGCGACGGCCGGACGCGATGATGCCGCCGACTTCTCGGGAGAGGTCGGGTCCGACACCCGTGCGGATGTCGAAGGCCTCGACGTGCACCCGCCGCGCTCCCAGTCGACGCACCGACCGGGTCATGTCGCGCACGAGCGTGTCCGGACCGCACATCACCACATGGGCGCCCCGCAATCCGTCCTCTCCGAACGTGGCCTCGAGGTCGGCGGCGCACAGACGACACTCCTCCGAGGACGCATGCACATGGAGCAGGATGCGCCCCGCCGCGGATGCGGCTTCGAGCACATCCAGTCCGACGGCTTCCTCGCGCGACCTCACCGCGTAGAAGAGGTGCGGTGGGGTGCGACCGGACGGCAGTTCGGCGCTGGCACCGAGGAACGGGGTGATCCCCACGCCTCCCGCTATCCAGACAGTGGTCCGCGCATCGTCGGGGTGGAGCTCGAGCCCGCCATAGGGACCCTCAACGCGCACCCGCTCTCCCACGGTCAGGGCCGACCCCAAGCGTTCGCTCCAGTCCCCGAGGCTCTTGACATGGAGCCGCAGCCGCGGCTCGTGCGGAGCGGAGGCGATCGTGAACGCATGGGGCTCGGCGAGGGCGCCGCGCCCGATGCGCACGAAGACGAATCGTCCGGCTGCGTGACGGAGCGGCCGTCGCACCGGCGACATCTCGATGGTCGTGGTCGGACCGGAGTTCGTCACCGAGGAGACGGTGTAGCGCGCACCCCGCGCCCATCCGTCGCGCCAGATGACCCGATACACCCAGGCCACGATGCCGAGGATCATGAGCACCTGGAACCACCTGCCCCAGGCGGACGAATTCGCGTACGGCTTGGTCGCCGTGTGGAAGTGCCAGCTGGAGAAGACATACGGCAGGATCATCAACTTGTGGGATTGGCGCCACCATCGATACGGCACCCATCTCACGAGGCTGGCGATGACGAGGAGGTACAGGAGGGTCTCGCCCGTGCCGGCGAGATCCTCTGCCGCATCCGCCACCGACTCCGAAGCCCCCCGGATTCCCTCGACGTCGTCGATCTGCTCGACGTGCAACCACATGGCCGCCACCGAGAGCGCACCGAACCACCGATGCCACCTGTACATGCGGTCGAGTCCGCCGAAGAAGGGCTCGAGACCCCGCCAGCGCGTGGCCAGCACGTTGCTCCATGCCATGAAGAGGATGGAGACCGATCCGATGAAGAGGGCGAACGCCGGGTCACCCTCCTCGCCGACGGCATCGGCGAAGGCGAACCAACCGGCTGCCGTGGCGACGATCACCATCACCGGGCCGACCCACGCCAGGGAGGGTGACGGAGGGTTCGGGGCCAGCGGACGATGCAGGCGCCAATCCTCCCGCCGACCTGCCAACGTGCGCACGATGGCCGCGGCGTCGAGGGAGGGCATCCGACGAGGCTAACCGAGGTTGGATGGGTCATCGGGCTGCCCTTAGGGTCGGGCCGTGCTCGTGTCACGTCCCGCTCTCCGGAACGTCGCCATCATCCACGCCGTCAGCACTTGGTTCATGGTGGGCCTCATCTGGACGGTGCACCACCTGCACTATCCACTGCTCGGCACCGCGGGCCGCATGGGAAGTGGACCCGAAGGGATGCGCTACTACGACACTCTCCAGTCGGAACACGTGGACCGCATCGGCGCCCTGCTGGTGCTGCCCTGGCTCACCGAGGGTCTCACCCTGCTGACCCTGCTCGCGGCGGCCTTTCTCGGGGGATGGCGGCGGATGCGCCTTGCGATGCTCGTGAACGGTGCGGCGATGGCCGTCGTTCTCGCGATCAGCGGCTTCTGGTCCGCCCCTGCCCACGGACGCCTGCTCGACCGGTTCGACGCGTCCACCTACGACCGGCTGATGACGGCGAACCTCGTGCGCACGATGGCCTGGACGGTGTGCGGCATTGCCGCGGTCTGGGGCCTCGTCATCGTGATGCGCGAAGATTCCGACGACGTCGTCTCCACATGACGCATCCCCGGGTCCACGCCACCGCCGAGGAACGCTCGGGGCCGGTGGTGGGCGACGATCTCGTGCCGGATGCCCGTCTCGTCGCCACACGCTGCATCGACATCGCTGCTCCTCCGCAACACGTGTTCCCATGGTTGCGTCAGATGGGTTTCGGACGAGCCGGCTGGTACAGCTGGGACATCATCGACAACCTCGGTCGCCGCAGTGCGCGGGAGATCCATCCGGAGTGGCAGCACCTCGCCGCCGGCGACGTCGTCCCCGGCGGTCCGGTCCACTTCGTTGCAGCCGTCGTGGACCCTCCCCGCGCCTTCGTCATCACCCTGGGTGATGCGGGACGGATCGCCCGCCGAGTGCCCTTCTCGCTGGCCTACGAACTGCGCGCCGCCGAGGTGAACGGGGTGACGGGCACCCGCCTCGTCAGCCGGGTGCGGTTCCGGGTGGACATTCCGGGGGGCCGACTGGTGGAGCGA
>CAZSNB010000026.1:0-21401 GCA_964608285.1 uncultured Bifidobacterium sp.
GGTGGCCGCACGGTGGGTGCGGGCCGCGTCACGAAGATCATCAAGTAACGGATCCGGGACATGGCGACCAACAGCATCCGAATCAGGCTCAAGGCCTACGACCACGAGATCATCGACAAGTCGACCCGCATGATCGTCGAGACGGTCCTGCGCACGAACGCGAAGATCCGCGGCCCCATCCCGCTGCCGACCGACAAGCACCGCTTCACGGTCATCCGCGGACCCCACGTGGACAAGGACTCCCGTGAGCACTTCGAGATGCGGATCCACAAGCGCCTCATCGACATCGTCGAGCCGACCAACAAGACCATCGATTCCCTGCAGCGCATCGACCTGCCGGCCGGTGTCGACATCGAGATCAAACTCCAGGGCTGACCGGCCCGACGGGACTCTCCAGTGGGTGGAGGGGGCGGCGAGAGCCGCCCCTTTCGCCTTTCCCGGGCCCGTTTCTTGGCATTTTCTTGACGTCCCCGCGTTCGCCGTCCGCGGCCCCGCCGATAGAACGGGACCATGTCCGATGCGCACTGGATCAACGTTCCCCCCGCCCGAGACGGACGCGACGGGTCCGTCCCGCGCGGCGCCCGCGTGGCCGCCGTGGCCGTGGTGCTCGCGATGGGGTTCGGGGCCGGCCTCCTCGGCGGCATCGTCGGCTCGGGCTCGGTCGACCGACTCGGCGGTTCCTCCCCACTCGTCACCGCCGCTCCCGTCGATCCCACCGAGGTGGGGGACACGGCCGTGGCCGCTGCCTGGGCGGCGATCGCTCCGAGCGTCGTCACGATCGACAGCATCGGCTCCGATGGCGAGTCCATCGGCACCGGCGTGATCATCTCCAGCGACGGCCAGATCGTCACGAACGAGCACGTGGTCGCCGGGGCCGAGGAGGTCCGGGTGCGTCTCAACGGGGCCACGTCGGCCGTTCCGGCCGACGTGCTGGCGACCGACCCGGGCAACGACCTGGCGCTCCTGAAGCTGCGGGGCGCCACCGGCCTCACCGCGGCCCGGTTCGCCGATGCCGGATCCGTGGCGGTGGGGGACCCCGTCGTGGCGGTGGGCTATGCCCTCAATCTGGACGGCGGGCCGAGCGTCACGGCCGGCATCGTCTCGGCCCTCAACAGGACCCTCACCGACGACAACGGGGCCCTCAACGGGCTCATCCAGACCGACGCGGCGATCTCCTCGGGCAACTCGGGCGGTCCGCTCATCAACCTGCGCGGCGAGGTGGTGGGCATCAACACCGCCGTGGCCACGGGAGGGTTCTCCTCGACCGCCAACAACATCGGGTTCGCCATCGGGGTCGCCGAGGTGCAGCGGGTGCTCGTCATCCTGCGTGCCAGCGCCGACGGGGAGGCCCGCCAGCAGGGGTACCTGGGCATCTCGCTCACCGGTCGCGGTGACGGGGGCTCGGGGGCCGTGGTCGTCGAGGTGGAGGTCGATTCGCCCGCCGAGGCGGCCGGCCTCGAGGTGGACGACATCATCCTTGAGATCGACGATCAGACCATCACCGGCCAGGGGGCCCTCATCGGCATCGTGAGGGACACCGCCCCCGGGGAGACCATCTCCATCGTCGTCGAGCGGGCGGGGCGACGCCTCACCCTGTCGGCGACCCTCGTGGCTCGTCCCGACCAGGGCTGACCGACAGGCACCGGGTCCCGGACCGAACACGGGTTCGCCCCGGCCCCCGCGGCGGGGGTGGGGTCGGCCTGTGTGGCCCCGCGACCTCCCCGATAGAGTTCCTTTTCCGTGCTTGTCGGGTCCGCCCGGCAGGCCAGATCGATCGTCGACCATCCCAAAATCGACGTCCGTGAAGGCCGGCGACTCCGCCGGAACCGCACGGCACAACCCATCTCCGGTGCTCCGGCAACAGCCATGTTGTCGGAGCATTTGCGTGAACAACCCGAGAACACAACAAGAGGAATGCCGCCATGGCACAGAAAGCGATCGTCGGCGAGAAAGTCGGCATGACACAGGTGTGGGGGGACGACCAGAAGGTCATCCCCGTCACGGTTCTGCGCGTCGAGCCGGTGCGCGTCGTCCAGGTGAAGACGCGCGAGACCGACGGCTATTCGGCCCTCCAGGTCACCTTCGGCCACAAGAACGCCGCCAAGCTGACCCGTCCCGAGCGCGGCCACTTCGAGAAGGCCAACGTCGAGGCCGGTCGTCGAGTCGTCGAACTGCGGCTCGAGTCGGTCGACGGCTACGAGGTCGGTCAGGAGATCGCCGCCGACCTGCTCGCCGCGGGTGAGAAGGTGGACGTCACGGCCGTGAGCCGCGGCAAGGGCTTCGCGGGCGGCATGAAGCGCCACAACTTCAACGGTCAGGGCGCCAGCCACGGCAACCACAAGCACCACCGCGCGCCCGGTTCCATCGGCTCCTGCTCCTTCCCCGGTCGCGTCTTCAAGGGTCTGCGCATGGCCGGCCACATGGGCAACGAGCAGGTCACCACCCTCAACCTCGAGGTGGTGCAGGCCGATCCCGAGCGCGGTCTCCTCCTCATCAAGGGCTCGGTCCCCGGCCCCAACGGCGGCGTTGTCATCGTGCGCAACGCAGTGAAGGCGAAGTGATCCCCATGGCATCCATTGCAGTCAAGAACGTCGCGGGTGCGTCCGCGGGAACCGCGGAACTGGTCGACGAACTGTTCGGCGTCCAGCCGAACGTCCCCGTCATGCACCAGGTCGTGACGGCCCAGCTGGCCCACCGTCGCGCGGGCACCCAGTCCACCAAGACCCGCGCCGAGGTGTCGGGCGGCGGAAAGAAGCCGTTCCGCCAGAAGGGGACCGGCGGCGCCCGTCAGGGCTCCACCCGTGCCCCGCACTACACCGGCGGCGGCATCGCGCTCGGGCCCAAGCCCCGCTCGTACTCCAAGCGCACCCCCCGCAAGATGGTGCGCCTCGCCCTCGCCTCCGCCCTGAGCGACCGCGCCGCGGCCGGCCGCGTGGTGGTCGTCGACTCGTGGGGTTTCTCCGCCCCCAGCACCAAGGAGGCCATCACGGCCCTTGCCGCCCTCGGGGTCTCCGGTCGCTCGCTCGTCGTGGTGGACACCGCCGACGACACGGCGATCCGCAGCTTCCGCAACATCCCCGAGGTGCAGCTGATCCTGTCGACCGAGCTGAACGCCTACGACGTGCTGTGCAACGAGTGGATCGTCTTCACCTCGGCGACCCTCCCCGCCGCCCGCAAGAAGGAGGAGGCCCGATGAAGGACCCCCGCGACATCATCCTCGCCCCGGTCGTGTCGGAGAAGAGCTACGGCCTCATGGAGACCGACGTCTACACCTTCCAGGTGCACGTCGACGCGACCAAGCCCGAGATCCACGACGCCATCGAGGCGATCTGGGGCGTCAAGGTGCTCAAGGTCAACACCCTCAACCGCAAGGGCAAGTTCCAGCGGACCCGCAACACCAACCGTCTGGGCAAGCGTCCGTCCACGAAGCGGGCGATCGTCACCCTCGAGGCGGGAAGCAAGATCCCGTTGTTCGAAAGCTGAGAGAACCATGGCAATCCGCAAGCGCAAGCCGACGAGCCCCGGGCGTCGTTTCCAGACCGTCTCGGACTTCTCGGAGATCACCAAGTCGACCCCCGAGAAGACCCTCCTCGTCTCGAAGTCCAACACCGGTGGACGCAACTCCTACGGCCGCAAGACGGCACGACACAAGGGCGGCGCGCACAAGCGCCAGTACCGCATCATCGACTTCAAGCGCGTCAAGGACGGCGTGACCGCCAAGGTCGCCGCCATCGAGTACGACCCGAATCGGACCTGCCGCATCGCGCTGCTGCACTACGCCGACGGCACCAAGGCCTACATCCTCGCGCCGAAGGGTCTCGAGGTCGGCATGCACGTCGAGTCGGGTCACGGCGCCGACATCAAGCCCGGCAACGCCCTGCCGCTGCGCTTCATGCCGGTGGGAACCGTGGTGCACAACGTCGAACTGCGTCCCGGTGGCGGCGGGAAGATCGGCCGCTCGGCGGGCATGGCCGTGCAGCTCGTGGCGAAGGACGGCGACTTCGCCACCCTGCGCCTGCCCTCCACCGAGATGCGCCGCGTGCTCCTCGACTGCCGTGCCACGGTCGGCGAGGTCGGAAACTCCGAGCACGAGCTCGTCAAGATCGGCAAGGCCGGCCGCAACCGCTGGAAGGGCGTGCGCCCGCAGACCCGCGGCGTGGCCATGAACCCCGTCGACCACCCGCTCGGCGGCGGCGAGGGCAAGACCTCGGGCGGTCGCCCGCCGGTGTCGCCCTGGGGCAAGCCCGAGGGTCGCACCCGCAACAAGAACAAGCCGTCGCAGCAGCTCATCGTGCGCCGCCGACGCGCCGGAAAGGGACGGAGGTAACCACCCATGTCGCGCAGTCTCAAGAAGGGCCCGTTCGTCGACGAGCACCTGCTCAAGAAGATCGACGCCGCGAACGCCGCGGGCGACCGCAAGGTCATCAAGACCTGGTCGCGTCGGTCCACGATCGTCCCCGACATGGTCGGGCACACCATCGCCGTCCACGACGGGCGCAAGCACGTGCCGGTGTACGTGACCGAGTCAATGGTCGGGCACAAGCTCGGCGAGTTCTCGCCGACCCGCACCTTCCGCTTCCACGCGGGCCAGGAGAAGGGGGCGAGGAAGTGACCGGTCCCAAGCTGAACGAGGCGAACCGCGTCGCGGGATCGAGCAGCGGCGTGCGCGCGAGCGCGCGCTACGTCCGCTCGTCGGCATCGAAGGTGCGCGTCGTGCTCGACCTCGTGCGCGACAAGGACGTCGCCTCCGCGGACGAGATCCTCAGGTTCACCGACCGCGAGGCCGCGACCCTCGTGCGCAAGGTCCTCGCGTCGGCGGTGGCCAACGCGGTGAACAACAACGAACTCGACGCCGACGACCTCTACGTCAAGGCGTGCTTTGCCGACGAGGGTCCGACGCTCAAGCGTTTCCGTCCCCGCGCCAAGGGTCGCGCCGGCCGGATCAACAAGCGCACCTGTCACATCACAGTGATCGTCGACACGATGACCGAGGAGGCCATCAAGGTCCGCGACGCCAAGACGATGGCCAAGGGATCCCGGACCGCCGCCGGCAGTCGCAGTGCCCGCGTGCAGGCCAGCCGTCGCGCCGCCGCCGCCGAGACCGCTCCCGAGGAGCAGCCGGTCGAGGAGACCCCGGTGACCGCCGAGGCGGAGACCCCGGTCGTCGACACCCCCGAGACGGATGCCGCCCAGGACGCGGCGTCCGGAGAGAACCAGGAGAACTGATGGGTCAGAAGATCAACCCGTACGGCTTCCGCCTCGGTGTGACCACCGACTGGAAGAGCCGCTGGTTCAGCGTGCGCGAGTACAAGGACCACCTCACCGAGGACTGGAAAATCCGCGAGTACCTCATGACGACCCTCGAGGACGCCGCGGTCAGCCGCGTCGAGGTCGAGCGCAAGCCGGGCGAGCTCAAGGTCGAGGTGCACACCGCGCGTCCGGGCATCGTCATCGGACGCAAGGGTGCCAAGGCCGACGAACTCCGCGCCGGTCTCGCCCGCATCACGGGCAACAACCGTGTGCAGCTCACGATCATCGAGATCAAGCAGGCGGAGCTCGATGCCGCCCTCATCGCACAGGGCGTCGCCGACCAGCTGGTCAACCGCATCGCCTTCCGTCGCGCCATGAAGCGCGCCGTGCAGAACGCCCAGAAGTTCGGCGCTCTCGGCATCCGCATCCAGTGCTCCGGTCGTCTCGGTGGAGCCGAGATGAGCCGCACCGAGTGGTACCGCGAGGGACGCGTGCCCCTGCACACCCTGCGCGCCGACATCGACTACGGGTTCCGCGAGGCGCGCACCGGATCGGGTCGCGTCGGCGTGAAGGTGTGGCTCTACAAGGGGGACATCCTCCCCTACAAGAGCCAGTCGCAGGACAAGATCAGCCGCGAGGCCGCGATGGCCGTCGGGGACACCTCCGGCGCGACCGCGTCCGAGGCGGCCGCTCCCGGTCGTCGCGTGGTGTCCTCCGCCGGTCCCCGCACCGCCACGGACGCCGTCGAGACCGAGATGGCGCCCCTCGTCAAGGAGGCCGACCCCGAGTTCGAGCGTCTCCTCGAGGAGGAGGAGGCGATCGAGCGTCGCATCCACGAGTCGCACGAGACTCCCAAGCTCCGAGGGGAGGACTGACCATGTTGATGCCCCGCAAGGTCCGTCACCGCAAGCAGCAGCGCGGCCGCATGACCGGAACGTCCAAGGGCGGGAACGCCCTGGCGTTCGGCGAGTACGGCATCCAGGCCCTCGAGCCCGGCTGGATCTCCGCGCGCCAGATCGAGGCAGCCCGTATCGCCATGACCCGCCACATCAAGCGCGGCGGCAAGGTGTGGATCAACGTGTTCCCCGACAAGCCGGTGACCAAGAAGCCCGCCGAGACCCGCATGGGCTCGGGCAAGGGAAACCCGGAGTTCTGGGTGGCCGTCGTCAAGCCCGGTCGTGTCCTCTTCGAGCTCAGCTATCCCACCCCGGACGTCGCCCGTGCCGCCCTCGAGCGCGCCGTGCAGAAGCTCCCGATCAAGGCCCGCGTGATCTCGCGCGACGAGCCCATCTGACGAGGACGGACAGAGACATGGCACAGAAGAACACCATCTCCGAACTCAGGGACAAGGACCTCGCGGCCCTCGTCTCCGAGTTGCGCGCCGCGAAGCAGGAGGCCCTCAACCTCCGGTTCCGCAGCGCCACCGGCCAACTGGACAAGCACGACGAGATCAGGAAGGTCCGTCGTCGCATCGCCCGGATCAACACCCTCATCCGCGAGCGCGAGATCGCCGCGGCCGAGGCAGCAGGGAAGTGACAGGGAAGATGAGCACCGACAACACCACCGAGCGCAAGGCCCGCAAGGTCCGCGAGGGCCTCGTCGTCTCCAACAAGATGAACCAGACCGCGGTCATCTCCGTCGTGGAGCGCGTCCGCCACTCGAAGTACGACAAGTTCGTGCTGCGCACCAAGAAGCTCTATGCACACGACGAGGCCAATGACGCCCAGGTCGGCGACCGCGTCCGTGTCATGGAGACCCGCCCGATGTCCAAGCTCAAGCGCTGGCGCATCGTCGAGATCCTGGAGCGTGCGAAGTGATCCAGCAGGAATCCCGTCTCCGCGTGGCCGACAACAGCGGCGCCAAGGAGGTCCTCGTCATCAAGGTTCTGGGCGGCACGCGTCGTCGTTACGCCTCGATCGGTGACGTGTTCATCGGCACCGTCAAGGACGCCATCCCCGGCGCCGGCGTGAAGAAGGGCGAGGTCGTGCGTTGCGTCGTCGTCCGGGTCAAGAAGGAGAAGCGCCGTCCCGACGGCAGCTACATCCGCTTCGACGAGAACGCCGCCGTTCTCATCAAGGAGGACCTCACCCCCCGCGGCACCCGCATCTTCGGGCCGGTGGGTCGCGAACTCCGCGACAAGAAGTTCATGCGAATCGTCTCGCTCGCACCGGAGGTGCTGTGACCATGAAGCTCAGGAAGGGCGATCTCGTCCGCGTCATCGCGGGCAAGGACATCGGCAAGGAGGGCACCGTCTCCAGGGTGATGCCCGCCGACAACAAGGTGGTGGTGGAGGGGGTCAACCTCGCCAAGCGCCACACGAAGGCGCGCAAGGCGGGCGACAAGCCCGACATCGTCGAGAAGGCCATGCCCCTCGACGCGTCGAACGTCATGCTCGTCCACAAGGGAAAGACCACGCGCATCGGCTTCCGCCTCGACAAGGACGGCCGGAAGATCCGCATCGCCAGGACCACGGGAGACGAAGTCTGATGTCCACCGCCACCGCTCCGCGCCTCAAGGCGCGCTACGACGCCGAGGTGAAGCAGGCGATCATGGCCCAGCTCGGGCTGGTGAACGTCATGCAGGTGCCCCGTCTCGAGAAGATCGTCATCAACATGGGGGTGGGCAAGGCCACACAGCAGCCGTCGCTCCTCGACGGCGCCGTGGCCGACCTCACGGCCATCTCCGGCCAGAAGCCGGTGGTGACGAAGTCCCGCGACTCGATCGCCGGGTTCAAGCTCCGCGAGAACCAGGCCATCGGCTGCAAGGTCACCCTCAGGGGCGACCGCATGTGGGAGTTCTTCGACCGGCTCCTCTCGGTCGCCATCCCCCGTATCCGCGACTTCCGCGGCCTGCCGGCCCACTCGTGGGACGGCAGGGGCAACTACACGTTCGGCCTCGCCGAGCAGACGGTCTTCCCGGAGATCGAGTACGACAAGATCGACGCACCCCGCGGCATGGACATCACCATCGTGACCACCGCCGTGAACGACGAGCAGGGCCGGGCCCTCCTCGACGCGTTCGGTTTCCCGTTCAAGCGCGGCAACGAGGGCGGCCCCCCTCCGCGCAAGAAGGCCAAGGGCCCCGCCCGCGGCGGCAAGAAGAAGTAGGACAGGTAGAGGACAATGGCAAAGAAGTCACTGATCAACAAGGCGAACGCCAAGCCGAAGTTCCGTGTCCGGGCGTACACGCGCTGCCGCAAGTGCGGACGCGCCCGCTCGGTGTACCGCAAGTTCGGCCTCTGCCGCGTCTGCCTCCGCGAGATGGCGCACGCCGGCGAGATCCCGGGCGTGACCAAGGCGAGCTGGTGAGGTAACGGACATGATGACCGATCCCATCGCCGACATGCTCACCCGCATCCGCAACGCGAACACCGCGTTGAAGGAGAACGTGGTCATGCCCTCCTCGAAGCAGAAGGTGGCCCTGGCCGAGATCCTGAAGAAGGAGGGCTACATCGACGGATACTCGGTGGCGCCCGCCCGCAAGGGTCCCGGCAACGAGCTCACCGTCCACATGAAGTACTCGAACGACCGCCATCGCACGATCAGCGGTCTCACGAGGATCTCCACGCCGGGTCTGCGCGTCTATCGCGCGTCCACCGAGGTGCCGCGCGTCCTCGGCGGCCTCGGCGTGGCCGTTCTGTCCACCAGCCAGGGTCTCATGACCGACCGCGAGGCGCGCAAGCGCAAGGTCGGCGGCGAGGTCCTCTGCTTCGTGTGGTGATGGGAAGGTAGGAAGAGACATGTCACGCATCGGAAAGTCACCCATCACCGTCCCCTCGGGGGTCGAGGTGAGCATCGCCGGTCGCACCGTCACCGTGAAGGGACCCAAGGGTCAGTTGTCCCGGGAGATCCCCGGCGGCATCACGGTCCGCAAGGAGGAGTCCGTGATCCTCGTGGAGCGTCCGGACGACGAGCGCGAGAGCCGCTCGCTGCACGGCCTCGTGCGAACGCTGGTGAACAACATGGTCGTCGGGGTCACCGACGGATACGCCAAGGAGCTCGAGATCGTGGGCGTGGGCTACCGCGCGGAGGCCCAGGGAACGAACCTGCGCCTCGCGCTCGGGTTCTCGCACCCGGTCATCGTCCCGGCTCCGGACGGCATCACCTTCGAGGTCCCCGCCCAGACCCGCGTCATCGTGCGCGGCATCGACAAGGAGGTCGTCGGCCAGGTGGCCGCCAACATCCGGGCGATCCGCAAGCCCGAGCCCTACAAGGGCAAGGGAGTGCGGTACCTCGACGAGCGAATCCTCCGCAAGGCCGGCAAGACCGGCAAGAAGTGACCGAGGGACACAGGTAGACGACCATGGCAAACATCTCCAAGACCCGCCGCGAATCGCGGCTCCGTCGCCACCGCCGGGTGCGCAAGAAGGTCCACGGCACCGCCGCGAGGCCGCGTCTCGCTGTGCACCGCACCAACAAGCACTTCAGCATGCAACTCATCGACGACGATCTCGGCCACACCGTGGCGTCCGCGTCGTCGGTGGAGACCGGCATGCGCTCGACCAGTGGCGCCACCGTGGACGCCGCGACGAAGGTCGGGGAATTGATCGCCCAGCGCGCCAAGGCGGCGGGAGTCACCGCGGTCGTGTTTGACCGGGGTGGTTACCTCTACCACGGCCGTGTGGCCGCCGCGGCCAAGGCCGCCCGTGATGCAGGACTGGAATTCTGATGAGCAACACACACGTCAACGCAACGACCGAGCCGGGGGGCCTGCGCGAGTCGCGGGTCATCCACATCAACCGCGTCGCCAAGGTCGTCCAGGGAGGACGTCGCTTCTCCTTCACCGCGCTCGTCGTGGTGGGTGACGGCAACGGTCGCGTCGGCCTCGGGTACGGCAAGGCCAAGGAGGTGCCCCTCGCCATCCAGAAGGGGACCGAGGAGGCCAAGCGCAACCTGTTCGACGTCGCCCTCGCCGGCCCGACCATCACCCACCCGATCCTCGGCGTGTGCGGTGCCGGTCGTGTGCTGCTCAAGCCCGCCGCTCCCGGTACCGGGGTGATCGCCGGCGGAGCCGCGCGCATCATCCTCGAGGAGGCCGGGATCCACGACGTGCTGTGCAAGTCGCTCGGATCGGCCAACGCCATCAACGTGGCCCGGGCCACGATCGAGGGTCTGCGCTCGCTGCAGCGTCCCGACGTGGTCGCCCGTCGCCGCGGCATCCCGGCCGACTCGTTCGTGCCCAAGGGCATGCTCAAGGCCTACACCGACCGCGAGCGTGCGCTCGCCGCGGGGGAGGTGCACTGACCGTGGCCGACAGGACCATCACCGTCACGCTGCGCCGGTCGCGCATCGGAATCAAGCCCAAGTCCCGCGGCACGCTGCGGGCTCTCGGGCTGACCCGCATCGGCGACACGAACACGCTTCCCGACCGTCCCGAGATCCGCGGCATGATCGCCCGGGTTCCCCACCTCATCGAAGTCAAGGAGAACTGACATGCGCGTCGACGAACTCGCACCCGCACCGGGCAGCACCAAGCGCCGCAGGCGCGTCGGTCGCGGCATCGCCGGCAAGGGCGGAAAGACCGCCGGCCGAGGCACCAAGGGCCAGTACGCCCGCAACACGGTGGCCCGCGGCTTCGAGGGCGGTCAGATGCCCCTCAAGCAGCGCGTCCCCAAGCTCAAGGGCTTCAACAACCCGTTCCGCGTCGAGTACCACGCGGTCAATCTCGACGCCCTCCAGGAACTCGGCCTCGCCGAGGTCGATCCCGCCGTCCTCGTGGCCCGTGGCGTCGCCCACAAGGGGACGCTCGTCAAGGTCCTGGCCCGCGGCACGATCTCGATCCCGGTGAAGGTGTCGGCCCACGCCGTGTCGAAGTCGGCCGAGAAGGCCATCCTCGCCGCCGGCGGGTCGGTGACGCTCCTGCCGTTGCCGCACAAGGTCCGTCCCCCGGCACAGGGAAACCAGTTCACCAACCGCTGAACCGGGGTCGCACGCACCCCCGGACGTAAGGAGTCGACGTGTTCACGAACGTCAAGAACATCTTCATGGTGGAGGACCTGCGCAAGAAGGTCTTCTTCACCCTGGCGATGGTGATGGTGTACCGCGCGGGCTCCGCCCTGCGCGTGCCCGGTGTCGATCCTGTGGCGGTGTCCCAGCTGCGCGAGGCGGCCAACTCCCAGGGCGCCCTCGGATTCCTCAACCTCTTCTCCGGCGGTGCGTTCGGATCGTTCTCGATCTTCGCGCTCGGCATCATGCCCTACATCACGGCGAGCATCATCATGCAGGTGCTCAACGTCGTCATCCCCAAGCTGCAGGAGTGGCGGGAGATGGGTGCGGTGGGGCAGCGCAAGATCACCCAGACCACCCGTTACGTGGCCATCGTCATCGCGCTCCTCCAGGGATCCGGCCTCACCTTCATCTTCGGCCAGGGGAACGGCTCGGCCTTCCTCGGCGCCGCCGCTCAGGCCCCCGACGTGGTGCTGCTCGACCCCTTCATGCCCCGCGCGCTCCTCGTCATCCCGACCCTCGTGGCCGGGACAGCCCTGCTCATGTGGGTGGGCGAACTCATCAGCCAGCGCGGCATCTCGAACGGCATGAGCGTGCTCATCTTCGCCTCGGTGGTCGCCGGTCTGCCCTACAGCTACTACTCCATCCTCCAGAGCAAGAAGTTCGTCGTCTTCGCCGTCCTGGTGGCGGTCTCGCTCCTCATCCTCTTCGCCGTGGTGCGCGTGGAACTGGCGCAGAGGCGCATCCCGGTGCAGTTCGCCAAGAGGGTGGTCGGCCGCCGCATGACGATGGGGCAGAGCACCTACATCCCGCTCAAGGTGAACCAGGCCGGGATCGTGCCGATCATCTTCGCCTCGTCGGTCCTTCTGCTGCCGGTGCTGCTGTCGAACGTGCTGGGCAGCGGCGAGGGGTGGCGGGGGAACATCGCCTCGTTCGTCAACGACTATCTGGTGAACAGCCAGAACCTGGTCTACATCGCGGGATTCTTCGTCCTCATCGTGGCGTTCGCCTACTTCTACAACTCGATCGCCTTCGACCCCATCCGCCAGGCGGACCAGCTGCGCAAGCAGGGGGGATTCATCCCCGGTATCCGTCCCGGACCCCAGACCGAGCAGTACCTCGCCAAGGCCGTGAACCGCATCACCCTGCCCGGCGCGCTCTTCGTGGCCTTCATCGCCATCGTCCCCTACATCATCCTGTGGGTCGGCGACGTGCAATCCTTCCCGTTCGCGGGCACGACGGTTCTCATCGCGGTCGGCGTGGCGCTCGAGATCATGCGCCAGATCAACTCGCAGCTGATGCTGCGCAACTACGAGGGCTTCCTGAAGTGACCCCCGGCCCGGAAGGGCGGGGGCCCGCACGGGGCGAGGTGGACCGGTGATCGCGGGGATCAGGATCGTGCTGCTGGGGCGCCAGGGATCGGGCAAGGGGACGCAGTGCGTCCGCCTGTCCCGCCACTACGTCGTGCCGCACATCTCCACCGGCGACATCCTCCGTGCGGCCGTGCGCGAGGGGACCGAACTGGGGCGCATGGCCAAGAGCGTCATCGACTCCGGCGGTCTCGTGGGCGACGACATCATGATCGGCATCGTCGCCGAGCGCCTCGGGCAGGACGACGCGCGCAGCCGCGGCTACATCCTCGACGGGTTCCCCCGAACCGTGGCCCAGGCAGTGGCCTTCGACGGCATCAGCACCGGGGCCCCGCTCGAGACGGTCATCGACCTCGAGGTGCCCCGCGGGATGGTGCTCCAGCGACTCTCGGCCCGCCGTGTGTGCCGGGATTGCGGTGCGAACTACCAGTCCTCGGGAACCGATCCCCGGCCCTGGACCTGCGAGGTGTGCGGTGGGGACGTGGTGCAGCGCGACGACGACACCCCCGCGGCCATCAATCAGCGCCTCGATCTCTACGAGTCCCAGACCCAGCCCCTCATCGATTTCTACGGGGAATCGGGCCGGATCGTCCAGGTGGACGGCGTGGGGACGCCCGAGGAGGTCTTCGAGCGGATCACCTCGGCCATCGAGAACCGCCGCTGACCGCCGCTTGGCGCCCGGGAAAGGCGCCGATAGGCTCATCCTTCGTCCCTGCAACGGGTTTGCAGGGAACCCCGGGGTCGGACCCCGGAATCCACACACGACAAGGAGCCCACCCTGGCCAAGCCGAAGGAAGATGCGATCGTGCTCGAGGGCACGATTCTCGAGTCGCTGCCGAACGCGATGTTCAAGGTCGAACTCGAGAACGGGCACAAGGTGCTCGCGCACATCTCGGGGAAGATGCGGATGCACTACATCCGCATCCTGCCCGGCGACAAGGTCCAGGTCGAGCTCACCCCCTACGACCTCACCCGGGGTCGTATCACCTACCGCTTCAAGTGAGTCTGCAATGAAGGTCCGACCCAGCGTCAAGAAAATCTGCGAGAAGTGCAAGGTCATCCGTCGCCACGGGCGCGTGATGGTGATCTGCGAGAACCCGCGTCACAAGCAGCGCCAGGGCTGATCCAGCAGGAAGGCAACGAGACATGGCACGTATTTCCGGAGTCGACATCCCGCGCGAGAAGCGCCTGGAGATCTCGCTCACCTACATCTTCGGCATCGGTCGCTCGACGGCCCGCCGCATCTGCGACGCGACCGGGCTCAGCCCCGACGTGCGCGTCCGCGACCTGACCGAGGACGAGGTCAACCGCATCCGCGGATGGGTCGACCAGAACGTCACGGTCGAGGGCGACCTGCGCCGCGACGTGCAGCAGGACATCAAGCGCAAGATGGAGATCGGCTGCCTCCAGGGCGTCCGCCATCGCAAGGGGCTCCCCGTCCGCGGGCAGCGCACGCACACCAACGCGCGCACCCGCAAGGGCCCGAAGAAGACCGTGGCGAACAAGAAGAAGGCAGTGAGGTAACCCCGTGGCCAAGACCCAGGCAGGCGGACGCCGTCCGCGCAAGCGCGAGCGCAAGAACGTCACCAACGGTGTCGTGCACATCAAGAGCTCGTTCAACAACACGATCGTCTCGATCACCGACACCGAGGGCAACGTCATCGCGTGGGCGTCCTCGGGCGGCGTCGGTTTCAAGGGCTCGCGCAAGTCGACCCCGTTCGCAGCCCAGCAGGCCGCGGAAAAGGCCGCCAAGGCGGCGATGGAGCACGGTCTCCGTCGCGCCGAGGTGCACGTGAAGGGCCCGGGTTCGGGTCGTGACACCGCGCTGCGTTCCATCCAGAACGTCGGCATCGAGGTGTCGGGCATCAAGGACGTCACCCCGGTTCCGCACAACGGATGCCGCCAGCCCAAGCGTCGGAGGAGCTGAACATGGCCCGTTACACCGGACCCAAGGTGCGCGTCTCGCGTCGCCTGAGCACCAACATCTTCGAGAACGCCAAGGGCTCCAAGGCCCTCGATCGCCGTCCGTTCCCCCCCGGCGCGCACGGCCGCACCCGTCGCCGCAACGCGGGCAGCGAGTACCTCGCCCAGCTCCAGGAGAAGCAGAAGGCCAAGTACATCTACGGTCTCCTCGAGCGCCAGTTCCGTCGCACCTACGAGGAGGCCAACCGCCTCCAGGGTCCGACCGGCGAGAACCTCCTCAGCCTGCTCGAGCGCCGTCTCGACAACGTCGTCTTCCGTGCCGGCTGGGCGTCCACCAGGCCCCAGGCCCGCCAATTCGTCAACCATGGTCTCGTCACCGTCGACGGCAAGCGCGTGGACATCCCCTCGTTCCGCGTGAAGCGCGGACAGGTGGTGGCCCTGTCGACCAAGGCCCGCGACATGATCCAGATCCAGCACAACATCGACACCCTCGATCGCCCGCTCGTGGGCTGGCTCGAGTCCGGCGACAAGCAGGTCACCGTGCGCGACCTGCCCCAGCGCGACCACATCGACGTCCCCGTCCGCGAGCAGCTCATCGTCGAGCTCTACTCGAAGTAAGACCCCTTTCCCAGGAGATCCCCATGCTTGTCATCCAGCGTCCCTCCGTCGAGGCCATCGGCGACGACCATCCCACCCAGCAGCGCTTCGCCGTCGGGCCCTTGGAGCCCGGCTTCGGCCACACCATCGGCAACTCGCTGCGCCGCGCGCTCCTGTCCTCGATCCCGGGTGCGGCCGTCACCACGGTGAAGTTCGACGGGGTCGACCACGAGTTCACCACCATCAAGGGGATGACCGAGGACGTCACCGAGTTCATCCTCAACCTCAAGGACCTCGTCGTCGTCTCCCACTCGGACGAGCCGGTCGTGCTGCGACTCGACGTGAAGGGCCCCAAGAAGGTCACCGCCGCCGACATCCCGCTGCCGGCCGAGGTGGAGATCCTCAACAAGGACCTCGAGCTCGCCACCTTGAATGCCGGCGCCCACCTCGCTCTCGACCTCACCGTCGAGACCGGTCGGGGGTACCTCTCGACCGACCGCGACGCGGACAGCCGCGTCATCGGGGTCATCCCGATCGACGCCATCTTCTCGCCGGTCCGTCGCGTGACGTTCGACATCGAGCCCACCCGCGTGGCCCAGAGCACGAACTACGACCGTCTGGTCCTCGACATCGAGACCGACGGTTCTGTGTCCCCGCGCGAGGCGCTCGCCTCGGGTGCTGCCACCCTGCGGTCCCTCGTCGACCTCATCGCGACCCTCTCGGAGGACCCCCGCGCGCTCGAGCTCAGCGAGCCGGTCGGTGCGAGCGTCGGCGTGCCCGACCTCGACCTGCCCATCGAGGACCTCGACCTCAGCGAGCGTCCCCGCAACTGCCTCAAGCGGGCCCAGGTCAACACCATCGGCGAATTGCTCCTCAAGAGCATCGACGACCTCATGAACATCCCCAACTTCGGCCAGAAGAGCCTCGACGAGATCGTGCAGAAGCTCGACGAGCGCGGCCTCACCCTGCGCGGCTGACGCCCGCGGATCGGAAACGGAGAACACCATGGCAACCCCACGACGTGCCCCCCGCTTCGGCGGAAGCGCCGCCCACCAGCGGCTGCTCATGGCCAACCTCGCGTCCTCGCTGTTCGCCTCCGGCGGCATCGTCACCACCGAGGCCCGCGCCAAGGCCCTGCGGCCGATCGCGGAGAAGCTCATCACCAAGGCCAAGAAGGCCCAGGGGGATTCGCCGATGCGCGTCCACCGCATCCGCCAGATCCAGGGATATCTCGGCGACAAGGAGATGACCGCCAAGCTCGTCAACGAGTTGGCCGGTCAGTACGCCGACCGCAACGGCGGGTACACGCGCATCCTCAAGCTCGGCACCCGCCAGGGTGACGCCGCGCCGATGGCGCGCATCGAACTCGTCTGACCCCGGCCCGGTCGAGGAGCCGGACATGAGCGAGCCGGACCTCCCGCCGACGCGGACGGTCCGTGCCCGTGTGGCCTACCACGGGGCGACGTTCCACGGATTCGCCGCCAACGACGGCGTCGTCACCGTCGAGGGGACCCTGGTCGACGCCCTGAGGCGGGTGACGGGGACAGCTCCGCGCATCTCGGCCGCCGGGCGCACGGACGCCGGTGTCCACGCCAGCGGACAGGTCGTCAGTTTCGAGGTCGCGGTCGACACTGACCTCGACGCCCTGACCCGCAGCATGAACGCGCTCTGCGCGCCCGAGGTGTCCGTTCCCTCGATCGAGTGGGCCGAGCCCGGCTTCGACGCCCGGGCGAGCGCCACATGGCGTCGTTACCGCTACACGGTGCTCAATTCGCCGGTCCACGACCCGCTCCTCGTGGACAGGGCCTGGCACGTGCGGTCGCCCCTGTCGGTCCCCCTCATGAACCTCGCCTGCGATCCCCTCCTCGGCGAGCAGGACTTCACCTCCTTCTGTCGCCGTCCTGCCGTGGCGGGCGGCGGGACGGAACCCTCGCTGCATCGCTGGGTCTTCGAGGCCGGCTGGCGGGAGGAGGGAGAGGGGCGCCTCGTGTTCGAGATCCGGGCCAACGCCTTCTGCCATCAGATGGTGCGCTCGCTCGTCGGATTCCTCGTGGACGTGGGTGCGACGCGTCGGCCGGCCAGCGACATGCGGGCCGTGCTGCTCGGTCGGGACCGGAACCACGGTTCCAGGGTGGCTCCGCCGCACGGTCTCGTGCTCGTGGACGTGGGATACGACGGTAGACGGGTCCATCCCTGAGCCCCGGGGCCGGTTGGAGATGCCGTCGGACCGGCCCTATCCTCAACAGGCCCCCCGCGGGGCTCCCCGGCGGTCCCTGCGGGCCCCACGAAGGAAAGTTCTCATGCCCACCTACACACCGAAAGCCAGCGAGATCCAGCGCGACTGGTTCGTCATCGACGCCGAGGGTCTCGTCCTCGGTCGCCTGTGCACCGAGGTCGCCCGCATCCTGCGCGGCAAGCACAAGCCGGTCTTCGCCCCCCACATGGACATGGGCGACCACGTCGTGATCATCAACGCCTCCAAGATCGTCCTCACCTCCGGCAAGGGCGAGACCCGCATGGTGCACACCTATTCGGGATACCCCGGCGGTCTCAAGTCCGAGACATACCAGAATCTCCTCGACCGCAAGCCCGCCGATGCCATCCGTCGCTCGGTGGCGGGGATGCTCCCCAAGGGTCCCCTCGGTCGCCAGCAGATCAAGAAGCTCAAGGTGTACGCCGGAGCCGAGCATCCCCATTCCGCCCAGACGCCCAAGCCCCTCGAGATCGCCGGCGCCAAGGCGCGCTGACCGTTCCGCCCGACTCAGAAGGAAACATCGTGGCCCAGACACCTCTCACCCAGACCACCGGTCGCCGCAAGGAGGCCGTCGCCCGCGCCGTCCTGCGCGCCGGCACCGGCCGGATCACCGTCAACGGTCGTCCGATCGAGAACTACTTCACCACCGCGGCACAGCGAATGGTCGTGGTCGAGGCCCTGCGCATCACAGAGCGCGAGTCCTCGTTCGATGTCGACGCCAACATCTTCGGTGGCGGCGTGAACGGACAGGCCGGTGCCCTGCGCATGGCCATCGCCCGTTCGCTCATCGAGATCGACCCCGAGTCCCGCCCGGTCCTGAAGAAGGCCGGCCTGCTCACCCGCGACTCGCGCCGCAAGGAGAGCAAGAAGTACGGACTCAAGAAGGCGCGCAAGGCGCCGCAGTTCACCAAGCGCTGACCGGCCGCGCGCCGCGGCGCGCCGCCCCTCCCGCACCATGCTCCGTTTCGGCACCGATGGCGTGCGCGGCGTCGCCCTCGAGGAACTGACGCCCGCGATGGTGCGCGACCTCGTGCGCGCGACCGTGCGCGTCCTCGACGTGCCTGGCGTCGTCCTGGGACGCGACACGCGGGAGAGCGGTCCCGTGCTCGAGCGAGCCGTCATCGAGGGATGCGCCATCGCCGGTGTCCCCGTGCACCTGCTCGGCGTGGCGCCCACGCCGGCCGTGGCGTTCGCCTGCGAGGACGGCGACCGCGCCGGCATCGCCATCACCGCGTCCCACAACCCGTGGTCGGACAACGGCATCAAGGTCTTCGCACCCGGGGGAACGAAACTCTCCGACGACGACCAGGTGGAGATCGAACGGGTCTGGCATTCGCTGTCGGCCGAGTCCACCTCCGTGGGCATCGGCACCGTGCACGACGCGAGCGGGATGCTGGACGGGTACGCCGAGCATCGGGCCGCAGTGGCCGGGCCCGGAGCGCTCTCCGGTCTGCGCGTCGCCGTGGACTGCGCCAACGGGGCGATGCACGAGGTGGCTCCCCGCGTGCTGCGTGCCGCCGGCGCCGAGGTGACGGTGATCGCCGCGGCTCCCGACGGGCGGAACATCAACGACCGGTGCGGGGCGACCTCTCCCGGCGGACTCGTCGAGGTGATGCGTCGCGGGGAACACGACGCCGGTGTCGCCTTCGATGGCGACGGCGACAGGTTGGTGGTGGTGGCGGCCGACGGGAGCACGCTCGACGGTGACGCCGTCGTCGCCGCGGCCGCCGTCGACCTCGATGCGCGGGGGCTCCTGCGCAACAGGGCGGTCGCCGTCACGGTGATGTCGAACCTCGGTTTCCACCGGGCCATGGCCGAGCGCGGGATCGACGTGGTCGTCACGCAGGTGGGCGACCGGGCCGTGCTCGCGGCGCTCGCGGAGAACGACCTGGTCCTCGGCGGGGAGCAGAGCGGGCACGTCGTGCACGCGGCGCACGCCACGACCGGTGACGGTCTCCTCGCGGCGGTGCTGTTCCTCGAGTCGGTGGTGCGCACCTACGGCAGCGTCGTCGCCGCCGCGTCCGTGATGGAGAGGTGGCCTCAGGTCCTCCTCAACGTGCGCACGCCCTCGCGCGTCGACGATCCCCTCGTCGGCATCTCCGACGGATTGGCCGCCGCCGAGGCCGCGCTCGACGGGGACGGTCGCGTGCTGGTCCGCGCGTCGGGAACCGAGCCGGTGGTGCGCGTGATGGTCGAGGCCCGCTCCACCGACGTCGCCGATTCCGTCGCGCGCACGGTGGCCGCCGCCGTGGTCGCGGCGCACGGCGGCACCGTGGAGACGGGCCACTGACCCCCTCTCGGGGCGTTCGGTAGCCTGCCAACCATGTGCGGAATCGTCGTGGTGCTCAGCCGACCCCCGGGTCGCGCCGTGCCCGGACGGGACGAGGTGCTGTCGTGTCTCGATGCCGCGGTCGCCGCCGAGGGCGATCCCGACCTCGTGGCCGGATTGCTCGAGCGCGCCGACGACCTCCTGCGCGGTGATGCCGGAATCGTGGCGATGGTGCGGGACGCCGGTCTGCGGGACGCGGTCGAGACCCGACTCGACCGCATCGACCTGACCATCGAGCGGGCCGCGGCTGCGCTCGAGGACGCGGTCGTCGCGTCCGCCGACCGTGATGCCGCCTGGGCGCGGATCTCGCGGGTGCGCGACGCGGTGTGGGCCCTGCGACGGGACCGTCTGCGCGCGGCCGAGTCCGTCGGCACCCTCGCCGGATCCGCTGCCGGGGACGGGGCCCTGCAGTGCCTCCTCGCGGTGCACCAGGCGCTCTCGGCGATCGACCGGATGGAGGTGCGTGGTCGGGACTCGGCCGGCATCGTCGTCGTCGTTCGCCTCGACGATCCGCGCGACCTCGCCCCCGACCTCGTCGCGGCGCTCGATGCACGGGCCGGCGACCCCCTGCTCGGCAACGGCAGCGTCCGCCGCGGCACCCGCGCCGTGGCGTTCGTCTACAAGCAGGCCGCCGAGATCGGCGAACTCGGCGACAACACCCGTGCCCTGCGGGCGGCGCTCGTCGCCGACCCCGAGCTCGCCGCGGTGGTGTCCCTGCCCGGTGCGCGCGCCACGGTGATGGGGCACACCCGTTGGGCGAGCGTGGGCATCATCTCGGAACCGAACGCCCATCCCGTCGTGGGGGAACCCGGCGGTCCGGTGGCGTTCGGCGTGCTCAACGGTGACATCGACAACCACCTGGAGATCCGGGAACGCCACGGGCTCGTCTTTCCCGATCCCATCACCACCGATGCAACGGTGCTCCCCGCCCTCGTCGAGCGCAGCCGGGCATCGGGGGGAGAGGCCGCCTTCCTCGGCGCGGTCTCGCAGTTCGAGGGTTCGTTCGCCGTCGCCCACGTGGCACTCGACGATGCCGGCACCGTGCGACTCGCCCTGCACGGCAGCGGCCAGGGCCTGCACGTGGGCCTCGCCGAGGACCGCTTCGTCGTGGCGAGCGAGACCTACGGCACGGTCGAGGAGGCTCGCGTCGCCGTGCGGATGGACGGAGAGACGCCCCGCGATCCCTCGGCGCCGGCGAGCGCCGGGCAGGTCATCGTGCTCTCGGCCGACGGCGCCGGGACCGTGGGGGGTATGCGCAGGTGGCACTGGGACGGCCACGAGTACCCCGTCACCGGGGACGACCCGATCCCCGCCGGGGTCACCACCCGCGACATCGACCGCGGTGACCATCCCCACTTCCTGCTGAAGGAGATCACCGAATCACCGGCGAGTTTCCGCAAGACGGTCCGGGGCCGGGTGACCGAGCGCGACGGCATGCTCGTGCCGGTGCTCGACGAGGCGACCCTCCCCTCCGACGTCGCGCGACGACTGGCGAGCGGGTCCATCCGGCGCGTGCGGGTGATCGGACAGGGCACGGCCGCCGTCGCCGGGACGTCGATCGTCCCCGTGCTCGGCGCCCTCCTCGGTCCCGCACTGCACGTGCAGGCCATGCCCGCCACGGAACTGTCGGGCTTCGCGATGGAACAGGACATGTCGGACATGCTCGTCATCGCGGTGAGCCAGAGCGGCACCACCACCGACACGAACCGCACCGTCGACCTCGTCGCGGCGCG
>CAZSNB010000027.1:0-21276 GCA_964608285.1 uncultured Bifidobacterium sp.
GAGGCGGATCAGCGGCTCTGGGCCGTGAGGACGCCCTTGCCGACGAGGTCGCGCAGTTCGCGCTTGAGGAACTTGCCGGCCGCGTTGCGCGGCAGGGGCTCGTTCATGATCACCACGTGGTTCGGCACCTTGAACGACGAGATCCGGCCGTCGAGGAACTTCCACAGGTCGTCGGCCGTGATCGCCACGCCGTCCTTGGGGAAGATGGCCACGGCCACCTCCTCACCGAGGCGTTCGTGGGGCACGCCGAACACGGCCGCCTCGTAGACGGCGGGGTGCTCGTAGATGGCGCTCTCCACCTCGGCGCAGTAGATGTTCTCGCCTCCGCGCAGGATCATGTCCTTGATGCGGTCCTGCACGTAGACGAAGCCCTCCTCGTCGATGTACCCGGCGTCACCCGTGCGCAGCCAGCCGTCCTGGATGACCTCGGCGGTGGCGTCGGGACGGTTCCAGTAGCCGCGGATGAGCATGGGCCCGAAGAAGCAGATCTCGCCGCGCTCGCCGGCGGGCAGGGTGTTGCCCTCCTCGTCGCGGACCTCCACCTTCATGGGCAGGGTGGCACGGCCCGTGCTCGTGGGACGGTCGATGTAGTCCTGACCGTTGTTGCCGGGGCCGTAGGCGTTCGTCTCGGTCATGCCGTAGCCCAACTGCGGGCCGCCGCCCTTGACGGTCTTGGCCACCTTGTCCACGAGCGTGGCCGGGGCCGGGGCACCGCCGCCGCCCACCGCGCGCAGAGACGAGGTGTCGTACTTGTCGAAGTCGGGATGGTTCACGAGGTCCCAACTCTGCGTGGGCACGCCGACGAAGTTCGTGATCTTCTCGTCCTGGATGATCGGCAGGGCCTTGCCGGCGTCCCACTTGTACATGATGACGAGCTTGAGGCCAACCACGAACGAACTGAGCATGACGGGAACGCAACCCGTCACGTGGAAGAGCGGCACGATGAGGATGAACGACGGCGGCAGCGGATCGGCCGGCGGCGGAGCGTCGAGACGGGCCGAGGCCACCGCCGTGCGGGCCGAGAAGGCCATGAGGGCGTTGGCGATGGCACGGTGCGTCGACACGGCTCCCTTGGGACGTCCGGTGGTGCCGGAGGTGTAGAGGATGGTGGCGTCGTCGTCGGGATCGATGTCGGCGAGGATCGGGCCGAGACCCGTCTTCACCTTGTCGGCCCAATCGTCCACGTCGGGGCCGAGCTCGCGCTCGGGGCGCACGCAGAGCATCCGCACCCCCATCTTGCGGCACACCGCATGGGCGGTGTCGATGCGCTGCTGGTCGCCGATGAGCACCTTGGCGCCCGAGTCCTCGAGGGCGAATTGCATCTCGTCCTCCGTCCACCAGGCGTTGAACGACACGTTGATGCCGCCCACGGACAGAATCGCCGCGAACGACATGATCCATTCGGGATAGTTGCGCATCGCGACGGCGACCCGGTCGCCCTTCTTGATGCCGTACTCGTGGACGAGGAGGTGGCACAGGCCGTCCACCCGTTCCATCGTCTCGGCGAACGAATAGCGCTCGCCCTCGTAGACGATGAAGGTCTTGTCGCCGTGACCGCGGGCGGCCTGCAGGGCGAGGGCCATGTTGGCCGGGGCGTGCTTGAACACCTGCATGGGGATTCCGCGCACGACCGCGTCCTCGAGTTCGAACAGGGTTCCCGAACCGGGGGCCAGAACGGCCTCCTGTGCTTCCAACCAGGTCATGCCCATCGTTGCCCCCGCGGGATGTCGTTCCGGTGACGGTTCACCGGAGTGGTGGAGCTGAGGGGAATTGAACCCCTGACCTCTTCATTGCGAACGAAGCGCTCTGCCAACTGAGCTACAGCCCCGAGAACGGGATGTGCGGGGCAGTCTAGGACCGGGGGGTGTCCGGCGACACATCCGCCCCGGCGACACATCCGCCCCGGCGCCGACGGGGTCAGCGCCAGGTGTAGCGACCGGCAGCCGCGCGGCGCGCGTACTCCTGGTTGCGCAACTGCACGAGGACGTAGCAGTAGCCGGCCAGGAAGAGGAAGGACGCCATGAACAGGTAGAGCATCGGGCCCGACCCGGTCGTCACGGCGAGGAAGAACGAGAGCGCGCTGGTGGCGACGAGGCCGTAGAGCACGTTCGTCCGGCGACGTCGCACGACCTCGCGGGGATCCATGAACGCCTCCTCGGCGGCGATGTGATGACGCTCGTGGACGTGGTGCGAGCGACGGTGCCGGGGCTCACCCGTGGTGGGGTCCACCGCGGACGGACGGGGGGCGCGCCGGGCGGGTGCGGCGGCGCGGCGCTCGAGGGGCTCGCCCTCGTAGTAGCGCGGGCGGGCCATGGGGGCGGTGCGGGGGCTCGGAGCCAGCGGACGGGCCATCGAACGCATCGGCCCCTGGGCCGTGGGCACCCGGGTGCGCTGGAGAGTGTGGAGCTGCCGACGGAAATCGGAGACGGAGGAGGACGACCCGGGATCGAAGCGCGAGCGCACCACCGGGGGGAGAAGAACGGCCATCCATGCCGCACCTACGACCAAGAGAATCAACTTGCTCATCTACTGCTGTACACCTTGTGTGTCGGTTACTGACGTTCGACGTGAGTCGGTTCCCCGCGGGCTGCGAGGGACAGTGGCATCCAAGGACGCTCTGAGGAGCCTAATGGGCTTTCCCGGCGGGCGCGACCCCCCGACCCCCCGGCCGGACAGGGGTCACAGGCACCGGTCAACCCGGGAAACCGGCCCGAAAGCGCCGGATTTCGCCCCTCACAGGGTCGTGCGGCGAAAATCCCCCGAGGAACCGCCCGATTTCTCCCACAGGGCGAGATCCCCGATGACCATGCCCCGATCGGCGCTCTTGGCCATGTCGTAGAGGGTGAGAGCGGCCACGGAACAGGCGGTCAGGGCCTCCATCTCCACCCCGGTGCGGTCCGTGGTCTCCACGATCGCCTCGATGTCGACCCGTCCGTCCCCCACCACGACGTCCACCGCGACCGCACTGAGGGCGAGGGGGTGGCACAGCGGGATGAGATCGGCCGTCCGCTTCGCGGCCTGGATTCCGGCGATGCGCACGGCCGCCAGCACGTCCCCCTTCGGGAGACTGCCCGCGGCCAGGGCGGTCGAGGTGGCGGGCGACATGGTGACCGTGCACCGCGCCACCGCCCGGCGCCGGGTGGCCTCCTTGGCCCCGACGTCCACCATGCGGGCCCGTCCCGCCGCGTCGAGATGGGTGAACTCGGGCTCGGCCATGGGTGAAACCTAGCGACGAGGCGGCGAGCCGCTCAGGCCAGTTTGAGGAAGAGCTTCTCCACCTCTTCGAGGTCGAAACCGTCACGCCGGGCCTTGGCCGGGTCGGTGAGGCACTGTTGCAGGCCGGTGGAGAGCAGGCGGAAACCGACCTGATCGAGGGCCGTGCTCGCCGCCGACACCTGGGTGATGATGTCGCGGCACTCGCGGCCGTCCTCGAGCATGGTGCGCACGGCCCGCACCTGACCCTCGATGCGCGCCAGGCGCTTCGTGAGGGCTTCCATCGTCTCGTCGTCGATCTTCATGTCGCGTCGCCTTTCCCCCACCCCGGGTGGGTGCGCTGGGATACCCCATAGGGTATCATGACCGCGTCCCTCCGGGAAAGGAAGCCGTCATGATCTTCGAGCAGTTCTACCTCGAGTGCTTGTCGCACGCCTCCTACTTCATCGGCGACGAATCCTCGAAGAAGGCCGTGGTCGTCGACCCGCAGCGCGACATCGCCCGGTACCTGGCCCGTGCCGAGGAACTCGGCATGACGATCACCCACGTGCTCGAGACCCACTTCCACGCCGACTTCCTCTCCGGCCACCTCGAACTGGCCGAGGCAACGGGGGCAGTCATCGGCTACGGCGCGAAGGCCGCGCCGCAGTTCCCCGCCCGCCTCTTCGAGGACGGTGAGCGTCTCGTTCTCGGCGAGGTCGTCATCGAGGCCCGTCACACCCCGGGCCACACCCCCGAGTCCACCTCCTGGGTGGTGTGGGAGCGCGAGGGCGACGAGGTCCCCTACGGCGTGCTCACCGGCGACACCCTCTTCATCGGCGACGTCGGCCGCCCGGATCTGCTCGTCAGCGTGGGCAAGACCGCCGACGAGCTCGGTCACATGCTCTTCGCCTCGCTGCGCGACAGGCTCCTCGTGCTGCCCGACGCCACCCGAGTCTTCCCCGCCCACGGCGCGGGCAGCGCGTGCGGCAAGAACCTCTCCACCGAGACCAGTTCCACCATCGGCGAGCAGCGACGCACCAACTACGCCCTGCAGTTCACCGACGCCGACTCCTTCGTCGCCGCCGTGACCGAGGGGCAGCCCGAGGCACCCGGCTACTTCGTCTTCGACGCGGTCCTCAACCAGAGGGACCGCGGCACCCTCGACGAGCACACCCCGCCGGAGCGGTTCTCCATCACCCGGCTCCTCGATGCCCGCGATGCGGGCGTGCGCATCGTCGACACCCGCGACGCCCAGTCCTACGCCACCGGTCACCTGCGAGGCTCGGTCAACGTCGGCCTCGCCGGACGCTACGCGGAGTACGCGGGTTCGGTCATCGCCCCCGACGAGGACATCGTGCTCGTCACCGACCCCGATTTCGTCCTCGAGGCCAAGGTGCGCCTCGCCCGCATCGGCTACGACCGGGTGACCGGCTGGTTCCCGGTGGACGATCTGGTGGACGTGCCCGCCGAGGTCGAGCGCTCATCGCGCCTCACCGCGCCCGAGTTTGCCGCGCGGCGCGCCGAGATCGACGGCCTGCAGGTCATTGACGTGCGCGGCGAGGGCGAGTGGCGCGTCAACCACCTCGAGGGCGCGGTGCACATCCCGGTGGCCCAGCTGCGCCGGCGCCTCGGCGAGCTCGATGCGTCGCGTCCGACGGTCGTCTACTGCGCCGGCGGCTACCGCAGTTCGCTCGCGGCCAGCGTGCTGCGCGAGGCGGGTTTCGCCGACGTCTCGGACATCATCGGCGGCTTCGAGGCCGTCCTCCTCAACGCCTGATCCGGCCGGATCATCCGTCGTCGCCGACCCGGCGACGACGACTCACCGCGGGCGGCGGAACGGCCAGCGCGGCGGGCGCTTGCCGAGGAAGGCCGCCACGCCCTCGCGCACCTCGCCGCTGCGGTCCATCTCGGACTCGAAGTGCAGCGTCGTGGCCGGCTTCACGCGCCCCTCGCGCACGGTCTCGTCCACCATCTGTTTGGTGGCCGTCTGGGTCAGTTCACTGCGCTCCAGCACCGTCGCCACCCACGCCTCGGCGCGCGCCTCGAGGGCGTCGACGGGATGGACCTCGTCCACGAGGCCCATGGCGAGGGCCCGATCGGCGCCGATGATCTCGCCCGTGTACATCAGGGACTTGGTGGCCGGGGCCCCGAGCAGGCGCACGGCCCGTTCGAGCGCGTTCGTGGGGTAGACGATGCCGAGCTTGGCCGGGGTGATGCCGAAGGTGGCGTCGGCGGCGGCGAATCGCACGTCGCAGGCGGTGGCGATGCTCACCCCGCCGCCGACGCAGTTGCCGCGGATGACCGCGAGCGTCGGGCCGGGGAAGGCGGCGAGAGCCTCCTCGGCCGCCCAGTTGGCCCGCGCGTACTCGCCTCCCGGGCCGTTCGTCAGCTCCGAGATGTCGGCCCCGGCACAGAAGTGCTCGCCGGCTCCGCGCACGACCAGCACCCGCACGTCGGGGTGCGCGGCCAACAGTCCCACCTCGCGCTCGATCGCGGTCCACATCGAGTAGCGCACCGCGTTGCGCTTGTCCGGCCTGTTGAGCACCAACGTCGCCACCGGACCCTCGATCTCGACGAGGATCGACAACCCCGCGAGCTCACCGGTGTCCTCAGCGGGCACGACGGAACCCTCGATGCGAGCGGTCGCCATCGGCGGGACGGGCATGGGGGCGGAACGGGCGGACCATGGGGACCCGTACGCTAGGGCGAACCGTCCCCCTTCACCCCGGAGCGAGCCATGACCCTTCCCTACGCCCTCGACGAGGCGGCCCAGAACCTCCTCTTCCGCGACGCCCGCACCGCCAACACGTTCTCCGCCGAGCCGGTCGGCGAGGAGGCCCAGAGGGCCATCGTCGACCTCATGAAGTGGGCCCCCACCTCGATGAACAGCCAACCGATGCGCATCGTGTGGGTGCGCTCCGACGACGCCCGCGCGCGACTCCTCGGCCATCTCTCGGAGGGCAACCGCGCCAAGACCTCCGGCGCACCTCTCGTGGCCGTGCTCGCCCTCGACACCTCGTTCCACGACCGATTCGCCGAGGTGTTCCCCCACTTCCCCGCGGCACGCGACCTGTTCCTCGACGAGGACCGCCGCGTCACCTGGGGAACCACCCAGGCCTGGATGCAGGCCGCCTACTTCGTCATCGCCGTGCGCGCCGCCGGCTACGCCGCCGGGCCGATGATGGGCTTCGACGCGGCCGGCCTCGACGCCGACCTCCTCGCGGGAACGGGACTGCGGTCGATCTGCGTCGTGAACATCGGCAAGCCGGGCGAGAACGCCTGGCAGCAGCGCCTCCCGCGCCTCGACCACGACGTCGTCTGTCGCACGCTCTGACGCGCCGCGTCAGCCGCCGATCTGGCTCATGGACCGGCGGGGCCGGGTGAAGGTGACGGTGTTGATGCCGTGGCCGGCCCACTTGGTGCCGACCGCGCGCACGATGAGGTCCGCGATGTCGTCGTCCGATCCCCCGCCGCGCAGCACGGCCCGCACGTCGGATTCGTCGGTGGCGAAGAGGCACGTGCGGAACTGGCCGTCCGAGGTGAGTCTCACCCTGTCGCAATCGCCGCAGAAGGGCTTGGTCACCGACGGGATGACGCCCACCGTGCCGCGGCCGTCGAGATAGCGCCAGCGATCGGCCGGCGCGGCGCCACGCGCCGGCACGGGTTCGAGGGGGAACACGGAATGGATCGCCGCCACGATCTCGTCCTGTCCCACCACGTCGGCGCGCGCCCACTCGTCCTGGGCGTCGAGGGGCATGAACTCGATGAAGCGCACCTCGACGCCGTTGTCGCGTCCCCACGCGGCCAGGTCGACGATCTCGTCGTCGTTCACCCCCCGCGTCACCACCGTGTTCACCTTGACCGGGGAGAACCCCGCGGTGGCAGCCTCGGCGATGCCGGCGAGCACCGCGTCGAGCTCGTCCCGGCGCGTCACGGCGAGGAACCGGTCGCGGCGCAGGGTGTCGAGGCTCACGTTGATGCGCGCGAGTCCCGCGGCCCGAAGTCGGGCCGCGACGTCGACGAGGGTGGCGCCGTTCGTAGTGAGGGCCAGGTCGGGCGCCAGACCGGCCCGATGCGACGTCGAACCGGCCGGCACGCGCAAGGCCGCGAGTCCGGCGACGAGGCGTTCGAGGTGGGCGCGCACCGTCGGCTCGCCCCCCGTCAGACGTATGGAGTCGATGGCGAAGCGCTCCACCATCACGCCGGCGACACGGACGATCTCCTCGAAGGTGAGGATGTCGGCACGGTCGAGCCACTGCAACCCCTCCTCGGGCATGCAGTAGGTGCAACGGAAGTTGCAGCGGTCCGTCACCGAGATGCGCAGGTCGCGCACGACACGACCGTGGGGATCGACGAGGTCGACGGGCGCGATCACGACCCCAGTCTCCCCCGTACCCCGCCGCCGTCGCCAGTGGCGAGGGGCCCGGCATCGGGTCCGAGGAACGTCACCCCCACCTCGGATCCGGCAGGGAGTCCCGTGCCGTCGGGGATGCGCACGAGGCAGTTGGCCGTGGCGGTCGCCGCCAGTTGATGGCTGCCCTGCGCCCGGGCGCGGCGCACGTGCACCCGGCCGTCGTCGCCCCACACGGCGACGCCCCGGTCGATGTGCACCTTGCCGTCGGATGCTCGCACCACGTCCTCGTCGAGCAGGGCGCGCACCACGGGTCGATGGGCGGCAGCGCCGAACCCCATCATCGTGCGCAGAGCCGGACGGGCGATGACCTCGAAGCTCACGAGGGACGACACCGGGTTGCCCGGCAGACCGAAGATCGGCACGGGAGCGCCGGTCGCGCCCGTGGCGACGCCGAACGCGAACGGCTTGGCGGGCTTCATGGCGATCTGGTGCCACGACATCTCGGCCAGGCGCGGCAACACCAGTTTGACGGGGTCGAAGTCCCCCATGCTCACGCCCCCGCTCGTCACGAGGGCGTCGACCGCGCCCGAGTCGAGAGCCCGGCGCAGTACCGCCTCGACGGCGTCGGGATCGTCGCCGACGATGCCCATGTCGACGGGCTCGGCACCGGCCTCCCGCGCGAGACGGACGAGCATCGTGCGGTTCGACTCGCGGATCTGGCCGCGCGCGAGCGGTGAGCCGTCGTCGACGAGTTCGTCGCCCGTCGAGAGCACCCCGACGCGTGTTCGCGGATGCACCCGTACCGTCCGGGCGTTCACCGTGGCCAGCACACCGGCGACCGCCGGCGCGACGACCGTTCCGGCCGTGAGCACCGTGTCGCCGGCCCGCACGTCCGACCCGGCGGGGCGGACGCCGCTCCCCGGGGGGACCGAGCGGAGGATGCGCACGGCATCGGAGCCGATGCGCTCGGTGTCCTCGACCATGACCACCCCGTCGCATCCGGGCGGGATCGGCGCCCCGGTCATGATGCGCACCGCCTGCCCCGGGCCGACCGCGACGTCATCGGACGATCCCGCCGCGATCTCGGCGACGACGGGAAGCTCCGTCGGCGTGGTCGCGACGTCGATCGTGCGCACGGCGTATCCGTCGACGGCGGTGTTGTCGAAGGGAGGGACGTCCTCGGAAGACACGATGTCGGCGGCCAGCACGAGACCGGCCGCGTCGACGGCGGGCACCTCCACGGCGACGCGCACCGGGCACCGCTCGAGCACCGAGGACAGCACGTCGGCGAGCGCGATCATGCCGGCACGGTATCGGGGGTGTAGACCTGCGGGAGTGTCCGCGCGCACCCCCTACCTCCCGGTCCCCGTCGACGGCCACACCGTGGCTTGGGACCTGTGGGACGGGTCACCGGGCTGTCGCACCGACATGCGCTGGGAGAACGAGGGCTGGACCGCCCAGATCGACCTCGTTCCCGACCGGGTGACGGTGGTGCTGCGCCTGTCGGCGCGTTGGGCCGTGCAGCAGATGCTCCTCTTCCGCGACATGGACGAACCGGATCTGTGGCTCGCCACCGACGGCAACGGCAACTGGGGCGAGATGAACGGCGCGCGGGTGGACGAACTGGAGGGCTGCACCGACATAGACGTCGCCGGGACGCCCTTCACGAACTCGATTCTCATCCGTCGCCTCCCGCTCGAGGACGGATTCTCCGGCGCCATCCCGGTGGCGGTCTTCGACGTCGAGACGTTGGCGGTCGAACGCTGGAACGTCGTCTACACGCGCCATGACCGCCGCACGTGGGAGTACGACTCACTCCGGGCGGGACGACGATCGGTCGCAAGCGTGGACGACCACGGACTCGTCATCGACGAGGAGGGCGTGTTCCGTCGCGTGGACGGCTGACCGGCTCAGTCGCCGAGCACGTCGCGCAGGTGGGAGCGCACCTTCGGAGCGAGCCTGTCATCGGCGAGGGCCGCGTCGACGACGGCCGCCACCCAACCCTCCGGCGTGCCGACGTCCCATCGCGGTGATGTCAGCATGATGCCGGTGAACGCCCGTCGCCGCGCCTGGGCGGTGAGGGCATCGGTGAACTGCACCTCGCCGTTGGCGGCGGGTCGCAGTGGTTCGATCTCGGCGAACACGTCGGGCGTGAGCACGTAACGGCCCATGAGCGCGAGACCGCTCGGGGCGTCCTCGGGTCGGGGCTTCTCCACCATGCCGCGCACCACGAACGGCCCGTCACCCTCGTCGGAGCCCTCCGTCACCACCACGCCGTAGGACGAGAGCCGTTCGCGCGGAACGCGGTCCACCCCCACCGCGCCGGAACCGGTCGCCTCCACCGCCCCGATGAGGGAGGTGAGGAGCCGGGCGTCGGCGACGATCTCGTCGGGCAGCATCACGGCGAAGGGCTCGTCCCCCACGGCGTGACGTGCGCACCACACCGCACGACCGAGACCCGCCACTTCGTCCTGATGCACGACGGTGACCCGGACGTCGGCACCGATCCGCGAGAGACGGTCCGCCGTCGCGTCTCGACCGGCCTCGCGCAGCACGGCGATGACCTCGGGCCGCGGCGACAGGTACTCCTCGACCGCGCGCTTGTGGGGCTTCGACACGAGCACCACGTGGCCGATCCCGGCTGCGACGGCCTCGTCCACCACCAGTTGCAGCGCGGGGAGATCGAGGACGGGCAGCAGCTCCTTGGGGACCACGGACGTGACCGGATAGAAGCGCGTACCGAGACCGGCGGCCGGGATGACGGCGGTGCGCGCTTTCATGCATCGTCACGCTATCCAGATACCATTCGGCGCCCGAAGGACCAGAGCGCCAGACCCCGGAGAGATACTGATGCCCACCTACGTCTACAGGTTCGTGGAGACCGGCGAGACCATCGAGATCCAGCAGGACTTCAGCGACGACACGCTCACCGAGGCGGTCCATCCTGTGGACGGAACGGTGCGACCCGTGAAGAAGGTGTTCCTGCCCGTGGGCATCACCTTCAAGGGCGGCGGTTTCTACAAGACGGACTCCAAGGGTTCCTCGTCGTCGACCTCGGCCTCGTCGACCGACAGTGGAGCCTCGGGCGGATCGTCCGGGGGTTCGGACGCCGCGTCGACGCCCTCCCCGGCGTCGTCGACCTCCTCGGCCGACTGACCCCTTTCCCGCCGGCGTCGGGCACACATCCCGCGCACCCCGGGAAGGAGTGTCCGATGTCCCCGACCGCCGACGGTCCGCGCGCCGTTCTCGCCCGCCTGGCACGCCGCGTCGACGCCCTCGTGTCGTCTCTGGAGGTGCATCGTCGTGCCCAGTTCGTCGCGGCCCTCGGTGCCGCAGTGACCGCCGCGGCCGTCGCGGCGACGGCGACGGGGTCGGCGCTCTCGGCCCGCGCCCGATGGCACGACGGGGTGCCCGTCCTCCTCGCATCGACGCCGCTGCCCGCCGACCGATTGCTCTCGCGGGACGACGTCAGGCTCGTCCACCTCCCACCGGCGCTCGCGCCCACCGACGCCCTGGCCGTCCTCCCGGCCGGGGCACGCCTCGCCGTCGACGTCTCCGCCGGCACCCCTGTCACGGAGGCGATGCTCGCGGGCGCCTACCGGGTCGATGCACCGCCGGGATGGCGGGTGGTGGCGGTGCCCGCCGGCACGGTGACCCCGCCCCTGCGTGCCGGCGACATGGTGGACGTCGTCGCACTCGACGCGGTGGTGGTCACCGCCGCCGTCGTCGTCGAATCGCGCGACGGCACCGCGGTCGCCGTTGCCGTCCCGTTCGAGGCGGCTGCCCGCACGGCCACGGCGATGCACTCCGGTGAGGCCACCCTCGTGCTCGCGCCGATGGCCGGCGAGTGACGCGAACCCCCGGACGGATCAGTCGGGGGTCACCGACGGGACGATCCGCGGCGACCACGGTCGCGGCCGGTCCCAATGATGACCCACGGTCACGCCCTCGCGAAGTTTGGCGAGGAAATCGGTGGGGCCGTCGAAGTCGGGCATCTCCACGTACGCGGCACCGAGCGCGTCGGGCACGTGCGCATCGCTTCCCGCCCCGAGGGCGAGACCGTGCCGCTCTCCGTAGGCCCGGGCCTGCTCGTTGAGGGAATCGAGGTTCGTCTTGGCGTTCACCGCCTCGATCGCCGCCACCAGGCCCTCCGCGACGATCCCGTCGAGGGAGGCCTCGGTGATGTTCGCCCTCATCGGGTCGAAGGGATGGGGCACGTAGACGACGCCACCCTGGTCGACGATCGCCCGCGCCGTGACCGACGCCGGCGAGCCGAACGGGATGCGCTCCGAGAGGAAGAGGCCGATGATCTCTCCCGTGTGGGTGCGCACCTCCTCACCGGCCACCACGCGGCACGGCGAGTCCCTCCCCAGAACCTCCCGCAGACGACGCGCCCCCTCGATGGCGTTGTGGTCGGTGATGCACAGCACGTCGATGCCGGCGGCGAGCACCGCCTCGGCGGTCTCCTCGAGGGTCGTCGTCGAGTCGCCGGAGAACATGGTGTGGGAGTGCATGTCGACGCGCACCCAACCCGGTCGGAGAGGCGAGGCCAGATGCGGGTGCCGCTCGACTGCGGCGGAAGACGCCACGGGCACCGCGGTCACTCCCCGCTCATGGTCACGCCGGAGATGACGAGCGACACCCCGGACGCGCGCATCGGCAGCCAGTCCACGTCGCCGCCGACGGCGACGACGTCCTGGAGCATGCGCTGCAGCGTGGAGGCGATGGTGAACTCGCGCACCGGCTCGGCGATGCGACCCTGCCGGATCATCATTCCCGACGCCCCGGTGGAGAAGTCGCCGGACACGGGATTGACCCCCGAGTGGAGACCCTGCACGCTCTCGATGAGGACACCTTCGTCCACCCCGGAGATGAGCTCCTCCTGCGTCGCCGTCCCGGGCACGAGCTGCAGCGCCAGGCACCCCACGCCGCCACCGGAGGCGTTCCCCGTGCTGCGGGTTCCGGCGCGACGCGCCGAATAGGAGTTGTGGATGAACATCCGCAGCACTCCGTCCTCGATGAGGACGTTGCGCCGCGCGGCGAGTCCCTCGCCGTCGAACTCGGTGGCGGTGTAGGCCCGCGGGTCGGTCGGATCGTCGATGAGGGTGATGAGCGGGTTCGCCACCGCCTCCCCGAGGCGGTCGGCGAAGATGCTGCGACCCTTCACCACGCTCTCCCCGTTGAGGGTCGAGCCGATGATGCCGAGGAACTGCGCCGTGACCATGGGGGCGAGGACCACCGTCGTGCGCCTGCTCGCGGGCTTGACCGCTCCGAGGAGACGGGTGGCGCGCGTCGCGGCCCGCATCCCGGCTTCGTCGAGGTCGAACAGGTCGGGGTTGTCCCCCACCGCGTAGGCCCAGCCCGTCTGGGTCTCGCCGTTCTCCTCTGCCATCACGCTGACCGACGCGTGGCACCCGTTGGACCGGCCGCTGAGACGGATGCCGGTCGTCGTGGCGAATGCCCGCTCGGTCGAGCCGTCCGAGTAGTTCGCATCGTCGATTCGCACCCGCGGGTCGGCCGCCACGGCGATCCGCTCGAGGCGCCGCGCGATGTCGATCTTGTCGGCCACGGGAAAGGCCGCGAGCCTCTCGTCCCACAGTTGCTGCTCGATCACGGGCACACCGTCGGGCTCCGCGAGACCCGCCCACTCATCCGGCGTGCCCAGCTCCGCGTTCTCGCGGGCCTCAGCGAGAACCTCCCGCCAGGAGTCGGCGTCGAGCGTGCCCGCGCTGGCGGTGCCGGTGCGGCCCCCCACGATGACGCGCACACCGACGCCCTGGGACTGGGACGCCACGAAGTGCTCGACCTCCCCGTGGCGCACCCGCACGTCCGTACCGAGCGAGCGCGAGACGCTGGCCTCGATCTGCTCGCCGGGCCTCGCCTCGGCGACGATGGCGTCGGCGATGGCCTGGAGATCGTCGACGGTGCGGCGGGTCATGCCGCGGTGCCGCCGATGGTCATCGACGTCACCCGCAGCGTCGGTTGGCCGTCGCCCACCGGGACGCCCTGGCCGTCCTTGCCGCAGGTGCCGGGGTTGCCCATGGCGAAGTCGTTGCCCAGCATGTCGATGTCGGCCAGCACCTGGGGGCCGTTGCCGATGAGATTGCCCTCGCGCAACGGTTCGCCGATCTCGCCGTTCTCGATGAGGTAGGCCTCGGTCATGCCGAACACGAAGTCCCCGGTGGCGGTGTTCACCGAGCCGCCGCCCAGTTTGGCGACGTACACGCCGCGGTCGGTGTTGCGGACGATCTCGGCGGGGTCGGTGTCCCCGTTCGTCACGTAGGTGTTCGTCATGCGCACCATCGGCAGGTGCTCGTAGCTCTGGCGACGGCCGTTGCCGCTGTGGGGACGACCCTCCTTGACCGAGCGGATGTGGTCCCACATGTAGTCGGTGAGAACCCCGTTCTCGATGAGCACGTTCTTGCGGGCCGGATGCCCTTCGTCGTCGATGCCGATGGCACCCCACTCGCGGGTCATCGTGCCGTCGTCGACCACCGTGACGAGCGGCGAGGCGACGAGCTCCCCGCGACGACCGGCATAGACGCTGGCGCCGCGGTCGACGAGGTCGGCCTCGAGACCGTGTCCGCAGGCCTCGTGGAACAGCACGCCGCCGGAGCCCCGTTCGATGACGACGGGCATGGCACCGCTCGGGGCGGGCCGTGCGCGCAGTTTCGTCACTGCGCGGCGCGCCGCTCGGGCGGCGAGTTCGGCGATGCTCTCCTCCTCGAAGAGTTCGAACCCGATGGTGTGACCGAGCGAGTCGTAGCCGGTCTGCATGCCGGTGTCACCGTGGGCCACCACATTGACGCGCAGCAGCGTGCGCACCTGTTCGTCGCTCGCCAGGACGCCGTCCGAGTTGGCCACGAGGATCCGTCGCACCGCGTCCGAGTAGCCGGCCGACACCTGGACGATGCTCGAGTGCTCACCGCGTGCCGACTCGTCGGCGGCCATGAGGAGTGCCACCTTGCGCTTCTTGTCGACGGTGTGCGGGGCGATGCGCACGTCGTTCACCTTCTGGCGGCGGGGCGAGCCGAGGGCCACGGTGACGACTCCCCCCTTGCCCGACGAGGCCGCGGCCGCGGCCGCCTCGGCGGCGGCAATGAGCCCCTTCTCGGAGAGGTCGGCGGTGTGGGCATAGCCGGTGGTGTCCCCGTGGATGACACGGATGCCCGCCCCCGTGCTGCGCGCACTGGACACCTGCTCCACCTTCCCGTCGTCGAGCCCGGCGGCAGTGACGCGTTTGTCCTCGATGAAGATCTCGGAGAAGCCAGCCCCGGTGCCCCTGCCGGCGGCAAGCACCCGGGAGAGGAGGGTGGGATCGAACTCGGTGGTCAGGTCGACGAGGCTCACGCCGGGGAATCCTAACGACACGCCCCATCCCGCGGGTCCGCCGCCTCCTAGGGTGGAGGGCGCATGAGCACCGATCCGCGGGGAGCCGCCGTCGACGTGGCCCGGCGCGAGCACCGGACGCACTGGTGGAAGGAAGCCAGCATCATGGCGGCCTTCTACGCCGTGTACACGCTGACCCGCAATCGATTCGGCTCCATCACGGTCGGGGACACCGACATCCCCATGGCCGCCTTCAACAACGCCATGAAGGTCATCCAGGTGGAGCGCGCGCTCGGCCTCTTCCACGAGGAGTCGATCCAGGAGTGGTTCCTCCCCTATCGCTGGTTCATCCAGGCGATGAACACCTACTACGGGACCGCCCATTTCGCGGTGACCATCGGCGTCTTCTTCGTGCTGTACCGGGTGCGCAAGGACGTGTTCCCCCTCTATCGCAACGCACTCGCGGCGACCACCGCCCTCGCCATCATCGGTTTCGCCCTGTTCCCGCTCATGCCGCCGCGCCTGTTGGACGAGCCGTGCCCTCCCGTCGACTACGGCGGCGCCTGCATCGAGCATGAGTTGCGCACCTTCAACGACGCGGAGAACTTCGGTTTCGTCGACACTCTCGCCGTCTACGGCGGACCGTGGAACTTCGACGAGGGATCCATCGCCAAGATGTCGAACCAGTACGCCGCCATGCCGAGCCTGCACATCGGCTGGGCGTCGTGGTGCGCCTTCGGCGTATGGCCCCTGGCCCGGCGCCGTTGGGTGCGCGCGGCGGTGCTGCTGTACCCGGCCTCGGTGCTCTTCTGCATCGTGGTGACGGGGAATCACTTCTGGATCGACGGTGTCGGGGGTCTCATCGTGCTCGCGGCCGGATTCCTCATCGGCAGTCGGATGCACCGATGGAACCAACGGCGTCTGGACACCCGCTTCGCGCAGGGCGCCCCCTGACCGCCACGGTCCCGCCGATAGCCTGACCACCACTATGTCGTTGCTCGACGGGATCAGGGAGCCCTCCGACCTGCGAGCACTCTCCCCCGAGCAGCTCGACGAACTCGCCGCCGAGATCCGTCGCTTCATCGTGCACGCCGTGGCCGAGACGGGCGGGCACCTCGGCTCGAACCTCGGGGCGGTGGAGCTCTCGATCGCTCTTCACCGCGTGTTCGAGAGCCCGCTCGATCCCATCCTGTGGGACACGGGGCACCAGGCCTACGTGCACAAGATCCTCACCGGACGATCCTCGGGATTCGCCCGGCTGCGCCAGGAGGACGGACTCTCGGGATACCCCAGTCGCGAGGAGAGTCGCCACGACTTCATCGAGAACAGCCACGCCTCCACCGTGCTGTCCTGGGCGCACGGTCTCGCTGCTGCCCGCGACGCCGGGGTGTCGGAGCACCGACACATCGTCGCGGTGCTCGGTGACGGCTCGATGACCGGCGGCATGGCCTACGAGGCCCTCAACAACCTCGGCCATTCGAAGTCGCGCGTGATCATCGTGCTCAACGACAACGGGCGCAGCTACGCCCCGACCGTCTCGAACCTCGTCGCCGCCGGCGGAGACGCCGACGCCACGGGCGAGCTGCCCCTCACCGATCGCGTGACGGGGCGTCTCTCCCACCTCCTCACCGAGATCCGAATGAACCCCGTCTATGTGCGCCGTCAACGCAAGCTGGAGAACTGGCTGCGCGAACTGCCGAAGGTCGGACGCCAGGCCGAGCAGGGAATCGAGGCCTTCAAGGCCGCGGTGCGCGAGTTCCTCCAGCCGCCGTCGTTCTTCGAGGCGCTCGGCGTGCGCTACATCGGACCCGTCGACGGTCACGACATTCCGGCGCTCGAGCACGCGTTCCAGGCGGCGCTCGCCCGCGAAGAGGAGGGACCGGTCGTCGTCCACGTGCTCACACAGAAGGGTCGCGGGTACAGCCCCGCAGAGGACGACGACGAGAAGCACCTCCACGACACCGCCACCTTCGACCCGCTCGCCGGCCCGGCACAGTCGGGCGTCACCGGATACACGCAGGCGTTCAGCGAGGCCATCGTCTCCGCCGCCGAGGACGATCCGCGACTCGTCGCCATCACCGCAGCCATGCCCGGTCCGACGGGACTGCTCGACTTCCAGCACCGTTTCCCCGACCGCTTCTTCGACGTCGGCATCGCCGAGCAGCACGCCGTGACGATGGCGGCCGGCATGGCCACCGGTGGTCTGCGTCCCGTCGTCGCCCTGTACTCGACGTTCCTCTCGCGCGCCTGGGACCAGACCGTGTACGACGTCGCCCTGCACCGACTGCCCGTCGTGTTCTGTCTCGACCGGTCCGGCATCACCGGCGACGACGGGCCCAGCCACCACGGCATCTACGACATGGCACTGCTGTCGAAGGTGCCGGGCATGCGGGTACTGGCCCCGTCGTCGGTGCAGGAACTCCGCCGGATGTTCGCCGACGCCATGGTGCTGGCGAACGACGGGCCCGTCGTCATCCGCTATCCGAAGGGCGTGGCCCGTCAGGTGGCCGAGGGCGACGTCGGCGAGGGCATCTCGGCCCGCCGCCTGCGGGAGGGTGACGGTTCGGTGGCCATCTGTGCCGTGGGCAAGATGCTCGGAGCGGCGGAGGAGGCCGCCGAGATGCTCGCCGCCCGCGGCATCCGGGCCACGGTGTGGGACGTGCGGTGTGCAGCTCCGCTCGACGCGGCCATGGTCGCCGATGCGGCCCGCCACGGAGTGGTCGTCACCTGCGAGGACGGCATCCGCGACGGAGGTATCGGTTCCGCGATCGCGGACTCTGTGCACACCGTCTCGCCGACCGCGCGTGTCGTCACACTCGGTGTGCCGACGAAGTTCGTGCCCCAGGCCAAGCCCGCGACGATTCTCGCCCGTCTCGGTCTCGATGCCGAGGGCATCGCCGCCGAGGTCGGGCGGGCACTCAACGCCTGAGGCCCGTCAGCCTCCGCCCATCTGGGCAGGACGGCGTCAACAGCTCATCGCGGATCCGACCCAGACCGTGTCGCCGTGGCGCGTATGGGCGAATAGCGTGACAGCGTGTCCATCAACCTCGATCGATACTCCGCGTATCAGCGTCTCCTCCTGCGCGACGAGGGTGACGGGGTCCTGCTCCTCACCCTGTCGAACCCCGGAAAGTTGAACGCCACCGATGCGACCCTGCATCTCGAACTGTCGCGGATCTTCACCGACGTGGCCCGCGACGACAGCGTGCGGGCGGTCGTCGTCACCGGGGAGGGCACGGCGTTCTCGGCCGGAGGTGACCTCGACTGGATCGACGAGCAGGTCGGTAACCACGCCCAGACCATGCGGGTCATGCAGGAGGCCGGCGACATCGTGCGCTCGATGATCGAGTGCGACACCCCGATCGTCTCGGCCATCAACGGCGTCGCCGTGGGGGCCGGGCTGGCCGTCGCCCTCCTCGCCGACGTCTCGATCATCGCCGAGGACGCCCGACTCTCGGACGGGCACGCCCGCATCGGCGTGGCGGCCGGCGACCACGCCGTGGCCATCTGGCCGCTCCTCGTCGGCATGGCCAAGGCCAAGTACTACCTGCTCACCGCCGACTTCCTCGACGGTCGCGAGGCCGAACGCATCGGGCTCGTCACCCGGGCGGTTCCCTCCGACCGTGTGCTGCCCGACGCGCTCGACATCGCCCGCCGCCTCGCCACCGGTCCGCGCGACGCCACTCGCCTCACGAAGCGCGCCCTCAACCATTGGTTGCGCCAGGCGTTGCCGAACTTCGAGGCCTCGCTCGCCTACGAGATGCTCAACTTCCTCGGCGCGGACGCCGCCGAGGGTCTGGCCGCCATCCGCGAAAAGCGGGCACCCGATTTCGGGAGGGGCGAATGAGCCTCGACCTAGCCCGCGAACTGGAACTGGCCCGCGAACTGGCCGACGTCGCCGACGCGATCACCCTCCCCCATTTCGCTTCGCGCTCGTTCACGGTGAGCATCAAGGACAACTCCACCGAGGTCACCGAGATCGACCGCAACACCGAGACCGCCCTCATGGAGGTGATCGCTCGCGAGCGGCCGACCCATGCGCGTCACGGCGAGGAGCACGGTGCGGCCGGCGACGCCGGAGCCGAGTTCACATGGGTGATCGACCCCATCGACGGCACCTCCAACTACGTGCGCGGCGTCCCGGTGTGGGCGACTCTCATCGCTCTCGTCCACCGCGACCTGGGGCCGGTGCTCGGGTTCGTGTCCGCACCGGCCATGCACTCGCGTTGGTGGGGGGTGCTGGAGGGCGGCGCCTACATGAACGGTCGACCCATCCGCGCGAGCGAGGTTTCGACCCTCGCCGATGCGTCCCTCTCCATCGTCGGCGAGGCGAGCTGGTACGAGGCGGGTCGGCGCGAGGAGATCGTCAGCCTGAAGAAGTCCGTGGCGCGGGTGCGCGGGTACGGCGACTTCTGGCAGCACATGCTGGTGGCAGAGGGCGCGATCGACATCGCCGTCGACGCCATCGGGCTCGGTCCCTACGACATCGCGGCCCTCATCCCCATCGTGCACGAGGCCGGTGGCCGACTCGTCGACCGTCGGGGCGAGGTGAACTGGCAGGGCGACACCGCCGTGACGACCAACGGTCCCCTCGCCCCCTCCGTGCGCACGTTCGCCCGGCCCTGACCGGTTCGTCGGCGTACGAGGGGCGGAGCCGCCCTCACTAGGGTGACCATCCATATGGACGCCACGACGGTCATCCGTAACGCCCGCCTCGTCGACGGCTCGGGAGCACCCGCCCGACAGGCGGACGTGAGTTTCTCGGGCGGCACGATCACCGCCGTCGACGATGCCGGCACCGCCTCCACCGCCCATGCCGGTCGGGTCATCGACGCCGACGGCCTGTTGCTCACACCGGGTTGGGTGGACATCCACACGCACTACGACGCGCAGGCGACGTGGGATCCGTGGATGACCCCGTCGTCCTGGCACGGAGCGACCACCGTGGTGTTCGGCAACTGCGGCGTGGGTTTCGCCCCCGTGCACGAGGACCGGCACGACTTCCTCATCGAGTTGATGGAGGGGGTGGAGGACATCCCCGGTTCGGCCATGGTGGAGGGCCTGCAGTGGGGTTGGACGTCGTTCCCCGAGTATCTCGACGTGCTGGGATCACAGAAGCGCGTCCTTGACGTCGGTGCCCTCATGGCGCACGGACCCCTGAGGGTGTTCGTGATGGGTGATCGTGGCGCCGCCAACGAGACCGCGACCGACGCCGACATCGCCGCGATGACCGCCCTCGTCGACGAGGCGATGGCCCACGGCGCCATGGGGTTCTCCACGAGTCGCACGCCCATCCACCGCTCGAAGAGCGGCGAACTGGTGCCGGGCACCACGGCGGACGAGAGGGAGCTGCTCTCCCTCGGCGGAGCGGTCGGACGCAGCAAGCGGGTGTTCACTTTCTCGCCCGAGCACACCCGACTCCTCGCCGACGAGTGGCCGTGGATGACCGAGATGGCCCGGAGGACGGGGGCGACGGTGAGCGTCAACCTCAACCAGGCCGACGAGGCGCCGGACATCTGGCGCGACGTGCTGACCAACCTCGACGCGGCGCACCGCGAGGGTTTGTCGATCGTGGCCCAGGTGGCGGGGCGATCGATCGGGGTGCTCATGTGCCTTGAAGGGACGTTCCATCCCCTCGTCTTCCACCCGGCGTGGCAGGAGATCGTCGCCCTTCCTCACGACGAGCGCGTGCGGAGATTGCGCGATCCGGGGATGCGGGCGAGGTTCATGACACTGCCCGACGACGGAGGCCTTTTCGAGAATCTCGTGCTCAAGCGCCTCTGGAAGATGTTCCCGGTGACGAGCGGCAACATCGACTACGAGCCCGACCCGGCGACCGCCTCGGTGGAGGCACTCGCGAAGGCCACCGGCGCGAACCCGCTCGACATGGTGTACGACCAGATGCTCTCGCGCGACGGTCGCGGGATGATCTACATGCCGTTCTTCAACTACGCCTACGGCGACCTGTCGATGACGCACGAGTTGTTGCAGCACCCCCACACGCGCAACGGTCTGTCGGATGCAGGGGCCCACTGCGGGGCGATCTGTGACGGCGGCATGCCCACGTTCCTGCTCACCCACTGGGTGCGGGACCGGCGCCGGGGGCCGCGCCTCGGACTGGAACAGATGGTGCACCGTCAAACCCGCCGCACCGCCGAGGTGTACGGCCTGACCGACCGCGGCCTGATCGCACCTGGAATGAGGGCGGACCTCAACCTCATCGACTTCGACGGTCTCTCGTTCGACATGCCCGAGATGGTCTACGACCTGCCGGCGAACGGCCGGCGTCTCGTGCAGCACGCCACGGGATACGTGGCCACCTTCTGCAACGGCGTGCAGACCGTGGAGAACGACGCGTTCACCGGGGAGCTCCCCGGCCAGCTCATCCGCGCCCGCTA
>CAZSNB010000028.1:0-16197 GCA_964608285.1 uncultured Bifidobacterium sp.
CTTCTCGTTGCTCGGCTCGGGCTCTGATTTCGCCAATCACTCCTCCACGCACCGGGCCCTGAAGGGGATGAGCTTCGAGAAACAGAAGGCGGAGATCTGCGGGGCACAGCGCCGCATCGAGGCCGCCACGTGGAAGGCGCGGAAGTGGTTCCGCCCGCCCTTCGGCAGCCGCGACGAGACCACCTACCAAGCCGCCGCCGCGTGCGGCATCAGCCACGTGGTCATGTGGCGGGTGTCGGTGAACCGGGCCGGCATCCACACCTGGGGCGACGCGCCGGTGCGCAAGGGCGACATCATCCTGCTGCACTTCGTCCCCGACCTGCTCAACAGCCTCAAGATGCTGGCGGCCGAACTCGACCGACTCGGCCTGCGTCCCGCACCGCTCGCGGACTACCTTTCCTGACCATGGACCTCGACAAGTTCGGCATCCGACTCGGCGACGGCTTCCCCGCGGGATGCGAGGCGATCGTCGTGGGCATGGGGTGCTTCTGGGGGGCGGAGCGCCGCTACTGGACGACACCCGGCGTGGTGGCGACGGCAGTGGGATACGCCGGCGGCACCGTGGACGCACCGACCTACCAGCAGGTGTGCGGCGGGCGCACCGGACACGCCGAGGTGGTGCTCGCCGTGTTCGACCCCGCCGAGACCTCGCTCGCCGAGATGCTGCGCGTCTTCTGGGAGAACCACGACCCCACCCAGGGCGACCGGCAGGGCGCCGACATCGGTCCGCAGTACCGCAGTGCGATCTACTGGCTCGACGAGGCCCAGCGTGCGGCCGCCGAGTCCTCGCGCGCGGCGTACCAGGAGGTGCTCACCGCCGCCGGCTACGGACCGATCACCACCGAGATCGCCCCACTCGACGTGTTCCATCCCGCCGAGGAGTACCACCAGAAGTACCTGGCGAAGAATCCGAACGGGTACTGCGGGCTCGGGGGCACCGGCGTGGCGTGCCCCGTGGGCATCGCCGGTTGACGGCGCTCAGCAGGCTGTCAGCACACGCCGCAGCGCGTCGGCCTCGGCCGGGTCGATGGAGAGATCCCACTTCTTCTTCACGGCGATCCAATTGCGCACGTAGGTGCAGCGGTAGGCGGCGCGCGGCGGCAGCCACTCGGCCGGGTCGTCGTCGCCCTTCTGCTGGTTGAGGTTGTCGGTCACCGCCACCAGCGCGGCATCGAGGTCGAGGTCGTTGGCGAACGCGCGACGACGCGACGCGTTCCAGGAGTGGGCGCCCGAGTCCCAGGCCTCGGCGAGCGGCACTAGATGGTCGATGTCGAGATCAGACGGATTCGTCGTCGCCACCCCGTCGAAGGGCGACACCCAACTGCCCCCCGACACGGTGCACGAGCCGCTGATGCTCACCGGTGTGCGTGACTCGGCGATGAGCACCTCCCAACGGGTGGTGCAGCCGTCGCCGTCGGCGTCGATCCAGTGGTCGAACAGGTCCCGGTCGTAGCCGGCCCGACGTTCCGCGGCCACGGTGAGACCGGCGAGAGGGTCGATGCTTCCCCCGCCGGTTGATGACGGCGGAGCAGGGGGAACCGTCGTCGTCGGCGGAAGTGTCGTCGTGGGGACGGTGGTGTCGGCGGCCGAGCCGCGCGGCGGAACCGTGGACGTCGTCACCGGCCGGGTGTCCGACGTCGTGCTGCCCGAATCCTCGTTGCGGAACGCTCCGAAGGCATTCGCCACGAGGGCGAAGACGATGACGACGACGGCGACTTGGGCGGGGAGCGAGAGACGACGGAAGGTGCGCACGCGGCGAACCTAGTGGTGGCCCCTCACGTGTCCGTGGGTTTTCATCCGCCACCCGATGCGCGGGACGTGATGCATCACACGCTCGACGACGGAAGATCTCAGTGCGAGGTGTCGGTGAATGATGCCGCCATCTGCTCGTCCGTCGGGGTGCGGAAGATGACGATCATGAGTATGCCGGCGAGCATGTAGATGGCGCCGTTCATGTACCAGGCGTGCAACAGGGGCGCGAGGTCCACGCCGTCGACCAGTCGCCGCCATTCCTCGGGACCGTTCGCCGCGCCGCCGCCGGCGAGCAACGCCCCGACGGCCGACAGGGTCGGTGCGGCGATGGCGAGCGACAGTGCGGCGCCGAGCGCCGTGCCCACCTGACGCGCCGTGGTGTTGAGGGCCGAACCCATGGCGAACTGCGTCGGCTTGAGGAAGGCCGTGGCCGAACTCGACAACGTGGAGATGGAGAGCCCCACCCCGACGCCGGTGACGAGCATCCAGGGCAGATAGGCGCGCCAGTAGTCGGGCGTGACGCTCACCGAGTGGGCGAGGCAGAACGTGCCGGTGGTGAGCAGGACCGACCCGGCGAAGAGCACGCGGGCATGCCCGTATCGCATGGCGAGCCGACCGGCAAAGGGGGCCACCGTGGCCGCGATGAGCGGCCCGGGCATGGTGGCCACGCCGGACTTCACCACGCTGTACGCCCACACGGTCTGGAGCCACGTCGTGTTGAGCAGCCACATGCCGATGAAGCCGACGCTGAACAGGATGCCGGCGACGTTGGCGGCCACGACGAACGGCAGTCGGAAGAGCGACAGGTCGAGGAGGGGGTGGTCCACCGTGTCGCAGCGGCGGATGAACGCGGCCACCAGCACGAGGCCGAGCGCGATCGCGCCGATAGTGAACGGATCCGTCCAGCCCCACACCTCGCTCTGGGAGATGCCGAGCACGACGAGAGCGACACCGGAGAACCCGGTGACGACGCTCGGGTAGTCCACCCGGCGCGTGGCGTTCTCGTCGCGGCTCTCGTGCAGCATGCGCCGGCCGACGATGATCGTGAAGGCGCAGAAGGGGATGTTGATGAAGAAGAGCGAGCGCCAGCCGAGGGTGTCGACGAGCAGACCGCCCGCCGAGGGACCCGCCGCTGCCGCCAGTCCGCCGAACGCTCCCCAGATGGCGATGGCCTGCGTGCGCTTCTCCACGGGGAACTCGGGCAGCACGAGCGCCAGCGAAGCCGGGGTGAGTTGCGCTCCGCCGATCGCCTGCACCACGCGCGCGAGGACGAGGAAGATGGCCGACGGCGCGAGCCCGCACAGGGCGGAGCCGACGCTGAAGAGGAACAGTCCGCGCAGGAAGGCGCGCTTGCGGCCGTAGACGTCGGCGAAGCGACCGGCGGTGAGGAGTCCGGCGGCGTAGGCGATGGAGTATGCCGAGAACACCCAGGTGAGGATGTTCGGGTGGCCGAGGTCCTCCTCGATGGTGCGGCGCGCGACGACGACGATGCTCACGTCGAGCGACACGAGGAAGGTGGCGATGGCGGTGAGGCCGAGCACCTTGTAGGCGCGCGAGCTCTGGCTCGGCGTGGCGATGTCGGTCATGTCCCCCCCGTGGTCGGTTCCACCGTACTTGTCGGTGTTCGAGCGGCTCCCGTCGGAGCGTCCGCTCACCAGCCAGATTCGCGGATGGCGTCGCCGTCGGCGTCGCGGCCGCGACCTCGCCAGCGCAGCACCCCGGGGGTGCGCGACAGGCCGAACAGCAGGCCCTGCATCGGCGTGCCCTCGAGGTCGACGATGGCCCGACGCTCGGCGAAATGGGGATCGTCGGCGATCTCGGACATGTCGAGCACCGGACCGGCGGCGGCCTCGATCTCGTCGAACACCCGCAGTGCCTCCTCGCGCGGTCGCGTGGCGAACCATTCCGTCATCGCGGCGTCCAGCACGGCGCGGTGCTCGACCCGTCCCGCGAACGTGTCGAAGCGCGGGTCGCCGCCGAAGCCGAGCAGTTCCACGACGCGCATCGCCACCGTGTCGCTCGAGGCGGACACGCCGATGAAGAGCCCGTCGGCGCAGCGGAACACCCCGCGGGGCACTGTGAACGGCAGGGAAGACCCCATGCGTTCCTGCATCTCGCCGCGCACGGCCCAGGTGCTCGGCAACGCACCCAGCATGTGGAAGATGCTCTCGAGGAGCGAGACGTCCACCACCTGTCCCTGCTCGGACCACAGCGCCACCATCGTGGCGAACGCGGCGACGATGCCGGTCACCTCGTCGGTGAGGGCGAAGGCCGGGAGCATCGGGTCGCCACCGGGCTCGCCGCTGATGGAGGCGAGGCCCGACATGGACTCGGCGATCGAGGCGAACCCCGGTCGATGGGCGTACGGGCCGGTCTGTCCGAACCCGGTGACGCGGGTGATGACGAGACGCGGATTGCGCGCGTGCAGCACGTCCGGCCCGAGGCCGAGCCGCTCCAGCGTGCCCGGCCGGAAGTTCTCCACGAGCACGTCGGCGTCGTTGAGCAGTCGCAGCAGCACGTCGCGGTCGGCCGGGTCCTTGAGGTCGAGGTCGACGGTGCGCTTGTTGCGGTTGACGAGCCGCCACCACAGTCCCTCGCCGTCGGCGGGATCGCGCCACGCGAGGTTGCGCAGGCTGTCGCCGCCGTCGGGACGCTCCACCTTGATGACGTCGGCGCCGTAGTCGGCCAGGTAACGGGCGCAGTTCGGGCCGGCGAGCACGGTCGCGATGTCGACGACGCGCAGACCCTCGAGCGGCGGGCGGGGCCCGCTCATCGCAGAGGCAGGACGAGGCAGCGCTCCTCGAGCGAGCCGAGGGCGTAGTCCTGGTAGTTGACCCCGAAGTCCGCGTAGAGATGGCGGCACTTGTTGCTCCACGCCAGCGCGGCCCGGGTGGAGATGCGGTGCACCACCTGCATGACGCCCCCCTCGTACACCCGGTACTCGGCCCACGTGCCGGGGAAGTCCTTCACGCAGCCGATCTCGATGCTCGGCACCCCCGACAGCGACATCGTGCGCACGCGGTGTCGGTGCGTGTGTCCGGCGGTGTAGGCGAGCACGCACGGATGGCGCGCGCACAATTCGTCGAGCCGGTCGCTCGGGTCGGGATGCAGACCGAAATAGGTCTCACTGCGCTTGCCCTCCGTCCACTGCTGGTGGTGTCCCATGACGATGACGGGCACCGTTGAGCGCGAGAGACGGTCGTCGAGCCAGTCGAACTGATGGTCGCGGATCGTGCCCGTGGGGCTGCGCGGGATGGCCGTGTCGAGGAGGGCGACGGCGATCCCGGGCATCTCGATCCACTGGTCGCCGGCGTACTCGTCCTGACCGCGATAGGCGTCGTGATTGCCGCGCACCGTGAACAACCTGTCGCCGAAGGCGCCGCCGTACATCTCGGCGAACGCCGCGAACTCCTCGGGTCGGCCGTCCTCGGTGAGGTCGCCCTTGACGATGACGGCGCGGGGATCGATGGCCCGCATCTCGGCGACCGCCCCCGCGTTCATGGTGACCGGATAGGGGTCCTCACCGGGCATGGCGCGCATGATGGGTCCGTCGGGCAGGTCGTCGATGCGTCCGCACTCGTGCTCACCGAAGTGCACGTCGTTGACGGTGGCGAAGACCGACAGCAGTCGGCCATCGGGCCGGGGGAGCGTCTCGAACTCGATGCCGTGCTCGGTGTGGCGCGTGCCGGGTTCGAGGTTCGTGTGGCGGATGACCTCCTCGCCTCGATGGAACACGGCGAGGTCGTCGGCGACCGTGGTCAGCTCGGTCGTCTCCGCGGTGGACATCAACGCGCGGGCCGTCCCCGCCGGGACACGGGATGGACCGACCACCAGCGCCCGCTGAATCGCCAGGCGTTCGTCGCGGTGGTGTCGGTCGTCGCGACCGGGGCAGGTCGCGGCCAGGCCTGCGTGAGCGCGGCGATGATGGCGGCGGCCTCCTCGTCGGAGGGCGCGGGGGAGATGGAGTCGACGACCGGCGCCCCGCTCACAGCGGCATGTTCCCGTGCTTGCGGCGCGGCAATTCCTCGCGCTTCGTGCGCAGCATCCTGAGGCCGGCGGCCACCTTGCGCCGCGTGTCGGCGGGGTCGATGACATCGTCCACGTAGCCGCGCTCGGCGGCGGCGTAGGGATTGGCGTACTTCTCGGTGTACTCGGTGACCAGTTCGGCGCGACGGGCCACGGGATCGGCGGCCTGTTGCAGTTCGCGGCGGTAGACGATCTCCACCGCACCCTGGGGGCCCATGACGGCGAGCTCGGCCGTGGGCCAGGCGTAGGCGAGGTCGGCTCCGATCGACTTAGAGTTCATCACCACGTACGCACCGCCGTAGGCCTTGCGGGTGATGACCTGGATGCGCGGCACGGTCGCCTCGCAGAACGCGTAGAGCAGCTTGGCTCCGTGTCGGATGATGCCCTCGTGCTCCTGGTTGACGCCGGGGAGGAACCCGGGGACGTCCACGAACGTGACGAGCGGGATGTTGAAGGCGTCGCAGGTGCGCACGAAGCGGGCGGCCTTCTCGCTGGACTCGATGTCGAGGACTCCGGCGAAGGCCAGCGGCTGGTTGCCCACGACCCCCACGGTCATCCCGTCGATGCGGGAGAAGCCGCAGACGATGCTCTTGGCCCAGTGGGGGAAGTACTCGAAGAACTCGCCGTCGTCCACGACCTCGCGGATGACCTTCTTCATGTCGTAGGGCTGGTTCGGCGACGTCGGGAGGATGTCGCGCAACGCCGGGCACTCACGGTCCGGGTCGTCGCCCGACTCGGCGTGCGGCGGCTCCTCCATGTTGTTCTGGGGGAGGAACGAGAGCAGGAAGCGCACGTCGTCGAGGCACGCCTTCTCGTCCGCGGAGACGAAGGTCGCCACGCCGCTCTTCGAGGCGTGGCTCATGGCGCCGCCCAGTTCCTCGAGGGTGACGTCCTCGCCGGTCACCGTCTTCACGACGTCGGGACCGGTGATGAACATGTGGCTCGACTCGCGCACCATGAAGATGAAGTCCGTCATGGCCGGGGAGTACACGGCGCCCCCCGCGCAGGGCCCGAGGATCACCGAGATCTGCGGGATGACGCCGGAGGCCTGCACGTTGCGGTGGAAGATGCCGCCGTAGGAGGCGAGGGACACGACCCCCTCCTGGATGCGCGCGCCGGCACCGTCGTTGAGACCGATGACGGGCGCACCGACCTTGGTGGCCATGTCCATGAGCTTGTGGATCTTCTCGGCGAACACCTCGCCGAGCGCACCGCCGAAAACCGTGAAGTCCTGGCTGAAGAGGAACACCTTGCGCCCCTCGACGGTTCCCCACCCCGTGATGACGCCGTCGGTGTACGGGCGCTCCTCGAGACCGGCGGCGTGCGCCCGGTGGCGGGCGAGCATGTCGAGTTCGTGGAAGGAACCGGGGTCGCACAGGTATTCGATGCGCTCGCGGGCGAGCATCTTGCCCTTGCCCTTGTGGCGCTCGACGGAACGGGGGCTGCCGGCGTTGCGGGCCTCCTCCTGTCGGGCGCGGAGGTCGTCGATCCTGTCCTGCATGGAGGGTCCGCCGGTGTCGGTCACGTCGGGAACGCTAGTGGCGCGGGTGCAGGGACCGCCCATCCCCGCGTCGGTGCTCAGCCTCCGGGGAGCGTCGTCGTGGTCCCGCCCGGCAGGGTCGTGGTGGTGCCGCCCGGCAGGGTCGTGGCACCGGGCACCGTCGTGGACGGCGGGACCGTGGTGCCGACGGGCTGGCGGGGCAGCGTCGTCACGGTGGTGCCGTCGGCGATGATGAACGAACCGGAGAGCGCGGGCAGTTCGCCCACGGTCGACAGGCCCGTCACCTGGATGCGCCACTCGCCCGGGGCGCGCAACTGCATGCCGACGCCCTCACCGACCCTCGCCGCACCCGGTCTCGTGAGCGGGACGTAGATGGTGTAGCCGGAGAAGTTCGGGTTCACCGGGGTGAGCGTGACGGTGAGCTTCTGCACACGCGACGGGCCGAAGTACTCGATGAGCACGGCGTTCACGCCGGCGTTCCCGGGGTTGATCGACACGCGGACGCGGAAGTCGTCCTCGCCCTGCATGTCCTGCACGATGGCCCATTGCACGTCGGGCCCCCGGTCGACGGGCGCGATGTAGGGGGGCCGCATGGAGAGCATCCACGACGACAGCGCGACGACGAGGATGCTCAGCGAGAGCTCGATGCCGACCGGGCGCTTGAGTCTCCACACCATCCGCTCGTCGAGCTTCTTCGCCCCCCGCATCCGGGTGAGGACGAACTCGCGCAGGATCGAGCTGAGGAGGAACATCGCCACCACCACGATCGTCTTGAGGATGACGACGCGACCGTGGCCGGACACGAAGAGGTTGATGCCGTCGATGCGCCAGGTCTGCACCACGCCGGTCACCACCACACCGAGTCCCAGCGGGGTCGCCAGGCGGTGCCATCCCCGCAGGGCGTGCACGAGGTCGACGTCGCCGGGACCGTGCAGCACGACCCTCCAGATCATGGCGATCGACCCGATCCATGTGATGACGAGGCCGGAGTGCGCCACCGCCGAGACGATGCCGAGCAGCACCGCGCGACCGTCCGATCGGTCGAAGCCGTACGAGACGATGGCCGTGAACACCGCGACGGCCCAGAACACGAGGCGGTTCGGGTCGAAGATGCGTTCGGTGAACCACGAGATCCAGGCGATGACGCCGACGGCGAGGAGGCGCAGGACGACGGCGCGTCCGTCGTCGAGTTCCATGAGCGGGCCCCAGGCTGTGGGCGTGGCGGAGGCCAGGATGGCGTCCCCCGTCTCGCGGGCGTTCATGAGCATGGCCAGCAGGTAGAGACTGGCGATCGCGCCGACGGCGACCTTCCTGAGGAACCGCTCGGTGATGTCGTACTCCACGCCCTCCGGCCAGAAACCGCGGATGAAGAACAGGCCACCGATGAGCATGGCGGTGAACATGTAGGCGGCGAGTCGCACCATTCCTATGGGGCCGCCGAGGCGGGGCTCGACGTAGGGGTCCGCCGTCGTCCCCTCGCCCGGGTCGATGGGGACGGTCGTCGTCGTGGCGGACGGGTCACCGGTCTGGGCCGTGAAAGTGAAAGACCCCTTGCTGCCGTCGGGCAGTTCCCAGTTGACCGTGCACGTCCCGCTGCCGGGTATCTGCAGCAGCGCCGCCGAGACGGTGCGTCCGTCCGACCCGAGCTGCGCCGTGCCGAGGTTCGTCAACTTGGAGTCGCACGAGAGCGACAGCACCATCTTGGCCACGGCGTCCGCGCCGCCCACGGCCTCGGTGAACCGCAACTGGATCTGCGTCGGAGCGGTGGTCACCGTCTCGCCCGCGCCCGGTGTCGAGGACTCGATCGTGTTCGTGCCCTGCGCCGCGGCGATGGATGCGTGTCCGACCCCGACGACGAGGAGCACGGCGCACCCGAGGAGGGCTCGCGACAGGAGGCGGGCGGGAACGCGCATGTACCGGGGAAACGGTACTCAACGAGGGGTCGTCCGCCCCCCACACCCCGCCCGTGCCGAATCCACCCCGTTGGTAGGGTCGGCGCGATGGCCGTCCAGTCGTTGTACCGACGCTTCCGTCCGAGGAAGTTCTCCGAGATGTACGGGCAGGAACACGTCGTCAAGGCGCTGCGCAACGCCGTCATCCACGGCCGGGAGGGTCACGCCTACCTCTTCTCCGGACCGCGCGGCACGGGAAAGACCACCGCGGCCCGGATCCTGGCCAAGGTCCTCAACTGCGAGCGGCCCGTCGACGGAGAGCCATGCTGCGAGTGCGATTCATGCCGAGCCGTCGAGGCGGGCACCAGCTACGACGTGCTGGAACTGGACGCGGCGAGCCACAACGGGGTCCAGCACATCCGCGACCTCATCGACTCCGCGTCGCTCCACAGCCCGGGCCGTCACCGCGTCTTCATCCTCGACGAGGTCCACATGCTCACCGCGGCGGCCGAGGCGGCGTTGCTCAAGACCCTCGAGGAGCCGCCCGAACACGTCGTGTTCGTGCTCGCCACGACGGACCCCCAGAAGGTGTCCGAGACGATCCGCAGTCGCACCCAGCACCTCCAGTTCCACCTCCTGCCGATGGACGAACTGGAGAAGTACGTGCGCCACGTCGTGCGCGAGGCGTCGCTCGACGTGGAGGAGGATGCCATCTCTGCCGTGCTGCGTCAGGGCGGCGGCAGTGCGCGCGACACGCTCTCGGCGCTCGAACTGGTGGTTGCGACGGGCGGCACCGCCGAGGACGAGTTCCGCCCGGACGACATCGTCCGGGCCATCGCCGCCCGACAGCAGGGTCCGGCCCTGGCTGCCATCGCCGAGGCCACCGGAATGGGACGCGACGTGCGCACCTTCACCGAGGACATCGTGCGCACGATGCGCGACTGCTTCCTCCTGCTCATGTCCCCGGACCTCGTGCGCGTCCCGGAGGACCGGGTCGGCGAGTTGCGGGGATTCGCCACCGACCTCGGTGCGCAGCGCATCGTGCAGGTGATGGAGACGCTCGGGTCGGTGCTCCTCGAGATGCGCCACGCCCCCGACGCGCGGCTCCTCCTCGAGGTGGCGGTGGTCCGCCTCACCTCACCGGCCTTCGACGACTCGCTCGACAACGTGATGGCCCGGTTGTCCCAGCTGGAGGAGGCCGTTCGTTCGTTGCGCGAGTCGGGCGCCGCCGCGGCGGTGCGGCCCGCGCCGGTCAATCCCGCCAGTGGACGCGCCGTCATCGGCGGCCGCGCCGGCACGCGTGGTCCCGACGTGTCGGGGCCCGTGGCGCGACCCGACGACACCGGATCCGCCCCGGCCCCCGTGTCGGCCGCCCCCGTCCCACCGGCGGCCGAGGTCGAAGAGTCCGCTCCGCCCGCCGGCACCGACTCACCGCCCGCCCCGGCGTCGGTCGGTCCCGACCCGTCGCAGGAATGGCCCCGCATCGTCGATTCGATGAAGGGATTCGGCAAGGCGTTGTTCAAGGCGGCCGTGGTCGAGTCGTTCACCGGCAAGAAGGTGGTCGTGCGCATGCCGCCCAACACGCCGATGCAGCGGGCCGAGGAGCAGAAGAAGGCTCTCGTCGAGGCCATGGCCAGGGTGTGCGGGGCGACATACGCGGTCGACCTGGTGGCGGGCGATCCGACCGCACCGGGTGGCATCGCCCGTCCCCGTGTCGTCGCATCGGACGATGCCGTCGGTGACGTCACCGACGGCACGACCAGGGACGTGGCGCCCTCCGCCGTGCCCGAGTCCGAGGAGATCCCGGACGTCTCCGAGTTCACCGAGACCGCGCCGGAGAACCCGCACCAGGAGGGGATGCTCAAGGAGATGTTCCCGAGTGCCAACGAGGTGGAGGTACCGGGCACATCGGCGGCGCGGAAGAAGTAGCCGATGGCCTCTCCGTACACGCTGCCCGTCCAGGTGCTCATCGACGAGTTGGGGAAGCTTCCCGGGGTGGGACCGCGCAGTGCCCAGCGCCTCGCGTTCCATCTCGTGAAGGCCGACGCCGAGACGGTGGCGCGACTGGCCCGATCGATCGTGGAGATGAAGGAGAGGGTCCGGTTCTGCGACCGCTGCTTCAATCTCGCCGACGCCGAACTGTGCAACATCTGCTCCGACACGAAGCGTGACCATGCCGTGGTGTGCGTGGTGGAGGACGCCCGCGACGTCGCCGCTCTCGAGCGCACGGGCGGTTATCGAGGCACCTACCACGTGCTCATGGGGTTGATGGATCCCCTCGCCGGCCGGCAACCGGAGAACCTCAAGATGCGGGAACTCGTGAACCGCATCAAGCCCGAGGGCATCGTGGAGGTCATCATGGGGACGAGCAACAACACCGAGGGGGACGTCACGGCGCGGTTCCTCTCGCGCATCCTGCGCCCCATGGGGGTGCGCATCACCCGGCTCGCCAGCGGACTGCCGGTGGGCGGCGACCTCGAGTTCGCCGACGAGATCACCCTCGGACGGGCGCTCGACAACCGTCTGGACTTCGGCGACTGACCCCCGCCTTCGGCACGGGCAGCCGGAATCCGGTCAGACGGTGCGCACGATGATGGCGTCGCCCTGGCCGCCACCGCCGCACAGTGCGGCGGCGCCCACGCCGCCGCCGCGACGGCGGAGTTCGTGGAGGATGGTGAGGGCGAGCCTGTTGCCGCTCATGCCGATCGGGTGGCCGAGGGCGATGGCGCCGCCGTTGACGTTGACGACATCATCGGACACGCCCAGTTCGCGCATGGAGGCGATGCCCACCGCGGCGAACGCCTCGTTGAGCTCGAACAGGTCGACGTCGGTCACCTTCATTCCGGCGCGGTCGAGCGCCTTCATGATGGAACGGCTCGGCTGGTGGAGGAGCGAGGCATTGTCGGGCCCGGCCACCATGCCGTAGGAGACCACCTCGCCGAGCGGCTTCACGCCGCGGGCCTCGGCGGCCTTCTTCGACATGAGCACGACCGCGGATCCGCCGTCGGAGATCTGGCTGGCGTTCGCCGCGGTGATGGTTCCCTCCTTGTCGAAGGCCGGCTTGAGACCACCGAGGGTGTCCATGGTGGTGTCGGCGCGCACGCCCTCGTCGTCTGTGACCATGACGGGGTCGCCCTTGCGCTGGGGCACGGCGACGGGGACGATCTCCTCGGCCAGACGCCCCGCGGCGATGGCGGCGGCGGCGCGCTGGTTGCTCTTCATCGCCAGGTCGTCCTGCTCGGCGCGGCTGATGCCGCCGGCGGTGTAGCGCTCGGTGCCGAGTCCCATGAGGCAGGCGTCGAAGGCGCACCACAGTCCGTCGCGCACGATGGCGTCCTGCAGTTCGGTGTTGCCGTAACGGAATCCGCCGCGCGCGCCGGGCGCGAGGTACGGGGCGTTCGTCATGGATTCCATGCCGCCCGCCACGACGATGTCGGCCTCGCCCGAGGCGATCATCTGGTCGGCGAGATAGATGGAGTTGAGGCCCGAGAGGCACACCTTGTTGATGTTCACCGACGGCACGTTCATCGGGATGCCGGCCTTCGACGCGGCCTGGCGCGAGGGCACCTGACCCTGACCGGCCATGAGCACCTGACCCATGATCACGTGCTCGACCTCCTCGGGCTTCACCCCGGCGCGCTCGAGCGCGGCCTTGATGGCGAAGCCGCCGAGGTCGGCGGCGGAGAACGAGGCCAGCGCCCCGCTCATCTTGCCGATGGGTGTGCGGGCTCCCGCGACGATGTACGAGCCGGCCATGGTGTCCTCCGCGGATCGGGGTGCCGGGGCCCGGCACCGTCCGGGACAGGCTAGGAGATGACGGTTCGGGGGTCGCTATCGTCGTTCCGATGGACCACATCCGCGAAGCCATCCTCAACGGCGCCACCGGCGAGCAGATCGCCTCGCTCTCCCTGCCCTCCTCCTACCGGGCCGCCCACGTGCGCAAGGCCGACGAGAAGATGTGGGAAGGGGTGGCCTCGGCGGACAAGGACCCCCGCAAGAGCATTCACATCGGCGAGGTGCCCACTCCGGAGCTGGCCCCCGACGAGGTGGCCATCGCGGTGATGGCGTCCTCCATCAACTTCAACACGGTCTGGTCGAGCATCTTCGAGCCCGTGAGCACGTTCGCGCCCATGGCGCGCCTCGGTCGCGAGAGCGAGTGGGCCAAGCGCCACGACCGCGACTATCAGGTGATCGGCAGCGATGCCTCCGGCGTGGTGCTGCGCACCGGCAGCGCGGTGCGCACGTGGAAGCCGGGCGACCGCATCACCGTGCACTGCAACCACGTCGACGACCAGGACCAGTCCTCGCACGACGATTCGATGCTCGGGTCGAACCAGCGCATCTGGGGCTACGAGACGAACTTCGGCGGACTCGCCGACCTCGCCATCGTCAAGGCCAACCAGCTCATGCCCAAGCCCGCCCACCTCACCTGGGAGGAGGCGGCGGTCAACGCGCTGTGCAACTCGACGAGCTACCGCATGCTCGTGTCGCGCAACGGCGCGAACATGAAGCAGGGCGACGTGGTGCTCATCTGGGGCGCCACGGGTGGCATCGGCGCCTACGCGGTGCAGTACGTGCTCAACGGCGGAGGCATCCCGGTGGGTGTGGTGTCCTCGCCCGACAAGGCCCAGATCCTGCGCGACATGGGATGCGAGGCGATCATCGACCGTCGCGCCGCCAACTACAAGTTCTGGAACGACGACGACACGCACAACGAGTCCGAGTGGCGTCGCCTCGGCTCGGACATCCGCGCACTCGTCGGTGAGGACCCGGACATCGTCTTCGAGCACCCGGGTCGTTCCACCTTCGGCGCGTCGATGTACGTGGCCAAGAAGGGCGGCACCATCGTCACCTGCGCGGCCACGAGCGGCTTCATGATGGAGTTCGACAACCGTTACTTCTGGATGCGCTTGAAGAAGCTCGTCGGCAGCCATTTCGCCAACTACCGCGAGGCCTGGGAGGCGAACCGCCTCATCTCGAAGGGCATGATCCACCCCGTGATGTCCCAGGTGTTCGACCTCGACCAGACCGGCGAGGCCGCCTACCAGGTGCACCACAACATGCACGAGGGCAAGCTCGGCATCCTGTGCCTCTCGCCCGAGGAGGGCCTCGGCGTCGAGAACCAGGAACTGCGCGACAAGGTGGCCGACAAGCTCACCTGGTTCCGTCGCTGACCATCGACCACAGAAGGAGAAACGTCATGCTGCTCACCGAGATCGACCACGTGGCCATCGCCGTGCGCGACCTGGAGGCCGCCATCGACTACTACCACCGCGCCTTCGGGGCGACCGTGGACCACCGCGAGATCGTGGAGTCCGATGGCGTCGAGGAGGCCCTGTTGAAGGTCGCCGACAGCTACGTCCAGTTGCTCACCCCCACGCGCGACGACTCACCGGTGGCAAAGGCGCTGGAGAAGCGCGGCGAGGGCCTGCACCACATCGGCTACCGGGTGGCGAACTGCGCCGAGGCGCTCGAGGCCATGGTCGCCGCCGGTGCGACCCCCATCGACAAGGCCCCGCGCCCGGGCAGCCGCGGCACGACGGTGGCGTTCATCCACCCCAAGGGGAGCTTCGGCACCCTCATCGAGCTCGTCCAGGAGTAGCCGCTCCCGTGCGCGGCGCGGTCTGGGCCCTGCTCGGTCTCGCGCTCGGCCTGCGCGCCGTACCCCGTGCCCGGCGGCGCGTCTCCTCGTTGCGCGCGTCGGGGACGGTGTTCGGTCGGGGCGAGGCCGCCACCTCCGCCGTCGCGGTGCCGATCGCGGCGCTGGCATGTGCGGTTGTCCTGTGGCGCTTCACCGCGATCCATGACGGCGACCTGGCGATGGTGGCCCGGGCCGTCCTGGTGTCGGCCGCGGCGGTCCTCACCCTCGTCGACATCGACACCCACGTCATCCCGCGCGGAACCGTGACCTGGGCGACGGTGCTGTCGTTCCCCCTCCTCGGCATGTCGGCGGTCGTCGACGAAGGCAGTGTCGTCGGCATCGCGGCCGGTGCACTGTCCATGTGGGCACTGCTGTGGCTGCTGGCGATCGTCTCCCGCGGGGACCTCGGCGGCGGCGACGTCTCGCTCGGTTTCCTGCTCGGGGGGCATCTCGGACTCCTCGATCCGTGGGACGTGCCCCGGGCGTTGCTCGCGGCCTTCGTGCTCGGCGGGGTGTGGGCCGTCGGGTTGCTCGCGACGGGACGTGGCCGACGCACGCGGTTCGCATTCGGGCCGTTCCTCATTGTCGGTGCTCTCGTCGTCCTCCTACGATGACGCACGCGCCGCGGGCGCGGGGGAGGACGCCATGTCGGACGCAACGGGGGAACTCGCGGGCACCGTCGCCATCGTGACGGGATCGTCGAGCGGCATCGGAGAGGCCACCGCACGGCGCCTGTCTGCACTCGGTGCGCGGGTGGTCGTGAACTCGGCATCGTCGGTGGAGGCGGGTCGGGCCGTCGCCGAGTCGCTCCCGGGCGAGGCCATCTACGTACAGGCCGACATCAGCGACAAGGAGCAGTGCGTCGCCCTCGTGGAGCGCACGATCGCCGAGTGGGGGCGGCTCGATCTCCTCGTCAACAACGCCGGGTGGACGACGCTCGTTCCCCACCACGACCTCGACGCGCTCACGGACGAGATCTTCCGGCGCACCTTCGAGGTGAACGTCTTCGGCACGTGGTGGCTGACGATGCAGGCCATGCCGCACCTGCGCGAGTCCCCCGACGGCCACATCGTGAACATCACGTCGGTCGCGGGGGTGCGACCCGTGGGTTCGTCGATCGCCTATTCGATGACCAAGGCGGCGCTCAATCACATGACGAAGCTGCTCGCGAAGAGCCACGGACCCGTGCGCTGCAACGCGGTCGCCCCGGGACTGGTGGAGACGCCGTGGACGAAGGACTGGCAGTCCCAGCACGCGGGCATGGCGATGATCGCGCCGTTGAAGCGTTCGGCGACACCGGATGACTGCGCCGAAGCCGTGCTGGCCCTGGTGCGCAACCGTTACGTGACCGGCGAGGTCTTCGTCGTCGACGGCGGCTTCACCCA
>CAZSNB010000029.1:0-13691 GCA_964608285.1 uncultured Bifidobacterium sp.
ACTCGCTCGGCAGACGGCTGTCGGTTCCCCAACCGGCGTACTCGCCGTTGATCCAGACCCCGTGCACGCTCTCCGCTCCCCCGACGTGCACGACGACGCGCCGGTCGCTCCACGACGCAGGCACCTGGAACGCGCGGCGATGGACGACGGTGGGGATCTCCCCGGGAAGGTCGACCGGCAGGCCGCGCCAGGGCATGTCGATGTTCGTGTAGTGCGGCTGGTCGCCGAGGTCCTGCAGGGTCCAGTTCCCCGGGACGGCGACCCTGTGCCAGGTCGACGTGTCGGTCGAGGAAGCCACCGCCTGCCGGGTGACGAGACGGGGATGATCGAACCTGAGCGCCTGCCATGTTCCCGACAGGTCCTGCCACCACGGGCTGTCCGCTCGGGCACCATGGCGCGCGGCATCGGCGGTCGGGTGTGCGGTGAAGGTCGTGCGCATCGGCAATCTGCGGTCCGACACCGTCGTCGGATCCGCCCATGGCTGCCACTCACGGAAGAGCGGGCCGCTGCCGTCGTTCATGGGGTTCATGTTCTCATGTGGCGCAGTATTGGAACCACGTGCTGGGACCGGCGCCGGCGAAGGCGAACAACGGTCCCGCAGATGCGACCGCCACGAGGCCGAGGACCATGTGGGGGAGGCGTGCCCGCCATCCGTGGCGGAACATCCCCGTCGCGGCCGTGATCATGGCGGCGAGTCCGCCGAGCCCGGCGCCGAGAACGATGAGCAGTACCGACGCCACCAGCGTGTCCGGACTCTGGTCGCCGAACTCGCACGTCCCGCGTTGCCGCACGGCCTCGAGTGCCCACCCGAGAGCGGATGCGACGATCGCGGGTCCTCCCCAGGGAATCGCCCCGTTGATCCTCGGTCCGTGCACCACGCTCACCTCCACCTCATCTCGAACCATCGTCGCATGTTCTCCCCCGCCCGCAGCACACGTGGATCGTGCCCGGACTCGTTGGGGGGGCCGGATTGGGGTTCGACGCACACGCCATGCTCCGCCCCGCTGTAGACCACCCAGTGCGCACAATCACTCGTCATCTCCAGCACTCGTGCGGCCGTCTCGACCCGCACGGGTCCGGCCGGGGAGACGAAACAGTCATCGACACCGTCACCGATCACGGGAACCCGTCCGACGGGCACGGTCGTGGGCATGCCGTCGTCGTCACGCGGGAGCCATGCCTCGAACCCCGCCCGGATCCGCGCCGGTCGCGGGAACCACGGATGCCACCCCACCTGGGCGGGCATGTCCTCGGCGGCGCTCAGGTCGAGTTCGAGACGCACCCCGTCCTCGACGAGACGGATGCGGTGCTCCACGCGGCCGACGAAGGGCCAGTCCGGTCCCAACCCGCAGGTCAGGAGGGCACCCGTGTCATCCACCTCCAGAACGTCCCACCGAGCGATGTCCACCGTGCCGTGCAGGGCGTGTCGACCGTCGCGTCGGGGAAGGTCGTGGACCACCCCGCCGAACGCCAGGCGACCGTCTCGGATGCGCCCGGCGAAGGGCACCATCGGATAGCACCCCCAGCCGAGCGGATCGGTCGAGGGAGCCGCGGCGACGGGGACGATCACGTCGCGACCATCCACCTCGAGCGAGGCGATGCGGCCGCCGAGGGCGGGTTCGAGGCGCAGCAGGGACGTCCCCGACCGGAGTTCGATCACCCACCCAGTGTGCCAGCCCCGCCCACGACGAAGGACCGCCCCGAAGGGCGGTCCTTGGAGCGGACGACGGGATTCGAACCCGCGACCCTCACCTTGGCAAGGTGATGCTCTACCAACTGAGCCACGTCCGCGTTGTGCGAGGAAGTCTAGCAAGGGGTCCGCGGGCCCCCACGGGCGCTCAGGACGGCAGGGCGTCGGGCGAGACCTCCGCCACCGGCACCGACTGGCTGCGCACCAGTGCCACGAGCGAACCGAGCACCACGAGGGCGCCCAGCATCTGCAGAGCCGTGAGCGCCTGCCCGAACACGATCCAGGCGAGGGCGGTGGAGATGACGGGGCTGAGGAGCCCGAGCATGGAGGCCATCGTCACCCCGAGGTGACTCTGCGACCACGTCATGAGCCCGTGACCCACGACCCCCGGACCGACGGCCATACCGACCACGCACCACCAATCCTTGGTCGTCATCTGCCACAGGTCGTCGCTGGTGGCAAGACCGAACGGCACCACGGCCACCGAGGCCCAGATGAAGACGGCCGCGAGGAACGACCACGAATCCACGCCGTCCATCCGACGCTGCTTCGCCATCACGAAATAGGCGGTCCAGATGACGATGTTGGCCACGGCCATGAGGTCTCCGCCGAGGCGTGCCCCGCTGGTGCTGGCCGCCGCCATGACCACCACGAGCACGCCGCCCATCGAGGCCGCGGAGAACCCCACCTGGCGGCGGCTGATCCGCTCCCCGAAGAGGCGTCGCGCGACGAAGAGGACGAGCACCGGTTGGAGCGTCGAGACGAGGGTGGCATTGGCGATCGAGGTCATCTTCACCGAGGCGAAACCGGTGATGAACGACGCGGAGAACAGCAGACCCGGAACCGCCGTGCGTCGCATGAGTTCCCGCGAGAAACCGCTGCCGAACCGCAGCGCCATCAGCACCATCATCGGCACACCCACCACCATGCGCCAGAAGACGATGCTGGGCGTCCCCACCGTCATCGCCTTGTTGAGGATGGGTCCGATCCCCCACGCCGACACGGCGACGACGGCGGCGATGGCGTGGATGTCGTCCCGTGCGACGAGACGGGCTCGCGAGGCCGCGAGGACCCCGCTCACGCGGAGGGCGGCCGCAGGTCGATGCGCAGGGTCAGCACCCCGTCCTCTATCGAGGCGGTGGCGTCGCCGATGATGGCGAAGTCACGGAAGTCCGTCTCGGCCTGGGCGATGAAGAGCTGGCGCTCCTCGCCCGCGACCGGTGGCAGCGGCCTCTTGCGCACCGCCGCGGCACGGTCGCGGAAGCGGGCGATCATCTCGTCGGGATCGAAGGCGGTCATTCGTACTCTCCCCATGAACTCGGGTCCTGTTCCCGTCGGTCCGGAGCGGCGCTCCGACGCCCGCGGTCGCGTCCTCCCCCGAGCAGCGGATCGATCCCGCCACGGGGTGCATCGTCGGGTTCCTCGTCGAAGGAGGACGACCATGCGTCGTCGAAGCGGTCATCGCTCCCGTCGACATCGGCGCGGCCGGTGTCCCGCTCCGTCCGTCTCCGGGGAGCCTCCTCCCAGAGCAGGGGTTCCGGGGTGGGGCGGTCGCTCGCCCGCAGGTCGATCTCACGGGAGTCGTCGGATCTCATCACGTGGGCGTCGAGGTGATGCGCCTGATGCTCGGCCTCCATGCGCGCGATGCGGCGCCGATGCCGGCGGTTCACCCGGGCCGGTGCGGGCTCGACGGTGAGGCGCTCGATCCTCACCGCACCGGGATGGCGCACCTCGTCGAGGAGGCGAACGCGGGACTCGTCGTCGGCGCGCGTGAAGCGGCGCGTGGCCATCATCTCGAGGGGGGCGAGCACCTCGGGGTCGATCGCGGCGGCCCTCCACAGACGCACCGTCACCACCCCGAGGAGCAGACCGATCGCCACGAGCAGGGCACCGATGGCGGTGACCGTGGGATTGGACGCGGCGACGAGGGAGGACATCGGCCCCATTCTTCCATGCCCGCACCGCCGTGCGGGGAACGGGGAGTGTCGCACCACAATGGGGGTGTGTCCCAGGTGCTCAATCTCGCGACCTCGGTGCTGTTCGTGGCGGCCCTGGTGCTGCTCATCCGTTGGTCCCGCCCGCGTCAGCCGCAATGGTGCAACGAGGACGCCACGCGGTTCATCTCGATGGCGTACGAACCCGATCCGGGCGACGGACGCAGGGGACGGTGGACCCGGGTCCACGGCAGGATCGACGGGGACATCGTCAGCCTGCGTCAGGGATTCATGTCGGCATCCCGGCTGTCGGGGTCCTTCCCGGTGGTCCGCCGCCACGAGGCCGACGACGACCGGTTCATCGTGTACACGCTCGGCACCGCGCGCACGGTGCACCTCAGGGTGCCGGCGGGTGGTCCTCTCGCGGCGCGACTCGAACGGATGCTCCCCTAGACGTCCTCGGTCGCGGCGAGGAACGCGGCGATGCGTTCCGAGACCGCGTGGATCTCGAGCAGGAATCCGTCGTGCCCCTCGACGCTGTGGATGACCGTGTGCTCGTTTCGCGGGTCTCCGTTGACGATCCCGGCGTGGATCGCCTCCTGCTGGTACCGGGGATAGAGGATGTCCGAGTCGATGCTCACGGTGAGGACCGGTGCCGTGATGCGCGCCAGTGCGTCGCGGACCGAGCCCCTGCCCCGGCCCACGTCGTGCAGGTCCATGGCCTTGCCGATGTAGAGGTAGCTGTTGGCGTCGAAGCGACGGACGAGCTTGTCGCCGTGGTGGTCGAGGTACCCCTCCACCTCGAAGGGCGAATGCAGGTCGATCCCCTCGTCGTAGAGCGACGGGTCCGCGAGCCGCCGACCGAACTTCTCCCCGAACCGCGAGTCGGTGCGGAACGTCACCTGCGAGATCATCCGCGCCACCGACAGCCCCAGCCACGGACCTCCGTCCGGGCCGGCGTCGTAGTAATCGCCTCCTGCGAAGGCGGGGTCCATGAGCAGCGCGCGACGCCCGATGGACACCCAGGCGATCTGCTGGGCGCTGGCCTCGGCGCACGTGGCGAGCACGACGAGGGAGCGGACGCGTGACGGGAACGTGATGGCCCACTCGAGCGCCTGCATGCCCCCCATCGACCCCCCGACGACGGCCCGCCAGCGTGCGATGCCGAGCGCGTCCGCGAGCGACGCCTGGGCCCGCACCATGTCACGGATGGTGACGACCGGGAAGCGCAGGCCGTACGGCCGACCGTCGGCGGGGTGCGGCGAGGCGGGTCCCGTCGAGCCCTGGCACCCACCGAGGACATTTGCACAGACGACGAACCATCGGTCGGTGTCGATGGCCTGACCCGGCCCCACGACGCCCTCCCACCATCCGGGTGTCGGGTGCCCCTTGCCCGCGGGCCCGGAGACGTGGGAGTCGCCCGTCCAGGCATGACACACGAGGATCGCATTGGAGGCGTCCTCGTCCAGGTGCCCCCACGTCTCGTAGGCGATCGTGACGTCGGAGATCGAACCCGCGACCTCCAGGGAGAAGGGACGCGACTCGGCGAACCGGTGGAACCGGCGGTTGCCGGCAGGTTGGTCCGGCGTCCACGCCCCCGACGCGGGGTACGGGGCGGAATTGTGCCGTGATGCTCGTTCCACCATGTCCACTTCCGTCGGGTCCTCCGCGTGGCGCGCGGGCCCGGTCAGATTAGCCCTCACCCCCGACGACGGCGCGGGGATATCTCAGCCGGAGCCGAGCGCATCGACAGCGTGCGCGCGCAGACGGGCGTAGTCCACCTTTCCGTTCGCCGCGCGACCGATGGTGTCGACGACGACGAGATGACGGGGTGCCTTGTAGGGGGCGAGCCGGGACGCCACGTGCTCCTTGAGATCCGTCAGCACGGGCACGGCCGACGGTGCGGCCTCCACGACGGCGCAGATGGCCTCCCCGAACCGCGGATCGGGGACTCCCACGGCCACGGCGTCGCGCACCGTGGGATGCGTCTTGAGGCACTCCTCCACCTCCTCGGGGAAGACCTTCTCCCCGCCGGTGTTGATGCACACCGAGCCCCGACCGAGCAGATGCAGGGTCCCGTCCTCGTTGACCTCGGCCCAGTCGCCCGGCACGGTCCAGCGCCGCCCCTCGAAGACGCGGAAGGTCTGCGCCGTCTTCGCCTCGTCCTTGTAGTACCCGAGCGGTATCGCACCGCCCACCGCCACGAGACCCCTCTCCCCCGACCCGGGCGCCACGCGTCGACCGTCCTCGGTGAACACGACGCAATTCGGCCCGAGGGTGAACTGTGCGGTGCGCATGGTGCGGCCCTTGGCCGCCACCGAACTTCCCATGCCGATGGCCTCGGACGAGCCGAACGTGTCGGTGATGACCATCTGGGGGATGTGCTCGAGCAGTCCCTCCTTGTTGTCCTGGCTCCACATGACGCCGGAGGAACCCATCTGCAGGATGGACGACAGATCCCAGGAAGCGGGGGACGCCTCGAGCGCCTCGAGCATCGGGCCGGCGAACGCCTGACCGACGATCACCACCGCGCTCGCGCGGTGCCGCGACACGTCGTCCCACAGTGCCGATGCGTCGAAGGTGCGATTCACGGAGGTGGAGACCGCACCGCCGAGGGCCAGGGCGATGAACGCGGAGAACTGGCCCGTGCCGTGCATGAGCGGACACGCGACGTGCGTCGTGTGACTCGGCCAGTCCGGGCCCACCCGGGAGACGAGCTCGTCCGGCGTGGCTCCCTCTGGGATGCCGAAGATGGCGTTGGCCCCGCGGCCGAGCACGGTGATGAGGTCCTCGTGGCGCCACATCACGCCCTTGGGCATGCCGGTCGTGCCCCCGGTGTAGAGGAACAAGAGGTCGTCCCCCGAGAGAGGCGCGGCGGGAACCACGGGCGGGACGGCGACGGCCGTCACCGCCGCGTAGTCGGTGGCCCAGGCGGGAACATCGGACCGCACATCGTCGGCCACCATGTACCACCGGCGCACCCGGGGAAGCCTGTCGCGCACCGACTCCACAACGGCGGCGAACGCGCCGTGGAACACCACGACCTCGGCGTCGGAGTTGTCGAAGAGATAGACGAGTTCGTCGGCGCCGTAGCGGTAGTTCGTGTTGACCGGCACGAAGCCCGCGAGGAAGGCGCCGAACACCGACTCGAGGTACTCGGGACAGTTGTGGAGGTACTGGGCCACCTTCGCCCCGGGGGCGAGCCCCGCCGCCATCATGTCCGCGGCCAGGGAATTGGCGCGGGCGTGGAAGTCGCCCCATGTGTCGATGCGGTCACCGAACCGCTGGGCCGGTCGACCGGGGTCCCTCTCGGCGATCCCCCTCCACACTTCGCCGTAGTTCCACGACGTCACACCGGACCCCCTTCCGCTCACATGGACTCCAACGAACCGTTGTCGATGCCCTGTAGGACGTGCCGTTCGGCCATCGCCACGAACATCCGGTCGCCCCGGTCCGTGCGTCCGACGATCTGCGAGGCGATGACGGCCATGATGGCTCCCGACACCGCGCCCCGGCGGTAGTCCCGTTCGATCGCCGCTTCGTCGAGGACGTGTCCGTAGGCCGACAGCCCGGCTCGCCATCGCCCCACCAGGTCCCACTCGATCTCCCGACGTTGCGGCGGCAGCAGACCCGCACCGACGAAATAGGCGAGATCGACGGCACCGCTCCCGTGTCCCGGCGTCTGCCAGTCCACGACCGTGCACGGAGGCCGCCCCGGTTCGCGGCAGAACAGGAGATTGTCGAGCCGGTAGTCCCCGTGGGTGACGGTCCACGGCTCGCCGAGTCCCGCCACATAGGCCGGGATCCTCCGTCCGAGCTCCTCGAGGAACGCCGTGCCGCGGCCGTCGGTCCCCTCGTCGACGGCGCCGCCGAGGGTGGCGAGGAAGCCCGGGAGCAGCATCCCGTAGAGACCCGCCAGCTGGTCGGCGTCGGCGGTCGCCGCGCGACGCTGCAGCCAGTCCACCTCGTGGAGGCTGGGGTCGCCCCAGCGCGGTCCGTGCAGGCGCGCCAGCTCCTCCACCGCGGCGACGGCCTCCGTCGCGTCGCACCCGAGGATCTGGTCGCCCTGCTCGGCCGGGGCCATGTCCTCGAGCACGAGCATGATGTCGCCCCCCTCGGGATTCCAGTCGGCGAAGTGGCAGTGCGGCACCCGCACATCGACCGTCCCGGCGATCTCCCTGTAGAACCTCACCTCGCGCTCGTAGTTGCGCAGGCTCATGCCCGTCGCGCGACTCACGGGATCGGGCGAGGCGAGTTTCACGACCACCGTGTCGGGCACCCGCGGATCGTCGGACTCAAGCGCCACCCTCAGGTTCATTCCCACCTGTCCCGACCCGATGCGCTCGGGCACCCCGCCGCGCACCTCGGCGTCGAACACCCGCGACCACCAGTCGTCGGTGAGCGTCCCTTCCCCGTACTCCCCGGTCCCCACGACCCGAACCGTAGTTCGCCGACCTCCCGCTAGCGTCCCGCAGGGATGCTCCGACGTTTCCTCTCCCCCCGTTGGCTCCTCGGCCACGTCACCGCCGTGCTGCTCGTGGTGCTCCTCGTCAATCTGGGGCTCTGGCAGTTGCGTCGACTCGACGACCGTCGCGAGGCCAATGCCCGCGTCACCGACCGTTCGACCCTCGCCCCGGTCCCTGGTTCATCGGGTCTCTTCGCGACCGGACCGTTGCCGGACCTCGAGTGGCGGCCGGTCTCCGTCACCGGCGTCTACGACACCGACGACGTGCTCGTCATCCTCGGACGTTCCGACGGCGGGACCGCCGGGACCCACTCCCTCGTCCCCCTGCGCGACGAGGACGGCCTGACGTGGCTCGTCAACCGGGGCTTCGTGCCCCTCGCGTCGTCGACCCCCGCGCCACCGACGGGAACAGTCACGGTCACGGGATGGTTGCGCCCCACGCAGAACCGATCCACCCTCGGCGCCATCGACTCCACCGACCCCGCCACCGTCGAATTCCACCGGTTCGACGTCGAGCTCATCGCCCGTCGTCTCGACGGGGACGTCGCTCCGATGTGGATCCAGATGGCCACCGAGGACCCCCGTCCGGCCGGCGATGCGCCCGCGCCCGTGCCTCTTCCTCCCCTCGACGAAGGGTCGCACCTGTCCTACGCGGGACAGTGGTTCCTGTTCGCCGCGATCGCCGCGGGAGGCTGGATCGTGGTCATCCGCCGGGCAGCGCGCGATCCTCGATCTCGCGCATCCGCCTGAACTGCTCGACCACATCGGGGCTGCGGTGCCCCGGATCGACCGAGCGGTAGTACGTGTCGACGTTCACGGCGAGCCGTCCGAACTCCCCGCGGTCGGCGAATCCCCCGAGAGCGATGTCGCGGGCCGCGTCCCATGCGTCCATCCCCGCGTCGCGACGCGGTCCTGCCTCCCTCAGGACGAAGTCCAGGTAGTCGCGCACATCGGCCACGCCCGCACGGTCCGTGACAGGGCCGTGACCCGGCACCACCACGTCCACGTCCGATCCGCTGATGAGGTCGCAGGCGGCGATCCAGTTCTCGAGCGGACCCGCCCACACCACCGGTGTGCCCCCGATGAAGAGGATGTCCCCCGTGAAGACCGTCCGCGCGTCCGGGACGAAGACGAGCGTGTCCCCCGCGGTGTGGGCCGGCCCCACCTCGACGAGTTCGACGATCCTTCCGCCCACGTCGAGGTCGACCCGACCGGAGAAGGTGCGGGTGGGCAGGACGGTCTCGATGCCCTCGAAGTCGAACGCACCGAAGAAGTGCCGGAAGAGATCACCCGTCTCTCCGGGTGCGGTGACGAGGCGGGCCAACAACGATGCGGGAACCTCCGCCATCTCGCGGGCCGTTGCCGCCGAGGCGACGATCTCGGCACCGCCCACGAGTTGGTTCCCGTAGCAGTGATCGCCGTTGGCGTGGGTGTTCACCACCGTCGAGATGCCGGCGGCCCGGGTGTGTACCTCCATGGCCTCCAGCATCCGCGCCGTCAGCCGGAGGTCGAAGAGGGTGTCGACGAGCAGGGACTCCCCGTCCCCGATGACGAGTCCGGCATTCGACCACCCCCAGCCCCCGTCGGGCTGGAGCCACGCATGGCATCCGTCAGCCACCTCGTGCAGGCCGAGTTCGTACGTCACGACAGCACCTCCCCCGCGGCGTCGGCGACGCGCCGGGCCAGCATGACCACCTCGGCGGCCGGGGTGCAAGCCGGAACGCGGGCGAGGGCCGAGGCGTCGGCGACCCAGATGCCGTCGAGCCCGACGAGGCGTCCGCCGTCGTCCACCACCTCCGCACAGGAAGCCGCGGGATGGGACACGACCCCCACCGCCGCCCGAAGTGCCCGATCGAGTTCCTCCCCGATGAGACCCCGCCACTGCCCGAGGGCCCGGCCCCCGATGGTGGCCCCCGAGATCGCCCCGGACGACTCGAGTCGGGCGCACGTCGCCACGAGGGACTCGAGTGCCCAGCGCATCGCATCGAAGTCCCCCGCATCGTCGAGCGCGGCGAATCGCACGTGCCCGTCCCCGTCGCCCTGCGACACCGCGCCGCGGGAGAGTGGATCCAGCAGCATCGTCGCCAGCCGTCCACGGCCCTCGGCTCCGCCGGGGACGCGCTCGTAGGCGACCGTGAGCAACGATCGACCCGAGGGCGCCGTGGACGTGCGCACGACCGTCGCGTCGTGCCCCCCGACGCCCGGCTCGGCGACGACCACATCGGCGGCGATCTCGGGGTGGTTCTGCAGACCCAGCCCGATGCGCGGCATGCGTGCGCCGACCCCCGAGCGGAGCAACAGGAGGGGGGTGGCGATCGCGCCGGCACACAGCACGACGGCGGATGCGGCATGCTCGCGCCCGGCCACGATCACCGCGCGCACCCGATCTCCCTCGACGACGAGCGACTCCACCCCGGAAACGACATGGTCCACCCGGCCCTCCTCGACCAGGTGGTGCGCGGCGCGACCCGGATTCCACCGCCCCTTGTTCCACCACAGCCGGGCAGGTCGTCCACCGTGGCCGAGCAACAGGCGCCCCACCGGACCCGCGTCGTCGGGGGTGGTCTGCCGGGTGAGTCCCTCGAGGCCCGGGGGAACCGCCCCGGTCAGCAGGAGACCGTTCACCGCACTGCCCCCGCCGAGGGCCCGTGCCTCGAGGAGACGGAAAGGAGGCGCCCCGTCGCACACCGACACCTCCCGGGTACGTACCAGACGGGCGTCGGTCGCGGCACCGCAGAAACCCGGATCCTCGTCGTGGACCGAGAGCGGGCCGGGCTCGGCGAGCACGAGGGGCAGGGTCGTCGCGGATGCGAGTCGCGCGAGCACCGTGCAGCCAGCGGTCCCGCCGCCGATGACCCACACCGGCGCCGGCATCGTCACGACCCGACGAGATGGGAGGCGTCGTTGTAGCGCACGAGTCGCCACTTGCTCCCACCGACGTGGACGACCTCGGTGAGCGAGGCGTGGAGCGTGTGCAGCTCGAATCGTCCCGTGGTGGGTCCGTGCAGGACCGTGCGCAGCACCCGGTCGATGACACCGCCGTGGCACGACACCACCACGGTTCCCCCGACGTTCTCCCGCACCGTCCGCTTCAGAGCGGCCTCGACCCGTTCGTGGAATTCGGCCACGGTCTCGCCGCCCGGGTAGACGACGGCATGGGGATCGCCGTCCCAGTCGGGCGTGCCGTATCGGTGAACGAATTCGTCGTACATCATCCCGTCGCAGTCCGGACCGGGATCGTGCTCGCCCCAGCCGACATCCGTGACGAGCGGAAGGCTCCCCAGTGCCGGCGACAGGATCCGGGCCGTCTCGAGCGCCCGCGGGAATCCACTCGACACGAGCGCCGTCGCGCCGAACTCGGTCCCCCGCGCGAGTCGGTCCCGCAGTGCCTCCACCTGCAGCCTGCCGAGGTCCGACAGACCCGTGCAGGAGCGCGGACCGGCGATGAACCGCTCCACGTTGGCGCGCGACTGACCGTGCCGCACGAGGACGACCCTGGTGTCGGACACGGGGTCAGTCCAGTTTCTCGACGAACGCCTCGAGTTGGCGCAGGTTGCGGCACTCGTGGACGCCGTCGATGAGGGCGCCGTACTCCCCCACGATCGAGTCGCCGGTGTTCCAGTACGAGCGGGGCTCGGGATTGAGCCACCAGACGTGACGGGCCTTCTCCTTGATGTTCTTCACCACCCAGGCCTGCGAGGCGTGGTAGTTGTTGCGCGCATCCCCGAGCAGCAGGACGGTGGACTTGGCGTTGATCTCCCCGCCCCATCGCTCCCAGAACACCTCCAACGCGTGGCCGTAGTCGCTGTGTCCGTCCACCCAGATGACGTCGGCCTCCGTGTTGATGCGCTGGATCGCCTCGGACACGTCCTCGGTGGACTTGAAGTAGTCGGTGACCTCGTCGATGCCGTCGATGAACACGAACGCCCGGACCTTGGAGAACTGGTTGGAGATGGCGTAGACCAGCATCAGGGTGAAGCGGGCGAAGGCCGCGACGCTGCCGGAGATGTCGGCGATGACGACCAATTCCGGCTTGGCCGGTCGTGGGAATCGGTACTTGGGTTCGGCGGGCACACCTCCGTAGGCGAGGCTGTGGCGGACGGTGGCGCGGAAATCAAGGGGGCCGCGCCGCTTGTTGCGGCGCTTGCGGGCGAGCTTGGCGGCCAGCTTGCGCGTCAGGGGCTGCAGGGCCTTCTTGAGGTTCGCCATCTCGTCCCGGCTGGCGTGCATGAACTCCACGTCCTCCGGCAACGGCTTGCGCAGGGTCTTGGCCATCGCCTCGGCCCCGCGGTCGGCCACGAGGCGCCGCCTGATCTCGGCCTCCACCTCCTGCTTGAACTGCTCGATGCGGTGCTGGTATTCGTCGCGTTCGAGACGCTCCTCGAGGCGGCTCTGCTCCGGCCCGGATTCGTCGCGGCCGGCCTGCATCATGCGGTCCATCATCGAATCGAGGTCGAGGTTCCGCAGCGTCCTGTAGAGGTAGTAGGTCCCCCCCACGGGTCGGCCCGGCTCCATGCCGGCGAACCTCTGCACCGCCTGGCGCGCCAGTGCGCGCATCATCGCCTGGTCCCCGGCCATGAGGGCCTTCATGAGGATGTTCATCAGCTCCTCGGGGGTGAGCTGGTCCATCGCGCCGCCACCGGTGTTGCCCTCGCCCGTGCGCATCTGGTCCTGCAGGTCGCGCAGGAAGTCGTCGATGCCCTCCGTGGAATCGGTGATGGCGTACTCGGGTCCCCGCAGACTGAAGTACACCTCGAAGACCGTCTCGAAGGCCCGCCAATGCGAGTGGTTCTTGACCATCGTCGCACCGAGCGCGTACTTGAAGGCCTCCCGATCCTCGAGCGGGATGTGGGCGATGGCGTTCATCGCGTCCAGATTCTCCGTGAGGCTCACGGGTATTCCGGCGTTGCGCAACTCGGTGACGAAGCCCGAGAGCAGGTCGATCATCGCGGATCCGTCAGTCGTCGGACAGTTCCTTCACCGCCTTGGCGATGTCGGACTGGTACTTGAGCAGGATGTGCAGGGTCTCCTTCGCCTGCTGGGCGTCGATGGAGCCGATGCCCAAAAGGACGAGCGTCCGGGCCCAGTCGAGGGTCTCGGACACCGAGGGCGACTTCTTCAGGTCCAGCTGGCGGATGGTCCGCACGATGCGGGCGATCTGGTCGGCCAGCATCTCGCTGACGCCCTCGACCTTGGTGAGGATGATCTCCTTCTCCCGGTCCATGTCGGGATAGTCCACGTGGAGGAAGAGGCAGCGGCGCTTGAGGGCCTCGGAGAGCTCACGGGTGTTGTTGGAGGTGAGGAACACCATCGGGACCTGCTTGGCCTCGATCGTGCCCAGCTCGGGGATCGAGACCTGGTACTCGGAGAGCACCTCGAGCAGGAGTGCCTCGGTCTCCACCTCGACCCTGTCGACCTCGTCGATGAGGAGGACCACGGGGTCCTCCGCGGTGATGGCCTCGAGCAGGGGCCGGGTGAGGAGGAACTCGGGGCCGAAGATGTCGTCGTGCACCGCCTCCCACGTGTCGCTGTGGCGGTCGGCCTGGATGCGCAGGAGCTGCTTCTTGTAGTTCCACTCGTAGAGCGCCTTGGCCTCGTCGAG
>CAZSNB010000030.1:0-11141 GCA_964608285.1 uncultured Bifidobacterium sp.
GTGCACGAACGCCAGGCCATGGCCGTGCCGGCCGGCATGTCGCTGATGGATGCCGGGGGAGTTCCCGAGGTGTTCCTCACCGCCTGGGACGCCCTCGTACTCCAGGGCGGGCTCACGTCGGGCCGCTGGGCGCTCGTGCATGCCGGCGCCTCGGGTGTCGGTACGGCCGCCATCCAGGTGGCCAAGGCCGTCGGCGCCCGGGTGATCGCCACGTGTTCGGCCGGCAAGGTGCAGGCCTGCCGCGATCTCGGGGCCGACGAGGTGGTGGATTACGGCTCGGAGGACTTCGTCGCCGCCGCTGCCAGGGTGACCGGGGGAGCCGGCGTGGACGTGGTGCTCGACGTCGTGGGTGGGGACTACACCGAACGCAACGTCGCCGCCCTCGCCGTGCAGGGTCGCATCATCCAAGTGGGGCTGCTCGCCGGACGGGCCGGGGCCTTCAACGTGGGGATGCTGTTGCCGAAGCGGGCCTCGATCGTCGGCACGGTGTTGCGGCCGCGGCCGCTCGAGGAAAAGATCGCCCTCACCCGGCGCTTCGCCGCCGAGATGCTGCCCCTCTTCGACACGGGCGCCCTGAGGCCGGTGATCGATTCGGTGGTGCCGGTGGCCGACATCGCTGCCGCACACGAGCGCCTCGCGGCGAACGCCAGCGTCGGCAAGATCGTCCTCGCGTTCGAGAGAGGTGCCGCGGGGCGAACGGACCCCGTACAGCACTGAGGGCGGGAGCCCCACTCGGGACCCCCGCCCTCAACGAGCGAGTCGGATGTGACGGTCGCTTACTTCTCGTTGGCCGAGCGCGCCTTGGCGATGCCCACGATCGCGAGACCGTAGAGGGCCTTCGCGGTGATGTCGGCGATCGTGTAACCCAGCTGGCGGGCCGTCTCGGCGCCGTCGTGGGGGTACTCGAAGAAGACCGGGAACAGGTAGGTGATGGGGTACACCATCCAGGTCACGAGCAGGATCGTCGTCGCGTTGTTGATCATCGCGGCGATGGCACCGGTCTCGCGGGCCTTGGCGGCCCTCAGCTCGACGAGCAGCGTCCACAGGATGTAGGCGAAGGGCAGCATGGCGAGCACCCAGAACAGCCACTTCGTGCCGTCGTCGGTGGACACTTCGCCCGGATAGCCGAGACCGACCATCAGGACGGTGGCGGGCACCAGTGTCGTCATCAGCTTGCGTCGACGCTCGGCGGTGACCCCGAGCACGATGAGCAGCTCGACGACGAGGATCGGCACCGTGATGAGCCAGTCCGCATAGCGGTAGCCCTCGTTGACCGTGCCCTCGGCCCAGCCGCTCCAGATGCGGTAGTAGTGGTAGCCGGCGATGCCGACGACGACGGCCGCCGAGGCGACGGCCGAGCGGTATGCCTTCGAGACCGCACCCAACTGGGTGAGGAAGTAGACGAACGCACCGAGCATCACGGCGGTGCCGAATGACAGTGCGTTGTAGACGAGGCGATTCAGGTTCTCATCGCCGAGTATCTGTGCTGGTTCCATGCGGGTGTTCTCCCCTGGGTGAGACGCCCCGGCGGGGCGTTCGATGAGGCGACCCTACGGCAGGTTCCACGGTCAGCCGGGGACCGTGACCGAAGACTCAGCTGGTCGACAAGGGGAGCCCGTATGCATGCTCCCTCATGCCTGGGACGCCCGGAGAGGCCGGGGGGCCGCAGATTCAGCGCCTGGCTGTGGCTCAGCGCTTGGCGTTGTCTCAGCGCTGGGCTGTGGCTCAGCGCTTGGCGATGTCGACGTAGGAGCGCTCGCCCGAGCCGGTGTACCACTGGCGGGGGCGGCTGATCTTCTGGTCCTTGTCGGCCAGCAGCTCCTTCATGTGGGCCAGCCAGCCCACCGTGCGCGGGATGGCAAAGAGCACGGTGAACGTGTCGACCGGGAATCCGAGCGCCTGGTAGATGAGGCCCGAGTAGAAGTCGACGTTCGGGTACAGCTTGCGGCTGATGAAGTACTCGTCGTTGAGCGCGACCTTCTCCAACTCGAGCGCGATGTCGAGGAGCGGGTTCTTGCCCGTCACTTCGAACACCTCGTACGCGGTCTTCTTGATGATGGTGGCGCGTGGGTCGAAGTTCTTGTAGACGCGATGTCCGAAGCCCATGAGCTTGGCATCCCCGTCCTTGACCTTCTTGATGAACGCCGGCACGTTGTTCACGTTGCCGATTTCCGTCAACATGCGCACGACCGCCTCGTTCGCTCCGCCGTGCAGCGGACCGTAGAGGGCGGCCGCAGCGGCGGCGACGCTCGAATACGGGTCGGCGTTCGCACTCGCCACGACGCGCATCGTGGTGGTCCCACAGTTCTGTTCGTGGTCGGCGTGCAGGATGAACAACACGTCCATCGCCCGGGCGAGCGTCGGGTCGACGCGGTAGTCGTCACCGATGCGATACATCATGTTGAGGAAGTTCTGCGCGTAGTTCATCGAGTTGTTCGGCAACACGAAGGGCAGGCCCTTGGAGAAGCGGTAGGTCATCGCCGCGATCGTCGGAACCTTGGCGACGAGTCGCAGGATCTGCTTGTTCAGCGCGTCCTCGTCGAAGATCCGCTTGGCGGAGTTGTAGAAGGTGCCGAGGGCGGCGACCGCCGAGATGAACATGCCCATCGGGTGGGCGTCGTAGTGGAAGCCGTCCACGAAGCGCTTGCGCATGTTCTCGTGCACCATCGTGTGGTGGGTCACGTCGAACTGCCACGAGGCGAGCTGGTCGGCGGTGGGCAGGTCGCCGTTCAGGAGCAGGTAGGCCACCTCGAGGAAGGTGGACTTCTCGGCCAGCTGCTCGATCGGGTAGCCGCGGTAGCGCAGGATTCCGGCGTCGCCGTCGAGGTAGGTGATCGAGGAGGCACAGGCGGCCGTGGAGAGGAACGCCGGGTCGTACATGCGCAGGTCCGGGTCCAGCTCGCGCAGGGCCGAGGAGTTGAACACGCCGTCGGTGACGGGGACGGTCACCTTCTTCCCGGTCCGGTCATCGATGATCGTGATCGTCTCGGCCATGGCAACATCCCCATTTTCCGCGTCAAAAGCGGGATTTCCCCCGCGAAGGCCCGAATGCCCCCGCGCCTCAGACTACTCCCGGGGGTGCCGGTGTGCCCAAGACGCGACCGGTGTGCGGTCGGTCACAAGGGGCCGTTGTCGTGCTTGCGCGACACGAGGCGCTCGCGCTTGTCCCCGAGCATCTCGAGAGCCGCGCACACCTCGGCACGGGTGTCAGCCGGGTCGATGACGGCGTCCACGTAGCCCCGCTCGGCCGCCACGTAGGGGTTGAGCAGGCGCTCGGTGTAGTCGGTCTCGAAGGCGGCGCGCTCCTCGGGGGTGGCGCGGCGTTGCAGGATGGCGGCCGCCTGCCCGGCGCCCATGACGGCCAGTTCGGCGAAGGGCCAAGCGAGGCACACGTCGTTGCCCATCTTCTTCGAGTCCATGACGATGTAGGCCCCGCCGTAGGACTTGCGCAGGATGACGCAGATCCGCGGCACCGTGGCCCGGCCGTAGGCGAACACCAGCTGGGCGCCGTGGCGGATCATGCCGCGCCACTCGAGGTCCTTGCCGGGGTAGAAGCCCGGGGTGTCGACGAGCGTGACAAGCGCGATGTTGAAGGCGTCGCAGAACTCGACGAAACGGGCCGCCTTCTGCGAGCCGGGGATGTCGAGCGTGCCGGCCAGATTCATCGGCTGATTGGCCACGATGCCCACGGTGAACCCGCCCATGCGGGCGAAGGCCGTGACGACGTTGCCGGCCCAGCGGGCGCGCACCTCGAGGTACTCGCCGTCGTCGGCGAGGGCGGCGATCACCGTGCGCACGTCGTAGCTGCCCGTCGAGGAGGTGGGGATGGCCGCGCCCGCCTCGGGAACGGGGCGATCCGCGGGGTCGGCCGACTCGACGCGTTCGGGGAGGGCGTCGACCGAATCGGGGAGGAACTCGAGGAGGTGCTCGGCCCACGCGAGGCCGGCCGAGAGATCGGGCACGACGGTCGAGGCCGCTCCGCTGCTGCGGGCATGCACGGCGGCGCCACCGAGTTCGTCGACGGTGACGGGGATACCGGTGAACTCGGTGACCATGGTGGGCCCGCTCACGAAGGCATAGGCCTCCTCGGTCATGACGACGAAGTCCGAGAGCCCGATGAGCAGGGCCGGGCCCGACACGGCCGGACCCGTCACGATGCTCACCACCGGCACGACCCCGGAGCAGTCGGCGAGAGCCTTGGCGGCTCGGCCCCAGCCGTGGAGGGCCGCGATGCCCTCGACGATGTCGGCACCCGAGGATTCGATGCGCATGAAGAGCGGAACGGCGGTGTGGCGGGCGGTCTCGGCGGCCACGGCGATGACGTGGGAGGCATCGGCCGACAGGGCCCCCTTGTGGAACGAGCCGTCGACCGACAGATACACGACGCGGCGGCCCGAGCCGAGGCGCACGACGGCGGCCGAGGCGGCGCCGGGGACGTTGTGCTGCAGCTCGGTCTCGAGCGTCATCGACGCGTCGAGCCAGGCGAGCACGGGGTCGTCGGTGAGGGCCACGCCTCGACCTTAGACCCGGGGCTTGCCGCCCTTGCCGGGCCGTCGGGCAGCTGTTCTGCCGCCGGAGGTTGCGGCGGTGCCGGCAGCGGCGGTGGCCGAGGAGCCGGCCGACACGGTGACGCCAGGCTGACGTGCGCCGTGGCGCGCGATGACATCGAGGGCCATGTCGCGCACGGCGAGCGTCGCCCGGTTCGGACGCGGACGTTCGCGTTGCACCCAGCCCACGGTGCGCCGAGGCAGCTCGGGCACGGCGATGCGCACGAAGCGGGCCGTGAGCCATGACGGCGCCACGCTCGCGGGCACGATGGCGGCGCCGAACCCGTCGAACACGAGCGAGGCCATGAGACGGACGCCGTCGATCTCGGCGAGGGAGCGCAGCGCCACTCCGGCACTGGCGGCGGTACGGTCGACGATGCGGCGCTGTGGGGTGCCGGGCGGGGGTTGGATGATCGGGTGTTCGGACAGCTCGACGAGGGACACGGCGTCGCGCCCGGCGAGGGGGTGGCTGTCCGGGGCGATGAGCAGGAGTTCCTCGGAGAACAACTCCGTCACCTGCAGACCGGCGGCGGTGACGGGCAGGTGCACGATGGCGGCGTCGATCTCGCCGGCGGCGATGCGGGGCAGCAACGAACTGGTGGCCCCCTCGAGAAGAGTGATGCGCACCCCGGGATGGGTGCGCTCGAGGCCGAGCAGCATCGGCGGGATCAACCAGCGGGCCGTGGTGCCGATGGAGCCGAGCCGGCACTCACCGGTGGGGGACTGGCCGAGCGAATGGATGTCGCCGTCAATGTCCTCGAGCTCGTGCAGGATGCGCCGGGCCCGGGTGACAACGAGTTCGCCCTCGTCGGTGAGGGTGCCGGTGGCGCGCTCGACGAGCTGGGCACCGAGCTGTTTCTCGAGGCGGGCCAGGTGGGCCGAGACGTTCGACTGGACCGTGACGAGGGCCTTCGCGGCCGCCGAGAACGATCCGTGGTCGGCGATGGCCACGAGGGTCTGCAGTTGGCGAAGTTCCACGGTGAATCCCCCTTCCCCGGCGCGACCCTGCGGGCCGGCCGCCCCAAGGGAGGGTATCGGAAAAAACGATGGAAGGTATCGCCTCGTTCGCCTTGAGTGTTCACTCGTTCACGTGCATACTTTCACGCAACAAGACGCCCTCGCCGAGTCCCCCCACGAAGCGAGGTGCACCAAACCCAACGATGGACCCCCCTCCATCGGGTTCGGTTGAGAGGCCCCGCACCCCCCTGCGGGGCCTTTCCCGTTCCCCGGTTCGGTGCGAGAGTGGCCCGGTGACAGCGGCGGCGTTCTTCGACCTGGATCGCACGATCCTTTCGGGCGCCTCGGCGCGCGTCGTCAGCCGGGTGATGCGCGAGACCGGGGTGACGAATCGCAGCGTGCCCGGTGAGGACCTGCTCTATGAGGTGTTCGAACGCTTCGGGGAGAACCTGCCCTCGATGGTGCTCGGCCGACAGGCCGTGCACGCCATGCGCGGACACTCGCGCGACGAGGTGCGTCGCGCCGCCGAGACCGCCGCCCCCGAGCTCGCCGCGATGTTGCTGCCGTGGGCGCGCACGACGATGTCCTCGCACCGCGAGGCGGGACGGCGCGTGGTGCTCGCCACGACGACGCCGCGCGACCTCATCGAACCCTTCGCCGCGCTCGTCGGTTTCGACGCCGTCGTGGCCACCACCTACGGCGTCGACTCGTCGGGTCGTTACGACGGCGAGATCGATGGGCCCTACGTGTGGTCGCGGGGCAAGCGCGACGCGGTGGCCGCGTGGGCGTCGGCGAACGGGGTCGACCTCGGCGCGTCGTGGGCCTACAGCGACAGCGTGTACGACGAACCATTGCTCGCCGCCGTCGGACATCCGGTGTGCGTGAACCCAGACGTGCGGCTGCGCCTCACGGCCGCGGCGCGACGCTGGCCGGTGACGAACTTCGACGTGCCACCCGGCGTGGCCAAGGTGCCGGTGGTGGGGCTCGAGCTGCAGCAGGTGCTCATGAAGTTCGCCGTGCCCGAGGTGTTCCCCTTCGCGCGTTTCGACATCACCGGCACCGAGAACATCCCGGCGAGCGGTCCGGCGGTGATCTGTGGCAACCACCGCAGCTACTTCGACGTGGCCGCCGTCGCCCTCGCCGTGGCGCGCACGGGACGGGCCGTTCGGTTCCTCGGCAAGAAGGAAGTGTTCGACGCCCCGGTCGTCGGCCCGCTCGCGGCCGCGCTCGGGGGCATCCGGGTCGACCGCGGCACCGGCAGCGACGAACCCCTGCGCGCCGCCGAGGAGGCGCTCGCCGCCGGGGACCTGGTGGCGATCATGCCCCAGGGCACGATCCCGCGCGGGATGGCCTTTTTCGACCCGCACCTCAAGGGTCGCTGGGGAGCGGCGCGCCTCGCCGCCGGGGCCGGGGTGCCGGTGGTGCCGCTCGGACTGTGGGGCACCGAGAAGGTGTGGCCGCGCAACGCCCGCATCCCGAACATCACGAACGTCACCTCGCCGCCGCGGGTGACGGTGCGGGTGGGGGAGCCCTTCCCGCTCGCGGGCACCGACACGCAGGCCGACACCGACCGCATCATGTCGGCGATCAGTGCGTTGTTGCCCGACGAGGGCCGACAGTGGCACGAGCCGACCGAGGCCGAACTGCGTGCCACCCTGCCGGCGAACTACCGGGGCAACCTGGCCGACGAGTTCGATCGCCGCCCGGGCACGGACTGACGCCGCGCCACGATTCGGCCAACGTCCGCGTCAGCGGTCGCCGGCCACCTTGGCGCGCACGATGTTGAGGGCCGAGCCGGCCTTGAACCACTCCACCTGCTCGGGGCTGAAGGTGTGGCGTGCCTCGAACTCGACGACCGATCCGTCGGCGCGGTTGATCGAGCAGCGCACGGGCGTGTCGGGCACCGGCGGCAGGTCGTGCACGCTGATGGTGTCGGTCTCGCCGATCTGGTCGTACACCGCCGGATCGGCGAAGGTGAGCGGGATGAGACCCTGCTTCTTCAGGTTCGTCTCGTGGATGCGGGCGAACGACCGGGCGAAGATGACCACGCCGCCGCGGAACCGGGGCTCCATGGCCGCGTGCTCGCGCGAGGAGCCCTCGCCGTAGTTCTGGTCGCCGATGGCGCACCAGCGGATGCCGGCCTCGCTGTAGCGCTTGGCGATGTCGGGGTAGCTGCGCCGCTGACCGTCGGTGATGTCGAGGCCCTCGCCGACGGCGCCGCCGAAGGCGTTCACCGCGCCGAGGAACAGGTTGCCCGAGATGTTCTCCAGGTGGCCGCGGTAGGTGAGCCACTTGCCGGCCGCCGAGATGTGATCGGTGGTGCACTTGCCCTGGGCCTTCATGAGCACGGGGAGCTTCTCGTAGTCCTTGCCGTCCCAGGCGGGGAAGGGCTCGAGCAACTGCAGGCGGGTGCTCGTCGGGCTCACCTCGACGACGATCGAGGAGCCGTCGGCCGGAGGGGCGGTGAAGGTGTCGACGCCCGGGTCGTAACCGCGCGCCGGGAGCACCTCTCCCTCGGGGGCGTTGAGGCGCACCTCGGTGCCGTCTGGAGCGGTGAGGGTGTCGACGCTCGGGTCGAAGTCGAGCCGACCCGCGAGGGCGAGGGCCACCACGGTGTCGGGGCTCGTCACGAACGACAGCGTGTTGGCCGAACCGTCGTTGCGCTTCGGGAAGTTGCGGTTGAAGGAGTTGACGATGGTGTTCGGCGCCGCGGTGCGGTCGGCGGCGCGCTCCCACTGTCCGATGCAGGGACCGCACGCGTTGGCGAGAACGGTGGCTCCGATGGCCTCGAGGTCGGCGAGCAGGCCGTCGCGCTCGATGGTGGCGCGGATCTGCTCGCTGCCCGGGGTGACGAGCAGTTCCACCTTGGCCTTCAGGCCGTGGGCGGCCGCCTGGCGGGCGATGGAGGCGGCCCGGGTGATGTCCTCGTAGGACGAGTTCGTGCACGACCCGATGAGGGCGGACGAGATCTCGAGCGGCCAGCCGTTCTCGGCGGCGGCCCGGCCCACCTCGGCACCGGTGCGGTGAGCGCGGTCGGGGGAGTGGGGGCCGTTGATCATCGGGGTGAGGGCCGAGAGGTCGATCTCGACGAGACGGTCGTAGGTGGCGCCCTCGTCGGGGCGCAGGTGCTCGCGCACCGCGTCGGCGGCGGTGGCGATGTCGGCGCGGTTCGTGGCGCGCAGGTACTCGCCCATGTTGTCGTCGTAGCCGAACACCGAGCAGGTGGCGCCGATCTCGGCACCCATGTTGCAGATGGTCGCCTTGCCGGTGGCCGAGATGGTGTCGGCGCCCGGGCCGAAGTACTCGACGATGGCGCCCGTGCCGCCCTCGACGGTGAGCTGGCGCGCCACCTCGAGGATGACGTCCTTCGGGCTCGTCCAGCCGGACAGACGGCCGGTGAGGCGCACGCCGATGACCTTGGGCCAGCGCACGTTGAAGGGGAAGCCCGTCATGACGTCGACGGCGTCGGCACCGCCGACACCGATGGCCACCATGCCGAGGCCGCCCGCGTTCGGGGTGTGGCTGTCGGTGCCGATCATCATGCCGCCGGGGAACGCGTAGTTCTCCAGCACGACCTGGTGGATGATGCCCGAACCCGGTCCCCAGAAGCCGATGCCGTACTTGGCGCTCACCGAGCGGAGGAAGTCGTAGACCTCGCGGTTCTCGTCGTTGGCGACCTGCAGGTCGAGCTTGGCGCCGGCCTTGGCGAGGATGAGGTGGTCGCAGTGCACCGTGGAAGGCACGGCCGTCTCGGGGAGGCCGGCCGTCATGAACTGCAGCAGCGCCATCTGGGCGGTGGCGTCCTGCATGGCGACGCGGTCGGGATGGAAGTCGGCGTAGCTGCGCCCGCGCTCCATCTCCTGGCCGGCGGGGTCCATCAGGTGGTTGACGAGGATCTTCTCGGCGAGGGTGAGCGGCCGACCGAGGCGCTGGCGCCCGGTCGCGACGTTGCCCGGCAGCGTGGCGTAGACGCTCTCGACGAGAGAAAGAGGGGTGCCGGCGGAGACCTTCATGGCGGGACCTTTCTGTGGCGGGCCGGGGTACTTGCGTTCGGCCCCGACATAGACAACTCTAATACAAGTGAGGACCATCCGCTATCACCAGATCGCCGAGGAGCTCGGCACCCGGGTGCGCTCGGGCGAGTACGCCGCCGGTCGGGTGCTGCCGAGCGAGTCCGAATTGTCCGACGAGTTCGGGGTGAGTCGGGTGACGGTGCGCAAGGCGCTCGAGATGCTGCGCGAGGAAGGACTCGTCGACGCGCGTCAGGGCTTCGGCTGGTTCGTGGCGGGGGAGCCGGTGCGCCAGCCTCTCGCGCGCCTCGCCACGCTCGAGGAGCAGATGCGCGACTCGGGCGTGAGCCCGGAGCGGCGCATCCTCGAGTTCGCCTTCGAGAAGGCGACGCGCAAGGTGGCCGCGGTGCTCGGGGCGGGCCAGGTGCTGCGGGTGCGGCGGCTCAACCTGGCCGACGGGGAACCCTTCGCCATCGTCACCGTGTGGTGTCCCGCCGACCTCGCCGCCACGCTCTCGCGCGCCGACGTGGAGCGCTCACCGTTCTACGAACTGCTCGACATCCCCCTCGCCGGTGCCACCCAGACGATCGGGGCCGACGCCGCCACGCCCGAGGAGGCGGCCCTGCTCGGCGTGCCCGCCGGTTCGCCGGTGCTGCGGTGCCGTCGCACGACGACGAGCGAGGAGGGACGCACCGTGCTCGTGTCGGACCACGTGTTCCCGGCGCACCGCACCGAGTTCGTCGTCGACCTGCCCTTCGCCGACCAGTCGATCGCCCCGAGCGGACTACGACTCGTCGAATAGTCCTCGGTCTCGTCGAGTAGGTCGCGCCGGCTCGTCAGCGAACCGGGCGGATCACCACGCGTCCCAGTGGAGAACCTTCGCGAGGGGCTCGCGCTTGGCCGGCTTGAAGTCCGTGCCGATGGTGTAGGCGATGGGGAAGAGGCCCGCCTGGCTGATGGTGGCGTGCGGGATGCCGAGGATCTCGGCCGCCTTCTCCTCGCCGCCGTTCATGAGGTGGATCGTCGTCCACGCCGAGCCCATGGCCCGCTCGCGCAGGGCGAGCATGAAGCTCCACACCGCGGGGAGCAGCGACCCCCACGCCGAGGCCGTCATGAACGAGGGCAGGTTGTCGAGGCGACCCTCGATGGCCGGCACGAGCATGAGCGGCGCGCGGTGGAAGTTCTCCGCGAGATACCAGGCCGAGTCGCGCACGGCGTCCATGCGCTCGCCGCGGGTGTCGCCGGCCGCGTACTCGCGGCCCGGCATCGAGGCGTAGAGGGCGAAGTTCTCCTTGTAGATGTCGGCGAGGGCCTTGCGCTTGGCGGCGTCCTCCACGACGATCCAGTGCCAGCCCTGGGTGTTCGAGCCCGTCGGGGCCTGCAGGGCCAACTCGAGGCACTCCTCCACGACGGCGCGCTCCACCGGCCGGTCGAAGTCGAGGCGCTTGCGCACGCTGCGGGTGGTGGAGAGGACGTCGTCGGCGGTGAGGTTCAGGCGCATGGGGTCATCATGTCAGACTCTGCCCATGTCAGATCGCGTCACCGTCACCGTCTCCGAGGGCATCGCCGACGTGCGATTCAACCGTCCCGACAAGCGCAACGCCCTCGACGGAGCCCAGTTCGCCGC
>CAZSNB010000030.1:11241-12712 GCA_964608285.1 uncultured Bifidobacterium sp.
GCGACGGGCCGAAGGGTCCGGCGGCCTCCGACATGGCGGACGGTCGCATCACGCACCTCGGCCAGCAATCCGCCTGGGTGTGGCAGGAGATCCCCGTGCCCGTCATCGCCGCGGTGCACGGCCACGCCCTCGGCGGCGGATGCCAGATCGCCCTCGGGGCCGACATCCGCATCGCCCATCCCGACACGCAGTTCTCCGTGCGCGAGACGTTCTGGGGCCTCGTGCCCGACATGGCGGGCACCGTGCTCATGCAGGGACTCGTCGCCCCCGACAAGATGAAGGACATCGTCTTCACGGCGCGCATCTTCGACGGCCGCGAGGCCGAGCGCCTCGGGCTCGTCACGCGCCTGTCGGAGAACCCGCGCGAGGACGCGATGGCCCTCGCCCGGGAGATCGCCGGCCGCAGCCCCGATGCGGTGCGCGGCGCCAAGGAACTGCTCAACCGGCTCATGCACGACATGGCGGCCGCCCAGTTCGCCGCCGAGCGGCGCATCATCGGCTCGCTCATCGGCGGGGCCAACCAGCGCGAGGCGGTGGGCTCGTACTTCGAGAAGCGCGCCCCCGTCTGGGCCGACCCCGCCTGACCCGTCCCGCACGGCGACGACGCGGAAATCCCATTGGCACCGGCCCGGGGGCTGGCTAGCCTCTGACCTGCTCGGGCCAATGTCGTCCCGGGTGAACCCGTCACATCAGTGACCGCGCCAGCGGTTCATCCAGGAACACGACATCTCATGAATCCCGATCTCCCCGCGCCCCACGGGCTCTACGACCCCCGCTTCGAGCACGACGCGTGCGGCGTCTCCTTCGTCGCCCACATCCGCGGCGTCGCCAGCCGGTCCATCGTGCAGATGGGCATCGACGCCCTGTGCAACATGGAGCACCGCGGCGCCACCGGCGCCGAGCCCGAGACGGGGGACGGTGCGGGAATCCTCGTGCAGATGCCCGACCGCTTCCTGCGGGCCGTTGCCGGGGTGGATCTCCCGCCCGTCGGCGCGTACGCCGCCGGCATCGCCTTCCTGCCCGCTGACCCGGGTCTGCGCGCCGCCGCCGAAACGCGCGTCGCCGCGATCCTCGCCGAGGAGAACCTGCGGGTGCTCGGCTGGCGCGACGTGCCCGTCGAGCCCGAGTCGCTCGGGGCCTCCGCGCGCGCGGTGATGCCGGTGTTCCGCATGCTCTTCGTCGACGACCCGGCCGGTGCCACGGGCATCGACCTCGACCGCCGGCTCTTCGTGCCGCGCAAGCGCATCGAGCACGAACTGACCGGGGAGTCGCGCACCTACTTCCCGTCGCTGTCGGCGCGCACCCTCGTGTACAAGGGCATGCTCACCACGCCCCAGTTGGCCGCCTTCTATCCCGACCTGCGCGACGAGCGCCTCGAGTCGGCGCTCGCGCTCGTGCACAGCCGCTTCTCCACGAACACGTTCCCCTCGTGGCCGCTCGCGCACCCGTACCGCTACATCGCCCACAACGG
>CAZSNB010000031.1:0-12454 GCA_964608285.1 uncultured Bifidobacterium sp.
CCTCGGGCAAGTCCACCCTCGCCATGCACGTCGTGGCCGAGGCCCAGCGCAACGGGGGCATCTGCGCCTACGTCGACGCCGAGCACGCCATGGATCCCGTCTACGCCAAGTCCATCGGCGTCGACATCGACCAGCTGCTCATCTCCCAGCCCGACACTGGTGAGCAGGCACTCGAGATCGCCGACATGCTCATCCGCTCCGGAGCCCTCGACGTCATCGTCATCGACTCCGTGGCCGCGCTCACCCCGCGGGCCGAGATCGAGGGGGACATGGGCGACACCCACGTCGGCCTGCAGGCCCGCCTCATGAGCCAGGCCCTGCGCAAGCTCACGGCGAACCTCAACAGGTCGAACACCATCTGCATCTTCATCAACCAGTTGCGCGAGAAGATCGGCGTCATGTTCGGCTCGCCGGAGACGACGCCCGGTGGCCGTGCCCTGAAGTTCTATTCGTCGGTGCGTCTCGACATCCGACGCATCGAGGCCATCAAGGACGGGGCCGAGGTCGTCGGATCCCGCACCCGCGTCAAGGTGGTCAAGAACAAGGTTGCTCCGCCCTTCCGCCAGGCCGAGTTCGACATCATGTACGGCAAGGGCATCAGCCGCGAGGGTGCGCTGCTCGACCTGGCCGTGGAGATGGAGATCGCCAAGAAATCAGGCGCCTGGTTCACCTACGAGGGCGAGCAGCTCGGTCAGGGTCGTGAGAAGGCCAAGGACTTCCTGCGGGAGCACCCCGAGATCATGATGGACATCGAGCAGAGGATCCGCGCCATCGCCACCCCGGCCCAGGACGAGCAACCCGCGTTCTCGGCCGAGGACGAGGAGCCCATCGAGATCGACTGACCGCGGTCCGCGCCCTTCTTCGCGGCGCCACTCTGCAGGAGCCGGGTCCGTCGGGCCCGGCTCCTGTGGTGTCCCGGCCCCGGTGGCGCGGCGGTCCCCCACGGGCCCCGATGCCGGCTCGGTAGCCTCGAGCCGTGGATTCCGGACCCGTGTCGTACGTGGTGCGCACCTTCGGGTGCCAGATGAACGAGCACGACTCGGAGCGGATCGCCGGTCTCCTCGAGACCGACGGGATGGTGCGCGCCGACGCCGACGCCGATGCCGACGTCATCGTTCTCAACACCTGCTGCATCCGTGAGAACGCCGACAACAAGCTGTACGGCACCCTCGGTCACCTCAAGACGTGGAAGGACGCGCGGCCGGGTCGTCGCATCGTCGTGGGCGGCTGCCTCTCCCAGAAGGACAAGGACGTCGTGCGGGGCAGGGCCCCGTGGGTCGACGTGGTCATGGGGACGCACAACGTCCATCGCACCGTCGAACTGCTCCGGCACGCCGAGACCGCGGGTCCGGTCACCGAGATCCTCGACGAGGCCGTCGTCGACGACCATGTGCTCTTCCCGAGCGCCCTGCCCGTGCGCCGGGAGACGACCTGGAACGCCTGGGTGACGATCCAGATCGGGTGCGACAACACCTGCGCGTATTGCATCGTCCCGGCGGTGCGCGGACGCGAGGTGAGCCGGCGGCCCGAGGACATCGTCGACGAGGTGGCCCGACTGGCCGCCGAGGGCGTCACCGAGGTGACCCTTCTCGGACAGAACGTCAACAGTTACGGCCGCGACCTGGCACTGGCGGAGAGGCGCGGGGGCGGGAGCGGACCCGCGCGCCCCATGTTCGGTGACCTCCTGCGGCGCGTGGGGGAGGTCCCCGGCATCCGTCGTGTGCGCTACACGAGTCCCCATCCCAAGGACATGCGGGCGGACGTGCTCGAGGCGATGGCCTCCACTCCCGCCGTGTGCGAGCACCTCCACTACCCCCTGCAGTCCGGTAGCGACGCGGTTCTCGCGGCCATGCACCGGGGGTACACCGCCGCGCGCTACCTGGACCGTCTCTCCGAGGCGCGGCGTCTGATGCCGGACCTCGCGGTGACCACCGACATCATCGTGGGCTTCCCCGGGGAGACGGAGGACGACTTCGTGCGCACGCTCGAGGTCGCCGCCGAGGCCGACTTCGATTCGGTGTACACCTTCATCTTCTCGCCCCGCGAGGGGACGGAGGCGGCGCTCATGACCGACCGATTCGTCGATCCCGTCGTCGTGGCGGATCGCTTCGAGCGACTGCGTACGGTGGTCGAGCGCAGCGCCCTGCGCCGCCATGAGGCCCGCGTCGGGCGCACGGAGGAGATCGTCGTCGAGGGGCCGACGAAGCGCGACCCATCCCTCGTCAGCGGTCGCACCCGCCAGAACAAGCTCGTCCACTTCGCCCCTGATGTTCCGCTACGCCCGGGTACCTACGCGTCCGTCGAGGTCACCCGTGCGGCCCCCCACTTCCTCGAGGGCCGCCTGCTCGACGTGCACGCCGAGCCGACCCACCGCATCCGGATCCCCGTTGCCTCCGTCGGGTGACGCGTGACCCGCTCGCGCGTCGTCGTCGTCCTCGGCCCCACCGCGAGCGGCAAGAGTGCCGTGGCCATGGCGTGCGCTCTGGCGCGACCCCGGGGCGAGGTGCACATCGTCGCCGCGGACGCCATGCAGGTGTACCGGGGGATGGACATCGGCACGGCGAAGCCGACGACCGCGGACCGCGCGGCCGTGACCCATCACGGACTCGACCTTGCCGAGCCCTCGGAAAGGTTCACGGTGACCCGTTGGACCGATGCCCTCGCCCCCGAGAGGGCACGTCTGGCGGCCAGTGGCACGAAGGAGATCGTCGTGGGAGGCACGGGGCTCTACGTGACGGCTCTCGTCGACGGGCTCGACGTGCCCGGTGAGTGGCCCGAGGTGCGCGCCGCCCTCGAGGCGGAGGCCGACACGGTCGCCCTGTGGACGCGCCTCGAGGAGCGCGACCCGGTCACCGCCGCGCGAACCGAGCCGGGCAACCGGCGTCGCATCGTGAGAGCCCTCGAGGTGTGCATCGGCAGCGGATCCCCATTCAGCTCGTTCGGTGCCGGGGTCGCCGCCTTCCCCCCGGTGGACGCCGTCCAGGTGGGGCTGCGCTGGCCGCGCGACGTCCTGCGTCGTCGCATCGCCGAGCGAGCCGAGACGATGTTCGCCGAGGGGCTCGTGCGGGAGGTGGAGAACCTCGTGTCCCGCCCCGGGGGTCTGTCCACCACCGCCATGCAGGCGCTCGGTTACAAGGAGGTGGTGGAGCACCTCGAGGGTCGGTGTTCACTCGACGAGGCCGTGGCCCGTGTCGTGCTGCGCACGGGTCAGTTCGCCGTGCGTCAGGAGCGGTGGTACCGGCGAGACCCGCGCATCCGCTGGATCGACGTGGAAGCCGATCCCGTCGCCGAGGTCGCCCCCCGGGTCGAGGAATTGCTGGCGTAGTGTCGGGGCACATGCACCTCGTCCTCTCGAAGCACCACGGTCTCGGCAACGACTTCCTCGTGTGCGAAGTCGCGCGTGCGGAGCCGGGCGCACCGTGGTCCGAGGTGGCCCGGAGGCTGTGCGATCGTCGGACCGGCGTCGGTGCCGACGGGCTCCTCCTCCTCGGGATCGAGGGCCCCCATCTGCTCACGATGCGCCTGTTCAACGCCGACGGGTCCGAGGCGGAGATGAGCGGGAACGGCATCCGCTGCCTCGTTCAGGCCGCCCACCGTGCCCTCGCCGGCTCCGTGGGGGCGACGTACGAGGTGGAGACGGCGGCGGGTCGACGAACGGCCGAGGTGCTCGCCGAGAGCGGCGGCAACACCCTCGAGATCCGGGTCGACATGGGTCCCGTGACCGAGATCCCCGAGCCCACGGGCTGGACGGCGCTCGAGTGCGACCCGATGCGGCCGGTGCGCCATCTCTCGCTCGGAAATCCACACTCCGTCGTCGGGGTGGAGGACGTCGCTGTCGTCGACCTGGCCCGGCTCGGCGCGCTGGTGCCCGACGTCAACCTCGAGATCGTCGAGCCCGGACCGGGCACCTCGGCGGTGACCATGCGGGTGCACGAGAGGGGCGTGGGCATCACCTCGGCCTGCGGCACGGGCGCGTGCGCCGCCGCCGCGGCCGCGTTGGCCTGGGGCATCGTGCCGGCCTCGATTCCCGAGGTGACCGTGCACATGGACGGTGGGGACGCCCGCGTGCGCATCGTGGACGGGAACGCGTCGCTCACCGGCCCGGCCACGTGGGTCGCCACGGTCACGGTGGCGACGTGAGCGACCCGTACCAGGAGGCCCTCGGTCGCACGCTCATCGAGCGCACGTTCCGGGAGCGCATCGTGCTGGTGGGCGTGACCCTCGCCGGGCACACGGACGAGGAGACGGAGGAGGGACTCGACGAGCTCTCGTTGCTGATCGACACGGCCGGCGCCGACGAGGCCGCCCGGCTCACCCAGCGCCGCGACGTCCCCGACCCCGCCTGGTACATCGGCAAGGGCAAGGTGGACGAACTCCGCGAGGTGTGCCTGGCGGTCGATGCCGACACGGTGGTGTTCGACAACGAACTCACTCCGGGACAGCAGTTCAACCTCGAGAAGGCCCTCGGTCGCACCGCGCTCGATCGCACCGCCGTCATCCTCGACATCTTCGGCCAGAACGCGCATTCCCTCGAGGGCAAGGCCCAGGTGGAACTGGCCCTCCTCAAGTACCGGCTCCCGCGCCTGCGCCGCGGGCACAAAGGGGGCATGTCCCAGCAGGCGGGCGGTATCGGCACCCGCACGAGGGGGTCGGGCGAGACCAAGATGGAACTCGACCGTCGTCGCATCGCGGGACGGATCAGTCGGCTCGAGAAGGACCTGAAGGCACTCCAGAGGACGCGCCAGACCCAGCGCAAGGGACGCACGCGCAGCGGATTGGCCTCGGTCGTCATCGTCGGATACACGAACGCCGGGAAGTCGACCCTTCTCAACGCCCTGACGCGCGCCGGTGTGCTGGCCGAGGACCGTCTCTTCGCCACCCTCGATCCCACCACGAGACGTCTCGCCCTGCCCGGGGGAGAGCCCGTGCTGCTCACCGACACCGTGGGTTTCATCCGGGCGTTGCCCCATGCCCTCGTCGAGTCGTTCAAGAGCACGCTCGAGGTCGCGGCCGAGGCCGACCTGCTCGTCCACGTCGTCGACGGGAGCGCCGTTCACCCCGACCAGCAGATCGAGGCGGTGCACGACGTGCTCGCCGAGATCGGTGCCGATCGGGTGCCCGAGTTCATCGTGTTCAACAAGGCGGACCTCCTCGAGGACGGCGGGGCCGCCCTCGTCGCCGACCACGAGGGGTCTGTGGCCCTCTCCGCCCGCCGGGGCACCGGCCTCGAGGAGTTCCTGTCCCGCCTCGCCGACCGCATGAGGGCGATCTCACGGGTGACCGAACTGCTGGTTCCTTATGAACGCGGCGACGTCATCGCCGCGGTGCACCGCGAGGGCGAGGTGTTGTCCATGTCCGACGAGGACGAGGGTCTGAGGATCCGTGCGCGACTCTCCGGGGCGTCCGAGGGACGCCTGCGCGGGTTCGTGGTGGACAGGACCGGTGGGGAACAATCGGGGACGCATGACTGACAGGGACGTCCCCGGGTTCTCCCCGCCCCCGTATCCCTACGACCGTCTCGACGCGTTCCAGCGGGTCGCTGCGGGGTTCGAGGGGGGAGTGGTCGACCTTTCCATCGGCACCCCGTGCGACCCGCCTCCGCCGGCCGTCCTCGAGGCACTCGGCGGGTCGGACTCGGAGCGGGGCTACCCGGCCAGCATCGGCTCCGAGGCCCTACGGCGCTCGGTGGCCCGCTGGATGGCGCGCCGTTTCGGGGTGGACGTGCCCGTCTCGCGCATCGCGGCCTGCATCGGCACCAAGGAGTTCGTCGCCACGACCCCCCAGTGGCTGCACCTGCGGCGCCCCGGCCGCGACACGGTCCTCTATCCGGCCGTCTCCTATCCCACGTACGAGATGGGGGCGACGCTGGCCGGTCTGCGCGCGGTGCCCGTTCCCGTGGGGCCCGACGGTCGTCTCGATCTCGATGCGGTGTCGGCCGACGACGCCGACCGCGCACTGATGCTGTGGGTCAACTCCCCGTCGAATCCCACCGGCGCCATCGACGACCTCGAGGCGGCGGCACGTTGGGGCCGCGCCCGGGGCGTTCCGGTGTTCTCCGACGAGTGCTATGCCGAGTTCACATGGGATGGTCCGCCCCGCACGATCCTCCAACACGGTGTGGAGGGCGTCGTGGCCGTTCACTCGCTCTCCAAGCGCTCGAATCTGGCCGGAGTGCGGGTCGGTTTCTACGCCGGCGATCCCGAACTCGTGGACTACCTGAAGGAGGTGCGCAAGCACGCGGGATTCATGGTGCCGGGCCCGGCCCAGGCCGCGGCGGTGGCGGCACTCGACGATGACGCTCACGTCAGCGTGCAACGCGACCGATACCGGACCCGTCTCGCGTTCACCGCTGACGTGCTCGGACGCTGGTCGGGCCTCGACATCGGGATGCCGGCGGGCGGCTTCTATCTGTGGTTCGACGCCGAGGATGCCTGGGAGTTCACCGAACGCCTGGCCCGCGAGGGAGGAACGCTCGTCAGCCCGGGGGACTTCTACGGTACGGCCGGGTCACGCCATGTGCGGGTGGCCGTGGTGCAACCCGACTCCCGCCTGAGACTGCTCGCCGAACGCCTGGGCGCCCGCTGATCCGATCGATGCGGCGAGGCGTCAGAGACGGCGCAGAACGGTGACGACCTTGCCGAAGATCGCGACCTCGTCGGCATCGAACACCATGGGCTCGTAGGCATCGTTGGCCGGGACCAGCACGATGTTCTTCGCCGTGCGCTTGTAGGTCTTCACCGTGGCCTCGTCGCCGGGGATTCCGGCGACGACGATGTCCCCGTTCTCGGCCACGCTCTGCTGGCGAGCCACCACGAAGTCGCCGTCGAGGATGCCGGCACCGATCATCGAGTCGCCGCGCACCTTGAGCATGAAGAGATCGCCCTCGCCGGTGAAATCGGTCGGCAGGGGGATGAGATCCTCAACGTTCTCCTGGGCGAGCACGTCGGTGCCCGCGGCGACCTCGCCGATGAGGGGGACGTGACGCGAGGGTCGACGCTCCATGGCCACCTCGGAGTTGGTGTCAAATCGGACCTCAATGGCGCGGGGCTTGGTGGGGTCGCGGCGCAGGTACCCCATCTTCTGCAGGGTCGCCAGATGGTTGTGCACGCTGGCGGGGGAGTTGAGCCCGACCTCCTCGCCGATCTCGCGCACGGACGGGGGATACCCCCGCTCCTGCATGCTCCGTTCGATGACGTGGAGGATCTGACGCTGTCGGTCGGTGAGGGTCTCGGCCATGGACTGAGCGTACAGGTGTTCGCCGACTGGGTCAAACACCTGTTCGCAGAACGCATGTTCGGAATGTCCTTGACAGCGAACACCTGTTCGGGAATACTGACGAACACCCGTTCGCTACGGTCCGCCCCATGAAGAACCGCACGTATTCACCCGCCACCCGAGGAAAGGCCCCGACCATGACAGCTCTGTTCGACCCCCTGCTCCGGCCCGCCGGATTCGCCCCGCGGCAGCACGCCCGCCCCCATGGCGGGCACGTCCGCGTGCATCGACCGGTCGACTCTCCTCGTCTCCTGCCGGGCACCGTCCCGGGGCAGGCCCGTCGGCATGTGCGGCATCCCGCGGCCCCGGTCCACGGCCGGACCCGCCCCGTCAGCCCGGCCGTCTATCGACGTCGCCGCCGGACCGTCGGGTTGTTCACGGCGGTTCTCGTGGCCGCCGTCGCGTGGATGACCCTCGGTGAGGGAGCCTTTGCCTCCGACCCCAGCGCCGGTCAGGCGTCGACCCCTCGCACCATGGTCGTGTCCCGGGGCGACACGCTGTGGGACATCGCCCGCACGATCAAGCCCGAGGGCTCCCTCGGGGAGCTGGTGGCCGACCTCGTGCGTCTGAACGGTGCCCGACTCGAACCCGGGCAGGTCGTGATCCTGCCCTGATTCTCCTCCGAGGAGGGTGGCCGGCCGAGAAATCCTCGGCACAAGCCGTCATCGACCGAAATGGCCGATTTATAGTGTGTTCGTGCATTGTCCCGTGTGCCGCCATGACGACACCAAGGTGATCGATTCTCGTCCCTCGGACGAGGGCAGCGCCATCCGTCGTCGCCGCTCGTGCCCGGCGTGTTCCTATCGATTCACCACCTACGAACGCCTGGAAGGGGCGCCTCTCATGGTGCTCAAGCGCTCCGGAGTGCGTGAACCCTTCGATCGGGTGAAGGTGGTGGACGGTGTGCGGGCCGCCTGCAAGGGTCGCCCGGTCAGCGAGGAGCAGATCGACGAATTGGGCGAGGCCGTCGAGGACGAGGTGCGGCTCACCGCCGCCGCGGGCACCGAGGTGACCTCCTCGGTGGTGGGGCATGCCGTGCTCCAATGCCTCAAGGCACTCGACGAGGTGGCCTACATGCGTTTCGCCAGCGTCTACAAGAACTTCGACGACGCAGCCGATTTCCGCCGGGAACTGGCCCTTCTCAAGCGCTCCTGAGGCGGGAGTAGCGGGCGAAGACCTGCCCGCCGGCCCGGGCCAGCATCTCGAGCGCGAAGCCGCGCGGCGGCGTGGGGCCGTCCACCCAGGACCGGCCGTCCGCCCCGGTCAGGATCGGACTGAGGCTGATGTTGACCGCATCGACCAGATCGGTGGCGAGGAGCGAGGCGTTGAGGCGTGGCCCGCCCTCCACCTGGATGATCAGCTCCCCGAGCATCCCCAGTCCGAGCGCGAGGTCGACGCTGCCGATTCCCGCGCGCAACGTTTCCACGTCGACCGGGGGGGCATCGAGGGTGGTGAGGAGCAATCCCGCGCCACTGGCGAAGAGCGGTGAGCGGGGATCGACGTCGGCCGATGCCGACACGACCGCCACGCGCAGGCCGCTCCGCGAGGGGGGGCCGTACCCCTCGGCCCGGACCGTGCCCGCCCCGACGAGCACCAGGTCGGAGTCGCGCCGCCACGCCAGGAACATCTCCTGGTCCTCGGGGCCGCCGAGGGGTGCGGAACGTCCGTCCACCTCGGTCCAGGCGTCGGGCGTCGTCACCATGCACACCTCGATGCTGCGCACGCCGAGCTCCCGGGCGGGCCGACGACAGGCCGAGACCAGGTCCGCCGGGGAGAGACGCTCGCCCGCGGTGAGGCCGGCGATGCGCGACGCCACGATCTCCACCTCCACGGCCACGCGCCGATGCTAGGGGTCGGCGGGACGGGGACCCGGTGGCGCGGGGTGTGGCAGAGTGGCGCCATGGCGGGGGAGAACAGGACGACCTATCGCACGTGCCCGCTGTGCGAGGCCACCTGCGGTCTCGAGATCACGGTGGCTCCGGACGACACCATCGTGCGGATCCGGGGCGACCGTGACGACGTGTTCTCCGCGGGTTTCATCTGCCCGAAGGGCTCCAGCCTCAAGGACCTGCACGAGGATCCCGATCGACTCCGTCGGCCCGTGGTGCGCCGCGATGGCGTCTTCGTCGAGGTTTCCTGGGAGGAGGCATGGCGGAGGGTCGACGAGGGTCTCGCCGCCGTCTTCGCCGAGCACGGGCGCGACGCGATCGGCGCCTACGTCGGGAATCCGAACGCCCACAATCTCGGTGCCATGACCTACAACACCGTGTGGCTGCGCGCGCTGGGGTCCCGCAATCGCTTCAGCGCCTCGACCGTCGACCAGATCCCCAAGCACGTGGCGGGCGGATACATGTTCGGGTCTCCCGTGGCGATTCCCGTGCCCGATCTCGACCGCACCGATCATCTGCTCATGCTCGGCGCCAACCCGCTCGAGTCGAACGGCAGTCTGTGCACCGCCCCGGATTTCCCCGGACGCATGGAACGCATCCGAGCCCGCGGAGGACGCATCGTCGTGGTGGATCCCCGGCGCACGCGCAGTGCCGAAGCGGCAGACGAGTGGGTGGCGATCCGTCCGGGCACCGACGGGTTGTTGCTGGCCGCGATGGTGAATGTCCTGTTCGCCGAGGACCTCGTCTCCCTCCCCGAACGGCTCGTGGGGCGGATCAACGGCGTGGAGGAACTGCGGGAGGCGGTGGCGGGATTCACCCCCGGGTCCGTGGCGCGCGCCACGGGCATCCCCGCCGAGGACATCGTCCGCCTGACGCGCGACCTGGCCGCGGCCCCGTCCGCTGCCGTCTACGGGAGGATCGGGGTGAACGCGGTGCGCTTCGGCACGGTGAACGCCTGGCTCATCGACGCCCTCAACGTGCTCACCGGGAACATCGACCGACCGGGCGGCGCGATGTTCACGCGCCCCGCGACCGGGAATGCCACGACAAGGGGCGACGGCGGCAAGGGCAAGGGATTCCGCATCGGCAGGGGTCGCAGTCGTGTGAGCGACCGTCCCGAGGCGATGGGGGAGTATCCCGCCGCCGTGATGGCCGAGGAGATTCTCGAGCCCGGTCCGGGACGCATCCGCGCCATGGTGACGGCCGCCGGCAATCCCGTCCTCTCCACGCCGCACTCGGGGCAACTTGAGCGGGCACTCGAGTCCCTCGATTTCATGGTGGCCGTCGACATCTACGTGAACGAGACCACGAGGCATGCCGACGTCATCCTCCCGCCGCCGTCGGCGCTCGAGCGCGACCACTACGACCTCTCGCTGTACGCGTTCGCCGTGCGCAACGTGGCCAACTACAGCCCCGCCGTTCTGCCGCGCGATCCGGCGAACCCGGACGAGTGGGAGATCCTGGCCAGGTTGGCGGGCATCCTGCAGGGCCTCGGACCCGACGTGGATCCGGCCGCCGTCGACGATCAGGTGATCGCCGGCATGGTGCAGACCGAGACGGCCTCGGCCTCCTCGCCGTTGGCGGGTCGGGATCCCGCCGAGATCCTCGATGCACTCGCCGCGACGGGTCGACGCGGCCCGGCTCGCATGCTCGACCTCATGCTGCAGGCGGGGCCCTACGGCGCCGCATTCGGCGCGAATCCGGACGGTCTCTCCCTCGACGTGCTGCTCGACAATCCCCATGGTGTCGACCTCGGTCCGCTCGAACCCCGACTCCCCGCCCTGCTGCGCACGCCGAGCGGCATGGTGGAGTTGGCCCCGGAGGAGTTCCTGGCCGACCTCTCCGGACTCGAGCATCTCGCGGGCGAGGAGCCGGCCTCGATGCTGCTCGTGGGTCGTCGCGACCTCAAGTCGAACAACTCCTGGATGCACAACCTGCGCATCCTCACCAAGGGGCGACTCGCATGCACCCTGCACGTGCACCCCGATGACGCCCGTCGTCTCGCCCTCGTCGACGGCGGGCGGGCCCGCGTGAAGAGCCGGGTGGGCGAGGTGGTCGCCGATGTCGAGGTCACCGACGCGGTGCGCGTCGGCGTGGTGAGCCTCCCCCACGGGTGGGGCCACTCCTCACCGGGCACCCGGATGTCGGTGGCACGGGCCAAGGCCGGGGTCAATGCCAACATCCTCACCGATGACAGCGTGCTCGACCCTCTGTCGGGGAACGCGGCCCTCAATGCCGTGCCGGTGACGGTCGCTGCAGTGTCGGGCTGAAAGTGAACGTCTGCCAATGAACAGCCGTTCTCACGGCTCGGGGCACGGTGTATCCACAGGTCTACCTCTGGTATCCCCAGCCCGGACACAGCTTCATCCCCACAGAAAAGCCCTCCTTCCCCAAGAACTTCCCTGAATTCACACCGTTGTCCCCTTCCAATCCACAAGGGGCCCTCCCTATCCTGCGCGCACGGTCGGCGGCGGCCGGGAGGGGAGCGGATGGAGTCGATCGTGGGCACTTGGCACGGTCGACTGGGGCAAAAGTGAGCCCCGTACCTGGTCCCCGGCCCGGCGCCGCCGCGCCGGTGGCATGCCGATCCGGGTCGACGGAAATCGTTGACACGGGGGTACTTACGGTGCTGTAATTCGCCCCCACCACTTGTGGCAACGGTCCCCGAATCGGGCCCGAAACCACCATATGTTGTGGTTCACGGCCCTCAGAAGGGGGTCGTGCGAAGGTCTCTCGAAAGCAAAGGAAAACAGGAGTCACCATGTCTCTCGCACCGGATCGTCTCTCCATCGGCATCGGCCGTTTCTTCACCACCCCCGGGGTGCACCCCTACGACGAGGTGACCTGGGAGAAGCGGGACTCGCGCATCACCAACTGGCGCGACGGCTCGGTGGCCTTCGAGCAGCTCGGCGTCGAGTTCCCCGAGTCCTGGTCGCTCAACGCCACGAACATCGTCGCCCAGAAGTACTTCCGCGGCACACCGGGAACCCCGGAGCGCGAGAGCTCGATGCGTCAGGTCATCGACCGCGTCGCCGACACGATCACCACCTGGGGCATCGAGGGCGGATACTTCGCCGGCGACGAGGAGGCCGAGGCCTTCCGCAACGAACTGAAGTTCATCCTCGTCACGCAGCGCGCGGCCTTCAACAGCCCGGTGTGGTTCAACATCGGCGTCAAGGGCGTGCCGCAGCAGGCCAGCGCCTGCTTCATCCTCTCGGTCGAGGACAAGATGTCGGCGATCCTCAACTGGTACCGCGAGGAGGGCGTCATCTTCAAGGGCGGCTCCGGCT
>CAZSNB010000032.1:0-11386 GCA_964608285.1 uncultured Bifidobacterium sp.
CGTCCCCTCCGCCGGCCGCACCCGCATCGGGCGGTCGCTTCATCTCCAGTGGTCGTCCCACGCCGGGTTCCGCTCCCGCCGCACCGCCGCAACGCCCCGCCGGCATGCCTCCCCAGCGCCCCGCGGGCATGCCGCCGCAGCGTCCGGCCGGCATGCCGCCGCAGCGCCCCGCGGGTCCGCCGCCGGAGCGTCCCGTGTCGCCGGCGACGGGTCGTCCCATCCCGCCGCCTCCTCCCGCGCGTCCGATCTCTCCGACGACGGGTCGTCCGATTCCTCCGCCGCCCGGTGGCATCCGCCCCGGTGGCGTGCGTCCCGGTCCCGGTGGTGTGCGTCCCGGTCCGGGTGGTGTGCGTCCGGGGCCCGGCGGCCCTCGTCCGGGAGGTCCCGGCGGTTTTCGTCCCGGTCCCGGTGGCCCGCGTCCCGGCGGCGGCCCCGGTGGTCGTCCCGGATTCGGTGGTCCGCGCCCCGGTGGACCCGGTGGTGGTCCCGGTGGTCCGCGTCCCGGTGGTGGGCCCGGTGGTCCCGGTGGTCCGCGCCCCGGTGGTGGCCCCGGTGGTCCCGGCGGACGCCCCAGCGGCCAGCGTCGCGCGCCCCGCAAGAAGTCCCGTGCCCGGCGTCGCCGCGAGTTCGAGGAGATGCAGCCGCAGTTCACGAACTACACGAACTCGAACGCACCCGTCCCCGAGGGGACGATCATCATCGAGCGCGGCTCGTCGGCCCAGGAGTTCGCCCCGAAGTTGAACCGCACCGCCGCCGACGTCGTGCGCTTCCTGCTCGAGAACGGCGAGATGATCACCGCCACGATGAGCCTCGGCGACGAGCAGATGGAACTGTTCGCGCTCGAGATCGGCGCCGAGATCCTTCTCGTCGATCCGGGCCAGCAGGAGGAGATGGAGCTCCAGGCCCTCTTCGACGACTCCGACGACGATGACGAGGCCGCCCAGGAGTGGCGCCCGCCCGTCATCACCGTCATGGGTCACGTCGACCACGGCAAGACGACGCTCCTCGACCGCATCCGCTCGGCCAACGTCGTCGCCGGCGAGGCCGGCGGCATCACCCAGCACATCGGTGCCTACCAGGTGGAGAAGAACGGCAAGAAGGTCACCTTCATCGACACCCCGGGTCACGCGGCGTTCACCAAGATGCGCGCCCGTGGTGCCCAGGTGACCGACGTGGTCGTGCTCGTGGTCGCCGCCGACGACGGTGTCATGCCCCAGACGATCGAGGCCATCAACCACGCCCGCGCGGCCGACGTGCCGATCGTGGTCGCGGTGAACAAGATCGACAAGGAGAACGCCGACCCTCAGCGCGTCCTCGCCCAGCTCGCCGAGTACGAGCTGGTGCCCGAGGCCTGGGGCGGCGACACGATCGTCGTCGAGATGTCGGCCCAGCAGAACATCGGCATCGACGAGCTGCTCGAGCAGCTCCTGCTCGTGGCCGAGATGGAGCAGCTCACCGCCAACCCGACCGGTCGGGCCAAGGGCATCGTCCTCGAGGCCAACCTCGACGTGGGGCGCGGCCCGGTGGCCACCGTCCTCGTCGACAAGGGCACCCTCAAGGTGGGCGACCCGATCGTGGCCGGAGCCGCGTGGGGCCGCGTGCGCGCCCTCATCAACGAGCGCGGCGAGCAGGTCAAGGAGGCCGGTCCGTCGGCCCCCGTGCAGGTGCTCGGTCTCGCCAGTGTCCCCCAGGCCGGTGACGAGTTCCGCGCCGCCCCGGACGAGAAGACCGCCCGCATCGTGGGCGAGTCCCGCGAGCAGCGTCAGCGCACGCTCAACCAGCGCGGCGACGCCCGCGTGCAGCGCGGCGTGAAGCTCGAGGACATCTTCAGCCAGATCCAGGCGGGCGAGGCGGCCATGCTCAACCTCGTCATCAAGGCCGACGTGCACGGCTCGCTCGAGGCGGTCACCGAGAGCCTCCGCAAGCTCGAGCGCGAGGACGTCAAGGTGGCCTTCGTGCACCGCGGTGTGGGCGGCATCACCGAGAACGACATCACGCTGGCCGCGGCCACGAACGCCACGATCATCGGTTTCAACGTGCGCCCGGACCGCAAGTCCCGCGACCTCGCCGAGTCGGAGAACGTCGAGATCCGCACCTACGAGATCATCTACAAGCTGCTCGAGGACATGGAGAAGGCCATGCTCGGCCTCCTCGCCCCCGAGTTCGAGGAGGTCGTCACCGGCGAGGCCGAGGTGCGCGAGATCTTCCGCGTGCCCAAGATCGGCGCCATCGCCGGCTGCTTCGTGCGCACGGGCGTCATCACCCGCGGCACGAAGGTGCGCTTCCTCCGCGACGGAACCATCATCTGGAAGGGCTCCATCCAGTCGCTGCGGCGCTTCAAGGACGACGTGCGCGAGGTCCGCGAGGGCTTCGAGTGCGGCATCGGTCTCTCCGACTTCCAGGATCTCAAGGCCGGCGACATCATCGAGACCTTCGAGGAGCGGGAGATCGCCCGCACGTGAGCAGCGACCTCGAGTTCTTCTTCGACCCGGTGTGCCCGTGGGCGTGGATCACGTCCCGTTGGGTGCGCGAGGTGCAGTCGCTGCGGAACTACTCGGTGGAGTGGCGCTTCATCTCGCTTCGGTTCCTCAACGAGGAGAAGATGGACTACTCGGCGATGCCCGAGGGATACCGCGCGATCCACCATGCCGGCACGCACGGCCTGCGCGTGGCGGCCCTCGCCCGCGAGGAACAGGGCAACGACGCCGTCTCGGCCTTCTACACCGCGCTCGGCACGTCGCTGCACAACCGCGGGGACCGCACCATGCTCACGGACACCCCCGGCCACCTGGCCGCGGTGCTCGACGAGGCCGGTCTCCCGACCGCGTGGGCGGACGCCTGGGACGACGAGTCCCGCGACGGCCTCATCCGCTCGGAGACCGAACTGGCGCTCGAGCGCACCGGCAAGGACGTCGGCACCCCGATCCTCACGTTCCGCCCCGGTGCGGCGAACGAGGGCTCGTTCTTCGGGCCGGTCATCTCGTCCATCCCGCGCGGCGACGACGCCGTGAAACTGTGGGACGCGGTCGAGACCCTGGCGACGACCTCGGGCATGGCCGAGCTCAAGCGCTCGTTGCGCGCCGCCCCCTCCTTCGACTGACCCGGCGGGGCCGGTAGCAGCCCGGGCACCGAGGGTGCCGGGACCTCAGCCGTTCTTCAGCGCGTCGATGACCGGCAGCCAGCGCGCCGGGTCGGACTTGTAGGGCGCGTAGAAGCTGATGCGGCCGATGACGTCGCCGTAGCGACGATGCAACTCGGGCGCGACCTTCTCGGGCTCGCCGACCACGGCGAACGTGTTGAGGATGTCGTCGTCGATGAGCTTTCCCATCTCCACCCACTTGCCCTGCTTGGAGAGCACGTTCAGTTCGTCCTGCAGGCCGCCCCACCCGTGCAGCTCGAGCACGCCCCGGTAGGCGGGAGTGGAGCCGTAGAAGGCGATCTGCTGGCGCGTGCCGGCGGCGGCCGCGGCCATCTCCTCCTCGTTCGAGCCGGTGACGACGAAGGACGGTCCGACGATCTCGAAACCCTCCATGGTCTTGCCGGCCTTGGCCCGGCCGCGCTCTAGCGCCGGGATCGTCACCTCGCGCAGGTAGCGCTCGGTGGTGAAGCCGTGGCAGAGGAAGCCGTCGCACACCTCGCCCGCCACCTCGGTCATCAACTCGCCCACGCCGGCGAGGAACACGCGCGGCGGGCCGAACCCCTCGAGGTCCTTGGCGTCCGGGGTGAAGAAGGGGGTCATGAGGGTGTGGGTGTAGAACTCGCCGCGGAAGGCGAGCGGGGTGCCGTTCTGCCAGGTGTCCCAGATGGCGCGCATCGCCAGGATCATCTCGCGCATGCGGGCGGCCGGCTTGCTCCACTCCATGGAGAAGCGCTTCGTGATGTGGGGCTTGATCTGGCTGCCGAGCCCGAGGATGAAGCGACCCTTCGAGTACGCCTGCAGGTCCCAGCCGATGTTGGCCAGCGTCATCGGATTGCGGGCGAAGGCCACGGCGATCGACGTGCCGAGCTCGAGCGTCGTCGTGTGCTCGGCGCCCATGAGGAGCGGGAAGAACGGGTCGTGGGCGGTCTCGGCCGTCCAGGCACCCGAGTAGCCCGCCTCCTCCAGTTCGCGCGCCTGTGCCCCGGCCAGGGCCAGGTTCGATCCGATTCCACCGTCGACTTTCATGCCGCCACCCTAACCACGGGGTCGGCGGCGGGATTCAGGCGAGGGACAGCATCCCCGCGGCCCGGGAGAGCGCGGCATCGACCTGGGCGGCGAACGGGGCGAGCTCGGCCGGGTCGCGGTCGCCGAGCGCACCGCCGAGGTAGCGCGCGTACACGCCCTCGATGATGCAGGCCAGCTTCCAGTGGGCGAAGGCGACGTAGTAATCGAGGTCGGCGAGATCGCGCCCGGAGCGCTCCGCGTAACGGGAGGCGAGGTCGGCGCGGTCCATGAAGCCGGGCGCCGTGCATGCCGAGTTGGCCCACGCGCCGCCGTCGTCGCCGGGCCCGGTCCAGTAGGTGAGGAGCAATCCGACGTCGGCGAGCGGGTCGCCGAGCGTGCAGATCTCCCAGTCGAGCACGGCGAGCACCGTGCCGTCGGGGGCGAGCATGCAGTTGTCGAGGCGGTAGTCGCCGTGCACGATGGCCACGCCGTGCTGGGCGGGGATGGCGGCGGCGAGGGCGTCGTGCACCCGGTCGAGGAGCGGCAGGTCGCGGGTGCGCTGGGCGGCGATGTTGCCGTGCCAGCGGCGCAACTGGCGGGCGATGTAGCCCTCGTGGCGCCCGAGATCGCCGAGGCCCACCGCCACCGGGTCCACGGCGTGGATCGCCGCCAGGGTGTCGATGATCGACTCGCTCGCACGGCGGCAGCCCTCGGGGCCGAGCAGCCGCACGGCGCTGTCGGCGTCGCGGATGACGAGACCGTCCACGTGTTCCATCACGTAGAAGGGCAGGTCGTCCACGGCCGAATCGGTGCACAGTCCCGCCACCGGGGCGACCGGCACCGGAGTGGGGGCGAGGGCGGCGATGATGCGATGCTCGCGTTCCATGTCGTGGGCGCCGGCGAGCCTGTGGCCGAGCGGCGGTCGGCGCAGCACCCAGGCCCGCCCGTCGGCACCGTCCACCCGGAACGTGAGGTTCGAGTGCCCGCCGGCGATGCGCGTCCACGCGAGCGGTGCGCGCGCGCCGGCGACACGGTCGAGGAACCACTGCTCCATGGGTTCGGTGATGCCGTCGGGCAGGGCCACGGACGAGAAACTAGCCCCCGCTGTATCGTGACCCCATGGCGATCGACGTCACCGACAGGACCTTCCAGACCGACGTCGTCGAGGCGTCGATGACGACACCTGTGCTCGTCGACTTCTGGGCGCCGTGGTGCGGTCCCTGCAAGACGCTCACCCCCATCCTCGAGCGCGTCACGGACGCCACCGAGGGCAAGGTGGTGTTGGCCAAGGTGAACGTCGACGAGAACCCGGGCCTCTCGCAGGCCTTCGGCATCCAGTCGATCCCCACGGTCGTCGTCTTCGTCAAGGGTCAACCCGTGGACGCCTTCATGGGCGCCCAGCCCGAGCACATCATCGCCCAGATGGTGCAGAACCTGCTGCCGAACCCGGCCGAGGAACGCGTCGCCGGTCTCATCGCCCAGGGCACCGAGGAGGCCCTCCGCGACGCGGTGGCGCTCGCCCCCGGCAACGAGGACGCCGTGTGCTCGCTCGCCGAGTTCCTCGTGCGCTCCGGCGGTGCCGAGGAAGCCCTCACCCTGCTGGCGCGCCTCCCCGAGACGGACCGCGTCCGCAACCTGAACGCTCGGGCTCGTCTGGCGCTGAACCCCGTCGACAACTACGACGCCGAGCTCACCGCGCTGCTCGAGAGGGTGCGCACCGACGAGGACGCCCGCCGCGAGTACCTCGACATCCTCGAGGCCATGGGTCCCGACGACGCCCGCACCGCCCGCTACCGCAAGGAACTGAGCGCGCGCCTCTTCTGAGCGCCCGGTTCATCCGGGTATCACGGTCCGGCCGTCGCGGCCGCATCACACATCGGGGCGATGGACCCCGCCCTTTCCCGCCTCTCGTTCGATCGGGGCAGACTTATCGCCGAGGCGCGTCACTGGCTCGCCTTCGTCGGGCCGACGCGCCTCGCCACCGGGGTCGTCTCGCTCGTCGCCCTCGGCGTGGGCGGCTGGCTGCTCGTGCGCGCACCGGCCCCGCCGGTCGAGTCGCTCATGCCCCGGGCCACGCCGGTGCCGGTACCGACGTCGACCGGTCCGGTCACCGTCGTCGTCCACGTCGCCGGAGCCGTCGCCCGTCCCGGGGTGTACACCCTGGCGGCCGGGTCACGGGTCGTCGATGCCGTCACGGCCGCGGGCGGGGCGGTGCGCGGCGCCGATCTCGCGGCGGTGAACCTCGCGATCGTGCTCGTCGACACCGAGCAGGTCTACATCCCGCTTCTCGGCCGCGAGGGTTCGCGCGCCCTTGTCGCGCCGCGACTGCGACCCGGGTCGACCGGCGGCGCGGGCGGGGGCGGCAGCAGTGGACCAAAGGCGAAGGTGGACCTCAACAGCGCCACCGCCGAGCAACTCGACGCTCTGCCGGGAGTGGGACCGACGACGGCGGCGGCCATCGTCGATCACCGCACGCGCCACGGGCCCTTCGCCTCCGTGGACGCGCTCCTCGATGTGCCGGGCATCGGCGAGGCCAAGCTGGAGGCTCTGCGGGATCTGGTGACGGTGTGACGCCGCTTCCTGAGTTGTCACAGTGTGTCAGCTGTAGCCGAGGATGAGGGCGGCGATGGCGAGGGCGGCGATCGCCCCCACCCACACCCCGATCCCTGTGAGGGAGAACTCGCGCGTCCATTCGCGCCAGCCGGCCACCGGTCCGCGCGTCACCCGACCCGCGGCCATCTGACCGAGCGTCCACCACAGACCGGCACTGAGCACCACCGCCAGTCCGATGCGCACCGGCCCTCCCGCCGACGGGATGCCGAACACCGGAAGGAAGGGCACCGCCATGACCGCGAGCACGAACGACACAACGCCACCAACGGCACCCGGCAGCACCGTGCCGAGCACCCAACCGACGAGCCACAACCCCGCGGCGACGACGAGCCCGGCCACACCGCCGCGACGACGCACGAGCTGGCGGGTCTCGGCGAGTCCGCCGGGGAACGGGGGAGTGGAGCGCACGGGCTTCTTCGCGTCGTCGACCACCGATGCATCGTACGACGCGGGCCCGGAGCCCCCGGGACACCGCCGGGGCAGGTCGGCCACCACCCGCGCCGCGTTCATCGTGGTCGTCCTGTGGTGTGCCACCCTCGTCGGGGAGCACTTCCCGCGTCTCGCCTCGTGGCGGCTCGGCGCGAGCCTGCTGTGTGCGGGGCTGGTGGTGTGGGCCGGCAGCCGTGCACTCGTCCTCGTCGCTGTGGCCGCGGTGCTCGGTTTCGCCGGCGGGGCTGCCGCCTGGCACGGCACGCCGCTCGTGCCGACGACGGCGTGCGGCGGCACGGCCCGTCTCGTCACCGATCCCGAAACGTGGCGCGGCGGCACCGAGGCCATTGTTGAATTGAACGGTCATCGTCTCCGCGTGACGGCGCGGGGCACGGCCGCCGGTCGCCTGGCTGCCCGAGTGAGCGGAGAGAGCGTGCGCGTCGAGGGCCGCTGCAGCCCGGCGGTGCGGCGCCATGAACGGGTGCGTCACGTGACGGGACGTCTGGAGGCCCGCAATGTGTCGGAGGAGTTCTCGCCCGGATCGGCCGCGGTGCGGGCCTCCACCCGGGTGCGCCGCGCCGTCAGCGACGGCGTCGCCACCATGGATCATGAGAAGCGCTCCCTTTTCACCGGGCTCGTCATCGGGGACGACCGCGACCAACCGGCCGACATGGTGGCCCGCTTCCGCGCCAGTGGTCTCTCGCATCTGTGCGCCGTGTCCGGCCAGAACGTCGCCCACGTGCTGGCCGCTTTCTCGCCCCTGCTGCGGCGGCGCCGTCCCGCGGTGCGTCTCGCCCTCACGCTCGGTCTGCTCGCCTGGTTCGCCCTGCTCACGCGCATGGAGCCTTCGGTGTTGCGCGCCTGCACCATGGCCGGAGCGGTGGCCCTGAACGGTGTGTGGCGGCTCGTGGCGAACCCGCGCCTCATCCTGTGCCTGTCGGCCGGGGCACTTCTCGTCGTCGACCCGATGCTGGCATTCTCCGTGGGTTTCGCCCTCTCGGTGTCGGCCACGGCCGGGCTCGCCTGGCTCTCCGCGCCGATCGGGCGCCATCTGGCCGTGCTCACCCGCGGCCGGGTGCCGAAGTTGCGTGAGGTGACGGCGGCGACGCTGGCGGCCCAGGTCGGCACCGCGCCGGTGCTGCTCCTCGTCTTCGGTTCCGTGCCCGTCGTGTCGCTCGTCGCCAACCCGCTCGCGGTCGGGGTGGCCGGGGTCGTCATGCTCGTGGGTCTGCCGACTGCTCTGCTGGCCGCCGTCGTGCCGATGCTCGAGCCGATCGTCTCGCGCATCGTGGCGGTGCCGGTCGCCTGGGTCGATCTCGTGGCCCGGGTCGGCGCCGCGGTCGGCCCGACCGGCACAGCGAACCTCGTGTGCTGGGCCGGCGTGGCGACGTGCGCTCTGTGGGCGTGGCGACGCTCACGGCCCGGGACCGGGGCCGGTGCCACAGCGGTGTGAGAAAGTGGGGAGGTGGCGGTCCATCTCATCACCGGGGACGAGACACTCATCTTCGACGAGTTGAACCGTCTCCTCGACGTGCTCCTCGCCGGGGCCGACCGCAGCCTCGTCGTCGAACAGGTGGACTTCCCCGACTCGGGCGGCGAGTCGCGCAACGAAGCCGACTCCGAGTCCCTCGTGGCGCGCGCCGTCGACGCCCTCGTCACGCCGTCATTGTTCGGTGACCGGCGCATCGTCGTGCTCCGCCACGTCAATCATCTCACCGCCGCCGAACGTGCCGGGGTGGCCGACGCCCTCGGGCGCCGCATCGAGGAGTTCGACGTCGTGCTCACCTCGGCCGACAAGCTCGTCAAGCCGCTGTCCGACGCCTTCAAGGCCGCCAAGGGCGAGACCCACACCGTCGCCGCCCACCGCGGGGTGCGCGACCGGGTCGCCGCCGTCGAGGTGGCCCTCGTCGAGGCCGGGTTCTCCTTCGCCAAGGACGTGCCGCGTCTCATCGCCGACTGGACCGGCAGCGACGAGGCGCGCTGGACGGGCATCCTCGCCGCGCTGCGCTCCACCTACGGCGAGGGACGCAAACTCACCGTCGGCGACGTGGAGGCCTTCCTCGGCGAACAAGGCTCAGTGGCACCGTGGGATCTCACCGATGCCATCGACGCCGGGGATTCGGCCACCGCGCTTGTCATGCTGCACCGCATGATGGCGGCCGGCGGGTCGCATCCGTTGCAGATCCTCGCCCTGTTGTCGAACCGCTACGCCCAGATGATGCGCCTCGACGGCCGCAACCCGCGCTCGGTGCAGGACGTGGTCGGCCTCCTCGGCATCAAGGAGTATCCGGCGCGCAAGGTGCTCGAGCAGTACCAGGCGCTCGGGAGTGCGAACTTGGCGCGTGCCATCTCGCTCGTGGCGCGGGCCGATCTCGACCTGCGCGGCGGCACGGCGTGGGAGCCGGTGCTCGTCATGGAGGTGCTGGTGGCGCGCCTCGCACGACTCGTGTCGGGGGCGCGGCGCGCGGGAGCCGGGGCGAGACGCTGAGAGAGGCCCGGGACACGGGCGGAACCGGGAGGACCGGGATTACTTGGCGGCGTTGAGCCGGCGCATGAGGCGGCTCTTGCGGCGGGCGGCCGAGTTGGGGTGGATGATGCCCTTGGCGGCGGCGGAATCGATGCGGGCGACGGCCTCGCGGAGGGCGGCATCGGCCTCGGGGGAGCCAGCGGCGGCGAGGGCGTTCTTCGAGCGGGTGCGGAGCTCACTGCGCACGGCCTTGTTGCGATCGGCCGCCTTGGCGTTGGTGAGGATGCGCTTCTTCTGGCTCTTGATGTTTGCCACGAGAGACGAGGCTAGCGCTGGCACCGGGCGCCTCCAACCGCCCACGGGGCCGCGACGGACCGCCCGTTAGAGTTCGGACAGCCCATGGATCTCGCCAAAATCAGGAACTTCTCGATCATTGCCCACATCGACCACGGCAAGTCGACCCTCTCGGACCGCATTCTCGAGATGACCGGCGCCGTGGACGCGCGCGACATGCGGGCCCAGTACCTCGACTCCATGGACCTCGAGCGCGAGCGGGGCATCACCATCAAGGCCCAGAACGTGCGCGTCGGCTGGAAGGGCCACACCTTCCACCTCATCGACACCCCCGGCCACGTGGACTTCGGCTACGAGGTGAGCCGCTCGCTCGCGGCGTGCGAGGGCGTGGTGCTCGTCGTCGACGCCGCCCAGGGCATCGAGGCCCAGACGCTGGCCAACTGTTATCTCGCGCTCGAGCACGACCTGGAGATCGTCGCCGCCCTCAACAAGATCGACCTGCCGGCCGCCGATCCGGACCGCTACGCCGCCGAGATCGAGAACATCCTCGGCATCCCCGCCGACCAGATCCTGCGCATCTCGGCCAAGACCGGAGAGGGCGTGCCCGACCTGCTCGACGCCATCGTCGAGCGCATCCCCGCGCCCGAGGGCGACCCGGACGCGCCCCTGCAGGCGCTCATCTTCGACTCCCAGTTCGACCAGTACCGCGGAGTGGTGTCGAGCGTGCGCGTCATGAACGGCCGTCTCACGACCGGTTCGCGCCTGATGTTCATGCAGGCCCGCGCCCAGCACGACGTCATCGAGATCGGGGCGCGCAACCCCGCGCCGACGCCGCTGCCCGAACTCGGCCCCGGCGAGGTGGGGTATCTCATCGCCGGCATCAAGGACGTCGCCGAGGCCCGCAGCGGTGAGACGGTGACGCTCGCGGCCTCACCGGCCGCCGAGCCCCTGCCCGGGTACCGCGACCCGAAGGCCATGGTGTTCTGCGGTCTGTATCCGATCGACGGGGACGACTTCGAGAACCTGCGCGAGAGCATCGAGAAACTGAAACTGAACGACGCCTCCATCACCTACGAGCCGGAGTCCTCCGGCGCGCTCGGCTTCGGCTTCCGTTGCGGCTTCCTCGGTCTGCTGCACATGGAGATCGTCAAGGAGCGTCTCGAGCGCGAGTTCGGCCTCGCCCTCATCGCCACCGCGCCGTCGGTGGCCTACCGCGTCACCCGCACCGACGGGACGGTGGAGGCCGTCGAGAACCCGGCCGACCTGCCGCCCACCCAGAACATCGACTTCATCGAGGAGCCCTTCTTCAAGGTGGGCATCATCACCCCGAAGGACTTCACCGGCACCCTCATGGACCTGTGCCAGAGCCGCCGCGGCGAGATGCTCAAGCTCGAGTACCTCTCGCCCGAGCGCGTCGAGCTGCACTACCTCATCCCGCT
>CAZSNB010000033.1:0-11304 GCA_964608285.1 uncultured Bifidobacterium sp.
GCCGGCTCGCCGCGTCAGCAGCGGGTCGCGGCAGCCGGTGCGGTTCCGTCGATCAGGTACCGATGAACGATCCCGTTGATGCAGTCGTTGATTCCGTAGCCGCCATGGTCGTTGCTCTCGACCTCCACCAGCACCGCGGAGGCGAGCGCAGCGGCCATCCGCTGGGTCGATGCGAACGGCGTCGCGGGGTCGCCGCTGTTGCCGATCACCAGGAGGGTCGGTGTTCCCTGCCCGGTGATCACGACCGGTTCATCCGCAGGTGCCGGCAGCACGTTGCACCCCGAGACGGAGAAGTACCCGCTCGGATACACGAGAGGCGCGATCTCCGCCAGTTCCTCGGCCAGCTCCGCCTGTTCCTCGGGGGTGGGGCGATCGACCGCATCCATGCACGAGATGACAAAGAAGGCCTCGAGTTCGTTGCCCCACGTGCCGTCGGGACGGCGCTGGTTGTAGGCATCGGCGAGCTGCATGAGCACGCTCCCGTCGCCTTCGAGTCCCAGGGCGATCGCCTGGGCGAACGTCGGCCAGATGTCCTCGGAGTACATCGACACGATGATCGAGGTCTGGAGGACGGACTCGTTCACCGGGGGACGGCCGGGCAAGCCGGCGATGGCCGCCTCGCCCGCGAGATCCCACAGGCGGCGCAAGGCGTCGGCGGGGTCACCCTCGTGGGGAATCGGACATTCGGAACCGGCGTCGAGACACGCCGCGAGGAACGCCTCGACGGACGCCTGGAATCCGCGGGCCTGCTGACGGGCGGAGTCGGCGGGGTCGGCGGTCGGGTCGGCGCATCCGTCGAGCACGGCAGCCCTCACCGTGTCGGCGAACAGCGTCGCCCATGCGGCACCCAGTTCGCAGCCGTAGGACGTCCCGAAGTAACTGATGGTGTCCTCGCCCAGTGCGCGCCGCAGTAGATCGATGTCACGGGCCGTCGCTGCCGTCGACATGTGGGCGATGGCGGTGCCGGTCCGCTCGATGCATTCCTCCGCGAACGAGGCCATCGTCGCGACCTGTCGGGCGCGCTCCGCTTCACCGGCGGGGGTGAGGTCGGTGGCCGCGGTCAGGGCATCGAAGTCGTCGATGCAATCGATGAACGGGGTGCTGCCGCCCGTGCCTCGCGGGTCGAGACCCACGATGTCGAATCGAGACAGGAGTTCGGCGTCGAAATAGTCCTCCGCTCCCACGACCATGGTCTCGGCTCCGAAACCCGGTCCGCCGGGATTGACGACCAGGCTGCCGATACGGGAGGTCGGATCGTCGGCGGGGCGGCGCAACACCCGAAGGTCGAGCGTGGGGCCGCCGGAGAGCGAATGGTCGACGGGCACCGTCAGAACGGCCTCCTCGATGCCGTCGTCGAGCTTCTTCCAGTCGAGGTCCGCGCCTTCTTCATCGGAGCGGGATGTCAGGACGCCGGTGACGAGTCCGGCGACGAGAGCAACGACGAGGACCACGGCAACGAGGGAGCGTCCGCGACGTCGGCGCGAGCCGGGGTCGTTCGTGCCGGGCTCCGGGGCGTCGTGGGTGGTGTCGGTCGTGGTCATGATGTGTCCTTTCCGGGGGGTGGGTTGTTCGGATTCGTCCGCGACGGGGCTTTCCTTGCGCATCGTCCATGCGAGGAGAACACTGGGCAGTGCCGGCACGGCCCAGAACGCGGCGTAGGCGCCCGCAGTGAGCAGATGCAATTGTTCTTCGACGGCATCGGCACTCAGGTCCATGGCGTCGTTGACGACGATCACGACGCCGGCGATGATTCCGATACCGGACCCCAGGATCCGGTAGCTGCCGACATAGGTCCGGTCCCGCACCGCCACGAGTCGTTCATCGAGCAGGTCCGACGGGGCGTCGGCGATGAGGCGCACCGATCGTCGTACGGCCAGCCAGAGTGGTATCGGCGTCAATCCCCACCACGACAACGACGAATCCGCGAAACCGAGGCTCAGCGGCAGGTCGGTCGCGCCGTAGACCGTCAGTGCCCACGACAGCGGATTGGCGATCGTCAACGCGCGCCGCATCGCGGGGCGGCACAACCAACCCCAGTTCCGGTCGGTGTAGCCGTACAGGGCGTTCTCCACATCGGCCCGTGTCACACCCTCGAGCCAATAGACACGGGTCGGCCGTCCGGTGTCGTCGATGGGCCAGCCGAAGAATCGGGCCACGCGATGTTCGGAGAACCGGCGGCGGATCCGGCGGATTCGCCATGCGCTCTCGATCACACCGATGACGATCGCTCCCGCGAGGATGGACGACCAGTCCGGCGACCAATTCATCGGATGGGCTCCGGAATCGGTGAAGGGATCGGTTCGTCGACCCAGGGGTGGAGGGAAAACACATCGCCGACGGCGGTCTCCAGGACCGAGGCCAGGCGCAGTGCGAGCGACAGGCTGGGGCTGTATTCGCCTCGTTCGAGATAGCCGATCGTCTGGTAGTGGACCCCGACGGCATCGGCCAGTTGTTGGCGAGTCAGGCCTCGATCGCTGCGAACCTGTTCGAGACGGTTGAAGACCGGGGTCTCGTCTCGCGGTGGTCGTGCCATGGGGACGTAGCATAAATGCTCAGTAGCAATAATGCAACATCTGTCGCGTGCTCGGCGCTCCGATCGGGTGCCGAACCGGGCATCCGATGGTCCCCCTGGCACGGTCGTCAGGCCGGCGACACCTCTATTTCCGTGGCCTTCACCGAGACGTGGACCGTCTCTCCCGGAACGAGACCCAGTTCCCGCAACGCATCGACGGTGATCTCCGCGACGAGGGAGACCGGCCCCTCGATGCGCAATCGCGCGCGGTCACCGAGAAGGTCCACGTCGATGATGGTGCCCTGCCATCGGTTGCGCGCGCTGGTCCCGTCCGGTGCGGCCCGGGACACGACGACGGCCCGAGGTCGGATGACGGCGAGTGCCGGACCCGCCGGGGCATCGGCCACCACGAGCGAAAGGCCGCCGTCGGTGACGAGCACCCCGTCACGGACCGCGCCGGAGAGGAGATTGACGCCCACGAGGTCGGCCACCCAGCGGGATCGGGGGCGGGCTGTGATGTCGGCCGGTGTGCCGACCTGGACGATGCGTCCCGATTCCATGACGACGACCCGGTCGGCGAGCGTCCAGGCGTCCACGGGGTCGTGCGTGACGAGGATCGTCGTTCCCGTGAATCCGGTGAGATGACGCCGCAGGTCACGACGCACACCCGCCCGCGTGCCCACGTCGAGGGCGGCGAGGGGTTCATCGAGCAGCAGCAGCCGCGGCGACGTCGCGAGAGCACGCGCGAGGGCGACGCGTTGGGCCTGCCCACCGGAGAGCTCCCCCGGCTGCACCGATGCACGGTCCGCGAGGCCGAGACGTCCCAACCACTCCGCGGCGCGGGCTCTGGCCTCCTCGCGGGGCACGCCGCGGGCACGCAATCCGAAGGCGACGTTCTCGAGCGTCGTCAGGCGAGCGAACAGGAGGTAGTCCTGGAACACCATGCCCACCGAGCGCCGCTCGGGCTCCACCCGGACCCCGCGGGCGGGGTCGTCGAGCACGGTCCCGTCGAGGACGACGGTCCCCGAGTCCGGGTTGACGAGACCCGCCAGCATCCGCAGCACCGTGGTCTTTCCGGCACCATTCGGCCCGAGGAGCGCGAGCACCTCGCCCGTTCCCGCGTGCAGAGCGACTTCGAGCCGGAGGGCGCCCAGACGCAGCGAGACGTCCGCGTCGAGACTCACGGTACGACCGCCCCGGTGCCGCGGGGCCCGAACCAATGGTCGCGCAGGCCGACGAGGACGAGGAACGAGACGAGGACGAGGCCGAGCGACAGCAGGACGGCCTCCTCGGGATTGGTCTCCAGTGAGAGATAGATCTCGAGGGGAAGGGTGCGGGTGGTGCCGGGGAAACTGCCGGCGAAGGTGATGGTGGCTCCGAACTCCCCCAGTGCCCGTGCCCACGACAGCACGGCACCCGCGACGAGAGCGGGCCTGACCGCGGGAAGGGTCACGCGGCGGAAGGTGTACCAGCGCGACGCGCCGAGGGTGCGCGCGGCCTCCTCTTGGCGAGGGTCGAGCTGGCGCAGTGCGGCCTCGAGGGTGACGACGAGGAACGGCATCGCCACGAACGTCTGGGCGAGCACCACGGCCGCGGTGGTGAAGGGAAGGCCGATCCCGAACCACCGATCGAGCCACTGGCCCACGAGACCGCGTCGACCGAGTGCGTAGAGGAGGGCCACGCCGCCGACCACGGGGGGAAGCACCATCGACAGGGTGCACAGGGCCCGGATGGCACCCCGTCCCGGGATCCGCGAACGGGCGAGCACCCAGGCGAGCGGCACGCCGAACGCGAGCGACACGACCGTCGCCCATGCCGAGGTCACGAGGGAGAGACGCAGTGCCCGGGTCGCCGACTCGCCGCCGAGGATGTCCGTGATGCGCGACCACGGCGCCCGCCATGCGAGACCGATGAGCGGCAGGACGAAGAAGACGACCGCCACGACGGCGAGGAGGAACACGGGAAGGGGCACCGGCGCGGCCGGGTGACGACGGCTCCTCATGGTGGGCCGAACCCGTGGGAGAGGAGGATGGCCCGGCCCGCAGGCGAGGTGACCCAGTCGATGAACGTCCGCGCCGCCGTCCCCGGACCGGCACCACCGAGAGCGACGATCGGGTAGCGGGCGACGACGTTGACCGCCGCCGGGATGTCGATTCCCGTGACGGCGGCGCCGGCGGACGCCACGTCGCTCGCGTAGACGATGCCGGCGTCGGCCTCACCGAGGGTCACCTTGGCGACCACGGCCCGGACGTTCTCCTCGAACGAACGCGGGCGGGCATCGACCCCGGCGTTCGTCAGCACCGCGCGGGCATACCGGCCACACGGGACCTCCGGCGCACAGGTGACGACGATGAGGTCGTCGCGGGTGAGATCGGCGATTCCAGAGACGTCCCGCGGGTTGCCCTTCTCGACGATGATGGCCATGGCGTTGGTGGCGAACACTTCTGGTATCCCGGTCGTGCGCCCGTCCGTCACGACCCTGGCCATGCTCTCGGCATCCGCCGATGCGAACACGTCGGCCGGGGCGCCGTCGCGGATCTGGGCTGCGAGGGACGACGATCCGGCGAAGTTCAGGACGACGTCGATGCCCGGGTTCGCCGACTCGAAATCCGCCGCCAACACCGTGAAGGCATCGGAGAGCGACGACGCAGCAAAGACGGTCAGCGTCGACGATGACCCCGCACCCTCGGTGGCCGCGTTGCCGCCACCGCAGGCCCCGACGAGGACCGCGCCGGCGACGAGGAGCGAGCCCGGTCGGAAGCGATCCACCGGTCGAGAATATCCATTCCGCGACACAGCGAGTCGGTGTCCGGTGGATGAGTCAGCCGAGAGCGTCCGACAGAAGGCGGTCGAGCCCGTCGGCGAGTTCGAGGGAGAAGGTGCGAGTGAGGTGGTGCGAGTCGCGGTACTTGATGGCTCCGTCCGGGCTCACTGCCGTGCAGGGGTCGGCCGGACACACCAGAGCGAAGGGATCGACCACGCTCACCCCGGAGGGAAGGACGATGGCCGTTTCGGCGGCCAGCATCCAGTCGTCGGGACGGACGGCGGGCAAGGGCCGCGAGCACGAGGCGGGATCGGTCCGGGCCAGGGCGAGGCACTCGACCATGGACGGCTCCTTGAACGACGGAGTGTCCCTCATGACAACGATCCGGTCGGCTCGCGCACGGAGGGCATCGAATGTCGCTGCGACTCCTCGTGCCCACTCCTCGTGCCTGTCCTGCTCGACAGTGATGCGGTTCCCGTTCGCATCGAGAAGCAGCCGGTCGTACGTGGATGAGCGACCGATGATCACGAGGTCCACCGACCCGATTCGGTCCATGGCGTCGAGGACAGATTCGTACCACCGTCGGCATTCGGTGTTGGGCCCCCGGCTCTGCGAGCTGTACTGGGTGATGTCGTACGGTGCGCACGCCGCCTTCGTCCAACTGTGCAGACGCCATCCGCGGGAGACCGCGATGGAGGCGAGGGCGGGGGAGAAATGGCGGGCATGGCTGTCACCGATGTGCACCACGACGAATCCGCCGTCGGGATCCCCGAGGACGCATCCCGTGTTCGCGATGTCGTTGAAACAGGACCTCGGAATGTCGTTCTCAGTGTCGCGGACCGCCTCCTCCGGGGTCTGCAGCATCGACGCCGGTCGTCCGTTCGGCGTCGGGACGCCAGTCTCGGGATCGGGTGTGCGGGCGACGAGGAATGCTCCGCCGAGCACCGTCACGGTGAGGACTCCCCCGAGAGCCAGGCTGACTAAGGGTCGCGGCGCGAGGCGGCTCGAACGGCGCACCGGATTCTCGACGAGACGATGGGAAAGTGCGGCGAGTCCGACCGAGGTGACGACCGCGACGAGGACATGTTGTTGTCGGGCTCCCGGCAGCCCCCACCGTTCGTCGGCGAGCAGCACGAGACCGATGACCGGCCAATGCCACAGGTAGATGCCGTAGGACCATCTCCCGACGACCCGCACTGGGGCGAGCGACAACAGACGCGCGATGGGGTTCGTCGCGCAACCGATCCCCGCAGCCAGCAGCATCAGCGTCCCCGACACCGGGGCGAGTGCCCCGACGCCGGGGAATGCCGTGTCGGCGCCATAGACGAGAACGGGAGCAATGACGAGGACTCCGCCGACGGACGCCGCGGTCGTCGCCACGCGTCGAGACCAGGGACGGATCCATCCGGTGCGCACCATGGATGCCAACAGCCCGCCCGCGGCCAGTTCCCAGATGCGGGTGCGGGTGAGAAAATAGGCGCGGGCCGTCTCGCTCTCGGTGACCACGATGGACAGACCGAGGGACGCGGCGAGGACGGCGCCGGCCGTGATGCCGATGACCGTCGTGAGCGGACGTCGGGTGCGGCGGGCGACCAGGACGGCGCCGGCGATCAGGAGGGGCCACACGACGTAGAACTGTTCTTCGATGGAGAGCGACCAGAAGTGCAGGAAGAGTGAGTCCGTCACCGAGGTGTCCGAGTAGGCGACGGCCCGTCCCGCATGCCGCCAGTTGGCCACGTAGAGCGCGGCAGCTCTCGCGTCGTCGGCCATGCCCCCTCGGTGCACCGGATTGACGATCCACCACCCGGCCGCGAGGGTCGAGGCGAGGACGAGTGTCGAGAGCGGCAGCAGGCGACGCACCCGGCGGGCCCAGAAGTTGCGGAACGAGATCCTTCCCGCCTCGTCCGCCTCATCGAGGAGGATTCCCGTGATGAGGAATCCCGAGAGCACGAAGAACACGTCGACCCCGACGAATCCCCCCGCGACGACGTCGATGCCGGCGTGATAGGCGACGACCAGAACTACGGCCACCGCCCGTAGACCGTCGATGTCGTCTCGATGATGTGGGGTGGGGAGCATGGATGTTCCTCGGAGACGCGTACTCTCCGACTATATGGTCGTGTGGATGTCCCGAACCGACCGCATGCTCCACGGGTCGGCGCGCGCGCACCTCCCGGTGATCCCCGCGAGCCTCATGGCGGTGCTGCCCCTCGTCGCGGGCACGATCGTCTGGCGGTGGTCGAACGGTCCGACCTGGGACGAGGCGGTCTACATCGCCCGAGCCACGTTGTCCGATCATTGGCAGGATCTCTGGGGTTCCTCACGCATGTTCGGCGTGCCCTTCGTTCTCGCTCCGGTCCTCGCCGTCACGGACGCGATGTGGGTCGCGAGGGTCTGGTTCGCTCTCGTCACCGCCGCTCTCGCCGTCACGGCGGTGCGGTGGTGGATGCGCGTGGTGGGGTCGGCGTTCCTCGCATCGTTCGCGGCCCTCGTCGTGTCCTGGCAGTTCCTGTGGTTCGCTCCGGCCCTCATGCCGAATCTCCCGGGCGGACTGGCCGCGCTCGCACTCTGTGCGTGGACGGTGCTGACCCTGCGCGATGACGATCGTCCAGCCCGGGCCCTGGCCGGAACCATCGTGGCCTTCCTCGCCTTCTCGCTCCGATGGGTGGATGCGCTCCTGCTCTGGTCGGTCTTCCTCGCTTTCCTCGGCGTCGTCGGCTGGCGGGCGGCTCCCGATCGGAGCCGAAGGGCCCTCGCCGTGACGCTCCGGGGATTCCTGCGTCGGATGTCGCCCGCGCTCGTCGGCGTGGCTGCCTCGATGGTCCTGTGGATCCTCGAGAGTCGATGGCTCTTCGGTTCAGCCTGGGCGAGGTTCACCGACGCCGGCGAGCCCGGGGTCGTGGGAAGGCCGTTGCAGGAACAACTGGAGCAGATGATCTGGTTCAACACCGGGGACGGCGGGGGCGAGAGCGTGCGTCACCTGTCGACGCTCGCGCATCTCCCGTCACTCCTCGTCGTCTCTGTCATCGGCGTCATGGTGGCGAAGGGACGCGCAGCTGCGCCGGTGCGGGCCGCATGGTCGGCGGGGATGGTGCTCCTCGGGTTCTACCTGTGGGCCACCGTGAACGTGCGCGTCGTCGCGACCGGGGATTCCCTCCACCGATTCGTCATTCCGGCACTGGTGTTCGTGTCCGTACCGGTCGGCGTCGCACTGACGGAACTCGTCGGGGCCCTGCGCAAGGGGCGATGGCGCCGGGTGGTCCCGCTCGGCGCCGTTTTCGCGATTCTGGCAGCCGGTGGTGTCGGGAGCGCGTCGATGCTGGGATTGATCCAGAACGTCGAGGGTGACACCGGCACCGACACCCGGTCCGCCGCGGCGCGCATGAACGAGATCGCCGACGGTCGCGAATGCTTCTTCTACGTGCAGTACAACTATCCCGCGATGCAGCTCGAGACCCCGTGCAGGGGTGATCGGCTCGCCTTCCATCGTGCCGGACCCGCGGACGACGACCCCATCGTGGCGGCACCGGTCGCGTTCCTCTACGGCAACATCCCGCCCGCGGAGCCCTGGATCCTGCGCGGGTGGGAACTCGACTCCACGTTCGGTCGCATGAGCCTGTGGGTCCGGGAGTCGCCGGGGTGACCCTCACCCGCGGACCGGACCGGCCGGCCCCGGTACAGTCGCGGAGGTCGTGAAGGTGTCGCGGATACTCGGTTGGATGTGGAGCAAGGGCTTCAGGTTCCTCTTCGTCCTCGACGCCGTCGTGTTGCTCGGCATCATGCTCGGGGTCAACCTCCTGCGTTTCGGCCTCTCGTGGCCGACCTATCCCGTCCGGTACTACCTGTTGGGATTCGTCCTCGCCACCGCGACGCACCTCGTCGTGAACTACTTCAGCGGACTCTACGAACGGGAGTCCCGTCTCGGCACACGACCGATTCTGCCGCGCGTGGCCATGTCGCTCGCCCTCGGTGTCGCGTTCGGGGGGCTGTTCACCGTGTTCATGCGCCGGTATCTGATGCCGCGCTGGAACATCCTCGCGGTGTTCGTCCTGGGATCGCTCAGCCTCACAGCCACCCGTCATCTTTCCCGTCATCTCGCCGACCGGCGGCGCGGCCCGTCCCGGGTGATCCTCGGCGGGGAATCGGAGGAGCTCGAGCTGGCCCGCACCTACTTCGGTCGGGCGCGCGAGAAAGTGCAGGTTGTCGCCGAGGTGCCCGACCTCGCTGACCTGCCCCGGGTCGCGGCCGAGACGCGCGCCGACGACGTGCTGCTCTTCGATCTGGACGCGTACTCGCGCATCTTCCCCGAGCCACTGGGGTCGCTCGATGACGCCGGGGTCGGGGTGCATCAGCGCGTGAGCGCCCGCGAGGCCCTGCTGGGGCTCAAGTCGGTGCGCCAGATCGCCGGCATGCCCTTCGCGCGGGTCAGCACCAACACGCTCGCATCGCATCAGATGAGACTCAAGCGCCTGCTCGACCTCGGGGTCATCGTCATCGGTTCCCCGGTGTGGATTCCCGTGCTCCTCCTGCTCGCCGCATGGGTGCGCATCGTCGCCGGGCCCGGGGTGTTCTACGTCCAGGACCGGGTCGGTCGCCACGGCGAGGTGTTCCGAATCGTGAAGTTCCGCACGATGCATCACCTCGCCGAGCACGACGGACCCCGTCTCTCCTCGTCCGACGACGACCGTGTCGTCCCGGCACTGCGTTGGATGCGCCGGATGCGTTTCGACGAACTGCCCCAGATCCTCAACATCCTGCGCAACGAGATGTCGCTCGTGGGCCCGCGGCCGGAACGCCCCGACTTCAGCGCGGGATTCGAGCGCACCGTCGAGGGTTACGACAGGCGGCACATGATCGCACCGGGACTCACCGGCGCGGCGCAGGTGAACGGCTACTACGACACTCACGCCTCCCACAAACTGGGTTACGACCTCCATTACCTCGTGAATTGGTCGATCCTCCTCGACCTGCAGATCCTCGTGCGCACCGTGTGGGTGGTGCTGGCCCGCCGTGTCTGAACCGCCCGGGCCCCTCTGGCCCACGGTGTCGGTGGTGATGCCGGTGCTGAACGAGGAGGCGCATCTCGCCGCGGCCGTGGAGTCCGTCCTCGCGCAGGGCTACCCCGGCGAGTTGGACGTGTGTCTGGCCGTGGGTCCGTCGAGGGACCGAACCATGGATGTCGCGGACGAACTGGCGCATCGGTTCCCCGTGACCGTGGTCGCCAATCCGACCGGCGCGACACCCGCCGGTCTCAATCTGGCGATCGCCGCCACGCGTGGTGAGGTCGTGGTGCGGGTGGACGCCCATTCGCGCCTGCCCGAGAACTACGTCGTCACCGCCGTGCGACGTCTCCGCGAGACCGGGGCCGCCAACGTCGGGGGCCGACAACTTCCCGAGGCCCGCGGCGGCACGGCCGGTGCGGTCGCCCGGGCCATGACGACACGGTTCGGCACCGGTGGGGCGCGTTTCCACGTGGGGGGTCGCGCCGGGGCTGTCGACACCGTGTACCTCGGGGTGTTCCGGCGATCGGCGGGGGATGCCGTCGGCTGGTTCGACGAGCGACTCGTGCGCAACCAGGACTACGAACTCAACATCCGCCTGCGGGCGGCGGGGCACACGGTCTGGTTCGATCCGGAACTCGGCGTCGCGTACACCCCGCGCGGGACTCTGTGGGCCCTGGCGCGGCAGTACGCCCAGTACGGCTGGTGGAAGGCCCAGGTCGCTCGTCTCCATCCGTCGTCGTTGCGTGCGCGCCAGGCGGTCCCGGCTCTCGTCACGACTCTCGTCGCGGCGGGATTCCTCGCGGGTTGGTGGTGGCGACCGGCCTTTCTCGCTCCGCTCGGATACGCGGGGTTGGTCCTGGTGGCGGCTGCGGCCACGGGTCGGGGCATCGGGGAGAGGTTGCGTCTCGTCCTCGTGTACCCCGTCATGCACCTGTGCTGGGGGTCGGGTTTCCTCGCGTCATGGCCGAGCCGTCGCCTGCGCTGAACATGGTCGGCCGGCCCGCCGGGACGACGTCGGTCACCGG
>CAZSNB010000034.1:0-10596 GCA_964608285.1 uncultured Bifidobacterium sp.
TGCGCAACCGTTACGTGACCGGCGAGGTCTTCGTCGTCGACGGCGGCTTCACCCAGGTCAGTTGAACCCCGGTCGGGTCAGCGTCCACGGAACGGCCTGATGCCGTCCGCGGGCACGGTGCCGAGGCGACCCTTCTGGAAGTCCTCGAACGCCTGCATCAGCTCCTCGCGCGTGTTCATCACGAACGGTCCGTACTGCTCCACCGGCTCCCCGATGGGACGGCCACCGAGCAGGTACACGTCGAGGTCTCCCGCGGCCGAGGCCGTGACCGTCATCGTGTCGCCGGCGCCGAACACCGCGAGCTGACCCGTCTGGAACGGCACCTCCTCGGCGCCGACGGTGCCCGCGCCGGACAGCGCGTAGGCGAGGGCGTTGTGCTCGGGGTTCCACGGCAGCGTCATGCGCGACCCGGCCGAGATGGTGGCGTGCGCCACGACGATCGGCGTGTGCGTCGAACCCGGCCCTTCGTGGCCCCCGATGGATCCCGCGATGATGCGCACGAGCGTCCCTGCGTCGGGGGTGGTGACGAGACGCACGAGCCCGGCCTCGAGGTTCTGGTACGCGGGCGCGATCATCTTGTCGCGGGAGGGAAGGTTCACCCACAGCTGAAGGCCGTGGAACAGCCCGCCGCGCACGACGAGATCCTCGGGCGGGGTCTCGATGTGGAGGATGCCGCCACCGGCCGTCATCCACTGCGTGTCGCCGTCACGGATGACGCCGCCCCCGCCGTGCGAGTCCTGGTGGATGAAGGCGCCGTCGATGATGTAGGTGACGGTCTCGAAACCGCGGTGGGGATGCCAATCGGTGCCGCGCGGCTCGTAGGGGCCGTAGTCCACCTCACCCATTTGGTCCATGTGGATGAAGGGGTCGAGGTCGCGCTTCGACACGCCGGCGAAGGCTCGGCGCACGGGGAATCCCTCGCCCTCGAAGCCGCTCGGTGCGGTGGTCACCGACCTCACCCGACGTTCGCGCATCTCGGGACCGGGGGAGGCGATGCGGGGGATGGTGAGGGTGTCGGCGGTGACGGCGGGCATGGGGACGTCCTTTCTTCGGGCCTCACCCTACCGAATAGTTGCGCCCACAACTACATGCCCCACGGGGGTCCCTGCGACGTGTGGCACCCTGTCGGGGTGATCATCCACCTCGTCGACGGCACCTACGAGCTCTACCGCCAGCACTACGGGCAGGCGGCGCGTCGTTCGTCCCCGCCGCCCCTCACCGCCACCCGGGGCGTGGTCGGGTCCACCCTGGCGCTGCTCGCGAACGGGGCGACCCACGTGGCGGTGGCCGTGGACCACGTCATCGAGAGCTTCCGCAACGACATGTGGCACGGATACAAGACCTCCGAAGGCATGGAAGAGGAGATCCTGACCCAGTTGCCCGTCATGCAGGACGCCCTGCGCGCGCTCGGTGTCCCGGTGTGGTCGATGGTGAAGTACGAGGCCGACGACGCCATCGGCGCGGCGGCCCGCATCGCCGGGGCGGATCCGCGCGTGGAACAGGTGCGCATGCTCTCGCCCGACAAGGACCTGGGTCAGTGCGTGCGCGGCACCCGCGTGGTGCAGTACGACCGCCGCAACGACGTCGTCATCGACGAGGACGCGGTGATCGCCAAGTTCGGCGTCCCGCCGTCGAGCATCGCCGACTGGTTGGGGTTGGTCGGTGACACCGCCGACGGTTTCCCCGGACTCGCCGGCTGGGGGGCCAAGAGTGCATCGGCTGTGCTCGCGGTCTACGGACACATCGAGCACATCCCCGACGACGAAGAGACATGGGCACGGGACGGCGTCACCGTGCGAGGTGCGGCGAAACTGGCCGCGACACTGCGGGACAACCGCGAGGAGGCGATGCTCTTCAGGACGATCGCCACGATCGTCGAGGACGTGTCCGACGACGTGGTTCTCGGGACCGTCGACGACTGGCGCTGGACGGGTCCCGGAGACCTGTTGGGGTCCGTCGCTGTCGACATCGAGATGCCCGATCTCGTGGAGCGAGCGGAGCGAGCCACTGTCGGACGCTGAACGGCGCCCCCTGCAGGGGTCCGGTCACTCGTGGACGATGTCCGGGAGTTCCTCGCCCTCGTCGCGACGGGGGAGGAGCGCGGCGAGTGCCGTGACCGCCGCGGCGAGGTCGTGGTCGCGCAGTGGCCCGGTCACCGCGCCGCGGACCCGTTCCTCGTCGAGCCCGATCCCGTCGGCCCACCGCACCTCGAATCTCCGGTGGGCCGCGTCGACGCAGAACACGAGCGATGCCGCGCGCCAGCGTGCGGCGATGCGGTCGGCGGTGCGGGCCGGACGCCGTCCGAGCGAGCCCACCCGCACGACGATCTGGTGCCCGCTCGACCTCTCGGCGGCGTCGACGGCCGCGCGCACCGCCTCACCGTTCTGCTTCCACCACGGATGTCTCACCATGATCCACTCGCTCCTCCGCCGCTGAAGCCGCCACCGCCGCCACCACCGAAGCCGCCGAACCCTCCTCCAAAGCCGCCTCCGCCACCGAATCCTCCCCCGGAGAATCCGCCCGGGAGGAACACGACACCCCCGAGTCCACCGGTGCGTCGCAGCACCGTGCCGAGGATCGGCAACCCGACGACGAGGAACAGGAACAAGAGGAAGAACATCACGGACACCCATCCCGGGGTCGACGCAGTGTCATCGGACGGGACGGGAGAGATGCCCGGGTCGACCCACTCCTCGCCGGACCACGTCGCCATGACGGCCCGGGCGCCTTCGCGCACGGCGCCGTCGTTGTCCCCGGCCGCGAGACGCGGCACCATCACCTCGTCCACGATGCGTGCGGCCGCGACGTCGGTGAGGTCGCCCTCGACGCCGCTTCCCACCTCGATGCGCAGTCGTCGGTCGTCGATGGCCACGAGGACGACGACTCCGTCGTCCCGGTCCGCGTCCCCGACTCCCCACTCACGGGCGAGGTCGATCGCGTAATCCTCGATGCTGCGGTTGCCGGTCGTGCCGACGACGGCGACCGCGATCTGGGGCCCGCCGGCTGCACGGAATGCCTCCAGTTCGCCGGAGAGCGACCCGACGAGGGCGGTGTCGAGAACCCCGGCCGCGTCCACCACCGGAGCGGTGAACTCGGGGATCTCGTCGTCGGCACCGGCGAACGAGCACGATGCCAGGGCCGCCGTCGCGCCCGCGAGAAGAAGGAGGCGTCTAGCCACCGGGGTTGATGTCGACGTCGGGTGCTTCGTCGGCACCGTCGGCGGCCTCGAAGAGAGTGCGCGCGTCGAAGCCGAACATCCCGGCGATGAGCGATCGGGGGAAGCGGCGGATGGTGCGGTTGTAGTCGGTGACCGACTCGTTGTAGGTGCGCCGGGCCTGGGCGATGCGATTCTCCGTGCCCTCCAGCTGCACCTGCAGGTCGCGCACGTTCTGCAGGCTGGCCACCTGGGGATAGTTCTCGATGACGACGAGCAGGCGGGAGAGCGCGCCCTCGAGCGCGGCACCGGCGGCGACCTTGTCGTCGGACGAGACGGCACCGGCGTAACGGGTGCGGGCCTCGGTGACGTCGGCGATGATCTCGCGCTCCTGCTCGAGTGCGGCCTCCACCGCGCTCACGAGGTTGGGGATGAGGTCGAAGCGTCGTTGCAGCTGCACCTCGAGGTCGGCCACGGTCTGGTCGACCCTGGCCTCGCGGTCGATGAGTCCGTTGTAGGAGCCGACGATCAATGCCAACACCAGGACCACCGCCCCGCCGATGACGCCGAGTCGGATCCAGCGACCGTTGCCGCCGGGAATGATGGTGGATGTCATGGGAGGTCCTTCCTTCCGGGGGACCCGCGGGAAGTGAGGTGACGGCCAGGCGATCTGCGGCACACGATCTCTCCCGCGTGGAGGCTGCTTCCGTCAGGACCTGACCTGGTTTACGGGCGACCGTCGCACAGGACCCGACCGCCACCTCACCTCCCGCGAGCGTGCCCGAGGTCGTTGAGAAGGTCAGGATAACCGACCGATAGGCTCGGACCCTCGGGACGGCCTGGCCGTTCCCTGGAAGGGTGCGAGAGCGGCCGAATCGGCACGCTTGGAAAGCGTGTGAAGTGAAAGCTTCCGTGGGTTCGAATCCCACCCCTTCCGCCATCGGCCCGCGTGGCTACATTCCCCGGGTGGTCCTTTCCTTGCCCGCTTCCTTTGATCCGGTCGTAGCGATGCGGGCGGCACTCGATGAGGCCCGTGCCGCCCTCGCTCACGGTGATGTGCCCGTGGGTGCCGTCGTGGTGCGGGACGGCGAGGTGGTGGCCGCCCGCCACAACGAACGGGAGAAGGCGGGGGATCCCACCGCGCACGCCGAGGTGCTCGCTCTGCGTGATGCCGCCGCGAGGCTGGGCCGGTGGCGCCTCGATGACTGCACCTTGGTCGTCACGCTCGAGCCCTGCGTCATGTGCGCCGGCGCCCTGCTCGCTGCCCGCATCGGGGGGCTCGTGTACGGCGCGGCCGATCCGAAAGCCGGGGCCACCGCGAGCCTCTACAACGTCACGAGCGATCCGCGCCTCAACCACAATCCTCCGGTCCTGCACGGGGTGCTCGCCGAGGAGTCGTCGCTGTTGCTGCGGGACTTCTTTGCGTCTCGACGTCCCCGGTCCGACTGACCCGGAGTCCGCGGCATCCAATTCCTGACCTATCTGGTTGGATTTTGTCCCTCGGGGCTCTATTGTTGACTCCTGTAGTCAACAATAGAGAGCAAGGGGTCCCGCTATGACGCTGTTTTTGGCCGAAATCATCCCGTCCGGTTCGGTTTCCGACGCACTTACCACCGCCGAATCGGCAGGCCGGAGGGCCGGATCCGAGTTCGTCGAGGCCCAGGTGACGGCCGATGGCGGCCGCATCTTCGCCATCTTCGAGGGTGGTGTCGCCGATTCGCTCGCCGCCGAACTCGCTGCGGACGGACTGGGCGCGGCGGAGGTGAGCCCGGTGAGGCTCGTGGGCGCGGACATCGCGCAGGTGAAGGCCCAGCGTCCGACGTCGGGCTACCTCGTGGAGTGGGACCTGCCCGCCGACCTCACGATGGACGCCTATCTCGCTCGCAAGAAGGAGAAGGCACCGCTCTACGCCCAGGTTCCCGAGACGACGTTCCAGCGCACCTACGTGCGCGAGGACATGGTGAAGTGCCTGTGCTTCTACGACGCTCCCGACGAAGAGGCCGTGGTCCGTGCCCGTGACGTGGTGAGTGCGCCGATCGACCGGCTGCACAAGCTCTCCCAGGGGGACTGACCGGTGGCGACGGCGCTGCTCCCGGGACCATCGCGACTTCCCGAGGACACCCTCGCCGACGTCGCCGCGGTCGCCGCACTGGTCGACTGCAACGACGACGCCGACCGTCGTCCGCTGCTCGCGCGTCTCGGCTCCCTCGGCGTGCTCGACTTCGGATTGCCCGGTGTCGAGGGCGGACATCAGGACCAGGTGCGCGTCATCGCGGAACTCGCGTCGGCGTGCATGTCCTCGGCCTTCGCCGTGTGGGCCCATCGCATGACGGTGGAGTACCTCGCACGTTTCTCCGGGCCGAGGCTTTCCCGTCTCACCGAGGAGGTCCGTCGGGGAATCCGCCCCGGTTCCACCGCACTGGCCGCCGCCTTCCGCGCCGCACAGGGCCTCGAGGAACTCCCCGTCGTCCTCTCGCGGAGCGGCGGACGCATGACGGCGAGCGGCTTCGTCTCCTGGGCGTCGAATCTCTACGACGATGCCGTGGTCGTCACCGCCGTGCGTGACGGTGACGTCCGGCGAATCGTCGTCCTGCCGCTGTCGCGTCCCGGTGTGCGGGTGGCCCCGGTCAGCGGACTCCTCGCCCTTGATGCGAGCAGGTCCGGATCCATCCGCATGGAGAACGTCGCCGTGGAAGAGGACGACATCCTCGACGTGTCCTTCGAGGAGTTCGTCGCCCACGTCCGACCCGTGTTCCTCGCGTTCCAGTCGGCGTTCTGCCTGGGATTGGCCTCGGCGGCGTTGGCCGGAAGCGCCGAGCCCCGGGGCGTGGCCGTCGCCCTCGCTCCGAGGGTGTCGCGCCTCGACGGAGAACTCGACAGGCTCTGCGCCGACCTCGGGAGACTCACCTCCTGGCTGGACGAGCGCGCGGGCTCCCCGCCGGTGAACCCGGTGAGACTGCGACTCGATTCCGGTCATCTCGCCGTGGCCGCCACCCAGTTGGAACTCGCGGTCCTCGGCGGGGCGGCTTACTCCGCGTCGAGCCCGACCGCGCGCCGCGTGCGCGAGGCTCTCTTCATCCCGGTCCAGTCCCCCACGGAAGCACAGTTGGAATGGGAACTGCAGCACTCCGCCTGACCGACGTCTCGGTGACACTGGGTGATCCCGCCCGGGAGATCCTTCGTGGTGTCGATCTCGCCGTCTCTCCCGGCGAGGTGCTGGCCGTCGTCGGTCGCAGCGGGGTCGGCAAGTCGACGCTTCTCTCGGTGATGGCCGGTCTCATCCGCCCGGACTCGGGCCTGGTCCGCTCCGAACTCGGCGATGGGGTCGTTCGCACCGCCACCGTCTTCCAGCAGCCCCATCTCTTCCCCTGGCTGGACGTGGCCGACAACGTCGCGTTCCCGCTGAGATTGAAGGATCATCCCCGTGCCGGCACGCGCCGCCGTCATCGGAGGCAACGAGCACACGAGATTCTCGAGGCCCTCGACATCGCGCACCTCGGGACCCGGAGAGCGGCGGGTCTCTCCGGTGGCGAGCAACAGCGCGTGGCAATCGCCCGGGCGGTGGCCGCCGAGCCGGACGTGCTCCTCCTCGACGAACCCTTCTCGGCGCTCGACGTGGCCACCAGATCGTCGCTCCAGGAGTGGCTCGTGGGGCACCGCTCCGCGCTCGGCAGTTCGGTCGTCATCGTCACTCACGACCTCGCCGAGGCGCTCTTCGTCGGAGACCGAGTGGCGTTGCTCCAGCACGGGCGCGGCGGAGTCGAATGCTGGGCCTCCGACGTGCGGGGCCGCCACGACATGGTGGTGAGCACGGTGCGTCCATTGATCGAGAGCCGCCTCGTCGCGGGTTGACCCCGTGACGGCTCCAGGAATCCAGAACACACAGCGGAAGAGAAGAGGACCAACATGAACAACCGCCCGGAAACAGACCAGTCGCGACGCGACTTCCTGAGGCTCGCCGCCGGAGCCGGCGTGCTCGTCGCGGGCGGGAGCGCGTTCCTCGCCGCGTGCGGTTCGTCGACCCCGGCAGCCTCGACCGTGCCGTCGGCCGGGAGCCTGGGTGCGTTGCGGATCGGGTACCTGCCGATCACCGACGCGTCACCGTTGCTCGTTGCCCATGCCAACGGCACGCTCGCCGCCAACGGGTTCACCGCAGCGGACCCAACCCTGTTCAGGTCCTGGGCGGATCTCGCCGAATCCCTCCAGGGCGGAGCCGTCGACGCCGTGCACATGCTGATGCCTCTCGCCATCCAGCTCCGTTTCGGTGCGAAGGTGCCCCTCAAGGTCGTGTCGTGGAACCACACCAACGGCTCGGCACTCACGGTGTCCGAGAACATCCGCGGGGTGGCGGACCTGGCGGGACAGACCGTCGCCGTGCCGTTCTGGTGGAGCATCCACAACGTCGTGTTGCAGAGCATCCTGAGGGCGAACGGTCTCGAGCCGATCCTCACCGGGTCGGCATCGGCATCCGCGCGCACGGTGAAGCTGGTCGTCCTGCCGCCGGCCGACATGGTCCCGGCACTGGCGTCCGGTTCCATCGCCGGATTCATCGTCGCCGACCCCTTCAATGCCCTGGCCGAGGTCAAGGGGGCGGGACGGATCCTCCGCTTCACGGGCGACGTGTGGCGCGACCACGCGTGCTGCGTCACCGTGGTGAGGGAGAGCCTCGTCACGGATTCACCCCAGGCCGCGGCCGGCCTCGCGAATTCGATTGCCCAGGCGCAGTTGGCGATCGCAGCCGACAGGACGGGAACCGCCCGCACCCTCTCCGAGGGCGGCTATCTGCCCCAACCCCTGCCGGCCATCGAGCGTGCCCTGACGCACTACGACATCGCCGAGTACGGACCCACGGGGGCCATCGTCCATCCGGAATGGGAGAGCGAGCGCATCGGCTTCCAGCCCTATGCGTACCCCTCCTACACCAAGGAACTCGTGGCGGCACTCAAGGAGACGCGCATCGACGGGGACACCGCTTTCCTCGCCGATCTCGACGATGACAAGGTCCATGCCGAACTGGTCGTTGAGGGTCTCGCGCGCGACGCCATCGAGGCGAACGGAGGCCGGGAGGCGTTCGGACTCTCCTCGTACGAGCGCGACGAGGTGATCGCCCCGTGACCGTCCGCGGGACGTTGTCCCGGTCGTTCGCCCTCCTGATCGCCGTCGGTACGTGGTGGTGGGCGACGACGACGGTGTGGGCCGGCAACCCGGTGCTGGCCCGCATGAGCCCGCCCGACGTGGTGCCCACCCTGTGGGAACACCTCGCGGGCGGGGGAGGAGTCGAGGACGTGCGCACCAGCCTCGTCCGTCTCGTCACGGGGATTCTCGTCGCGGCGTGCATCGGGATCCCCTTGGGGCTGGCACTCGGCGCGAGCGGTGCCCTCGAGCACGCGACGCTCCCGCTCGTCAACTTCCTGCGGATGATCTCGCCGCTGGCCTGGGCCCCGATCGTCATCGTCGCACTCGGTGTCGGTGGTGGCCCCGTCATCTTCCTCGTCGCCGTCACGGCGGTGTGGCCGCTGGCCCTCGGAACCGCCGCCGGCGTGAGGGCCGTCTCACCGGCGTGGCACGACGTGGCGCGATCCCTGGGTGCGAGCAGGCGAGAGAGGGTTCGTCTGGTGACGGTGCCTGCCATCCGCGCCAACGTGCTCACGTCCCTGCGACTGGCGCTCGGCGTGGGATGGATCGTGCTCGTGCCGGCGGAGATGCTGGGGGTGGACTCCGGTCTCGGTTACTCGTTGCTCAACGCGCGCGACCAACTGGACTACTCGTTGTTGGCGGCGAACGTCCTCCTCATCGGCATCACCGGATTCCTCCTCGACGCGCTCTTCAGGCGCATTCTTTCCGCCGACCGCTAGCCTCTCCCGACGGAAGGGTGCCAGAGCGGCCGAATGGGACGGTCTCGAAAACCGTTGTGGTGAATAGCCACCGTGGGTTCAAATCCCACCCCTTCCGCCATCGCGGCCCCGTGTCCCCGGGGTGCGCGCGGGGTCATCCGTTGCGGGCGGCCACCCACTCCACCCGCGCGGCCACCGTGGCCTCGATGACGGGTGTCATCCACATCGCGAACGTCGTGGTGAGGTGGTAGCTGTCGCGGTCAGTTGAGGTCGAGTCGTATGCGAACGCCTAGTAGTTCTTGGTCTCGCCGCAGCCCGTAGCCGCGATGCTGGTCGCCTCCACGACGGTCACGTCGCAACCAATACGCAGCACTTCTCCGAAATTCAGGTCATCGGTCATGCACGCTACTGCTGCTGCCCGAGGTCTCACACGAGGTTGCTCCGTGAAACGCATCACCGTGCAACACGCCCTCCTTACGGTGGGGGACATGAACATTGACTTCTCATCCTGGTCCCTCAAGAAGAAAATCGTCGTTGGCGTAGTTGGCGCCCTTGTTGTTCTCGGCGTGATCGGCGCCGTCTTCGGGGAAGACCCGAACTCCACAAGCGGAGGTTCATCCTCAGGAAACGGGGATGGCATACCCGCGGCTACGGCGCCAAAGACGACAGTGCCGAAGACGCCAGCACAGATTCTCGAGGAGAGAGTTAAGGATGAAGCCGGTGCCAAATCGAACTTGGAGGGCTACTCGTCACGGATTCGTACCGTCACCATCGAGAATGGCATCGCGACCATCGAGATGAACGGCGATGAGAACCTGACCGATGGAACTACAAAGTCGTCTAACCGCCGACTAGTTCTTGATGCGATCCGAGCACTGAAGTCAGCAGGCGTCGCCTATGACTCAGCCTTTATCGCTGTCTACTACCCACTCGTGGACAACCTCGGTGCTGTGTCAATGGAGCCGGTGCTTCGCTACTCGTTCTCACTTGAGCGCATTGGCCTCATCCAGCCTGACAACGTGGATACCAAGGGAATGGATTACGACTTCGCCGACCTCGGCACCATCGTCCACCCAGCTTTCAGATGGTGATAGTCAGCTCATGACCGGTATGAGACGGCAGCGGCAGCCCATCACTTCGCTTGCTAGGGCACGTGGGTCGTGGGGCGGTCCATCCTGACGCCGCCGATGCTGAACTTCTCGTTGATCGGGATGGTCGATCCATTGAGCCCGGCCTGAGAGCTGCGTGTGCGGGCGTCGCCGACTGAGTACCAGCCCTTGAGAGTTGTGGCCGATGCGCCGAGCAGGTCTGCCGCTGCGGCTGTGTCAATCCATTTCCGGGTGGTGCTCATGTTGTGTCGCTTTCTGCCACAACGGTCACTGGCAGAGGCGACGGTTGCTGGCAGTTGCAACACGGAAACCGCAAGAGCACTCATCTGGCCTTCGGTGGTCTCACACGACCCTTGCCCCACAGGATGTTGGGTCAGTAGCGGGTCAGGTAAGGCACCGCGGTCCGGAACCTCAATGTTTTGGCGGTTCTGTGGCGGTTTGGAAACGGTCTCGAAAACCGTTGTGGTGAATAGCCACCGTGGGTTCAAATCCCACCCCT
>CAZSNB010000035.1:0-10455 GCA_964608285.1 uncultured Bifidobacterium sp.
GCCAGAGCGGCACCACCACCGACACGAACCGCACCGTCGACCTCGTCGCGGCGCGCGGGGCCGCCGTCATCGCCATCGTCAACAGGCGCGGCAGCGAACTGGCCATGAAGGCGCACGGGGTGTACCACACCTCCGACGGGCGCGACATCGAGATGAGCGTGGCCAGCACGAAGGCCTTCTATGCCCAGGTGGCCGCGGGAGCGGTGCTGTCGTGCGCCGTCGCCCTGGCCGCAGGTGCCGGCCGGGGCGAGAGCGTGCACCGCATCCTGTCCTCGCTGGTCGGGATGCCCGAGGCGATGCAGACGGTCCTGTCCCGCCGCGCCGTGATCGCCGCCGCCGCCGGCTCCCTCGCCCCCTCGCGCCGCTACTGGGCGGTGGTGGGCAACGGACCGAACGTCGTGGCGGCCCAGGAGGTGCGGATCAAGCTGTCCGAACTCTGTTACAAGTCCATCTCGTGCGACGTCACCGAGGACAAGAAGCACATCGACCTGTCGTGCGAGCCCCTCGTGCTCGTGTGCGCCGCCGGACTCGCGGAGGGCACCGCCGCCGACGTGTCCAAAGAGGTCGGCATCTTCAGGGCCCACAAAGCCGCACCCATCGTCATCGCCACCGAGGGCACGACGGGGTGGGAGGCGGCTGCAGCGGTCATCGAGGTGCCCGCGGTGGATCCGACGGTGGCCTTCGTGCTGTCGGCGATGGCCGGTCACCTCTTCGGCTACGAGGCGGCCCTCGCCATCGACGCGCTCGCCCGGCCGCTCCGCCGACTGCGCGAGGACGTGGAGAGGGTGGTGGCCCGAGGCGGCGAGGACGAGTCGGCATTGGCGCGCATCAGCCGCGACACCTCTCTCCATGCCGATGACTTCCTCGGCGCCCTCGCCGCCGGTGCGTACGACGGGACCTTGGAGGCCTCGACCGCGGTGGCGATCGTCTCGCTCCTGCGCACGGTGGGTGCGCCCGACCCCCTCACCGTGCACCGTCGCGTCACCGGGCGGTCGGTCGCGCCCGGGACGATCATCGACGAACTGGTGTCGGCATTGACGCGCGGCATCGACGAGCTGACACGTCCCGTCGACGCCATCAAGCACCAGGCCAAGACGGTGACGGTGGGCATCTCACGCAACGAGGAGGGTCTCCTCGACCGTCCGTTGGTGCGGGCCGTCCTCGACGCCGGCGCGCCGCGGGAGAGACTCTCGTACTCGGCCCTCAGGGTCCTGGCCGCGCTCGACCCGGCGGTCTCGGCCGTGGTCGGCCACGTCCGTTACCTGGTGGACGGGGACGGCTCCCGCCTCGGCGACGTGGGCATCGCGTCGCGCGGCGGCGTGGGTCTCGAGGTGCCGTCACGGGTCGAGTCGGAGCCCCGACTCTTCGGAACGAAGAGGCGGGTGGCGGCCGACCAGGAGGTCCTCGTCGCCCGCGGCCGGAAGGACGGACGCACCGTCGTCATCGTCCCCGAGGTCGACGGCGAGCGCACCTCGGGCATCACGTTGCTCCACGTCGACGTCCACGACCGACTGCCCGCGCCCGTGGTGCGCCAGGTTCTGCAGGGTTACGACCGCCGCTACGACCGGCTCGTCGACTGGGTGTCGGAGACCGAGGGCTCCTTCGACGAGGCGCGGCTCGCCGACGTGCCCGTCGCCGATCTGCTCGTCGATCCGGTTTCGGAGAGCGCCGACCTGTGGAGGACGCGCTGATGCGGGGGCTCGGGGTGGACGCCGTCGACGTCGCGCGGTTCGCCTCCGTCCTTGAGCGTCGTCCGCGCCTGCGCGAGAGGCTCTTCACCGCCGAGGAACTCGCCGACGTCGGGGAACGCCCGTCGTCGGCCGCCTCGCTGGCCGCGCGCTTCGCCGCCCGCGAGGCGGCGATGAAGGCGCTCGGGGTGGGGCTCGGCGCGTTCGACTTCCGTGACGTTTCCGTGGCGCGCGGTGCGTCGGGGGCGCCGACCCTCGTGGTCGGTGGCAGGGCACGGGAACTGGCCGAGCACGCGGGCGTGACCGGATGGCACGTCTCGTTGACGCACACCGATGCCGTCGCCGTCGCCGTGGTCGCCGCCCTCTGACGCGCCCTACGCTTGGGGTGTGATACCCGTTCTCACGCCCGAGGAGATGCGCTCCGCCGACGCCGCGGTGCTCGCGACCCTCGGGCCGGACCGGCAATCGGTGCTCATCGAACGCGCCGCGCGCGCCGTGGCCGCGACGGCGATGAGGATGATGGGCGGTGCCTATGGTCGGAGGGTGACCGTCCTGGCCGGTCCCGGACACAACGGCGACGACGGCCGGGAGGCCGCCCGCCGACTCGGCGAGCGCGGGGCGAGCGTGCGCATCCTCGACCCCGGTGCGTGCCGCGACGTGTTCATCGACTCGCGGAACGCCGACCTCGTCATCGACGCCGCGTTCGGCATCGGCTTCCGCGGGGAATGGACCCCGCCCATGGTCATCGACGTGCCCGTTCTCGCCGTCGACGTGCCGAGCGGACTCGACGCCGGCACCGGGACGGCCGGTGCCCTCGTGCCCGCGGACCGCACCGTGACCTTCGCGGCCCCCAAGATCGGCATGTTCCTCGGCGACGGACCCGAGGCCTGCGGAACGGTCGAGGTCGTCGACATCGGGGTTCCCGTGGACGACGCGTGCGACGGCGTCTGGCTCGTCGAGGACGCCGACGTGGCCGCCTGGTTGCCGGTGCGTCGGCGCGATGAGCACAAGTGGTCGAACGCCCTGCGGGTCGTCGCGGGCAGCGAGGGCATGCTCGGCGCCTCCGCTCTCGTGTCGGCGGCGGCCATGCGTGCCGGAGCCGGCATCGTCCACCTGTCGTGGCGCGGATCGGGCACCCATCCCGCCCTCCCGACCGAGGTCGTGGGGCGGCCGCTTCCTCCCGGCGACTGGGCGGACGCCGTCCTCGCGGATCTCGACCGCTTCCATGCCCTCGTCGTCGGGCCCGGTCTCGGTCGCGGCGACGACACCTCCGCGTCGGTGCGTCGTCTGCTCGCCGGGGCCGGCGTGCCCGTCGTGGTGGACGGGGACGGTCTCGCCGACGCCGTCGACCCCCACGGCACGCACGACACCCTGCGTTCGCGCACGGCGACCACGGTTCTCACGCCCCACGACGGCGAGTTCGCCACTCTCGGCGGAGATGCGGCGGACGTCGACCGCATCGGCGCCACCCGGGACCTGGCCGCGCGCACCGGGTGCACGGTGTTGCGCAAGGGCCCGGTCACGATCGTCGCCGATCCCGGTGGTGAGTGCTATCTCGTCGCGACGGGGGATGCGCGCCTCGCCACCGCCGGCACCGGCGACGTGCTCGCGGGGATGATCGGCGCACTGCTCTGCCGCGGCATGGCCCCGGCCGAGGCCGCCGCCGCCGCGGCCCACCTGCACGGCCGTGCCGCGGCGGGGTGTCCGCGCGAGGGAACGATCGCCCGTGACGTGGTGTCGCGAGTCCCCGACGCGATCGAGGAGGTGCTCTCCGGTGTCGGCTGATTTCTCCACGCGCTGGGCCCAGGCCGCGGTCTCGTCCGCGGCCATCACCCACAACGTCTCGGTGCTCGCCGCCGCCGTGGCGCCGGCCCGGGTGTGGGCAGTGGTGAAGGCCAACGGCTACGGACACGGGGCGGTGGAGGTGGCCCGCGCCGCACTGGCGGGCGGGGCCACGGGATTGTGCGTCGCACTGATGGACGAGGGGGTGCAGTTGCGCCGTGCCGGCATCGGGGCGCCCATCCTCGTGCTGAGCGAGCAACCCCCCGAGGTGTCCGAGTTCGTCGTCGGATACGGGCTCACCCCGACGGTCTCCTCCACGCGCTCGGCGGCCGCGCTCGCCCTGGCGGCGACCTCGGCACCCGCGCCCGTGCAGGTGCACATGAAGGTGGACACCGGCATGCATCGCACGGGCGTCTCGCCGCGGGAGGCCGTCGCCCTCGCCCAGTCGCTCTCCTCGATGGGGGCGATCGAACTCGGGGGAGTGTGGACCCACTTCGCCGTCGCCGACGATCCCGACCATCCCGCCAATGCCCGACAGCTCGGGGTGTTCCGCGGAGTACTCGACGACCTCGCCGCGGCCGGCATACGCCCTCCCCTCGTGCACGCGGCCAACTCCGCCGCCGCACTGTCGCGCCCGGAGACCCGTTTCGACGTCGTGCGCACCGGGATCGCCGTGTACGGGTTGTCCCCCGGGGCCGGGGTGGACCACCTGTGCCGCGACCTGGTCCCCGCGCTCATGTTCCGCGCGCGCGTGTCGGCCCTGCGCTGGATCGAGGCCGGGGAGGCGGTCTCCTACGGACTGCGCCGACCCGTGGACGGCCCCACCCTCGTGGCCACCGTGCCGGTGGGGTACGCCGACGGCGTGCCGCGACGTCTCGCCGAGACCGACGTGCGCGTGCTCGTCAACGGGGTGCCGCGTCCCTTCGCCGGAACGGTGACGATGGACCAGATCATGCTCGACTGCGGCACCGACAGTTCCGTGAACGTCGGGGACGAGGTCATGCTCATCGGTCGTCAGGGGGGCGGCGTCGTGGGCGCCGATGACTGGGCGCGGGCGCTCGGGACCATCGGATACGAGATCGTCTGCGGCATCTCCTCCCGGGTGCACAGGGCCCACCAGTGATCCGCTGCGTCAGTTCGTCGCCGGCCGACACCGCCGCCATCGCCGCCGCCGTCGCCCGTCTCGTGCGTCCGCGCGACGTCATCGTGCTCGCCGGTGAGATGGGGGCGGGCAAGACCGCCTTCACCGCCGGTCTCGCCGCCGGCCTCGGTGTGGCCGACGACGACCGTCCGACGTCGCCGACCTTCGCCCTCGTGCACGTCCACGAGAGCGGACGCATCCCCCTGCACCACGCCGACCTCCACCGTCTGCGCTCGCGCTCCGAGGTCGCGGACCTGGGGCTGCGCGAGTCGGCGGACCTCGGGGCCGTCGTCGTGGTCGAGTGGGGCGACGTGGCCCTCGACGTGCTCGGTGATTGTCTCGTGGTCACCATCGTGCACGGCGACGACGAGAACGCGCGCACGATCGGGCTCGATGCCGAGGGACGCGCCTGGGACACCCGGTGGGAGATGCTGCGCACGGCACTGGCGGGATGGGTCCCCCGATGATCCTGGCGATCGAGACCGCCGTCGAGTGCGTGAGCGTGGCACTCGGGGACCACCGCGGGGTGGCAGCGAGGGCCGCCGTCGTGGGCGACCGTCGCCACGCCGAGACGCTCGCGCCGATGATCGAATTCCTCCTCGACCGGCACGGCGTGACTCCGGGTGATCTCTCGGCCGTCGCCGTCGACGTCGGACCCGGGCTGTTCACCGGGATGAGGGTGGGCATCGCCACCGCCCAGGCCATGGCCTGGGGGCTCGGGATCCCGGTGGTGCCCCTGTGCAGCCTCGACGTGCTCGCGCGGCGCGCGCCCGAGCACGTCGATCTCGTGGCGACCGCCCTCGACGCCCGGCGGTCGGAGATCTACTGGGCGTTGCACGCGCGCCGGCCGGACGGGACGCTCCTGCGCCTGACCGACCCCGTGACAGGTCCGGTCGAGGAACTCCTCGACGCCGTCGCCGACCACGACGCGCCGGTGCTGTGCCTCGGCACGGGCATCGAGCGCCACGGCGAGGTGTTCGCCGGGCACGCCCGTGTGGTTCGCGGCGGACCGGCACTGCGATTCCCCGACGCCGCCGACATGCCGGCGATGGCCGCGCCCGTGGTGGCCGCCGACGGGGGCACCGACCCCGGCGCGGTCGAGCCGATCTACCTGCGGGCCCCCGACGCCGAGATCAACTGGCAGACGAGGACGGGCACCCGATGAACCGCGTCCACGATCATCCGGGTCTCGACCTCACGACCGAGGCCATGCGTCGCCGTCACCTGCGTCGCGTGCTCGAGATCGAGGAACAGGTGCATCCACGTCCCTGGACGCACCGCACGTTCGTCGACGAGCTCGCCGGAATGCGCAACGGCACCCGCTGGTACCTCGTGGCCTACGTCGGGGACGAGCTGGCCGGGTACGGGGGGCTCTTGTTCGCCGACGACGACGCCCACGTGACGAACATCGCCGTGGACCCCGCATGGCAGGGGCGAGGGGTGGCCACCGAGATCCTCCTCGACCTGGCCCTGCTCTGCCACGACCGGGGGTGCCGGGCGATGACGCTCGAGGTGCGCGCCTCGAACGAGGTCGCCCAGACCCTCTATCGGCGTTTCGGCTTCGTTCCGGTGGGCGTGCGCGCCCGCTACTACGAGAACACGGAGGACGCCATCATCATGTGGGCCCACGGTGTCCCCTCCGACGAGTACGCCCAACGCCTCGCCCTCATCGCCGGGAGGCGGTCATGAGCCGGTCGCACGCGGCGGTCGAGTCGACGGTGGTGCTCGCCATCGAGACGAGTTGCGACGAGACCGCCGCCGCCGTCGTCATGGGCGGAAGCGACGTGCTGAGCAGCGTCGTGTCGAGCCAGGTGGACATCCATGCCCGGTTCGGCGGCGTGGTGCCCGAGGTCGCGAGTCGCGCCCACATCGAGGCGCTCGTGCCCGTCGTGTCGGCGGCCGTCGAGCAGGCGGGGATCGACCGCACCCGCGTCGACGTGGTGGCGGCCACGGCGGGGCCCGGTCTCATCGGTGCGCTCCTCGTGGGCGTCTCGGCGGCCAAGGGCCTGGCACTGGCGTGGGACCTCCCCTTCGTCGGGGTGAACCATCTCGAGGCCCACCTCTACGCGGGGCTGCTCGACGATCCCTCGCTCGAGTTCCCCCTCGTGGTGCTGCTCGTCTCGGGGGGCCACACGATGATCGTGGAGATGCTCGGGCACGGCGACTACCGCGTGCTCGGGCGCACCATCGACGACGCCGCCGGCGAGGCCTTCGACAAGGTGGCGCGCTGGCTCGACCTCGGGTATCCCGGCGGTCCGGCCATCGACCGCACCGCCCGCGGGGGGGATCCGTCCGCCATCGCCTTCCCCCGGGCCATGCTCCATGACGGTCTCGACGTCTCCTTCAGCGGTCTCAAGACCGCCGTGGTCAATCACGTGCGCCGCCATCCAGAGGTCACCGCGGCAGACGTGGCGGCGTCGTTCCAGGAGGCGGTGGTGGACGTGCTGTGTGCCAAGACCCTGCGCGCGGCGACGACGGCTGGGGCGCGGGGAATCGTGCTCGGCGGGGGAGTGTCGGCCAACTCGCGACTGCGCGAGGAGATGGTGGCCCGCGCCGGGGCGGCGGGCATCCCCGTTGCGCTCCCGAGCCGCGAGATGTGCACCGACAACGCGGCGATGATCGGTGCCGCCGCCTGGCACCGACTCGCCGCCGACGGCCCCACCGGACTCGGATGCGGCGCCCACCCGAACCTCAGGCTCTCGGCGGTGCCCCGGTGAGCGGCAGGACCGATCATGTCGCCGGGTCGACGACCCGGTCTGCTCCGGCGCGTCTTCCCCTGCGTCTCGGGTCGCGTGAGTTCCCGGTGCCCGTCGTGCTCGCCCCGATGGCGGGGGTGACGAACGCCCCCTTCCGCACCCTCTGTCGCGAGCAGGGACCGGGGCTCGTCTACGTGAGCGAGATGGTGATGGCCGCGGCCCTCGTGCACGGCAACGACCGCACGCGCCGCATGGTCGGGTTCACCCCCGACGAGGACTTCCGCAGCCTGCAGATCTACGGCAGCGACCCCGACTTCGTCGGCCGGGCGGTGCGGGAGTTGTGCCGGGGCGCTCTCGTGGACCACATCGACATGAACTTCGGCTGCCCCGCCACGAAGGTGACCCGTAAGGGCGGTGGCGCCGCCGTGCCCGTGAAGCGCAATCTCCTGCGGGCCATCGTCCGGGCCGCGGTCCGGGAGGCCGCGCCCCACGGCATCCCCGTGACGGCCAAGTTCCGCATCGGCCTGGACGACGACATCGTCACGTTCCTCGACACCGGAACGATCGCCGAGGAGGAGGGAGTGGCGGCGGTGGCCCTGCACGCCCGCACCGCCCGTCAGCACTACGCCGGCGAGGCGCGGTGGGAGGCGATCGCCGAACTGAAGGACCGGGTGCGCACCATCCCCGTGCTCGGCAACGGGGACGTGTGGGAGGCGGCCGACGCGGTGCGCATGATGGAGGAGACCGGCTGCGACGGCGTGGTGGTGGGGCGGGGGTGCCTCGGCAAGCCCTGGCTGTTCCGCGACCTGGTGGCGGCCTTCACCGGGGCGCCCGTCCCCGGTCCGCCCACGCTCGGCGAGGTGGCCGCGATGATGACCCACCACGCCGAGCTCCTGTGCCGCCACATGGGCGACGAGGCCGGCATCCGCAACTTCCGCAAGCACGCCGGTTGGTACCTCACCGGATATCCCGTCGGTGCCGAGGCCCGTCGACGCTTCGCCCTCGTCGCATCCCTCGCGGAGCTGGCGTCGTTGTGTGATTCACTCGACCCCGAGGTGTCCCTCCCCGAGTCCGCGCGGCGACTCCCGCGCGGTCACACCAACGGCCCGATCACCGTCGTGCTGCCGGAGAACTACCTGGAGAACCGCGACGACATGACGGTCCCCGAGGACGGCGCGATTAGGATTCCCAGTGGTGGCTGAGAGGACGACGACGCGCACCCGGTCAACGGCCGGGTCGAAGGCCCCCCGGGTGGTGCTCGCCTCCCGGTCGCCCCGCAGGCGCGACCTCCTCACCCGGATGGGGGTGCGCCACAAGGCCGTCGCCCCCGACATCGACGAGACCCCCCGCCCCGGGGAGAAGGCCCGGGCCTACGTCGTGCGCATGGCCGAGGAGAAGGCCGCCAAGGTCGCCGCCGCCCATCCCCGTGCCATCGTCATCGCCGCCGACACCGCGGTCGAGATCGACGGACGGATCCTCGGACAACCGGGCGACGAGGAGTCCGCCCGGCGCATGCTCATGTCCCTGAGCGACCGGACCCACAAGGTGCACACCGCCGTGGCGCGGGTGGCCCCCGACGGGTCCCGCTCCCTGCGCACCACCTCGGTGGTGCGTTTCCGTCCCCTCAACAAGCACCTGCGCGAGTGGTACCTCGAGTCCGGAGAATGGCGGGGCAAGGCCGGGGGCTACGCCGTCCAGGGCCGGGGCGGCACCCTCGTGGCCTCCGTGGACGGCTCGTACTCGGCGGTGGTCGGACTGCCGATGAGGGAGACCGCCGAACTGCTCGGGCTCGTGGCCCCCGACACCTCCCGGTCGGGCCGGTTGTTGTCCGCCCTCCGGCGTCTCTATCCTTGGCACTCGCACTCCTAGAGTGCCAACGCCCGGGCCGGTCCCGGGTGCCAGGAAAACAGGCCCGATCCATCGGAGGAACGACATGAAACTCAAGCCACTGGACGACCGCATCGTGGTCAAGCCGAGCGAGGCCGAGCAGACCACCGCATCGGGGCTCGTCATCCCCGACACCGCCAAGGAGAAGCCCCAGCAGGGAACGGTCCTCGCGGTGGGCCCCGGTCGCTGGAGCGACGACGAGGGCGAGCACTTCCCCCTCGACATCAAGGTGGGCGACGTGGTGCTGTACAGCAAGTACGGCGGCACCGAGGTGACCCACGGCGGGGAGGACCTCCTCATCCTCACCAGCCGCGACGTGCTCGCGGTCGTCGAGAAGTAGGAACGACATGCCCAAGCAGCTCAAGTTCCACGACGAGGCCCGTCGCGCCCTCGAGGCCGGCGTCAACAAGCTCGCCGACACCGTCAAGGTGACGCTCGGGCCCAAGGGTCGCAATGTCGTGCTCGACAAGAAGTTCGGCGCGCCGACGATCACCAACGACGGCGTGTCCATCGCCAAGGAGGTCGAGATCGACGACCCCTTCGAGAACATGGGCGCCCAGTTGGTGAAGGAAGTCGCCACCAAGACGAACGACGTCGCCGGCGACGGAACCACCACCGCCACCGTGCTGGCCCAGGCCATCGTCCAACAGGGCATGCGCAACGTGGCCGCCGGTGCCAATCCCATGGGCCTCAAGCGGGGCATCGAGAAGGCCGTCGCGGCCGTCGTCGAGTCCCTCAAGTCCCAGGCCAAGGAGGTGGACGACAAGGGCGACATCGCCAGCGTCGCCACCATCTCGGCCGCGGACGCGGGGATCGGGCAGGTCATCGCCGACGCCATCGACAAGGTGGGCAAGGACGGCGTGGTGACGGTCGAGGAGTCCAACACGTTCGGGATCGAGCTCGACTTCACCGAGGGGATGCAGTTCGACAAGGGCTATCTCTCGCCGTACTTCGTCACCGATGCCGAGCGCCAGGAGGCCGTGATCGAGGACCCCTACATCCTCTTCCACGCCGCCAAGATCTCCTCGGTGCAGTCGCTCCTGCCGGCCCTCGAGGCGGTCATGAAGGCCGGTCGTCCCCTCGTCATCATCGCCGAGGACGTCGAGGGCGAGGCCCTCGCCACCCTCGTGGTGAACAAGATCCGCGGCACCTTCAACTCCACCGCGGTGAAGGCACCGGGATTCGGTGACCGCCGCAAGGCGATGCTGCAGGACATGGCCATCCTCACCGGTGGTCAGGTCATCAGCGAGGAGGTCGGTCT
>CAZSNB010000036.1:0-9829 GCA_964608285.1 uncultured Bifidobacterium sp.
CCGGTGACCGACGTCGTCCCGGCGGGCCGGCCGACCATGTTCAGCGCAGGCGACGCACCGGCCACGACGCGAGGAATCCGGTTCCCCAGCAGAGGTGCATGACGGGATACACGAGGACGAGGCGCAGCCTCTCCCCGATGCCCCGGCCCGTGAACGCGGCAGCCATGAGAACCGCCGCCGCATATCCGACGGGCGCGGCGAGGGCCGGCCGCCACCACGCACCCGCGACGAGACCCGCCGTGACCATCGCCGTGACCATCGCCGGGATCGCCTGACGCGGCCGCAACGACGACGGATGGAGCCGGGCCACCTGTGCCTTCCACCAGCCGTACTGGGCGTACTGCCCGGCCAGGGCCCGCACGCTCCCCCGCGGCGTGTACTCCACGCTCAGCCGCGGGTCGAACCACACCGTCCCCCCCGCCGCCCGCAGACGGATGTTGAGTTCATAATCCTGATTGCGCACCAGTCGCTCGTCGAACCAGCCGACGGCGTCCCCCGCCGATCGGCGGAACACGCCGAGATACACGGTGTCGACCGAACCGGCGCGACCCCCCACGTGGAAGCGCGCCCCCCCGGTGCCGAACCGGGTCGTCATGGCCCGGGCGACCGCACCGGCCGTGCCACCGGCAGCCACGGGAAGTTGCCGCCCCCCGACGTTGACCGCGCCGGTGTCGAGCAGGGTCCGCACGGCCGTGACGACGTAGTCCTCCGGCAGCCGCGAATGGGCGTCCACCCGCACCACGACCCCGCCCCGCGTGGCGGCGATGGCCAGATTGAGTCCGACGGGAGTCGCTCCGGTCGGATTCACGACCACGGTCACGGGCAGACGACGCGAAAGTTCGGTCGCGACGTCCATGGTGCGGTCACGCGACGGACCCACGGCGAGACACACGTCCATGGCACCGGGGTACCGCTGGGCGAGCACGGACTCCACCGCCGCGGCAAGGTGTGCCTCCTCGTTCAGCACCGGCATCACCACCGACACCGTGGGCCAGTCGCCGGCGGACGGCTCAGACACGACGGGCCAGCACCACCCACACGGTGCGCACGAGGATCTGCAGGTCGAGGAGGATCGACCAATTCACGAGGTAATGGAGGTCGTAACCCAGTTTGTGGGAGGCGTGAGTGTCGTAGTAGCCGTTCACCTGCGCCGCGCCGGTGAGTCCCGGTGCGATCATGTGCCGCCTGTCGTAACCCTCGACGGTGCGCTCGAATCCCGCGCTGAAGTCGGGGCGTTCCGGCCGCGGGCCCACGAGCGACATCTCGTTGCGCAGGATGTTGAGGATCTGGGGCAGTTCGTCGAAACGCATCTGGCGCATCCACCGCAGGGCGGGAACGACACGCTCGTCGTCGGACGACGACAATCGGGGCCCGTCGCTCTCGGCGAGGTGATGCATGGTCCGGAACTTCACGATCCGGAACACCTCGCCATGACGACCCACCCGGTCCTGGCGGTAGAACACCCCGGGCCCGGCGACGACGCGCACCCATGCCGCGAGCAGGAGGAGCACGGGGATCCACACCGGCGCGCCGACGAGGATGACCCCGAGGTCGAGCAGTCGCTTGAGCCTCATCTGATGCGACGCGAGCGTGTTCGTGCTGATCCGTGCGAAGGGCATGCCGGCGATCTGACGCACCGACTTGAGGCCGAGCAGGGCCTCGCGGGCGCTCACTCGCTGATGCACCCCGACCCCGGCGTCGTCGAGCGATCCCAGCGGCTCGGGGAAGATGCGCGAGTACGCGTCCAGATCGAAGAGCAGCACGTCGTCGGCGCGCGTCTCAGCGGCGACACGGGGCAGGTCGGCGAGGTCCGGCACCTCGGCGACGACCTGCACCTTCTCCCGCGCCCGACCGAAGTAGGTGCGCGCAAGCTCGAGTTCCTCGGATTCTCCTCCGAGGATCACCCGGGAGGGGCCACGCCGCCGGTCGGCGAGATGGCGGGACAGATGACGCGTCGCGGCGAGGCTGATCGATCCGAGCAGGAAGACGGCGAGGATGTTCCAACGCGGCATCAGATACCGGCGCATGAACACGGTGAACAGTCCTCCGAAGGCCACGCCGAGGGCGAGAGACATCGCGACCCGCGGCAGGATCGGTCGCGTGCCGAGACGCGACTCGCGCTCGTAGAGCCCGCTGAAGTAATTGACGACGAGGTGCGTCGCGGTGGCCAGGACGAATCCCAGCAGGTAGTACCGGACGGGATAGGTGGGCCAGGAGAACCCGAAACGCAGGATGTTGACGCCGAGCATGATGCCGAGCAGCACGACTGCGTCGAGGACGAAGAGGAACCGGAAGCCCCTGCTCCACAACCAGTCGAGTATCCGCGACACCTTCACGACCCCGCCGACCCTAGTGGGGGGTGGTCGCAGACGACCCGGGTCTCGCTCATCCGCGCCGATCCCGCACCCACAGACCCCAGGTGCCGTGTCGCGAATCGAGCACCCACCCCTCGGCCAACCACGCCCGCGAGGGTTCATCGGGAGAGGCGAGAAAGGTCAGATTCTGTCCGAGCGTGTTCTCGTCGGGCTCCGACCACTCCTTGTCGAAGCGCCGCCTCTCGCCGAGACACTGCGTCCCGATCTGGATCTGGGGAAAGGAGTACACGGAGAGAAACGCGCACTCCGATTCCCCCGCAATCTCGTCCATGCGAGCCGCAAGGGACGAGTAATGGACATCACGCCCACCCTCCCGGTCACCGAGGTACGCCAACATGGCAAGGTTGCCCGTCGTTCCGGCCCCCAGGAGGGCCACCACCACCGCACCTGCCACTCTCGCGCCCGGGTTCCCTTCCCTCATTCGGCCCCACATTCGCACCCATCCCGCTCCCGCGGGAACCGCCGCGAGGACGAGACACGGGATGATGAAGCGCCGCAACGAATCACCGGGGCTCGTGAGGTAGAGAAGTCCGAGGGAGCCCGCGCCCCATGCCGCGACCGTCACCGCACGGCGCACCTCGGAACCGGATGACAGGAGACCGACGAGGGCGAGTGCGACGAATGCGGCGAGGAAAGCGAGTGGCAGCCAGTTGAGCAGTCCCCGTCCGTCGGGCACGTCCGTGTAGAACCACAGGAGTTGGCCGTACTGGTCCGCCGAGAATCGCTCCCACTCCTCCACGTCCCGCAGGAACGAGAGACGCTGGAGGGTCGATCCGAAGTAGATCTCGCTCTCGGCGACCCAGAGCATCATCGACGATCCCGCACCCGCCAGAGCGGGGAGGATGCGGGCCGTCACCGGCGGGATCCGGCGCCACGCCCCTCGGAACGGGGGTCCCGAACGTGCCCGTGCATCGCGCACCACGAGCCAGAGGAGAACGGCGGCCCACGCCGCGATGACATCGGTCCATCGCATCTGCATCGCGAGGAAGGCCAGCAGGAAGCCGGCCCACGGCGAGACGGACTCCCCCTCCACCGAGAGGACGGTCCAGCCGCACAGACCGAGAACGAGGAGGCCGGTGAACCAGTTCGGATACCCCGTCGTGGAGAACCAGCCCACATGCCATGACATCGCCAGCAGTGCGAATGCCGCCGGCGCGGCAGAACCCACCAGGCGGGACCACAGTCTCACCGCGACGAGGGACAACCCGATCCCCACGAGCGCGAGCCAGATGCGCATCATCACGACGTTGTCGGTGACCAGGGTGACGGGCGAGATCACCAGAGGCATCCCGGTCATTCGGGCGGGTCCCCAGAGGTGTCTCCAGTTGTCGTTGAGGGTCGCACGGGCGACGTAGACCGCCTCGTCCCACGTGTAGCCGCGGTGGAGCGGTGTGGCGAGAGCAGAAACCAACGGCCCGGCGACCGCGGACGCGATGATCATCGTCCACTCCCGACGCATGCACGAGGATGCCTCCGGTCGCGAATGATGCTGCACGAGGACGACCGTATCTTCGGGACGCAACCCGGAGGTCGACACGCATGACATCCGCCCCGCCGCCCCGGGACGACGCCGACGGTCCACGAGCGGCAACCTTCTGTCCCGTTCCGGCCCGGCATGCCGAGACGAATGCGATCTGCGGAATCATCCACCACCGGGCCGCGATGTCGGGGAATGGATAATCTCGGCCGGTGCAGCGCTTTCGATCCGGCGTTCTCCTGCTCGCCGGCACGGCCCTCGCGGCATCGTGCGGTGGTGGCACAGCGGCCACGACGAGCGAGGTGTCCTCGACGACACTCACGGTCTTCGCTGCGTCGTCGCTCGCCGATGCCTTCACGGAGCTGACGGCTGGGTTCGAGTCGGCGAACCCGGGAATCGACGTCGTCCTGAACGTCGCCGGATCGTCGTCCCTCGCGGCCCAAATCCGTGACGGCGCCCCGGTCGACGTGTTCGCCTCGGCGGACGCCGAGAGCATGGCCCGGGTCGTCGCCGACGGTCGCACGACCTCGGTACCCGAGGTGTTCGCCACCAACGCCATGGCCATCATCGTCGAGAAGGGCAACCCGCGTGGCGTCGCCGGCATCGCGGACCTCGCCCGCGACGACCTCGTCATCGTCGCCTGTGCACCGGAGGTTCCCTGCGGCCGGTATGCCCGCGCCGTGCTGACGAACGCCGGGGTCGAGGTGCAACCTCGCTCCTTCGAGGAGAACGTCCGGGCCGTGGTCACCAAGGTGTCTCTCGGCGAGGCGGACGCTGGCATCGTCTATGCGAGCGACGTGGAGTCCGCCGGCGACGCGATCACGGGCATCGACATCCCCGCCGCGGTCAACGTCGTTGCCCGCTACCCCATCGTCGCTCTCGGTGGTGCCGGACCTGGAACGGCGGCGCGAGCGTTCGTCGACTGGATCACCTCCGCTGCCGGTCGGGCGATGCTGCTCTCCCACGGATTCGGCCCGCCATGAGGGGCCGTCGTCGCCGGGTCGCGTCGGTGCCCCTCCTCATGTTTCTCGTCGCCGCCGTGGCCGTCGCCTTCTTCGCCCTGCCCCTCGTCGGTCTCGCCTGGCGGGCACCGTGGTCCCGCGTTACGGACATCCTCGGTGGTGAGTCGGCCGCCCGTGCCCTGCGTCTGTCGCTCGTGACGTCGACGTGGGCGACGGTCCTGTCGCTCGCGTTCGGCGTGCCACTCGCGTGGGTGCTCGCCCGGTCGCGCCTCCCGGGACGCGGAGCCATCAGGGCCCTGTGCACGCTGTCGATGGTGCTCCCCCCCGTCGTCGGCGGCGTGGCTCTGCTCTACGCACTCGGACGACGGGGCCTGGTGGGCCAGTGGCTCGATCGGTGGTTCGGGATCGGCCTTCCCTTCACCACCGCGGCCGTGGTGCTCGCCCAGACCTTCGTGGCGATGCCCTTCCTCGTCGTCACCCTCGAGGCTGCCCTGCGCCAGGTCGACCCGCGCCACGAGGAAGCCGCACGCACCCTGGGCGCATCCCGCTGGTACACGTTCCGCCGCGTGACCCTGCCCGCCGTCCGTCCCGCCCTCGTCGCGGGCGCGGTGTTGTCGTGGACTCGGGCACTGGGTGAGTTCGGGGCCACCGTCACCTTCGCCGGCAGTTTCCCCGGCACCACCCGCACCCTGCCCCTCGAGATCTATCTCTCGTTGGAGACGAATCCCGAGGAGGCCGTCCTGCTGTCACTCGTGCTCGTCGTCGTCTCGTTCCTCGTCCTCGTCGCCCTGCGCCACCACTGGTTCGGTTCCCGCGACACCATGAGGGTCGCCCCGTGAGCCTCGATGTCGACGTCGCCCTGAGGCTCGGCGATTTCCGTGCCGAGGTCGCGCTGAGTGCGGGTACGGGAGAGGTGCTCGCGCTCCTCGGGCCGAACGGTGCCGGCAAGAGCACGGTGCTGCGGATGCTGGCGGGTCTCGTCGAACCGGACGCCGGGACCGTCGTCCTTGACGGGACCGTGCTCGACGATCCCGCCGGCGGGGTGCACGCGGATGCCGAGCGACGCTCGGTGGGAATGGTGTTCCAGGACTATCTCTTGTTCGCTCACCTGACGACGCTCGAGAACGTCGCGTTCGGACTGCGTGCCCGCGGCGTGCACCGCGAGGAGGCGAGGGCTCGCGCCGCGGAGTGGCTGGGACGTCTCGGCCTCGCGGACCGTGCATCGGTGCGGCCGGGGGAGCTCTCCGGCGGGCAGGCCCAACGCGTCGCCTTGGCGCGCGCTCTCGCGACATCGCCGCGTCTGCTGCTGCTCGATGAACCCCTCGCAGCCCTTGATGTGGGCACGCGGGCCGACGTGCGCCGCGACCTGCGGCGCCATCTCGAGGTCTACGCGGGCACGACGATCCTCGTCACTCACGACCCCGTGGACGCGTGGACGCTCGCCGACCGTGTCGTCGTCATGGAATCGGGCCGCATCGTCCAGGTCGGCACACCGGCGGACATCACCGCCCGTCCCCGCTCCCGCTGGGTGGCCGACCTCGTCGGCGTCAATCTCGTCACCGGAGTGGTCCACGACGGGGTGCTCGTCACCGACGACGGCCTTTCGCTCGTCGTGGCCGATGCCCCGGCGGGTCCGGCACTCGCCGTCATCCGGCCTCGGGCCGTCGTCGTGTCGCGAACGGGCCCCGAGAACTCCAGTGCGCGCAATCGTTGGCCGGGCACCATCGCCGATGTCGACCTTCTCGGGGACCGCGCACGAGTGCGCATCACGGGACCGGTCTCCCTCGTCGCGGAGATCACCGTCGACGCGTTGCGGGAACTGGGTCTCGTTCCGGGAGAGTCGGTCCACGTCTCGGTGAAGGCCACGGAGATAGAGGTGTCACCGGCCTGACGGCACTCGTTCCGCCCCTCGGTGCCCGGGGTGGGGATCGAACCCACAAGGTGTCGCCACCCGGGGGGTTTAAGCCCCCTGCGTCTGCCAGTTCCGCCACCCGGGCCTCGGCTCCACGGTAGCGCCGGCCACTACGACGACAGATCGGTGCGGTTCGACGAGATCCCGCAGATCTCGCCGCGCTCGAGGCACAGCCTCGTGAGGCGGTCCAATTCGCCCCGGGACCAGCCGTTGAGGACGTCCCCGTGGCCGGTGCGGATGTGACCCGACGCCAGGCGCAGTCCCGAGGGCTCTCCCCACCAGTGGTACCTCACGGCGAGGATCAACTGCACGATCGGTGTCCCGGTCGCGGCCGGGCACCGGCCGTCCACGCTGTAGCCGACGTGCGACCGATGATCCTCGCTGTCGGTGTTGCGTCCGTCCCAGCAGTCGGGGAACACGAGGCGCAACGTCAACGGAGCCCGGGGCGAGCATTCGCGCGGGAGCACCGTGAGGTGGTCCGACGACCCGCACGTCCATCCGACGGCCCCGAGAGACTGGTCCCGTGCCGCTCCGGGGTCCCCTGCCAGCATCTTGAGCCCGTCGGGCCACACGGCGACGTCGCGGGGATCGACGCCCACACCGGTGCGGTAGTAGGCGACAAGGCGGTCGGGTTGCACTCGTTCGTCACCGTCGAAGAGTGCCGGCACCCAGTAGGCCGCGGTGTCCGCGGTGTTCTCGCACGTCGTGCTCGTGCCCACAAGGCTCTCCCCGGTGCTCTTGGCGTCCGTCTCGCGGGATCCGAAGAACTCGTGGAGATGAGACGCACCGGGCACTCCGGCCCAGACGATCGGATCGTCGGGAAGGGTATGGCTGTGGTGACACGTCACGACGAATTGGGGGTGCCGACCTTGGGGCCCGAGGCGCACCGGCACCGGATCGGGCCCCGCGCCCCCCGAGGATGGATGCGCGCCGTGACGGTCGGACATCGCTGCTGCACCGCCGCCTGCGTCACCCCCGCACGAGGCGAGGAGGACGCAGGCGACGATCAGTGTCGTGGCCCGCAACGGCGACCGGTACATCCGCATCGACTCAGGGTCGCGGAGGAACCTTGATGGCAGCCAGATCGACCTTCCGGGGCAGACCGCGCGCCGGCGAAGCCTTCGCGGTGGCCGCATCGGGCATGTTCGGCTGAGCCGCCGGCTCGGGAGTGGTCTTCCAATCCTTCTCCGGAGGCCGGGAAGCCGCGATGAGAGCGACGAGATCGAGGGCGCCGGTCTTCCAGTCCCCCGCCGAGTTGATCGTGCCGTCACAGGGGGCGAGGCTCTCCACGGCCGCAGGCGCACTCGTGCCGAAGGTATTGCCCGAGAAGCAGTTGCCGAGGCTCGGCACGTCGGCCCCGAGGTCGCCCACGGCGAGGTCGGCGACCCCTGAGTCCGACACCGTGTTGCCGATGATGCGGTTGTTCTTTGAGGACCACAGCACGCTCGCCGGCAGGTCGGTCGGGGTCACCGTCGGAGCCGGGGCCTCCTTGCACGGAACCTCGAGGGTCGCCGGATCGTCGTTCGGGACGTCGCTCGGCCCGTCCTCGGGGAACGGAACGATGCCGATTCCGGTCCTCTCGTGGTCGAAGACGAGGTTCCGCTCGATCACGTTGCCGATGCCGCCGGCGACGAGAATCCCATTGCCCATGGCGAGCAACGCCACGTCGATGGCCGGGGTGTCCGCGTTCTGATTGCCGTGGACGATGTTGCCCACGATGGTCGTCTCGCGCTGGGGATAGCACAGCTCATACGATCCGGTGTTGGGCACGATGCCGGCCCTGTTGTTCCGCCAGGTGGAGTTGATGATGAGCAGATTCCCACCCGAGTTCGTGCCCGAATACCCGAGTCCGTTCCACTCGGACACGACGTCGTCGATGACCGCGTTGCACGGGTAGCACTGGCCGATGTACACACCCGCATCCCTGCTGCCGGAGGCGTAGGAGTGCTCGATGAGACCGTTGACCGAGTCGAAGGCGTAGATCCCGTAGTCGCCCGTGCGATACGAGGTCACATACGATGCCCGATAGCCGTCCGCCCCGGTCCAGTAGAACGAATTGCTCGTGTAGTGGCGGGAGGTGAGGTTCTCGATGGCGACGCCATCCGCGCCCACGACCTTGAAGGCGTTCGTCAGTTCGAACTCTCCGTCGAGGATGACCTTGTTCCGGTCGACGCCCCGGATGACGATGTCGTCGGTGACGACGTCGACCGCCTCGTGGTACACCCCCTCGGCGATGAGGACGAGGTCTCCAGGCTCCGCCGCATTGACCGCCTCCTGGATCGTGGCGTGGTCTGCCGGGACGTTGAGCGTTCGGCCCGCCGACGCATCCCCCGTTCCCGACGATCCGCAGGCTGCTCCGCCGGCCGACAGGGCCACCACGAGCATCACCGAGCAAGCGGCCTTCAGGCCCCGTTCCCTGATCATTGTTTTCCCCTCTCCGTCATCGTCATTCCTCGACGATGACGACACCTTTCATCCCGGCACCCGCGGTGCCATGAATCGTGCAGTAGTACGCGTACGTGCCCGGCTCGGAGAAGACCCTCCGGTACTCCGATCCCGGCGCGAATGCATCCAGAGCCACACCCCACGCGTTCCCCTCGGCGGGAACGACGTCGTGCGGATTCCTTCCGGTATTGGTCCACACGATCTCGGTGCCGGCCCGGACGCGCACTTCTTCGGCGATGAATCGATTGTCGGCTGCCCGCACCGCAACCGTCTCTCCCGGTCCGCCCTCCGCGGCGACCAACGACCCGTCCCCGCCACATCCGGCGACCAGAAAGGCTGCGACGGTCACGAGAACGACCGACCGCCGAACCCCCGAGTCCGACATCCATCCCCCGATGCGTGCCCCCACGTCGTCGCACGCTAGTCCGGGCGTGTCGCAGAGGGGAAGCTCATCGACCCGACCGCCTCCGCGCCGGCGACCTACCATCGCTTCCCATGACGACGCTCGCTTCGGGTGGACTCGCCGGCCACATCGCCGCGCTCGACGGACTGCGGGCCGTCGCCGTCCTCTCGGTCATCGGCTACCACTTCGGCATGCCGGGCCTCGGCGGCGGGTTCCTCGGTGTCGACCTCTTCTTCGTGCTCTCCGGGTTCCTCA
>CAZSNB010000037.1:0-6413 GCA_964608285.1 uncultured Bifidobacterium sp.
TCGACGCCGCCCAGGGCATCGAGGCCCAGACGCTCGCGAACTGCTACCTCGCGCTCGAGAACGACCTCGAGATCGTGGCAGTGCTCAACAAGATCGACCTTCCGGCGGCAGACCCCGACCGCTACGCACAGGAGATCGAGAACATCCTCGGCATTCCTGCCGAGGACATCCTGCGCATCTCGGCAAAGACCGGTGAGGGTGTCCCCGAACTGCTCGACGCAGTCATCGAGCGGATCCCCGCACCCCAGGGTGACCCCGACGCGCCGCTGCAGGCGCTCATCTTCGACTCACAGTTCGACCAGTACAGGGGAGTGGTGTCGAGCGTGCGCGTGATGCACGGGCGTCTCACGACCGGCAGTCGTCTGCAGTTCATGCAGGCACGTGCCACCCACGAGGCAATCGAGATCGGTGCGCGACGGCCGTCGACCACGCCGATGCCGGAACTCGGCCCCGGCGAGGTGGGGTACCTCATTGCGGGCATCAAGGACGTCGCCGAGGCACGCAGCGGTGAGACCGTCACGACGGTCACGAACGGCGCGACAGAACCCCTGCCGGGCTACCGCGACCCGAAAGCGATGGTGTTCTGCGGTCTCTACCCGATCGACGGCGACGATTTCGAGAACCTGCGCGAGAGTCTCGAGAAACTGAAACTCAACGATGCGTCGATCACGTACGAGCCCGAGTCGTCGGGGGCGCTCGGGTTCGGTTTCCGTTGCGGGTTCCTCGGTCTGTTGCACATGGAGATCGTGAAGGAGCGTCTCGAGCGCGAGTTCAACCTTGCGCTCATCGCCACTGCTCCGTCTGTTGCGTACAGGGTCACGAAGACAGACGGCGAGGTGATCGTGGTCGAGAACCCCGCAGACCTGCCGCCCACGCAGAACGTCAACTACATCGAGGAACCGTTCTTCAAGGTCAGCATCATCACGCCGAAGGACTACACCGGCACCCTCATGGATCTCTGCCAGTCACGTCGGGGTGAGATGGTGAAGCTGGAGTACCTGTCGCCCGAACGGGTGGAACTGCACTATCTCATTCCTCTCGCCGAGGTGGTCGTCGACTTCTTCGACCAGATGAAGAGCCGCACCCAGGGGTACGCAAGCCTCGACTACGAACTCGAGGGCTACCGACCGAGCAACCTCGTGCTGGTCGACATCCTGCTGAACGGGCTCGCCGCCGATGCATTCAGCACCATCGTGCACCGCGACAAGGCGTTCGACTACGGCCGTCGCATGTGCGAGAAACTGAAGGAACTGATCCCGCGCCAGATGTTCGACGTGCCGATCCAGGCGGCCATCGGGGGCAAGGTCATCTCGCGCGAGACGGTGAAGGCCAAGCGCAAGGACGTCCTGGCCAAGTGCTACGGCGGCGACATCACCCGCAAGCGCAAGCTGCTCGAGAAGCAGAAGGAAGGCAAGAAGAAGATGAAGGCCATCGGCCGGGTCGAGGTGCCCGGCGACGTCTTCATCAGCGCCCTCAAGCTGGACGACTGATGGCCACGCCCACGGCGGGGATGTTCCGCTCGTTGCGCCACCGCAACGTGCGAATCTTCTTCGTGGGGCTCATGCTCTCGAACATCGGCACCTGGCTGCAGTTCACCGCCACGTCGCTGCTCATCTACCGCATCAACAACCGGGCCACCGACGCCGGCCTGAACACCCTCTTCCAGTTCCTGCCGATGCTGCTGCTCGGGGCCTGGGCCGGGGGCTTCGCCGACCGGCGCAACAAGCGCCGGGTGATGATCGCCACCCAGGCGGCCCTGGCGGTCCAGGCGGTGCTGCTGGCGGTCTTCGACGCCACCGGGCACGCCAGCCTGCCCGTCGTCTACGCGCTCTCGCTCGTGCTCGGCATCGCCAACGCCGTCGACAACCCGTCGCGCCGGGGTCTCGTCACCGAACTCGTCGACCCCGACGAGATCAACAACGTCATGTCGTTGAACACCTCGGTGATGACCTCGTCGCGCATCGTCGGCCCGGCGCTCGCGGCCCTGCTCATCGGGCCCCTCGGCACCGCGGTGCTCTTCGCCGGGAACGCCGTGTCGTACCTGGCGGTGCTGGCCTCGTTGTTCTTCCTGCGCACCTCCGAGATGCGCACGCCCGAGCCCGCCCCGCGGGAGGGGAAGCCCGTGCGCGAGGCCCTCGCCTTCGTGTGGCGCGACCCGTTCCTGCGCTGGACGTATCTCGTCTTCACGGTCGTGAGCACCTTCGCCTTCAACTATTCGGTGGTGCTGCCGAAGTTCACCGACCAGAAGTGGGGCGAGCCGAACGGGTATCCGCTGCTGCTCACGGTGGTGAGCGTGGGGAGCGTGTGCGGGGCGCTCGCCACCGCGCGCTTCACCGCGGTGTCGCTGCGCTGGCTGGCCTCGATGGTGGGGTTGTGCGGGGCGTCGTGCACGGCTCTCGCCGTCGCCCCGACGTTCCCGGTGGCGCTCGCGGTGTGCCTGCCGCTCGGCTTCGGGGGCACCGCTATGGTCGCCTCCATGACCGGGGTGAGCCAGATGAAGACGCCGCCCACCATGCGCGGTCGCATGCTGGCCCTGCAGTCGGTGGCCTTCCTCGGCTCCACCCCGATCGGCGGGCCGATCACCGGGTGGATCGGCGACCACGTCAGCCTCGAGTGGTCGCTCGCCTACGGCGGTCTCATCACGCTCGCCGTGCTGCCGTTGCTGAGGTGGGCCCGATGAGCCCGGCCGCGGCCGCGGGGCCGACCGCCGTCTGGTGGATCCGCCGCGACATCCGTCTCGCCGACAACGGGGCGCTCGTGTCGGCGGCGCGCGCCGGCACGGTGGTGCCGCTCTTCGTGTGGGAGGACGACATGTTGGCGGCCGCCGGACCGCTGCGCCGGGCCTTCCTGTTCGAGGCGCTCGACCGTCTCGACTCGGCGATGGGGCGCACCCTCGTGTACCGCAACGGCCCGGCCGAGACGGCGGTGCCCGAGTTCTGCGCCCGCATCGATGCGACCAGCGTGCACGTGACGGCCGACTTCGCCCCGCGCGGGGTGCGCCGTGACGCCGCCGTCGAGGCTGCCCTCACCCGCGACTCGGTGGCCTTCGTGCGCGCCGACACCCCGTACGCCGTCACGCCCGGCACGGTGCTCAAGGACGACGGCAGCCCCCTCAAGGTGTTCACGCCCTTCTACAAGCGGTGGCTGCTCGTGCCCTGGAAGTCGTTCCCCGACGCCGCTGCCGTCTTCGCCGACCACCGCGACCTCGGGGTCGGCACGCGCCGCCCGACCGGCTGGCAGGCCGCTCGGCCGATGGAGTCGAGCGAGGAGGCCGCCTGGCGACGCTTCGACGAATGGAGCGCGGCGCGCATGGGCGCCTATGCCGACGACCGCAACAGCCCCGGCATCGACGGCACCTCGATGATGTCGCCGTACCTGCGTTTCGGCATCGTGCATCCGCGCCAGTTGCTCGGCCGTCTCGCCGGCGGCAAGGGGGCCGACTCGTTCCGCAGCGAGATCGCCTGGCGCGAGTTCTACGCCGATGTGCTCCACCATCAGCCCCGCACGCGCTGGGAGAACCTGCAGCCGAAGATGGACGCCATGCGCGTCGACACCGACGCCGCCGCCCGCGAACGCTTCGCCCGTTTCCGCAAGGGCGAGACGGGGTTCCCCATCGTCGATGCCGGCATCCGCCAGATGCTCGCCACCGGCTGGATGCACAACCGGGTGCGCATGATCGTGGCCAGTTTCCTCGTCAAGGACCTCCACCTGCCGTGGCAGTGGGGGGCGCGGTTCTTCATGGAGCACCTCATCGACTTCGACGTGGCCTCCAACAACCACGGCTGGCAGTGGACGGCCGGCACCGGCACCGATGCCGCGCCCTACTTCCGCGTGTTCAACCCCACCGCCCAGGGCGAGAAGTTCGACCCCGCGGGCGACTACGTGCGGGCCTGGGTGCCCGAGCTCGCCGAGGTGGACACCCGCCACATCCACGACCCCTCCGCGCTCGGCATGCTCGCCCCGGCCGACTACCCGGCCCCCATGGTCGACCACGGCGCCGAGCGCAACGAGGCGCTCGCGAGATACAAGGAAATCAGCGGGCAGTAGGCTCGTCGGGCGATGCTCGACGAACGCAAGACAGCCATCCTGCGCGCGGTCGTGCAGGAGTACGTCTCCACCGGCCAGCCCGTGGGCTCGGCCCACATCGCCCGTCTGCCCGCGATCTCGGTGTCGCCGGCCACCGTGCGCAACGAGATGGCCGTCCTCGAGGCCGAGGGTTATCTCTCTCAGCCCCACACCTCGGCCGGCCGGGTGCCCACCGACAAGGGGTATCGCGTCTTTGTCGACGGCCTCGCCGACGCCGGCACCGGCGCACCCGGTGCCCCGAGCACCGTGGTGCAGACCCGGGTGGGGGAGTTCTTCGGCTCGGTGCACGGCCGTCTCGAGGACCTGCTGCGCCACACCGGCGACATGCTGGCCCGCCTCACCCGCCAGGCCTCCGTGGTCGTGGGCCCGGAGGTGGAGGCCACCACGGTGCGGGCCGTGCACGTGTCGCGGGTGACCCCGCGCACCGCCACCGTCGTCGTCGTGCTGTCGAACCACGGGGTGGAGAACGAGACCATCCAGGTGTCCGACGACGTCACCGAGGACCACATCGCCCGGGCGGCGGCGCATCTCGCCGGCGTGCTCGTCGGGCGTTCGCTCGGCGACGTGGACGACATCCCCTCGGTGAACGACGCCCACGTCGACGCCGTGTGCTTCGCCACGATGGCCGCCCTCGCCCGGCACCGCAAGGACAAGCACGTCTACGTGGGCGGCGCGGCCTCGCTCGCCGGTGCCTTCGACGCCGTCGACGTGGTGCGCGACGTGCTCACGACCATCGAGCAGCAGTTCGTCGTCGTCTCGCTCGTGCAGGACCTCCTCGACCGCGGGCTCTCCGTCGCCATCGGCACCGAGCACGGCATCGAACCCCTCGCGGCGTGTTCGGTGGTGGTGGCCCCGGTGACCGCCGAGGGCGAACGCATCGGGTCGGTGGGCATCCTCGGGCCCACCCGCATGAACTACCCCGAGGCGCTCGACGCCGTCGAGGTGGTGGGCGAGCAACTCGGCCGTCGCATCGCCGAGGGTGCCTCGTGAGCCGCGATTTCTACGAACTGCTCGGCGTGTCGCGCGGCGCGACCGCGGACGAGATCAAGAAGGCGTACCGGCGCCGGGCCCGCGACCTGCACCCGGACGCGAACCCCGACGACCCCGAGGCCGAGGAACGCTTCAAGGAGGTGTCGCGCGCCTACGAGGTGCTGTCGAACCCCGAGACCCGCGAGCGCTACGACCGTTTCGGCGAGGCCGGGCTGTCGGGGGCGGCCGGGGGAGGCGACCCGTTCTCGGGCGGCGGACTCGGCGACATCTTCGAGGCGTTCTTCGGCGGGGGCGGCGGGTTCGGCGCACAGCGCGGGCCCTCCGGTCCGCCGCGAGGTCATGACCTCGAAGCCACCGTCACCATTCCGTTGTCGGCCGTCGTGTCCGGCGAGCGCATCTCGGTCGAGGTGGCCACGGCGGTGCGCTGTGGCGACTGTGGCGGCACCGGCGCGGGGGCGGGCACGAAGCCGGTCACCTGCACCGAATGCAACGGCCAGGGACAGGTGCGCACCATGTCGCGCTCGATGTTCGGTCAGATGGTGCGCGTCGTGCCCTGCACGCGGTGCTCGGGCATGGGCGAGGTGATCGTCACCCCGTGCGAGACGTGCCGCGGCGAGGGTCGCACCGCCACGCGCGAGACCTACACCGCCGACGTGCCGCCCGGCATCCACGCCGGCCAGACCCTGCGTCTCTCGGGTCGGGGCATGGCCGGCCCGCGCGGCGGCCCGGCGGGCGACCTGTTCGTCCACGTGCTCGTCGATCCCCATCCCGTGTTCCGCCGCGAGGACGACGACCTCGTCGCCGACCTCGAGATCTCCATCGCCCAGGCGGCCCTCGGCATGCACACCACGCTCGAAGCCTTCGACGGCGAGGTGGACCTCGTCGTGCCGCCCGGCACCCAGCCCGGGCATCTCTTCATCGCGCGCGGCCGGGGCGTGCCGCGCCTCGGCGGCCGGGGGCGGGGAAACCTCGTCGTGCGCATCGTCGTCGTCGTGCCCCGCGACCTGAGCGACGAGGAAGAAGCCCATCTGCGTCGTTTCGCCGAGGCCCGCGGGGACGAGGTGGCACCGGCCGACCGGGGGTTCTTCTCGCGCATCAAGTCGGCCTTCACGTGACCGACGCCGCCGAACGCACCGCCGACACGTTGCGCCGGGCCAAGGCCCACGTGTTCGTCGCCGATCTCGGCGCGCCGGTACTGGACCGCGACGACGCGCATCATCTCGGCCGGGTGTTGCGCCTGCGTGACGGCGAGACCGTCACCGCCTCTGACGGCGCCGGCCGATGGCGCCCGTGTCAATGGCAGGAAGGGCAGCTGGTCGCCACCGGTGACGTCGCTC
>CAZSNB010000037.1:6513-8617 GCA_964608285.1 uncultured Bifidobacterium sp.
CTTGTGCGCAGTGTCGTGCGCCGCGACGCGGGCAAGGACTCGGCCGCCTTGGCGAGGTGGCAGCGCCTGGCGCGGGCGGCCGCCATGCAGAGCCGCCGCACCCATCTGCCCGACGTGACCGGACCTCTGGCCCTTGGCGGCGTGGCCGGGCTCGCCGGGGCCGGCATCGCCGAACCCGGCGGAGAGACCCGCCCGGAGGACGTCCGGGTCCTCCTCATCGGGCCCGAGGGCGGCTTCGACCCCGCCGAGATCGCCGCCGCCCGGGCGGCCGGGGCCCGCACCGTGGACCTCGGGCCGGGCATCCTGCGCGCCGAGACCGCCGCCCTCGTGGGGGCGGCGCGCATGGTCGCACACACGACGCGGTGAACACGCCACACTGGGTGGGCATGGCATCTGCTGACGACGAGATCTTCGAGGATTCCCCGTTCGCCCGTCTCGTCGGGGAACGACTGCGGCGCATCCGCCAGCAGAAGCGCCTGTCGCTCGCCGAGGTGGAGAGCGACAGCGGGTCCGAGTTCAAGGCCTCGGTGCTCGGCGCCTACGAGCGCGGCGAGCGGGCCATCTCGGTGCCCCGCCTCGAGCGTCTCGCCCGCTTCTACGGGGTGAGCATCGACCAACTGCTGCCGCGCGAATCCCAGGCCGAGACGGGCAGCCCCGGCGCCGGCCCGGCCAAGCTGCGCATCGACGTGGCGAAGCTCTCCACCCTGTCCGGCCCTCAGTTCGAGATGCTCGAGCGTTTCCTGCGCATGATCCAGGTGCAGCGCCAGGACTTCAACGGCAAGGTCATCACCGTGCGGGCGCACGACACCCGGGCCATCGCGGTGATGCTCGACGTGCCGGTGGACGAGGTGGGGGAGCGCCTCGGCGACCTCGGGCTGTTGTTCGTGCCGCCCGCGGCGTGACCGAGCCCATGTCTGGCCGCGACCTGCCCTCGGCCGCCTCGCCCGGGTTCGGGGTGTACATCCACGTGCCCTTCTGTCGGCACCGCTGTGACTACTGCGCCTTCGCCACCTGGACGGACAAGGACGGCATCATGGAGCGCTACGTGGACGCGGTGTGCACCCACATCGCCCGCGAACGCGCCGCCGGCATGGCGCCCGCCGACACGGTGTTCGTCGGCGGCGGCACCCCCACGCGTCTGCCGTCCGAGTTGCTCGTGCGCATGCTGGACGCGCTCGACGTCGTGCCCGGGGCCGAGGTGACGGTGGAGTGCAATCCCGACGACGTCGACGAGGCGATGATGCGCGCCTATGTCGCAGCCGGGGTGAGCCGCGTGAGCATCGGGGTGCAGTCGATGGTGCCGAGCGTGCTCGCCGCGCTCGGCCGCACGCACGACCCGGACAACGTGGAGGCCGCGGTGCACGCCGCCCGGGCGGCCGGCATCGGACAGGTGAACCTCGACCTCATCTACGGCGGCCACGGCGAGACCCTGGAGAACTGGCGCACCACCCTCGAGCGGGCGATCGGGCTGGCCCCCGACCATGTCTCGGCCTACGGGCTCACCGTCGAGGCCGGCACGCCGCTCGCCGCTGACACGGCCCGGCATCCCGACGATGACGACCTGGCCGACAAGTACGCCCTCGCCGACGACCTGCTGACCGCGGCCGGGTACGGGAACTACGAGATCTCCAACTGGGCCCGGCCCGGTGCCGAGTGCCGCCACAACCGCATCTATTGGAGCCAGGGCAACTACGGGGCGTTCGGCTGCGCCGCCCACGGGCACCGCGACGGCCGACGTTGGTGGACGGTGCGCACCCCCGAGCGCTACATCGAGATGGTGGAGCGGGGAGAGGACCCCCTCGGGGGCGAGGAGATCCTCGACGCCGAGACCCGGGCCCGGGAGGCGCTCGAGCTGGCGCTGCGGATGCGCGACGGGGTGCCGGCGGGATCGTTCGCCGCGGCCGACCTGACGGGCGTGCTGGAGGGACTGGTGGAGCCCCGCGGGGACCGGCTGGTGCTCACGCGCCGGGGGAGGCTGCTCGCCAACGAGGTGAGCCTGCGCCTCCGGCCGTAACGACGGGCCCGGCTGTTATCCTGAGGTTCCCTTTCAGGGCGCGTAGCTCAGTTGGTTAGAGCGCCACCATGACACGGTGGAGGTCCCGGG
>CAZSNB010000038.1:0-8330 GCA_964608285.1 uncultured Bifidobacterium sp.
CCGAGCAGATGAAGCTCACCTACGAGAAGCTCGGCATCCCCGAGGCCGAGCGCAAATACCTCGCCGGCGTCACCGCCCAGTACGAGTCCGAGGTCGTCTTCCACCGCAACCGTGAGGATCTGGAGAAGCAGGGGATCCTCTTCTGCGACATGGACACCGCCCTGCGCGAGTACCCCGATCTCGTCAGGCAGTACTTCGGCTCGGTCATCCCGCCCGCAGACAACAAGTTCTCCGCCCTCAACACCGCGGTGTGGTCGGGCGGCTCGTTCATCTACGTCCCGCCGGGGGTGGAGTGCGAGATGCCACTGCAGGCCTACTTCCGCATCAACTCGGAGAACGCCGGTCAGTTCGAGCGCACGCTCATCATCGCCGACGAGGGCTCCAAGGTCCACTACATCGAGGGGTGTTCGGCGCCCGTGTACACGAGCGACTCGCTGCACTCGGCCGTCGTGGAGATCATCGTGAAGCCGTCCGCACGCGTCACCTACACCACCATCCAGAACTGGTCGCCGAACGTCTACAACCTCGTCACCAAGCGCGCGCGGGTGGAGACCGAGGGCCACATGGAGTGGATCGACGGCAACATCGGATCGAAGCTCACCATGAAGTACCCGAGCGTGTACCTGATGGGGCCGAAGGCCACCGGAGAGGTGCTGTCCGTCGCCTATGCGGGGGCGGGCCAGCATCAGGACGCCGGAGCCAAGATGGTCCACGCCGCTCCCGAGACCACCTCGAAGATCGTGTCGAAGTCCATCAGCAAGGACGGTGGCGTCACCACCTACCGGGGTCTCGTCCGCGTGGACGAGGGCGCCCACGGCTGCAAGAGCCACGTGCAGTGCGACGCGCTCATCCTCGACGGCGACTCGGAGTCCCGCACCCTGCCCTACATGGAAGTGGGGGAGCGCGACGCCGAGATCGGGCACGAGGCCACGGTCTCGAAGATCGCCGACGAGCAACTCTTCTACCTCATGAGTCGCGGCCTCTCGCAGGAACAGGCCATGTCGATGGTCGTGAACGGATTCATCGAGCCCGTCACGCGCACCCTGCCCATGGAGTACGCGGTGGAATGGAGCCGGCTCATCGAGCTGCAGATGGAGGGTTCCGTCGGCTGACGGAGGTGTCGTCGTGGCGATGCGCACCGAGTGCAAGAACTACGAGAGCCGCACGTACGCGAACGGGGATGCCGTGCGCAAGTGCAACCTCGACCTGGCCCCGGACGCCCCGTGGCGCTGCCCCGACCCCTGCCCGGGGTACGAGCGGCGCCTCGCGGACGTGGCGTGGGTGCACGGGACGGCGATCGCACCGCCCACGCCACCGCCGGTCCCGGGCCTCGACGACGGGTCGGCCGCCGCGGTGCTCGACGCGGCCGAGGACATCATCAACGCGATCAGTGCGGCGACGCTCGCCGAGCTCGACGCGGAGAAGCGGAGCCGCCGCTGGTGGCGACGCAGGAAGAAGTGACGGGACGCCGTCCCGTCGGTGACGACCCCACGACGAACATGCGACGCATGAGACAAGGAACAGACACGTGAACACCACCCCCGTGATGCCGAGCACCGACGAGGAGATCTGGCGGTACAGCCGCATCGGCGAACTGGACATGGGCCGGTTCGCCCCCGGTTCGGCCCGCACCGAGACCATCGGCGCCGACGACTGGCGCACCGACGCGCGTCGCGGCGGCCTCGTGATGACGACCCCGCCCGACGTGTTCGCGGTGATGAACGCCGAGGCCGGGGACGAGATCGCCTTGGTCGTGCCCCGCGGCACCGTCGCCGGCAGCGTCGTGGAGATCGTGCACCACCTCGAGACACCCGGCATCGTCGCCCATCCCCGCCTCGTCATCGACGCCGGCGAGGATTCCGAGATCACGGTGGTGGAGAGATTCGTCTCGCCCGACGGCGTCGAGTCGCTCATCGTGCCCGTTCTCGAGATCCGCGCGGCCCGCGCCGCCCGCGTGAACTACGTGCAGGTGAACCAACTCGGCTCGTCGGCGTGGCAGATCGGCCACCAGCAGACCGAAGGTCATCGTGATTCGACGACGCGCCTGTTCACCGTCGCGCTCGGGGGCGACTACGCCCGGGTGCGCGCCGAGGCCCGCCTCGTCGAGCAGGGCGCGAGCGCCCAGCAGATGGCGCTGTACTTCGCCAGCGGCACGCAGATGCACGATTTCCGCACCCTGCAGATCCACGCCGCACCCCGCACCCACAGCGATCTCCTCTTCAAGGGAGCCGTGGGGGGCACCGCTCGCAGCGTGTACACCGGACTCATCCACATCGCCCACGATGCGGCCCACTCCGAGGCCTTCCAGACGAACCGCAACCTCACCCTCGGCGAGGGCGCGTGGGCCGAGAGCGTGCCGAACCTGGAGATCCTCACCAACGAGGTGAAGTGCAGCCACGCGAGCACCGTCGGGTCCATCGACGACGAGCAGCGCTTCTATCTCGAGAGCCGCGGCGTGCCGCCGGAGGTCGCCGAGCGACTCATCGTGTTCGGCTTCTTCAACGACGTGCTCGATCGGCTGCCCCGGGGCGTGGACGCCGATCCGCTGCGTGCCGCGGTGGCCGAGAAGCTCGCCGCCGAACTGATCGGGGCTCGGCGATGAGCGTCGTGTGCCGCCTCGACGAGATCGAGCCCGGGACCGCCCGCCGGGTGGACGTGGACGGAGTGGCCGTCGCGGTCGTGCGTATCGGTGACGAGGTGCACGCCATCGCCGACACCTGCAGCCACGCCAACGTGTCGCTCTCCGAGGGCATCGTGTGGTGCGAGACCCGGAGTCTTGAGTGCATCCGTCACGGCAGCGCCTTCAATCTGGAGACGGGCGAGCCCGACACCCTGCCCGCCACCCAGCCCGTCGAGGTCTTCGACGCCGAGGTCCGCGACGGAGACGTCGTCGTCACGAGGAGGAACCCCCGATGAGCACCCTCATCATCAGTGGTCTGCGCGCGAGCGTGGCCGGCAAGGAGATCCTCAAGGGGATCGACCTGGAGATCGGGAGCGGCGAGGTGCACGCTGTCATGGGGCCGAACGGGGCCGGGAAGTCGACCCTCTCGGCCGTGATCATGGGGCGCCCCGGCTACGAGGTGACCGCGGGTTCGGTGACCCTCGACGGCACCGACATCCTCGCACTGCCCACGTGGGAAAGGGCGAGGGCGGGCCTCCATCTCGTCATGCAGTACCCGACCGAGGTTCCCGGTGTGCACGTCGACAAGGTGCTGTCGGAGGCCCTGGCCGCCCGCGGCCGCCCCGTGGCGGACCTCGGCGCGCGCATCGCCGCCGAGGCCGGGGCCATCAATTTCGACGCCGATCTGGTGGGTCGCACGATGAACGTCGACCTCTCGGGCGGGGAGAAGAAGCGCAACGAGACACTGCAGCTCGCGGTGCTGGAGCCGCGTTTCGTGGTGCTGGACGAGCTGGACTCGGGCCTCGACATCGACGCGCTGCGCGATTGCGCGGCCCGCGTGGAGCGTGCGACGCGGGAGACCGATCTCGGGGTGCTCGCCATCACGCACTACGTGCGCATCTTCGAGGAACTCAAGCCCGACCGGGTGCACATCCTCGTGGCGGGGCGCATCGTCGAGAGCGGCGGACCGGAACTGGCCGACCGCCTCGAGCGCGACGGCTACGCCGCCTTCACGTGACGCTGGGTTCGATCCCCGAGGGCTGGCTGCTGCGCGAGGGCCGCCTGGCCCGCGACTTCGTGTTCCCCGACTTCGCCGCCGCATTCGCCTTCATGGCGGCGGTGGCGAGCGTGGCCGAAGCGGCGGGTCATCATCCCGACTGGTGTAACTCGTGGAACAAGGTGTCCATCACCCTGTTCTCCCACGACGTCGGCCGCGTCACGGACCGCGACACGGACCTCGCGACGAGGATCAACGCGCTCCTCTGACCCGTTGTCGGCGGGGACGCCGAGGGTCAGAAGCGCATCTCGCGGAGGCGACGGATGCGCTCGGTGGTGGCCGGGTGCGTCGAGAAGAGACGTGACACGTCGAGACCGGTGCCCCGCTTGTGGTGCATCTCGGCGAGCGGGTTGTGGATGTAGGCCTGGGCCTGGGCGGGAGCGACCTGCATGGGATGGGCGACGGCGAGCGTCTCGATGCGTTCGAGTGCCCGGGCGAGCGACTCACCCGAACCGAGCAGTTCGGCCGCCGACCGGTCGGCCTCGAACTCGCGGCTGCGGCTCACGGCCATCTGGATGAGGCTGGCCGCAATCGGCGCGACGAGCGACACGAGGAGGATGGCCAGGGGATTGGGACGGTTCTCGTCATCACGTCCGCCGGCGAACATCGTGGCGAACATGGCCATCTGGGCGATGGCCGATATGGCCGTGGCGATCGCGGCGGCAACCGAACCGATGAGGATGTCCCGGTTGCGCACGTGCATCAACTCGTGTGCCATCACCCCCTCCACCTCGTCGCGGGGCAGCGAGCGCAGCAGGCCGACCGTGGCGCACACCACGGCGTTGTTCGGGCCGCGTCCGGTGGCGAAGGCATTCGGTTGTTCGCTGTCCGAGACCGCGACGCGGGGCATGGGCAGCCCTGCACGCGCGGCCAGGTCGCGCACCATGCCGTAGAACTCGGGGTGGTCGGCCTCCTCGATCACTCGGGCACGGGCCGAGGCGAGGGCCAGCTTGTCGCTGAACCAGTACGACCCGCCGACCATGACGAGGGCGAGCACGAGGCCGATCATCACGGCCCCCGAACTGCCCCCGCCGAGCATCGCTGCCACGGCGACGATGAGGCCGCCGAGTCCCGCGAGCAGCACCGCGGTCTTCATGGTGTTCCTGAACATGGTTCGTTCCTTCCGTCCCGAATGTCGTCGCGTGCCGTCGTCTCAGAAGTCGAAGATCTCGCCGAGGAGCCCGGACTTCTTCTTCTTCTTGTAGGGAGCAGTGGGGAAGCGGCGACGGTAGTCGTCGTCATCGTCGTCATCGTCGTCCCGACGGCGGGAGACCTTCTCGCCACTGCGCTCGATGATCTTGTCCAGCTCGCCGCGGTCGAGCCACACGCCCCGGCAGCCGGGGCAGTAGTCGATCTCGATTCCCTGGCGGTCCGCCATGACGAGCGACTCGGAGCAGTGGGGGCATTTCATTGTGTGTCCTCCTTCTGGACGGTGTTCTTCGCCCGGTATCGGACGAGGATCTTGCGCGCCTCCTCGGCCCAGAGGACCGACGAGGCGACGGCGACGGCGACGAGCCACTGGCTCGCCGTCATGTCGACGGTGTCGAAGAGTCGCTGCAGCGGCCCGACATGGGTGACCGCCACTTGCAGCGAGACGACGGCACCGAGGGCGATCCACAGGGAGCGATTCGTGAGCGTGGCCCTGCTGAACACGGTGTCGGTCTCGCTGCGCACGTTGAGGATGTTGAAGAACTGAAACAGGACGAAGGTGGCGAACCCCATCGTTCCCGCGACGGTGGCCTCGCCGGCGAGGGCCTCGGGCCCCGGCGCCCATGCGAACACGGCCAGGGTGCCGGCAGCCATGACGGTGGCTGACAACGCCACGGCGGTCCAACGACGCGCCGTGAGTATCGGCTCGCCGAGCGGACGAGGTCTGCGTGTCATCACGTCGCGCGACCCGGGGTCGACCCCGAGGGCCATGGCCGGAGGGCCGTCCATGATGATGTTCACCCACAGGATGGCGATCGCGGCGAACGGCTTGCGGTTGGCGATGTCGAACAGCGAGGCCGCGAGGAAGAGGACGGCGAAGCCGAGGGTGGTGCTGAGCTGGAACCGGACGAACTTGACGATGTTGTCGTAGATGATGCGCCCACGCTCGACCGCACCGACGATGGTCGCGAAGTTGTCGTCGGTGAGCACCATGGTGGCGGCTTCCTTGGTGACCTCGGTGCCGGTGATGCCCATGGCCACGCCGATGTCGGCCTTCTTCAGCGCGGGCGCGTCGTTCACCCCGTCGCCGGTCATGGCCACGATGTTCCCGCGGCCCTGCAACAGGGCCACGAGACGCATCTTGTGGGTGGGGGTGACGCGGGCGAACACCGAGATTCCGTCGATGCGGCGGTCGAGTTCTTCGTCCGTCATGGCGTCGAGTTCCGCCCCCGTCACCGTCTGGCCGCCGAGACCCAGCTCGCGGGCGATGGTGGTGGCGGTGACAGCGTGGTCGCCGGTGATCATCTTGACGTCGATGCCGGCCCAGGCGGCCTGGGTGATGGCGTCGCGAGCCTCGGGTCTGGCGGGGTCGATGATGCCCACGAGCGCGACGAGGGTGAGTCCGTCGATGAGTTCCATGGGGTCGATGCCGTGGAGCTCGCCCCACTCCTCGATGCCGAAGTCGCGCTGGGCGAGGGCGAGTACCCGCAGTCCCTGCTCGCCGAGGCGCTCGTTGTGGGCGAGCAGATCCGCGCGCACCTCGTCGAGGGGAGCGGCGGCACCGGTCTCATCGATGGCCCGGGACGAGAGGGCGAGGAGGACGTCAGGGGCACCCTTCACCCACGCGCGCACGATCTCGTGACCCTCGTCGGTGACCATGCGGTGGAAGGTGGCCATGTACTTGTGGGCACTGTCGAAGGGAACCTCGGCCACACGGGGGCGGCTGTGGCGCAGGTCCTCGACCTGGATGCCGCTCTTCATGGCCAGAACGGTGAGGGCACCCTCGGTCGGGTCGCCGACGAGTTCCCACGTGCCGTCCGCGGAACGGGTGACGATCGCGTCGTTGCACAGGGCCATGCCCGATAGGGCGTTGGCCATGGCCACCGGGTCGTCGCCGCGGGCAGACTCGATGCGTCCCTCGGGCGAGTAGCCGTCACCGGTGACCTCATGGGGCTGGTTCATGTGGACGAACTCGACGGCCGTCATCTGGTTGAGGGTGAGCGTGCCGGTCTTGTCCGAGCAGATGACGTTCGTGCATCCGAGCGTCTCCACGCTCGAAAGTCTCTTGATGATGGCGTTGCGATCCGCCATGCGGGCCACCCCGATGGCGAGGGTGACTGCAGTGACGGCCGGCAATCCCTCGGGGATGGAGGCCACCGCGAGGGCGACGGCGGTCAGGAGGACCTTCGAGAGTGAATCCCCGGACAGCAGACCGATGACGGCCACCAGAGCGACGATGCCGCCGGCGAGGTAGGTGAGATTGTGGGCGAGGCGGTCGAGCTGGCGCTGGAGGGGCGACTTCTCCGTGTCGGTGGAGCGCAGGAGGTCGGCGATGCGCCCGATCTCGGTCGACATGCCCGTCGCCGTCACGAGGATCTCTCCTCGCCCGCGGGTGACGGTCGTGTTCATGAAGACCGAGCAGTGACGGTCACCGAGCGGAACGCCGGGGGAGTGGGGCGAGGTGTCCTTGACGACGGGTTGGCTCTCGCCGGTGAGGGCGGCCTCCTCCACCTCGAGTCCCGTGGCGGTGATCACCCGTCCATCGGCGGGGATGCGGTCACCGGCTTCGACGAGGACGATGTCGCCGGGGACGATGGCGTCCGTGGGCACGTTGGCGAGGGTGCCGTCGCGTCGCACGCGGGCCGACGCCGCCAGCATGCGGCGCAGGGCCGCGAGAGAGGCTTCGGCGCGATTCTCCTGGACGAAGCCGATGATGGCGTTGACGAGCACGACGAGGATGACGACGGCCGGTGTCTTGACTTCCCCCGAGACCAGGAAGCTGACCGCGGCGGCCCCGATGAGAATGAGGGTGAGGAAATTGGTGAACTGCGAAGCGAAACGGCGCCACGCAGGCACGGGAGCCGATTCCTGGATCCGATTGGGACCGTGCTCGGACAGACGCAGAGCGACCTGAGCCGAGGTCAGGCCGGACGGAGACGATGCGAGGAGTCCGAGAGCGTCGCCGACGGACAGAGTGCCGACATCGGCGGACTTGGCCGGGTCGGGGGCAAGGGTGGGACTCATGGGTTCCTTCGGCTCGTTGTGTGCAACTGCCGAAGGTCTCTCCCAGCCCTGACGGGCCCCCCGCGCCGGGTTCCGAAGAACCGTATTGACGGCGCGGGGACGGGGGGATACTCCCCTTCGTTGGGCGTGATTCTAAACACGGCACCTAGCCTTTGCAACGATGACGCAGGACACACCCCACCCCAACGTCGTGCGGGTGGTGGAGGCTGCCCGGTCGGCTGGGCTCGAGATCCAGACGCGTCGCTTCCCGGAAGGGACCAAGACGGCTCAGGACGCTGCGAACGCGATCGGGGTGCAGGTGGGCCAGATCGTCAAGAGTCTCGTGTTCGGTGTGGACGGGGAGATCGTCATGGCGCTCGTCAGCGGGGCGAATCAACTCGATGAGGCCAAGTTGGCCGTGGCGGCCGGCGGACAGCGGTGCGCGCGTGTGGATGCGGATGCGGTACGTGCCGCCACGGGGTTTCCCATCGGCGGTGTGCC
>CAZSNB010000039.1:0-8008 GCA_964608285.1 uncultured Bifidobacterium sp.
AGCAGGATGACCCTGTCCACGCCGGCGCGCGCCATCTCGACATGGAACGGATGCCCAGGGTCGGCGAACTCGGGGGACCAGAACTCCCACACCGACACGTCGAAGTCGGCCCTGCCCGCGGCCTCGTCGCGGGCGACGCCGATGAGTCGGGAGCGATCGGGATGTCCGGCGCGAACGTTCATGCCATCGAGGTGTCGTCCGGCGATGCGCGCGAGCGGCTCGCTGTTGACCCCGGCGATGATGCGTGGGGCGGGGTCGGGTCGGGGGAAACCGGCGAGATCCTCGGAGCGCCCGGGGGCCCACATGCGGCGCAGCTCACCCACGACCTCGAGGAAGCGAGCGTGGCGCTGCGCCATCGTGGGCAAGAGATCCATGCCGATGGCCCGGTGCTCGGCGCCCCACGGACTCGACGGTGAGGCGCCCGCGCCGAGCCCCAACATGAGGCGGCCGCCCGAGATGTTCTGCACGGTGGCCGCCGCGTTCGCGAGCAGCGCGGGGACACGGTTGTGCACGTTGGCCACGAGGGTGCCGAGTCCGATGCGCGTGGTGACCGCCGCCCACGCCGCGAGCGATGCGAAGCACTCGTCCATGGAGGGAGAATCGAACATGGCCCCGGAGAAATGGTCGAGGTTCCAGACCCGCGAGTAACCCGCCTCCTCGGCGGCGAGCACGGCGTCCCTCAGCACCGGCCACGGGGCGGACCCCTGCGAGAACTGGACGTCGACGATCACGACCTACTCCCCCGCAGGACCGGCACCGCAGAGGAGCCCATGGTGGAGCTGAGGGGAATTGAACCCCTGACCTCTTGCATGCCATGCAAGCGCTCTGCCAACTGAGCTACAGCCCCCGATCGGGAAGCCCACGATAGCAACGGGGTCCGTTCGCGCCACAACGGCCGGGGGCGCCTCGGTGATCGGTCATTGCCACGGCACGGGCACGGAGTCGCGGTAGAGGCGCTCGATCTCGTAGAACCGGCGGGCCTCCTCGACGAAGACGTGCACCACCACGTCGCCGTAATCGACGAGCACCCATTGCTGCTCGCGCATGCCCTCGCTGCGCAGGGGGCCGCGTCCGGTCCGCTCCCGCACGGCCGCCAGGACCGCGTCGGTGACCGCCCCGACCTGGCGGGGATTCGCCGCCGTGCCGACGACGAAGTACTCGGTGATGCCGAGCACCTCCCCCACCGGGAGCACGACGATGTCGACGGCCTTCTTGTCGTCCATCGCCCGCGCCGCGGCCAGGGCGACGGCGAGTGACTCGTCGTCCGCGCGGACCCCGTTCAACCGGGCACCGTGGTCGACACGCCGCCGTCACCCCTCGCGACGAGGTCGGCGAAGTCCGAGCCGAGCACCATGCGCACACTGATCCCCGAGATGATCTCGGTCGCCTGCTCGAACTCCATCGGACCGATGAGCGACTCGTACTGGGCCACCTCGTCGCGTGCCAGCAGGTCGTTGAAGTACACCTTCGTGGCCGCCGCCGGAGGTCCATCCACCTGTCGCACGACGAGGATGTTGGCCTCCAGATACGCCAGGCGCGTCACGGCCTCCTTGGCCAGTTCGGCATCGGCGAACGGCACGTCGAGCATCACCGTGACCCCGGCCGTGGCGATCGACATCGCGGTGGGAACGGTGCTCGCCGTGACGAGCAGCATCTCGGCGGCATCCAGGCGGTACCAGTCCGCGCCCGAGGGATTGCGGTCCGCGCTCGCCTCGATCGTCGCCTCGATCCGCCATACGTCGATGCGGCCGGCGAAGAGCCACTGGAAGAACCCCTCGGTCGTGTCGGGGGCGCGCGGTTCGTCCTCCGATCCGCCCGCGGCATCGGACGGCGCGTCGACGCCTCCCGACGCCACCGCCGTCCACAACTCCTCGACCTGGGCGAAACGCTTCGACTCCGCGACGTCCGACTGCACCGCGGCCAGTCCCGCGGCCACCTTGGCCGCATCGGCACTGGACCGACCCGCGGGCAGCACGGTCGTCGCCGTGGCGGCAGGTCCGTCGAGCACCGGGGCCGCAAGGGTGAGGGTGGCACTGCCCATCGGGGCGATGAGAGCGGCCAACTGGTCACCGGTCACCTCGGCGGCGAGGGTCGCCGAGATGTTGAGGATGTCCTCCATCTCGAGACGCGCCTCCTCCAGGCCTCCCGCCGCGTAGGCATCGGCGACGCTGCGGGGCGTGTCGCCCTTGTCGATGTCGGCCGCGAGCCGCGCCGGCAACGACACGATGGTCCCGCCGGCACCTGACGGATCGAGCGCCAGCATGGCCACCGAGGCCAACTCACCACGCGCACCCGTGACGAACAACAACCCGGCGGGAGTGAGGGGCACGTCGATGACCGAGGTGTCCACCTCGTTGCCCGAGGACTCGTTGAGAAGGGCGTCGGCACCGATCCACAAGCCGAGAGGCAGGGTGACCGCGGCGAGCACCGTCGTGAGGATGGCCGCGGTCATGCGGCGTTGGCGACGACCGTGGATGGCGGTCACGAGCGGGTCCCGTAGAGGCCGTGCCGGTCCACGATGCGGGCGACGGACTCGCCGACCCGGTCGACGATGGAGTCACCGCGAGCCACGGCGGCGCGGAGGTCCGAACTCGAGATGTCGACGGGATCCATCGCCACCTGCACCACCCGGTCGGGATCGAGACCGTCGGGCACGGGAGCGTCGGCGAGGGGGGCTCGGTTCACGACGACGATGGTAGAGAGGCGACACAGGTCCTGCCATCGGTTCCAGGTGGGAATCCTGGCCAATGTGTCGGCCCCGACGACGAAGTACAGGTCCGTTCCCGGCTCGCGCTCGTGCCAGTCCTCGAGGGTCTCGACGGTGTAGCTCGGGCCCGGTCGCTCCACCTCGGACGGGTCCACCCCCAGCCCGGTCTCGCCGTCCACGAGGGCCCGGGTCATCTCGAGCCGGACGGCGGCCGGGGACACGGGGGCCCGGGCCGTCTTCTGCCAAGGGTCCCCCGCCACCACGAAAAGCACCTCATCCAGGGCCAGGGCCGCCCGGACCGCTCGGGCCACGGCCAGATGTCCCGTGTGGGGTGGGTCGAAGGTGCCCCCGAACAGGCCGAGTCGACGGGTCATCGGACGAGTCTAGGACGGGTGGATTTGCCCCTAGCCAGCGGTAGAAGCGCGTGTTACTGTCTCACCTCCCCCGACAGCCCCCGTCGGAACCGGAGGAATCGTGTGCCGAACGCCACGCTCCCGCCGGGAACATCCACCCCTCACAGACGGTTGACCCACGCACCATGAACGATTCCATCGGCCTCTACCTCAACGACATCGGCAAGGTCGCCCTCCTCACCGCCGAGGACGAGCGCGAGCTCTCCAAGGCCATCGAGGCCGGGCGCGACGCCGCCGAGCGCATCGCCAAGGGCGAGCGCAGCGCCGCCCTCCGCCGCGACCTGCGTCTGGCCGCCGCCGCGAAGGACCGCTTCATCCGGGCCAACCTCCGCCTCGTGGTCTCGATCGCCCGTCGTTATCCCCTTCCCCAGGGCATGGACCTCCTCGACCTCATCCAGGAGGGCAACCTCGGTCTCGAGCACGCCGTCGACAAGTTCGACTGGCGCCGCGGCTTCAAGTTCTCCACCTATGCCACCTTCTGGATCCGTCAGGCCATCGGTCGTGCGCTCGACCAGAAGGCCAGCCTCATCCGCATCCCGGGTGACCGTTCGGCGAGCCTCCGTGCCGCTCTGCGTCAGGCTTCCGGCGACGGCGAGACCCTCGACGCCAACAACGCCGAACTGCACCGCCTCACCACCCCTGTCTCCCTCGACAAGACGGTCGGCGACGACGGCGACGCCACGCTCGGCGACCTCATGGACAACGGTCAGGGAACCCCCGAGGACGCCGTCATGGCCCTCGTGGACACCGAACTGCTCGACGAACTGCTCGGCACCCTCGACGATCGTGCGCGCTACGCCGTCGAGGCCCGCTTCGGCCTCCTCGACGGGGAGCGCAAGAGCTTCCGTGAGGTGGGCGAGGAACTGGGCGTCACGGCCGAGGCGGCCCGTCGCCTCGTGAGCCGCGCCGTCGAGGGTCTGCGCGACGACGCAGAGCGCATCCTGGCCGTCTGACCCGGCAAATCCCGTTGCCGTCGGCCACGCCCGCGGCGAGACTGGGAGACGACATGGCACGCAGCTGGAACCCCTCCTCCTGGCGCTCGCTCCCCGCGGAGCAACAGCCCCAGTGGCCCGACTCGGGTGCGCTCGAGCATGCCCTCGCCCGGGTTTCCGGCTTCCCTCCCCTCGTCTTCGCCGGCGAGGCCCGCTCCCTGCAGTCCTCCCTGGCCCAGGTGGCCGCGGGCAATGCGTTCCTGCTCCAGGCCGGTGACTGCGCCGAGAGCTTCGAGGAGTTCAGCGCGGTGAACATCCGCGAGAAGCTGCGCGTCATCCTGCAGATGGCTGTGGTGCTCACCTATTCGATGGGCGTGCCGGTGGTGAAGGTCGGCCGCATGGCAGGTCAATTCGCCAAGCCGCGATCCTCCCCCGTCGAGAGGATCGGTGACCTGGAGCTCCCGTCGTTCCGCGGGCACATCGTCAATGACCTCGCACCCACGCCCGAGGCCCGCGTCCCCGATCCGACTCGTCTCGTGCAGGCCTACCACCAGTCGGCGAGCACGCTGAACCTCCTGCGCGCCTTCACCAAGGGTGGCTTCGCCGACCTCAACCGCGTCAACGCCTGGACCCAGGAGTTCGTCTCCTCGAGCCCCGAGGGCCAGCGCTACGAGCAGCTCGCGTCCGAGATCGAGCGCGCGCTCAACTTCATGCGCGCCTGCGGGGTGGACACGGAGAACTACGCGGCCCTCCACGAGGTGGACGTCTTCACCAGCCACGAGGCCCTCATCCTCGGATGGGAGGAGGCGCTCACCCGCCAGGACTCGCTCACCGGACAGTGGTACGACTGCTCGGCCCACATGCTGTGGATCGGCGAGCGCACCCGCCAGTTGGACGGCGCGCACGTCGAGTTCCTCCGCGGCGTGGGCAATCCGATCGGCTGCAAGGTCGGCCCCACCACCTCGCCCGAGTGGGTCATCGAGGCCTGCGAGCGCCTCAATCCGGCCCAGATACCCGGACGCCTCACCCTCATCAGCCGCATGGGCGCCGACAAGGTCGAGGACGCCCTCCGACCCCTCTTGAAGGCCGTGGCGCGGTCCGGTCACCCCGTGGTGTGGGCGTGCGACCCGATGCACGGCAACACGGTCACGGCGCCGAACGGACGCAAGACGCGCGAGTTCGAGAACATCGTCGCCGAGATCGCCGGTTTCGTGCGCGCCCACAAGGCCGAGGGAACCTGGCCCGGCGGAATCCACGTCGAGCTCACCGGGGAGAACGTCACCGAGTGCACGGGCGGCACCGACGACCTCGGCCATGACGACCTCGACGACCGTTACGAGACCATCTGCGACCCGCGGCTCAACGGGCGACAGTCCCTCGACCTCGCCTTCCGCGTGGCCGAGCTCATCCGCTCCGGCTCGTGAGCCGACCCGACCTCTCCGCCGCCTGGGCGGTCGCCGACGCCTGGCCCGTTCCCTTCTTCTCGGCTGCCGTCGTGCATCCGGGCGGCACGGAGACCCGCGGGGACACCGCGCGGGGACAGCGCATCGCCTCGGTCAGCAAGCCCCTCGCCGCGTGGGCGGTCCTCATCGCGGTCGAGGAGGGCTCGGTGTCGCTCGACGACCCCGTCGGCCAGGAGGGCTGCACCCTGCGCCACCTCCTGGCCCACGCCGGTGGCTACCCGTTCGAGGGACGCGCCCCCATCTCGAGGCCCGGGGTGCGGCGCCACTATTCGAACACGGGCATCGACCTCGCCGCCGACCACGTCGCGGCCGCCACCGGCATCTCCTTCGCCGATTACCTGGCCGAGGCGGTGTTCACCCCTCTCGCCATGACGTCGTCGCGTCTCGAGGGCTCACCGGCCAAGGACGTGCACAGCTGCGTCGACGACCTCGTCTCCTTCCTCGGCGAACTGCGCGATCCGCGCCTCATCTCGCCGTCCCTGCGCGACGAGGCGGTGGCGCCGGTGTTCCCGGACCTCGCCGGCATCGTTCCCGGGCTCGGTTCGTACGACCCGTGCCCGTGGGGTCTCGGGTTCGAGGTCCGCGGACACAAGGCTCCCCACTGGACCGCCACACGGTCGTCCCCGGCCACGTACGGGCACTTCGGGGGCATCGGCACCTTCCTCTGGCGCGACCCGGTGGCCGACGTCGCATGCGTGATGCTCGCCGAACGCGACTTCTCGAAGTGGGGACTCGTGCACTGGCCGCCGTTCAGTGACGCCGTGCTCGGGGCGTGCGCGTCGTGAGCAAGCCGGGATTCGCCCTCGGCATCGGGCCGTTGCTGTTGTGCGGCTTCGCCGTGCCCGTGTCGAACAGCATGGTGTTCCCGGCCCTCAGCGACCTGCAGGACCGCTACGGCTTCTCGAACGGCGGACTGGGTGTCATCTCGGCGGCGGGGTTCTTCGCCTCCTTCCTCGTGCAGCTCCTGCTCGCACCGCTCGCCGACAAGGGCCGTCAGCGCACCTTCGTGCTCACGGCGCTTCTGCTCGCCTCGGCAGGCTCGGTGATGTTCGCGTTCGGCACGACGCTGTGGATGTTCATCGCTGCCCGGGCCGTCGCCGGGGTGTCGCTCGGTCTGAGCGGCCCCGCGGTGCGCGCCATCGTGGGCGGTCTCGACCGCAACCGTGCCGCCGAACGACTCGGCCGCCTGCGCGGCATCGAACTGGCCGGCTTCACGGGCGGGCCACTCATCGGTGCCCTCCTCATCGAGCCCTTCGGTCTGCGGGGAGCGTTCCTCGTCTTCGGCGCCGTGGCCCTCGTCGGTTTCGTCCTCGTGTCGGGTCGTCCCCTCCCCCAATTGCCCCCGAGCGACAGCACCCGGTCGATCAGCGTCGACCTGCTCCGCGACCGCAAGGTGAGGGCGGCTGTGCTCGCATCCGTCACGCTCTTCGTGCCCGTCGGCATCTACGACTCGCTGTGGGACCGCTACATCACCGACCGCGGCGGCAACAACCTGCAGGTCGGGTTGACGTTCCTGCTCTACACGATCCCCTTCGTGCTCTTCGCGGCGCGCGGCGGACGCCTCGCCGATCGCATGGGCCCCTCCCGGGCAACGGTGCGCGGTATCTGGCTCATCGCACCGCTCGTGTTCATCTACGGTCTGCTGCCCACCCCGGAACTGCTCATCGCGTTCGGTCTCGTCGAGGGTCTGTTCGGTGCCTTCGCCGCACCCGCCGCCCAGGCATTCGTGGCCCGCTCGGCACCGGAGGGACGCGCCACCGCCACCCAGGGACTGGCGGGAAGCGGCGACCTCCTCATGGGTTCGGCGATGTCGCTCGTGGCGCCGCTCATCTACGGGCGCTGGGGCCCGGAGTGGACCTTCGGATTCGCCGCGGTGCTCATGGTCCTCATGGGCGCAGCCGTGGCGGTGATGGCCCGGGGGGCGGACGAACCGCGCCCCGTACCGGTCACCTGATCCCTCGCGGGGGCGCGTTCAGCTGAGGCGCTCGACGACCATGGCCATTCCCTGGCCGCCGCCCACGCACATCGACTCCATGCCGTAGGTCTTGTCCTCCCACTGCAGGCCGTTGATGAGCGTCGTCATGATGCGCGCACCGGTCATGCCGAAGGGGTGGCCGAGCGCGATGGCTCCACCGTGCACGTTGAGCTTCTCCATCGGGATGCCGAGGTGCTTGGCCGAGGGGATGACCTGGGCGGCGAACGCCTCGTTGATCTCGACGAGGTCGATCTGGTCGATGGTCATGCCGGCGCGCTTCAGGGCCTGACGACAGGCCTCGATCGGGCCGAGGCCCATGATCTCGGGGTTCAGACCCGAGACACCGGAGGACACGATGCGCGCGAGCGGGGTGAGACCGAGCTGCTTGGCCTTCGTGTCGCTCATCACCATCACCGCAGCCGCACCGTCGTTGAGCGGGCACGCGTTGCCGGCCGTCACCGATCCGTCGGGGCGGAACACGGGCTTGAGCTGCGACACCGCCTCGTAGTTGGTGCCGG
>CAZSNB010000040.1:0-6194 GCA_964608285.1 uncultured Bifidobacterium sp.
GCGATCCTCAACTGGTACCGCGAGGAGGGCGTCATCTTCAAGGGCGGCTCCGGCTCGGGAATCAACCTGTCGAGGATCCGTTCCAGCGTGGAGGGTCTCGAGGGCGGCGGCACGGCCTCTGGTCCCGTCTCGTTCATGCGCGGCGCCGACGCGTCGGCCGGAACCATCAAGTCGGGAGGCAAGACCCGTCGCGCAGCCAAGATGGTCATCCTCAACGCCGACCACCCCGACGTCGAGGAGTTCGTGTGGTGCAAGGTGCGCGAGGAGCGCAAGGCCCGCGTCCTGCGCGACGCCGGTTTCGACATGGACCTCGATGGCGCCGACTCGTACAGCATCCAGTACCAGAACGCCAACAACTCGGTGCGCGTCACCGACGAGTTCATGCAGGCGGTCGAGGCCGACGCCGAGTGGCACCTGCGGGCCGTCACCGACGGATCCGTCGTGCGCACGGTGCGGGCCCGCGACCTGTGGCGCCAGATCGCCGAGGCGGCGTGGGAGTGCGCCGACCCGGGACTGCAGTTCGACACGACCATCAACCGCTGGCACACGGCGCACGCGACGGGCCGCATCAACGGCTCGAACCCGTGCTCGGAGTACATGCACATCGACAACTCGGCGTGCAACCTCGCCTCGCTCAACCTGATGAAGTTCCTCGACGACGACGATCGCTTCGACGTGGAGGCCTACCGCCACGCGGTCGAGGTCGTGTTCACCGCCCAGGAGATTCTCGTGGGTCGTGCCGACTATCCCACCGAGGCCATCGGGGAGAACAGCCGCAAGTTCCGCCAGCTCGGCATCGGCTACGCCAACCTCGGTGCGCTGCTCATGGCACTCGGCCTCGCCTACGACTCGGACGAGGGTCGTGCATGGGCGGCCGCCATCTCCTCGCTGATGACGGGCCACGCCTATGCCACCAGCGCCCGCATCGCCAGCCGCATGGGTCCGTTCGCCGGCTTCCCCGAGAACGAGAAGTACATGCTCGACGTGCTGCGCATGCACCGTGCCGAGCACGACCGCATCGCCGACACCGGAATCATCCAGGCGGACCTCGTGGCCGCGGGACGCGAGTCATGGGACGCGGCGGTGCGCGACGGCGAGGAATACGGCGTGCGCAACGCGCAGGCATCGGTGCTCGCCCCGACCGGCACGATCGGTCTCATGATGGACTGCGACACGACGGGAGTCGAGCCCGACCTCGGCCTCGTGAAGATGAAGAAGATGGTCGGTGGCGGTTCGATGAGCATCGTCAACCAGACCATCCCCCGCGCCCTGCGTCGTCTCGGGTACGGCGAGAAGCAGGTCGCCGACATCGTCGCCCACATCGACGAGAACAAGTCCATCCTCGGTGCCCCGCACCTCGAGGCGAACCACGTCCAGGTGTTCGCCTGCTCGATGGGCGACAACGTCATCCACTACGAGGGTCACGTCCGCATGATGGGCGCCATCCAGCCCTTCATCTCGGGTGCCATCTCGAAGACGGTGAACATGCCCGAGGAGGCCTCGGTCGAGGACATCGAAGAGCTGCACATGCTGGCCTGGAAGCTCGGCATCAAGGCCGTGGCCATCTACCGCGACAACTGCAAGGTGGGTCAGCCCCTCTCGACGGTGAAGAAGGAGGGCGAGTCCGCGGATGCGTCCGCCACGGCCACCGAGGCGGCGACCGGCGCGGTCGAGCGCATCGTGGAGCGGGTCGTCACCCAGCCGGTGCGCCAGAAGCTGCCCCGGTCGCGTCGGGCCCGCACCTTCGAGTTCCGCGTCGCGGACTGCAAGGGCTTCGCCAACATCGGCGAGTACGAGGACGGGCGTCCCGGTGAGGTGTTCCTCACGGTGTCGAAGCAGGGTTCCACCCTGTCGGGCATCATGGACGCCTTCGCCAAGTCGATCTCGTACGGTCTCCAGTACGGGGTGCCGCTGCGGGCCTTCGTCGAGGCGTTCACGAACATGCGCTTCGAGCCCGCGGGCATGACCGACGACCCGGACATCCGCATCGCCTCGTCGATCATGGACTATCTCTTCCGCCGTCTGGCGCTCGAGTACATGACCTACGACGAGCGCGCCGAACTGGGGATCTTCACCCGCGACGAGCGGGTGCAGCCCACCCTGCCCGGTGTGGAGGAGTCCGTCATCGAGACGAAGACCGGCTCCGAGGTGGCCCCCGATCCCAAGTCGATCCCCAGTGCGGGCGATCTGGCGGCGTCGATCCAACTCGGCACCGCGCCGCCGGCGCCGGTCTCCGACCACTCGGCTCCCCAGGGCATCGCCCGTCAGCACGCGGATGCCCCGATGTGCATGATGTGCGGGGTGCAGATGCAGCGCGCCGGCTCCTGCCACGCCTGTCCGAGCTGTGGTTCCACGAGCGGCTGCAGCTGAGCCGACCGGCTCCCTGACCCACCGTCTCCCCCGGGAAGGAAAGCAGCAGTGACCCTCTGGATTCTGGTGCGCCTTCTCGGGGGCGTGGTGGCGCTCGTCGTGGGAGCGGAGCTCCTCGTGCGGGGAGCGGCGTCCATCGCCACGCGCTTCGGCATCAGCCCGGTCGCGGTGGGGCTCACCGTCGTCGCCTTCGGCACGAGCGCACCGGAGCTCGCCGTCAGCGTCGGAGCTGCGGTCACCGGCGAGAATGACGTGGCCCTCGGCAACGTCATCGGCAGCAACATCGTCAACATCCTGTTCATCCTCGGTATCTCGGCGGTGTTCGGCGGGCTCACCATCGCCTCGCGACTCGTGCGCCTCGACCTTCCCCTCCTGCTCGGCGCCACGCTGGTGGTGCTCCTGATGTCGCTCGACGGAACGGTGGGACGCCTCGACGGGGCGGTTCTCGTGTCGGGCATCATCATCTACACGGTGTGGCTATTGCGTCAGTCCCGGCGCGAGTCGGCCACCGTGGCCGCCGAGGCCGGGGAAGCGGTCGCCGGCATCGAGGGCGCCTCCGCCGGAGCTCCCTTGCCCGGTCTCGTCGCCTTCGTGGTCGGCGGCCTCGCCCTGCTCATCGTCGGCGCCCAGGTGTTCGTCGGAGCGGCCACCGAGTTCGCGGTGAGCGCCGGTGTGAGCAAGACGGTGGTGGGGCTCACCATCGTGGCCGTCGGCACGTCGCTGCCGGAACTGGCCACGTCGGTCATCGCGGCGTGGCGCGGTCAACGCGACATCGCGGTCGGCAACGTGCTCGGCAGCAACATCTTCAACATCCTCTGTGTCCTCGGCGCGTCGGGTCTGTTCGCGGCCCGCGGCGTCGCGGTGGACGATGCGGTCCTGCGCCTCGACTACCCGGTGATGATCGCGGCCACCGTGGTGCTCCTGCCAATCTTCTGGAACGGCTTCGCCATCAAGCGTTGGGAGGGCATCCTGCTCGCGCTCTTCTACGTCGTCTACGTTCTCTTCCTCGTCCTCGACGCCACCGATCACTCGGCGACCGAGTGGGTGGGGCCGGCAGCCCTCGTGGCCGCACCCCTGGTCCTGCTCGCCTTCACCACGACCGGTGTTCAGGGTTGGCGCCGACACCGCCGCGCACAGACGTCTCCCGCCACCTAGGGTTCGACCGTGCAGGCCCGCATCATGACGTGGAACGTGTGGTGGCAGTTCGGCCCGTGGCGCGACCGTCAACCCGCCGTGCTGGCGGTCATAGCCGCCGAGAAGCCCGAGATCGTGTGTCTGCAGGAGGTGTGGGCCCAGGAGGGCGGCCTCGACCAGGCGGTGTGGCTCGCCGAGGAACTCAACATGTACGTGGCCCGAACCGAGGGTCCGTGGTACGAGGACGGCGTGAGCACCGGGAACGCCATCCTCAGTCGGTGGCCGATCCTCGAGTGGCACGTGCACCGGCTGCCCGACGCCACCGGCGCACCGAGCGCCCGGCGGGCCCTGGTGGCCCGCATCGAGACTCCCCACGGGAACGTGTGGACGGTCTCGACCCATCTCGACCACCGGTTCGACGCCTCCGCCACCCGTCTCGCCCAGTGCGAGGCCCTGTGCGGCATCGTCGAACGGCTGCGCGAGGACCCGGACAACGAACTTCCGGTGATTCTCGCCGGTGATCTCAACGCCGTGCCCGACTCGGACGAGGTGCGCATGCTCACCGGGCGCAGTCAGCCGGCGGTTCCGGGGCTCGTGTTCACCGACCTGTGGGAGATCGCCGGGGAGGGCCCGGGTCACACGTGGCGCCGCGACAATCCGTATCTCGGGGACAGCACGTGGCCCAACAGGCGACTGGATTACCTCATGGTGTCGTGGCCGCGGCCGCGGCCACTCGGTTCACCCCAAGGCATCCGCCTCGCCGGCCTCGAGCCCGTCGATGGCGTGCAACCGAGCGACCATGCCGCCGTGGTCGCCGACATCCGCCTCGCCTGACCCGGGGGCGCCCGACCGCTACGGTCCCTCGTCGTGGGGAGCGATGTGCGTCGGGGGATACCGGGTGGTCGCGTCTCGCGTCTCGTTCTCCTCGTGGCCGTGCTCGCGGTGGTCATCGGCCTCGGGGGATGGGTGTGGTCCACCTTCCGCACCACCACGACGCCCGTGTCCATCGCGGATCTCATCGACGGCTTCGACGACGTCGCCGGCGACATCCTCGCGGTCGAGGGTCTCCCTGACCCGGGTGTCTATGTCTATGCCACCTCGGGCAGCGAGAAGATCGATGCGCTCACCGCACCGGAGCGGCGGTATCCCGACGAGTCGGCCCTCGTCGTCACGGCGTCGGGTTGCGGGGTGCGCGTCGAGTGGCGACCCGTCGAAGAGCGGGTCGAGTGGTGGGAGTTGTGCGCGGCGGACGGTGGCGTGGCCCTCGTGCGTTACGGCGGGGTGCACGAGTTCTTCGGCACCCGCGACGAGCGCACGCTCGAGTGTCCGGTCGGCACCTGGCTGCTTCCGCCCCGAGACGTCGCGCCCGTGACCGTGGTGCGGTGCGACGGTGCGGGGATGACCCATGTACGCACGCTCGAAGTGACGGGAACGGTCATGCAGGACATCGGAGGAATCCCGACGACGGGCATCGAGGTGAGCGTCGGCATCGTCACGTCGGGCACGGCGACCGGCGAGGGCGTCACCCGGCTGGTGCTCAGCCCGCGGGGTCTGCCGCTCCTGTGGGAGGAGGACTCGACCGGGCGCAGCGACACCCCGATCGGTCTCGTCACGCAGCGTGAGACGTTCCGGCTCGCACTCGAGTCGCTCGAGCCCCTCCGTTGAGCGGCAGGGACCGGGAGGTCCCGTAGGTGTCTACCAGGCGCACTCCATGCGCTTGATGCCGTTGATGAACGAGCTCTGCAGGTAGGCCGGTTCGCCGACGATCTCAAGGGTCGGAACGCGACGCCGGATCTCGTCGAACATCACCGCGATCTCCCGGCGGGCGAGGTTCGCCCCGAGGCAGAAGTGCGGGCCCCCCGCGCCGAAGCCCACCTGGGCCGGGGAGAGAGGCCGTGTCACGTCGAACCTGTCCGGATCGGCGAACACCCGCTCGTCGCGGTTGCCCGACTGGTAGAACATCACGACCTTCTCGCCCTCCCTGATGGGTTGGCCGTTGATCTCGGTGTCCTGCGTGGCCGTGCGCCGGAAGTGGATGACGGGAGTGGCGTAGCGCACGATCTCCTCGACCGCGGTGCGGGTGTGCGTCTCGAAGTCGTCGAACCACGTGCGGCGCTGATCAGGGTTGAGGGTCAGTTCCCGCATGCCGTGGGCTATGGCGGTGCGGGTCGTCTCGTTGCCCGCCACGACGAGAAGGATGAAGAACGAGCCGAACTCCTGCGCGGTGAGGCGCTCGCCATCGACCTCGGCCTGCATCATCACCGAGGCGATGTCGTCGCGGGGATGGGCACGACGGTCCTCTCCGAGGGCGAGGGCGTAGGCGAAGATCTCACCACCCACCCGCACGAGATCCTCGAAGCTGCCCACGTACTCGGGGTCGCCAACGCCGAGAATGGTGTTCGTCCAGTTGAAGATCATCTCCTCGTCGGACTCGGGGATGCCCATCATGTCGCAGATGATCTGCAGCGGCATGAGGGCCGCCACCTCGCGCACGAAGTCGCAGCGCTTCTCGGGGAACCGCTCGAACATGCGGTCGATGACGGTACGCGACCGCACGCGCACCGACTCCTCGAGCGCGCCGATCTCCTTCGGGGTGAACCCCTTGGCCACGATGGAGCGCAGACGGAAGTGCTTGGGGTCGTCCATGTTGATCATCGAGCCGAAGAACTCGTTGATCTCCACGGGCAGGT
>CAZSNB010000041.1:0-2459 GCA_964608285.1 uncultured Bifidobacterium sp.
GGCTTGCCCTTGCGGGGAGGACGCGGGGCCATCAGGACTCCTTGAGAAGAACGGCGGAAGCGAAGCAGGCTATGCCCTCGGCCCTGCCGATGGCACCGAGTCCTTCGGCGCGGCGGCCCTTCACGCTCACCGGAGCACCCACCGCGGCCGACAGGATGCGCTGCATCTCCTCGCGGGTCGGCGCGATGCGCGGCATCTCGCACACCACGCTGCAATCCACGTTGCCGACACGCCACCCGAGTGCGGTCACCTTGGCGACGACGTCCCGCAGGATGGCCATCGAATCGGCTCCCCGCCACTGCGGATCGGTGTCCGGGTAGTGGCTGCCGATGTCGCCGAGCCCGGCGGCGCCGAGAAGAGCGTCGGCCACGGCGTGGGCCACCGCATCGGCGTCGCTGTGGCCGACGAGGGTGCGCTCGCCGGGGAACGTCACGCCCCCGAGCACGAGCACGCGTCCCTCGGGCGGAGCATCATCGAAACGATGGACGTCGAACCCGTTGCCGACGCGGATGTCGATGCCCACCGGGTCACACCTCCCCGTGGCGCAGGCGCTGTGCGTGGGCAACGGCCCACTCGAGATCGTCGGGAGTGGTGATCTTGCGGTTGACGAACTCGCCTTCGACGACGACCACTTCGCCACCCTGACGCTCGACGAGCGCCGCGTCGTCAGTGCCTTCCGCCCCGCCCTCATGGGCCCGGCGCAACGACGCGGCGCGGAAGGCCTGGGGGGTCTGCACGGCTCGCAGGGTCTCTCGGTGCGGGGTGGACACCACCACGTTCGACACGTTGACCTCTTTTATTGTGTCGGCCACCAAGACGCCCGGAACGGCCCCGTCGGCGCCGTCCACCACGGCGCCGATCACGCGTTGGAACACCGTGGAGCTGGCGAACGGACGCGCGGCGTCATGGACGCACACGATGGTGGCCTCGGGTGGCACGGCGGCCAGGCCCCGGCGCACCGATTCACTGCGCGTGGCCCCGCCCTCCACCTGTCCGGGGCCCTCCACGCGCCCGGGCGGGACAACCACGACCACCCCGAGCGAGTGACGCTCGGCCTCTTCAACCGCCCAATCGACGATACGACGACCCTCGAGCATCTCGAACTGCTTGGCACTGCCGAATCTCAGGCCCGATCCCGCGGCCACGACGACGGTCCACACGGTCTCTTTTTCGGGCATGAATGCAGGGTAGTACCGTCGTGGTTGCTATGGCGCACGAACGCATCCTCTCCGAGACCGAACTCTTCCAGGATGCCCCGCCCGCGCTCCTGTCCGCGATGGGCGACGCCGGCGCGGTGCGCGACCTCGTGCGCGGCGACGTGCTCTTCGAGGCCGGCGACGAACCGGCCTCGCTCTTCGTCGTGTTGACGGGCCGCATCGCCATCGCCATCGGCAACCGTCCCTTCGACCATCGCGAGAGCGTCATCGCCCTCATGGAAGAGGGCGACCTCTTCGGCGAGATGGGCATGCTCGACAAGGGCGTGCGCTCGGCCGGTGCCCGGGCGCTCGAGACCTCGACGGTGCTTGAGATCCCCTACACGGCGGTGCGCACGCAGCTCGACGCGAAGCCCGAACTCATCTGGAACGTCGTGCACATGCTCACCCGGCGCCTGCGCGCCATGGACGAGGCCCTCGCCGACAGCGTGTTCCTCGATGTCACCGGTCGCACCGCCAAGCGTCTCGTGGAGATGTCGGGCGGCAAGGACGAGTTCGTCCTCCCCGTCACCCAGGAGGAACTCGCGGGCATGGTCGGTGCCTCACGCGAACGCGTGAACAAGGCCATCGCCAGCTTCATCAAACTGCACTGGCTCGAGCAGCACGACCGCACTTATCGCATCCTCGACCGCGAGAAGCTGGTCCAACGCGCCAACTGATCCGTTGTTGTCGCGGCGCTTCGCCGCGAAGGCGGGGTGATGCGCGTCAGGACGTGGCGCTGAGCATCCACTCGCGCGTGCGAGCGAACGCGTCGGCGGCGTCCCCGGGACGGTGTGCCGGTCGCGATGCGTCGTGGGCGAAGCCGTGGTCGGCCTCGGGATAGACCACCACCTGGGCACCGGTGGCCCGCAGTTGATCCACGTCGGCGAGCGGGGTGTAGTGGTCCTTCTCGCCGATGATGGCGAGCACGTTGTCGGCGTATCCGCGGATGAGATGGGCGAGCGGTTCGCCGTGACCCGGGCCCTTCCAGGCGTCCGGCAGCGTGATCATCCCGTAGAAGCTGGCGATGCGGACGAAGCGATCGCTGCGAGCCGACTTGAAGCAGTACATCCCGCCCATGCAAAACCCCATGAGACCGGTGACCGCCGTGCCGAGGGCATCGGCGGCCTCGTGCAGATCGCGCAAATGGGCGTCATCGTCGAGACCGGGCACCGCGGCGAAACGACCTTCCACCTCCGGCCCGAGGTCGAGCCCGGGGAACGGCTCCACCGCGCACACCGACATCGACCACTCGGCCGACAGACG
>CAZSNB010000041.1:2559-5576 GCA_964608285.1 uncultured Bifidobacterium sp.
ATCCACCGCATCCTCCCGGCCCTCATGGCCGTGGCGCGCCGACGCGGACGCATCGTGCCCGGTGGCCCCACGGTGGCGATGGGCGAACTGCTGGCGACGGCGTGGATCGTCGTGCGCACCTATCCGTGGCAGCGCCGGCTCGACAAGGTGGCGGCGAACCTCGTGAGGGATTGTGAGTACCACGCCTTCGTGCGCACCGCCCGCCTCAAGCGGGTGGACGAGGTGTGCGTCGAGGACGACATCCTCGGCATCCTCTCGGGCGGGACGGGTGAGTCGGCCGACATCGATCTCGATGACGTGCTCTGCGAGGCCGAGCAACAGGGGGTAGGGGCCGAGCACCTCGAGTTGCTTCGCGAACTGGCCGGTGGACGCCACGGCCACGAGATCGCCCTCGACCGGGGCATGTCCCCGCGCACCATCCGCAACAAGCGTCGCGCCGCCATCGACGCGGTGCGGGGCGCGCTCAGCGATGGAGCGGCACGCGACGCAGACGCAGGCTGTTCGTCACCACGAACACCGACGAGGACGCCATCGCCAGCCCTGCCCACATCGGGTTGAGGGCGCCGGCCGCGGCCAGCGGGATGGCGGCGACGTTGTAGGCGAAGGCCCAGAAGACGTTCGTCTTGATGGTGCGCAGGGTCGCGCGCGACAGACGGATGGCGTCGGGCACCGAGCGCAGGTCGCCGTTGACGATGGTGAGATCGCTGGCCTGCATGGCCACGTCGGTTCCCCCGCCCATGGCGATGCCGACATCGGCCTGGGCGAGGGCGGCGGCGTCGTTCACGCCGTCGCCCACCATCGCCACCGCGTAGCCGCGCTCCTGCAGGTCGCGCACGACGGCCACCTTCTCGTCCGGCATGACACCGGCATAGAGATGGTGTTCGTCGGTGTCGATGCCGACGGCTTCCGCCACGGCTTTTGCCGTCTGGGGGTTGTCACCCGTGAGGAGCACCACGGCGAGGCCCATCGACCGCAGGGTGGCGATGGCCGCCGGGCTCGAGGGCTTGGGCTGGTCGGCAACGGCGAACACGGCACGGGCTTCGCCGTCCCATGCGGCGAGCACGGCGGTGTGGGCGCGTGACCGGGCGGCAGCGAGAGCCTCGCGCAGCACCTTCGGCACAACGACCAAACGGCCGCTGAACACTTCCTCACGGCCGACGGTGACGATCGTGCCGTTCACGCGTCCCACCGCGCCGACGCCGGGCAGGGCCTCGAATTCCTCGGGCGCCGGGAGCGAACCGACCTCGGCCTCGGCGCCCGTGACGATGGCCCGGGCAATCGGGTGCTCACTGCCCCGTTCGAGGGAACCCACGAGGCGCAGGGCCTCGTCGCGTCCGGTGCCCGGGGTGACGGTCACCTCGACGAGCGACATGGCCCCGGTGGTGACGGTGCCGGTCTTGTCGAGCACGACGGTGTCGATGCGGCGGGTCGATTGCAGGACGTCGATGCCCTTGATGACGATGCCCATCTGGGCGGCGCGGCCGCTGCCCACCATGAGGGCGGTCGGGGTGGCGAGGCCGAGCGCGCACGGGCAGGCGATGATGAGCACGGCGACCGCGGCGGTGAAGGCCTGCTCGACGTCGCCCTCCATCCACCACCACAGGCCGAGCGTCACGGCACTGATGGCGAACACGACGGGCACGAACACGGCACTGACCCGATCGGCGATGCGCTGCACCGGGGCCTTCGTGGCCTGGGCCTCGCGCACGAGGCGCGCCATGCGGGCGAAGGTCGTCTCGGCCCCGACGCGGGAGGCGCGCACGACGAGTCGACCGTTCAGGTTGACGGTGGCCGACGTGACGGGGTCTCCCGGGCCGACGTCGACGGGAACGCTCTCGCCCGTGATCATGCTCATGTCGATCGATGACCGACCTTCTTCCACGGTCCCGTCGGCGGCGATCTTCTCGCCGGGGCGCACGACGATGCGGTCATCGATGCGCACCACGGAGGCCGGGATGCTCACTTCCTCGCCGTCACGGAGGACGGTGGCATAGCGGGCGCCGAGGGCGAGCAGGGCGCGCAACGCGCCACCGGCCGAGTGCTTGGCACGCATCTCGAGGTAGCGGCCGAGGAGGATGAACGTGGTGACGGCGGCACCGACCTCGAAGTACACGTGGGTGTCACCCGACATCATCGAGGACATGCCAGCGTGCATCGAGTGGTCGTCCGCCGCCCCTCCCCACACGAGGGCCCAGATGCTCCACACCGTGGCGGCGATGACCCCCACCGAAATGAGCGTGTCCATGGTGGTGGCGCCGTGACGGGCGTTCTTCAGGGCGGCGCGGTGGAAGGGCCACGCGCCGAGGGTCACGACCGGAAGCGACAACCACATCGCCCACCACTGCCACCCGTCGAACATGGCGGCCGGCACCATTGACAGGACGACGACGGGAACCGTGAGGACCGAAGAAAAGACGAGGCGACGACGGGCGAGGCGCAGACGGACATCGAGGTCGTCATCCCACGGCTCGTCGTCGACGACCCTGGCGCCATAGCCGATATCGGTGACGGCGGCGACGAGACGCGCGGTGTCGGCCGCCGACGCGTCGAAGGCCACGGTGGCGGTCTCGGTGGCGTAGTTGACGACGGCTTCCACGCCGTCGAGTTCGTTCAGGCGCTTCTCGATCCGCGCCGCACACGCCCCACAGGTCATCCCCTCGAGAGCCAGTTCGACCTCGACGAGATGGTCGGGCGCCGTCGTGGCAGTGTCAGGAGAAGGGGCAGTGTCAGTCATGGGGTTCACCTGCCGTCAAACTTAGGGCTGCGCTTCTCGAGAAACGCAGCGATGCCCTCCTGGGCGGCCGCCGGCATCGGAGTCGGCCACGGCGAGAAGGGCTGCGGTCGGCTCGTACAGGCCATTGCGGGAAAGGGCGTTGCTCTGGGCGGGGTTGGCCAGCGTGATGACGGCCGAGCGGCCCTCGCGGGCGGTGCGGATCGTTCCGGACATGGTCCCCCTGTCTGGCCCCCGTCGCCGTGCGGCGTTTCGGATGCGCCGATGTGGTGCGCCCTCTGGGGCT
>CAZSNB010000042.1:0-5354 GCA_964608285.1 uncultured Bifidobacterium sp.
CGGCGCCGAGGGCGCGACCGGCGAGTCGTGCGGGACGGGGGGTGCTGTTCCTCACGGACCCCCACAGTAGGGGGCGTCGCCGCGCCGGTGGTGGCGCATCGTGCGTCCCCGGACGTTCCCGGTCAGCGGGTCACACCAAGGGTCGTGACGTGGGGTCGACGGGCCGGGGCAGGCTCGTCTCCCCCATGAGCCGGGCGTCGACGGCGGCCGCACACGCGCGGCCCTCGGCGATCGCCCAGACGATGAGGCTCTGGCCGCGTCCCATGTCCCCGGCCGCGTACACGCCCGGGATGCTCGTCTCGTAGTTCTCGTCGCGGGCCACGTTGCCGCGCTCGTCGAAGGCCACGCCGAGCGACTCGAGCCACGACCCCTTCTCCGGCCCGAGGAAACCCATGGCGAGCAGCACGAGGTCGGCGGGAATCTCCTGCTCGGTGCCCTCGATCTTCTCGAGACGACCGTCGCGCATCGCCACCTCATGGACGAGGAGCGCGCGCACCGCACCGTTCCCGTCGTCGAGGAAGCGCTCGGTGTTCACGGAGAACATCCGCTCACCGCCCTCCTCGTGGGCCGACGACGTGCGATACACGAGGCTCCACTGCGGCCACGGGTTCGACGCGCCACGCTCGTCCGGCGGGCGCGGCATGATCTCGAGCTGCACCACCTGGCGCGCCCCCTGGCGCAGGGCCGTGCCGAGACAATCCGCCCCGGTGTCGCCGCCGCCGATGACGACGACGTTCTTGCCCGTCGCCGTGATGGGCGGCTCGGTCAGGTCGCCCTCCTGCACGCGGTTCGCCTCCGGCAGGTACTCCATGGCCTGGTGGATGCCGGCCAGATCGCGGCCCGGCACGTCGAGGTCGCGGCGCAACGTGGCGCCGCAGGCGAGCACGACGGCGTCGTGCGAGGCCCGCAGCACCTCGATGTCGACCGCCCCGCCCACGTCGGCGCCGGTGCGGAACTCGGTGCCCTCGGCGCGCATCTGGTCGAGACGACGGTCGAGGTGGTGCTTCTCCATCTTGAACTCGGGGATGCCGTAACGCAGCAGACCGCCGATGCGGTCGGCGCGCTCGAGCACGACCACGTCGTGCCCGGCCCGGGTGAGCTGCTGTGCCGCGGCCAGGCCGGCGGGTCCGGAACCGACGACGGCCACGCGGCGTCCGGTGCGGATGCTCGGCGGCTGGGGTTCCACCCAGCCCTCGGCCCAGGCGCGGTCGATGATGTTCACCTCGACCTGCTTGATCGACACGGGGTCCTGGTTGATGCCGAGCACGCAGGCCGTCTCGCACGGCGCCGGACACAGACGCCCGGTGAACTCGGGGAAGTTGTTCGTCGCGTGCAGGCGCTCGATGGCGTCGCGCCAGTGTCCGCGGTACACGAGGTCGTTCCAATCCGGGATGAGGTTGCCGAGCGGGCACCCGTTGTTGCAGAACGGGATGCCGCAGTCCATGCAGCGCCCGGCCTGATGGCTGAGCTCCGTCTCGTCGAAGGGCTCGTACACCTCGCGCCAGTCGCGCAGACGCACGGGAACGGGACGGCGGGCGGGCCCGCTGCGCCCCCACTTGAGGAAACCGGTCGGTTCACCCACGGGACACCTCCATGATGCGGTCGGCCGTCGCGGCCTCGTCGAGTCCGGCGGCGCCGCACTCCTCGATGACCGCGAGCACCTTCTTGTAGTCGCGCGGCATCACCTTGCGGAAGGCGGACTTCTCCACCGTCCATGCCGCGAGGATGCGCGCCGCCACCGGCGAACCGGTGCGCTCGGAGTGCGCGACCACGGTCGCGCGCAGCCACTCCTCGTCGGTGGCCGTCACCGGCTCGAGGTCGACGAGCTCGTAGTTGACGTTGCCGGGCAGGTCGCCGTCGGGGTCGTAGACGTAGGCGATGCCGCCCGACATGCCGGCGGCGAAGTTGCGCCCGGTCGGACCGAGCACCACCACGCGTCCGCCCGTCATGTACTCGCAGCCGTGGTCGCCCACGCCCTCGACGACGGCGGTGGCGCCGGAGTTGCGCACGCAGAAGCGCTCGCCGACGAGACCGCTGATGAAGATCTCGCCCGACGTGGCGCCGTAACCGATGACGTTGCCGGCGATGACGTTCTCCTCCGGGGCGAAGGGCGCGTCGCGGTGGGGCCGCACGACGATGCGCCCGCCCGAGAGTCCCTTGCCGACGTAGTCGTTTGCGTCGCCCTCGAGCACGAGTTCGATGCCGGCGGGCACGAACGCGCCGAAGCTCTGGCCGGCCGAGCCGGTGAAGGCGATGCGGATGGTGCCGTCCGGCAGGCCCGCTCCCCCGCGGCGCTTCGTCACCTCGTGGCCGAGCATGGTGCCCACCGTGCGGTTGACGTTGCGCACCGGCATCTCGATGAACACCGGCTCGCCCGTCTCGAGCGCCGGTGCCGCCATCTCGATGAGCCGGGCGTCGAGTGCCTCCTCGAGTCCGTGGCGCTGGGGCACCGAGCTGTGCGGCGTCGAGCCGTAGGGATTGCGGGGCACCTCCAGGATGGGGGCGATGTCGAGTCCGGCCGCCTTCCAGTGGTCGACGGCGGCGCGAGCGTCGATGAGGTCGACCCGACCCACCGCCTCCTGCAGGGTGCGGAACCCGAGGGCGGCGAGCAGTTCGCGCACCTCCTCGGCGATGTACTCGAAGAAGTTGACGACGAACTCGGGCCGGCCGGAGAAGCGCTTGCGCAGTTCGGGATTCTGCGTGGCCACGCCCACCGGACAGGTGTCGAGGTGGCAGACGCGCATCATGATGCACCCGCTCACGACGAGCGGCGCGGTGGCGAAACCGAACTCCTCGGCACCGAGGAGGGCGGCGATGATCACGTCGCGGCCGGTCTTCATCTGGCCGTCGGCCTGCACGACGATGCGGTCCCGCAGTCCGTTGAGCATGAGGGTCTGCTGGGTCTCGGCCAGGCCGAGCTCCCACGGCGCACCGGCGTGCTTGAGCGACGTGAGCGGCGAGGCCCCCGTGCCGCCGTCGTGGCCCGAGATAAGCACGACGTCAGCCTTGGCCTTGCTCACGCCGGCCGCCACCGTGCCCACGCCCACCTCGGCCACGAGCTTGACGTGCACGCGTGCCGCCGGGTTCGAGTTCTTCAGGTCGTGGATGAGCTGCTTGAGGTCCTCGATCGAATAGATGTCGTGGTGCGGCGGCGGACTGATGAGGCCGACGCCCGGCGTGGAGTGCCGGGTCTTGGCCACCCACGGGTACACCTTGTGGCCGGGCAGCTGGCCGCCCTCGCCGGGCTTGGCGCCCTGGGCCATCTTGATCTGGATGTCGTCGGCGTTCACCAGGTACTCGCTCGTCACGCCGAAGCGGCCGGAGGCGACCTGCTTGATCGCGCTGCGCTTCGAGTCGCCGTTCGGGAGCGGCACGAACCGCTCCGGGTCCTCGCCGCCCTCGCCGGTGTTGCTCTTGCCGCCGATGCGGTTCATCGCGATCGCGAGCGTCTCGTGGGCCTCGGCGGAGATCGACCCGTAGCTCATCGCGCCGGTGGAGAACCGCTTCACGATCTCGCTGACGGGCTCCACCTCCCCGATCGGCACGGGCGGGCGCACGCCGGTGCGCAGCTCGAACAGACCCCGCAGCGTCGCGAGACGGCGCGACTGGTCGTCGACGTCGCTCGAGTACTGCTTGAAGATGTCGTACCGGCCCGCGCGCGTGGCGTGCTGCAGGCGGTAGACGGTCTCGGGGTTGAACAGGTGGTGCTCGCCCTCGCGGCGCCACTGGTACTCCCCGCCGGCCTCGAGGCGGCGGTGCGCGCGCAGGTCGGGCCGTTCGGGATGGGCGAGCGCGTGGCGCGCGGCCACCTCGGCGGCGATGCCGTCGAGACCGATGCCCCCGAGACGCGACACGGTGCCGGTGAAGAACTCCTCCACGACGTCGCCGGCGAGGCCGATGGCCTCGAAGATCTGCGCGCCGGTGTAGGAGGCGACGGTCGAGACACCCATCTTCGACATCACCTTGAGCACGCCCTTGCCCGAGGCCTTGATGTAGTTGGCCACCGCCTTGTGCGGGTCCATTCCTCCGAGCCCGTGGAGCCCGCGCCCCTCGTCGGCGGCGATGAGGTCCTCGATGCTCTCGAAGGCGAGGTACGGGTTGATGACACCGGCGCCGTACCCGATGAGGAGCGCCATGTGGTGCACCTCGCGGGCGTCCCCGCACTCGACGATGAGGCCCACCTGGGTGCGGGTCTTCTCGCGCACGAGATGGTGGTGCACGGCCGCGGTCATGAGGAGCGACGGGATCGGCGCCCACACCTCGTCGCCGTTGCGGTCCGACAGCACGACGATGCGCGCACCGCCCGCGATGGCGGCGCTCGTCTCGGTGCGCACGCGGTCGAGTGCCGCGCGCAGACCGACACCGCCGTCGGCGACGCGGTAGAGACCGCTGATGACCACCGAGGCGAGGTGGGCGTGCGTGGCGTCCTCGTTGATGTGGATGATGCGGGCCAGGTCGTCGTTCGAGATGATCGGGAAGGGCAGCACCAGTTGGCGGCAGCTCTCGGGACCGGGGGCGAGGAGGTTCGCCTCGGGGCCCACGCTCGTGCCGACGGCGGTGACGACCTCCTCGCGGATGGCGTCGAGGGGCGGGTTCGTCACCTGGGCGAAGAGCTGCTGGAAGTAATCGAAGAGCATCCGCGGGCGCTCGGAGAGCACCGCGATCGGGGTGTCGGTGCCCATCGACCCGATCGGCTCGGCACCGGTGCGCGCCGTGGGCGCCACGATCACCTTCAGGTCCTCGTCGGTGTACCCGAACATCTGCTGGCGCCGCAGCACCGAGCCGTGGCTGTGCACGACGTGGTCGCGGGCGGGCAGGTCGTCGAGCTCGGTGAGGCCCTGCTCGAGCCACTCGGCGTAGGGATGCTCGCCGGCGAGGGTGAGCTTGATCTCGTCGTCGTCGATGATGCGCGCCTGGGCGGTGTCGACGAGGAACATGCGGCCGGGCTGCAGACGGCCCTTGCGCACGATGCGGCCCGGCTCGATGTCGAGCACGCCGGCCTCGCTCGCCAGCACGACGAGGTCGTCGCTCGTCACCCAGTAGCGCCCCGGGCGCAGGCCGTTGCGGTCGAGCACGGCACCGATGAGCGTGCCGTCGGTGAAGGCGACGTCGGCGGGGCCGTCCCATGGCTCCATGAGCGAGGAGTGGAAGCGGTAGAAGGCGCGCTTGCGCGGGTCCATGCGCTCGTTGTTCTCCCACGCCTCGGGGATCATCATGAGGAGCGCATGGGGCAGCGAACGTCCCGCCAGGTGCAGCAGCTCGAGCACCTCGTCGAAGCTCGCCGAGTCGCTCATGCCGGGGGTGCACACCGGGAAGGCGCGCTCGAGGCCGGGGATGAGGTCGCTCTTCAGCAG
>CAZSNB010000043.1:0-5298 GCA_964608285.1 uncultured Bifidobacterium sp.
GCCTCGACGTCCTGGGTGGTCATGCGCTCGCGCACGACGCGCTCCATGCGCGACAAACCGATGCGCACCTGGTTCTGGATCAGCTCGCCGACCGAGCGCACGCGGCGGTTGGCGAAGTGGTCCTGGTCGTCGAGCCGGTAGCCGGGCTTCTGGTCGACGAGGTGGAGCATGTACGACACGGCGGCGAGGACCTCGCAGCGCGACAGGACGTCCTGGTCCTCGGTCGGCAGGTCGAGCTGGTCGCGGCGGAGTCCGTAGAGCTCGGGGATGCGGGCCAGTTCCTCGCCGAGCTTGCGGTTGATCTTGTAGCGACCGACGCGGCTGAGGTCGTAGCGACGGTTCTCGAAGAAGGCTCCCTCGAAGTAGACGCGTGCGGCCTCGGCCGAGGCGGGCTCACCGGGACGGGCGCGCTTGTAGATCTCGAGGAGTGCCTCCTCGCGGGTGGGATGGAGGTTCTGCTCCTTCTCCCACTGTCCCCGCAGGAAGTCGAAGTGGTCGACGAAACGGTCGAGGAAACCGGGAGCGTTCTCCTCGTCGTAACCGAGGGCGCGCAGCAGCGTGAAGATGCTCATGCGGCGCTTGCGGGCCACGCGCGTGCCGGCGGTGACGTCCTTGCCGGGCTTCTGCTCGACGTCGAACTCGAGCCACTCGCCGCGGTACGGATGGATGGTGCCCTTGACGAGCTGGTGCTTGGAGAGGTTGCGCAGACGGTAGCGCTCGCCCGGCTCGAAGATGACGCCGGGGCTGCGCACGAGCTGGGAGACGACGACGCGCTCCGTGCCGTTGATGATGAACGTTCCCTTGCCGGTCATCTTGGGGAAGTCGCCCATGAAGACGACCTGCTCCTTGATCTCGCCGGTCTGACGGTTGGAGAAGACGGCGCGCACGAACACCGGGGTGGAGAAGGTCATCTCCTTCTCGCGGCACTCCTCCTCGGTGAACTTCGGTCCGGGGCAGAGGTCCTCGTCCTCCGGGTCGAACTCGAGTTCGAGACGCAGGTCGCCCGAGTAATCGGTGATGGGAGAGATGTCGGAGAACGTCTCCTTGAGACCCTCCTTCATGAACCACTCGAACGACTCGCGCTGCACCGCGATGAGGTTCGGCAACTCGAGCTGCTCGGGCAGGGTCGCGAACGAATAGCGGTCATGGGACGCGGTGCGAGAGGCCACGGTTACTCCTGATGTGCGGGACGGGCGAGGGCGGAGACGGGTCCCGACGTGCTCTCGCACCGGTTCCCTGAACGGGGGGTGCGGAAAGCAGAGGGGCGAGACACGGCAAACGGGAACGCTACCGCCAAAATCGGCCCTCGGGCAAGGGGAGACCACCATCGCGGACCCCTCGCGAGTTCCCGGCAAGGTACGCCTCGGCCCTCCCCCGCGTCAAGTACCCCCGAGCGTCACCGAAGGGGCGAAATGGGGCCCGAACACGGCGACAGGGGCCCCCGCGGACGCGGGAACCCCTGTCGTTCGGTTCGTCGTGCGCCCGGGATCGACTCCCGGACGCCGGGGTCACTTGACCTCGACGGTCGCGCCGGCCTCGGTGAGCTTGGCCTTGGCCTTCTCGGCGTCGTCCTTGTTGGCCTTCTCGAGGACGGGCTTGGGGGCGCCGTCGACGAGGTCCTTGGCCTCCTTGAGGCCGAGGCTGGTGAGCTCGCGGACCACCTTGATGACGTTGATCTTCTGGGCACCGCCGTCGACGAGGATGACGTCGAATTCGTCCTTCTCGTCGTCACCGCCGGCTGCCGCCGCGCCGCCGGCCGCACCGGCCGCCATGACGGCGACGGGGGCGGAGGCCGAGACGCCGAACTTCTCCTCGAACGCGTCGAGGAGCTCCTTCAACTCGATGACGGTCAGTGCTGCGATCCCGTCGAGGATCTCTTCCTTGGTGAGAGCCATGTCGCTCTTCTCCTTCTTGTGATGTGAAACGTTGTGATGGATGTGATGGTGGGGACGGGGGTCGGCTCAGGCCGCCTCCGCCTCCTTCTTGTCGGCCAGGGCCTTGAGGCCGTAGGCCATGTTGCGCGGAAGGGCCTGGATGAGGCCGGCGACCATGGCCAGCATGGTCTCGCGGGACGGCAGGTCGGCGAGGACCTCCACGTAGCGGGCGTCCACGACCTTCCCGGCCACGGCGCCGCCCTTGAGCACGAGCGCCTGGTTGGTCTTGGCGAAGTCCTTGAGGGCCTTGGCCGATGCCGCCAGGTCGTCGGACACGAACGCGATGGCCACGGGACCCACGAGCAGGGCATCGAGACCCTCGATGCCCGCGTCGCGTGCCGCGAAACGGGCGAGCGTGTTCTTGTAGACGCGGTACTCGGTGCCGACCTGACGCAGCTTGCCGCGCAGGTCCGCGAGCGCGGTCACGCCGAGACCGCGGTACTCGGTGACGATGACCGCGGATGCGGCATCGAACTTCCCGCGCACCTCGGCGACGACGGCTTCCTTCTCGGAACGGACGTTTGACATATTCACCTCCTTCGTGTGTTCCTCTGTCGCTCGGGGCGCTCGCTGTGCACGAACGCCTCATCGAACGCGGGAACCCCACGAAGGAATCGGAGTCCGCCTGATCCGGCGGGCCTGGGCCCCTTCGCCGGCGAACCGGACCGGACGTCTCTGGCGAGGACCGAGAGAAGTCTGTTGTTCCCCCGAGCCTACGGGCCCGGGGGCGATGCCCCACCGGGGCGGGTCACTCCGCCGGTCGGAGCCTGTTCACGTCGACCTTGATGCCGGGGCCCATGGTCGTCGAGACGGTGATCTTGCGCATGTAGCGACCCTTGGCGGCGGCCGGCTTGGCCTTCTGGATCTCGTCCAGCACGGCCCGCAGGTTGGCCTCGAGGTCGGCCGCCGAGAACGACGCCTTGCCGATGCGCACATGGACGTTGCCGTAGCGGTCGGTGCGGTACTCGACCTTGCCGCCCTTGAACTCCCCGACGGCGCGTCCGACGTCGGTGGTCACCGTTCCGGACTTGGGGTTCGGCATGAGACCGCGGGGGCCGAGCACGCGCCCGAGACGGCCCACGAGGGGCATCATGTCGGGGGTGGCGATCATGAGATCGAAATCCATGTTCCCCTTCTCGATCTCGGCGGCGAGGTCGTCGGCACCGACGAGGTCCGCACCCGCGGCGCGGGCCTCGGCGGCGGCGTCACCGGCGGCGATGACCGCGATGCGCAGGGTCTTGCCCGAACCCGAGGGCAGGGCGACGGTGCCGCGCACCGTCTGGTCCGCCTTGCGGGGATCGACGCCCAGGTTCACGGCGACATCGACGGACTCGTCGAACTTGGCCGAGGCCGTCTTCTTCACGAGCTCCACCGCCTCTGTCGGCGTGTGGAGCGCGTCGCGGTCGACCAGTGCGGACGCCGCCTTGTACTTCTTTCCCATCGGCATGATGCCTCCCTCTCTCTTTCGTTGTTGTTGGTGTGTTCTGCCCCGGCGAGGTGATCCGGGTGCGAGATCCGTCGTGGTGGTCAGACCACCTTGAGGCCCATGGACCGGGCAGTGCCGCGCACCTGCTGCTTGGCGGCCTCGAGGTCGTAGGCGTTCAGGTCGGGCATCTTGATCTTGGCGACCTCCTCGATGTCGGCCTCGGTGACGGTGCCTGCCACGGTCTTGCCGGGGGTCTGGGAGGCCTTCTCGAGGCCGGCCTTCTGGCGCAGCAGCACCGGGGTCGGCGGGGTCTTGAGGATGAAGGTGAAGGAACGATCCTCGAAGATGGAGATCTCGACGGGGATGATCGTCCCGGCCTGGGACTCCGTGGCCGCGTTGTACTGCTTGACGAAGTCCATGATCTGCACGCCGTGCGGACCGAGGGCGGTTCCCACCGGCGGGGCCGGGGTGGCCTTGCCGGCCGGGATCTGGATCTTGACGATCGCTGCGAGCTTCTTCTTTGCCATTGTTCTACTTCCTTGGTTCGATTCTCAGAGCTTGGCGACCTGGCCGAAGTCCATCTCGACGAGGGTCTCGCGACCGAAGATGTTCACGAGGACCTTGAGCTTCATGTGGTCGGGGTTGATCTCGGCGATGACGCCGTTGAAATCCGCGAACGGGCCCTCCTTGACGGTGACGCTCTCGCCCTCCTCGAAATCGAGCTTGGGGGCCTTGCGCTTGGGCGCGGCCTGACCCTCGGGCTTGACCCCGAGGAACGTCTCGACCTCGCGGCGCGACAGCGGCACGGGGCGCTGGCCCTTGTTGGTCTGGCCGGCGAAGCCGGTCACGCCCGGGGTGTTGCGGATGCACAGCCAGGTGGCGTCGTCCATCTCGCAGCGCACGAGGAGGTAGCCGGGGAACATCTTCTTGGTGACGTTCTGCTTGCGGCCCTGCTTGAACTCGACCACTTCCTCCATGGGGACCTGGATCTCGTAGATGCTGTCCCCCATGTCCATGGACTGGACGCGTGAGGTGAGGTTCAGTTCGACCTTCTTCTCGTAGCCCGACTGGGTGTGGACCACGTACCACTTGCCCGGCTTGGCCCACGCGGGCTCGACCTCCTCCTCGGGGGTCTCGTCCTCGTCGGAGACGCCGTCGGTGAGGTCGAGCACCACGTCGGGCTCGACCGCATCGGGGGTCTCGAGGATGTCCTGGATGTCGTCGCTCATGGTCATTCCTTGTACAGCCAGCCGGAGAACACTCCGAACAGGGCGTCGAGCACGCCCACGTAGGCCGTGAGCAGCACCACCGTCACGAGCACGACGAGCGCGTAGCGGCGCACCTCGGGCCAGCGGGGCCAGGCCACCTTGCGCATCTCGTCGCGCACCTCGGAGAGGTACGTGATGGGACCGGTGCGACCCTCGCCCGCCGCCTTTCCGCGGGGTTGCGGCTGGGAGCGCACGGGGTTGCCCTTGTCGTCGAGGGTTCCCATGCGCTTCAGTGCGCGCTTCTGCTCGCGGTTCAGATCGGCGGTTGACATGTCCTGTTTCTTCTTCTTGGTGACTTCTCTGCAGGGCAGGAGGGACTCGAACCCCCGACCGTCGGTTTTGGAGACCGATGCTCTACCAACTGAGCTACTGCCCTTCACCGGACCCTGCCGGGGACCGAAGGTCCCCGTCCGGATTCCCGACTAGCGGGTCTCCTTGTGCATGGTGTGGCGACGGTCGCGAGAGCAGTACTTCTTCATTTCCAGCCGCTCGCGGTCGTTGATCTTGGACTTCATGGTGATGTAGTTCCGCTCCTTGCACTCGGTGCATTCGAGCGTGATCTTCACCCGCTTGTCGCTCTTGGCCATCTCGGGCCCCTTTCGTCAGGTCCGTTCGGGATCCGTTACTTGATGATCTTCGTGACGCGGCCCGCACCCACCGTGCGGCCACC
>CAZSNB010000044.1:0-4331 GCA_964608285.1 uncultured Bifidobacterium sp.
AGCGCTGGCGGATGATGCCTGATGGACGGGGGTTCGATTCCCCCCAGCTCCACCAGAGGTGAAGTCTCACGCACATGGTGCGAGAGAGACGGTTCACGGGGTCTCTTCAGGCAAGCATCGTGGCGATCCGGTGATAGAGGGGAACGCCCACGAGCACGTTGACCGGAAATGTGACGCCCAAGGCCAACGTGAAATAGCGGCTGGGGCGGGCCTCGGGAATGGCGTACCTGATCACCGCCGGCACGACGATGTAGCTCCCACTGGCGGCGAGCGCCGCAAGAACACCGAGGTCCCCGACCTCGAGCCCGAGGACCCGACCGAGAGTCAGTGCGATCGACGCGTTGACGAAGGGCACGACCATCCCGAATCCCACGAGGAAACGGCCCACATCACGCACCTGTCGAAGTTGCCGCACCACGAGAAGTCCCATCTCCAGCATGAAGAATGCGAGCAGACCAGGGAACAACCCCGAGGTGAACGGGGCCATTGCCTCTCCACCGCGACCGCCGCTGAGCACCCCGACGACGAGCGCGCCGATGAGGATGAGATGCGCCCCATCCGTGAACGCCTCGTGAAGGACCGCCCGAACCGACAACGGAGATTCCGTCACCCCGTGCTCCGCCGCGCCACCCGCCGACGTCGCAGCCCCGCCCTGACGGGACCTGATCCAGGTCGCCAGCAGCACTGCCATGACGATCGCCGGCGACTCCATGACCACGAGGGCCACGGCCATGTGACCGCCGGCCTCTGCGCCACGCGACGATGCGTATTCGGTCGCGACGACGAAGGTCACCGCACTGACCGAACCGTAGGTTGCGGCGATCGCCGCCGCGTCGAAGACCTCGATGCGGCGCCGGAGGACCACGAAGCACATGAGCGGAACGAGGAGGGCCAGAGCCACGGCGAGACCGAGAACCCGCACCATCTCGCCCGTGACGCCGACCTCGGCGAGCGCCTGCCCGCCCTTGAACCCGATTGCGAGGAGGAGATAGAGAGAGAGGAATTTCGTGATGGGTGGGGGAATCTCCAGGTTCGAGCCGACGAGTCCGATGACCGCCCCGATGACGAAGAAGAGGACGGGCGGGTCGGCGAGAGCGGAGATGCCCGCGCCGATCATGGATTGCACCACGGACAGTGACGGGCATCCACGCCCTCAGCGGCGACCAGGGGAACCACCCGACGGGCCTCGCATGCAGGACATCCATGGATCTCGGCCATCGCCAGCCCGGTGGGAGCGGCACAATACGAACAGGGAGCACCGGCAAGCACCTCGCTCCTTCCCCATCCCGGTGACCCGCAGTCGGGGCAGGTCCGCGCCAACCGCGCCGCGAGGGACCGAGCAGCACGGGCGATCACGGTCCGCCGGACCGGATGATGATGGGCACGGAAGTCGGACTCGACACGGACGGTCCCATCCGCCGAGCATGCGCGGGCACTCCTCACGGCGTTGTCGAGGCTCTGCTGATCGTGCAGACCCTTGAAAATGGGGTCGAACGAGCCCGAAGGTCGAACGATGACACCGTGCGACGGGAAGCCGACTCGCTCCAGGTCTTTCAGGGACACATCCTGTCCGGACACGTCGAATCCATGGGCCGGGACACCGATCTCTGTCGCTGTCTCATGCACCACGATGTCGAGGTCCACGAGGACACACGCCAAGGTTTCCGTGTCGCACGTCATGAAGGGGACGTCGGGATGGGGCCCGATGGTCCCTTCGCTGCCCAGACCCACGTCGACACCTGTCGCCTCGATCGCCATCCGTGCCTTGATGATCGCCGTCTCGAGAGGACCATGGGAACGGGGCACCTCACCGGCGAACGTCCCCAGGGCGTCGGTGTCGAGTGCCACGGCCCGCACGTCCATGCCGAGGATCTCGAGGAAGGGCGGCGCCACGTCCGCCTCCTTGCCGTGCAGCGTCGCCAGCCTGGCCGACCGACCCCTGAGCGGATGGTCGAGAATCACCCTGCGGCGCGGTTCTCTACACGACGTCCGACGACCATGCCTGCATCGTCGACGAGAACGACGTGCAACACCTCGAAGGCGCCGAGTCGTCCGGAGAGATCCTCGACCTCCTCCTGGCCTATGGATCTTCCGGCATGACGGGCCCGGAACTCGCACTCCAGATGGACGGCTCGGCCGCCGACCACGTCCAGCCGAACGGGGTAGATCTGGCTCCCCCGCGAGACCGCACTCGCCATGTAGAGAGGCCCCTGATTCACGCTGGCCGCGATCCGGCGACACACGCTGTCCAGTTCCTCGCCGGTCGACACGACCGTGGCGAGGACCGACATCACCCCGGCACTCACTGTCCCTGCCCCTTCGTGAAGCCGGGCTCACCGTCGAAGAGGAAGAGACCCTCCGTCTTGATGAACGAATGTCCCGCGTCCATGAGGCGGGACAGAAGCGTGATGCACTGCTCCGGTCGGATGGTTCCGTCCGTGCCCAGGAAGCGGCAACGGAACGCATCCACACAGAGGGTCTCGGGCAGGCCGTCGGGATAGACCTTCTGACCCCTGTTGGAGATCATGTCGAGTCGGAAGTCCGGACCCGCCAAGGTCTCCAATCTCGCGCCGAGCGCGGCCGGCGGCGAGCCAGGCTCGTCGAGAAAGACGTCGATGCCGACCTGTTCCTTCTTCTGGCGGGTCCTCGGAGCCAGATCGACACGAAGCACGGGAGCTTCCGCGTACCGGACCGATCGCAGCGTGCTCGGCTCCTCCCCCATCCTCGCGACGACAGCCGACGCGAACTCGGCGGTTCCCACCTGTTGGGAGCTCCTCTCGGCATCGTGGATGTCGTAGGTGTGGACCCCGTCCTCGATGGTTCGCAACCATGCATTGTGCATCCGAGTGGCCGCCGCACCCTGGCCCACGTGGACGAGCATCTGCACCCCCGCCAGCATGAGTCCGGAGGGATTCGCCACGTTCTGACCGGCGCGTCGCGGTGCGGAGCCATGGATCGCCTCGAACATGGCACTGGAAGGACCGATGTTGGCACTTCCGGCCAGACCGACGGAACCGGCGATCTCGGCCGCCACATCCGAGAGGATGTCGCCGTAGAGATTCGGCAGGAGGACCACGTCGAATTGACCGGGATTGTCGGCGAGCTTGGCGGCACCGATGTCGACGATCCAGTGCTCGAACTCGATGTCGGGATACTCGGCAGCAACCTCCTCCGCCACACGATGGAACAGACCGTCAGTGAGCTTCATGATGTTGTCCTTCGTGAACGCCGTGACCTTGCGCCGACCGTATGCCCGCGCATACTCGAACGCGTATCGAGCAATGCGCTCCGTGCCGGGTCGTGTGATCAGTTTGAGACATTGATACACCTCGTCGCTCTGACGATGCTCGATACCGGCGTACAGGTCCTCCTCGTTCTCTCGGATGATGACCACGTCCATCCCCGGATGTTTGGTCGCGACGAACGGCGCGTAGGCGGGACATGGACGCACGTTCGCGTACAAGCCGAGCGACTTCCGCACCGTCACGTTGAGACTCTTGAAACCTCCCCCCTGCGGGGTCGTGATGGGAGCCTTGAGGAAGACGCCGGTGCGGCGGAGGGATTCGAGAGCAGAGGGTTCGATTCCCGCGGAGTTCCCGCGCCCGTACACCGCCTCGCCGATCTCGATCTCCTCGATGTCCAGTCGGGCCCCGGCGGCGTCGAGGACCCGCAGGGTGGCTTCCATGATCTCGGGGCCGATGCCGTCTCCTCGGGCGATGGTGATCGGCGTTGGCTTCTGTTGCTTCCCTTCGGACATGGCTTTTCCTCTCTCACGGGTTCGGGCTGTTCCCAAATCCATGGTTTAGATACCATGTTTTGTAAAGGAAGTCAAGCAGGTCGCATTCTGGTCGAAATCCCCTAGAGTGGCGCCGATGGCGAAGAAGGTGCCGGGAGACATGGGGACGCCGGGAGGCTGGACCTTTCTGACGAACCATGCACATGTCTTGCTGTGCATCACACAGGACTCGGAGGTTCGCCTGGCCGAGATCGCACGCCTGGTGGGCATCGGTGAGCGCGCGGTGCACAGCATCGTCTCGGATCTGGTCGACGCCGGATACGTCACCCGCCATAGGCAGGGACGGCACAATCGGTACGAGGTGCATCTCGACAGACCTCTCCGCCACCCCCTCGAAGCCGATCATCACATCGCCGAGATCTTTCGCCCCCTCACACGTGTCAGACGCCCCGGGAAGTAGATCGTGTTCATCCGCCCGACTCTGCCGCGGCGAACAGGGAGCGACTCAGGCCGACAGCCGCAGGAACACCGCATCGAAATCGATCAACGCGATCACCACGAACGCCGCCCAACTCGCCATGCGAAGCTTGTGAGG
>CAZSNB010000045.1:0-4223 GCA_964608285.1 uncultured Bifidobacterium sp.
ACCAATCTGCGCCCCCGGCAGGGATCGAACCTGCGACCTGCGGTTTAGGAAACCGTCGCTCTATCCACTGAGCTACGGGGGCGGGGACGAATCACAGCACGGTGCGAAACACCGCCATGCTCTGCTCCATCGCAGTCACAGGCTATCCGCGGAGTGTCCATGCACCGAACGGGCCCGGGGACGCGAGTAGCTCCTCGGGTCGGACTCGAAGGCCGAGTCTCAGTCGTCGGGGTCGTTGGCCGCGTCGAGTTCCTTGTCGGCTTCGTCGAAGGCGGCGGTGATCTCGCGCAAGGCATCGTCGGTGCCGACGACGTCGCGGGCCTTGGCCAGTTCCTCGATCTCCCTGATGGGTTTGCGCAGATTCGACATCACCCTGCCGGTGGTGACGGCCTTCAATTTCGACTGCATCTTGTCGAAGTGCCCCTGGATGTCGGTCAGGTACTTCACGTACTGCGCCCAGGCCTTGCTGAACTTGGTGAGGAGCCCGAGAATCTCCCGGGCGTTCTGTTCCATGTGGAAGCTGTCCGTGGCCTGACGCACCACACCCAGGAACGCATACAAGGTGAGCGGTGAGCACAGCACCACCTTCTTGCCGAGGGCATCGTCCACGAGGGTCGGTCGGTGCTGCTGAATGAACCCGAGCACGCTCTCGTTGGGGATGAAGAGGAGCACGTAGTCGAGAGCGTCGCGATTGGACTGCGCCACATAGTCCCGCTTCTCAAGCTCCTTGACGCGGTCCTCGACGTTCTTCAGGAACTGATCCCGGTAGCCGATCCGGGCGTTCTCATCGACCGCCTCGAAGAACCTGAGGTAGTTGTCGATGGGGAACTTCGAGTCGAGATAGAGAACCCGGTTGGGTGGCAGGAAGAAGCTGTAATCGGGTCTTCCCCCGTCCGCCAGGGTCTCCTGCTTCTCGTAGTTGATGCCCCGCTTGAATCCCGCCTGGGACAGGATGTCCTCGAGCATGCGCTCGCCCCAGTTACCGCGTCCTTGGGCGCTCGACAGCACGTTCCGCAGGGCGCTCGTCTGAACGGCCAATCCCTTGACCGCCTCGTCGACGTTGCCGAATTTCTCGGCATTGAGACTGTGGAGTTTCTCCACCTCGGTCCTGAGAGAGGCCATCTGCTGTTCGAAGGGCTGAAGGAGGCTCTTCGTCTCGGACTCGAGCGTTCGGCGTTGGGCGGCGAGCCGTTCGTCGGCCTGTTTGCGGGCCTCGTCACCGGCACGCGCGAGCACGCTGGCGGCAGCGTCGTGGATCTTGGCCTCCACCGCACCCTGCACCCCGGTGCTGATGGCGCCGACGTCGATGGCGGCCTTCACCGCCTCCACGATCGATGCGATGTCGACCGGGGGAGCCTGAGGCGATTCGGCGATCGGGGGACCCGGGGTCGCGGTGCGCGAGAGGCGCACGGCGAGAAAGAACACCCCTGCAACGAGTGCGATCAGCAGGACGACGATGAGAATCTCCATGGCGCCTCATTGTGACATGGGGGTGAGCCGCCATCGGGCGTCACCGCCCTTATCTCGTCCTCGGCACCCGTGGGGACCGGCTCGGTCCGTACGCTCATCCCATGGGCGAACGCATCCTGCTGACCGGAGCGACCGGATACGTCGGGGGCCGCCTCGCCCCCATGCTGCTCGAAGCCGGCCACCGCGTCGTCTGCCTCGTTCGTGACCCCTCCAAGCTCGACGGCATCCCGTGGAGCGACCGGGTCGAGGTCGTCCGGGGCGATGTCCTTGACGCCTCCACGCTCGACCGTGCGGTCGAGGGAATCGACACCATCTACTACCTCGTGCACTCCATCGGTGCGACGGGGGACTTCAGTGAGTCCGACCGCACGGCCGCCGTCAACATCGCCGTAGCAGCCGAGCGCGCCGGAGTATCCCGCATCATCTACCTGGGCGGCATCGTCCCACCGGAGACGGAGGAGCCGTCCAAGCACCTCGCCTCGCGGGCCGAAGTGGGCCAGATCCTCCTCGACGCCCCCGTGCCGGCCGTGGTACTGCAGGCGGGCGTCATCATCGGATCGGGCAGTGCATCGTTCGAGATGCTGCGCTATCTCACGGAACGTCTCCCCGCCATGGTCACGCCGCGATGGGTGGACAGCCGGGTGGCTCCCATCGCCGTCCGCGACGTGCTCCGCTTCCTCGTCGCCGCGCTCGACCTTCCTTCGGACACGAACCGTCGTTTCGACATCGCCGGGCCCGAGGTGCTGACCTATCGGGAGATGATGCACCGCTACGCCGACGTGGCAGGCCTCCGTCGACGCATCATCGTGCCGATTCCCGTCCTCACTCCCCGACTCTCGAGCCATTGGGTCAACATCGTCACCCCGGTCCCGAGGGCCATCGCCCGGCCGCTCGTGGAGTCCCTGCGCAACTCGGTGGTGCCGAGGGAGCGGGACCTGGAGCGGATCACCGGGATCGAACCCATCGGCTACGACGAAGCGGTTCGTCTCGCCCTGCGGAGGATCCAGGAAGGCACGGTCGAGACGCGCTGGTCGGATGCCTCCTGGCCCAAGGCTCCCTCCGATCCCCTGCCGACCGATCCCACCTGGAGCGGCGGCGACGTGGAGTTGGACGAACGCAACCGCCACGTGGACGCCGCACCCGGGGACGTGTGGCGGGTCGTCGAGGGAATCGGCGGCGAACGCGGGTGGTACTCGTTCCCGCTCGCGTGGGCCGTGCGGGGTTTCTTCGACCGCCTCATCGGCGGCGTCGGACTGCGCAGAGGTCGCCGAGATCCCGACCACCTCCATGTCGGCGAGGCGCTCGACTTCTGGCGGGTGGAGGCACTCGAGCGCGGTCACCTGTTGCGATTGCGGGCCGAGATGCGGCTGCCCGGACTGGCTTGGCTCGAGTTCCGGGTGGAACCCGACGGGGAGGGTTCACGCATCCACCAACGGGCGGTGTTCCGCCCGCGCGGCATCGCCGGCAAGCTCTATTGGTGGTCCGTGTGGCCCTTCCACGGCATCGTCTTCGAGGGGATGCTGCGCAACATGTCGCGCACCGCCGAGTCATCGATGCGGAGCACGTGAGCCCCGGGTCGGGGCCTACCTGGTGTCGTCCCGGAGGACACGCACGACGAGCATCGCCGTCACCATCGCGAGACACTGAGCGAGGAGGAACACCGGTATCGATTCCGGAGCGATCCCCGCGAAGGAATCGGTGAATCCGCGCGCGATAGTCACCGCCGGATTGGCGAACGACGTCGACGACGTGAACCAGTACGCACCCCCGATCCAGAGCCCGACCGCCACGGGCACGGCGTGCGGTCGAGGACCGCGCGACACCATCAGAATCACGAGCAACAGACCCACGGTGGCGACGAATTCACCCAGCCACACACCGCCTCCGTCGCGCACACGAGTCGACGTCTCGAGGACACCCAACCCGAACATGGCGTTCGCCACCGCCGCTCCGCCGATCCCACCGGCGGTCTGACAGAGGGCGTAGGGAGCGAGCTCGCGCCAGGGTCGGGCATCCAGCACGCACGATGCCACCGTGACGAGCGGATTGAAATGGGCCCCCGAGATCGGCCCGAACATGAGGATGAGGGCGATGAGCACCCCCACGGTGGCGAACGAGTTCGCCAGCAGTCGGACTCCGACATCGTCGGTGAGATTCGTGGCCATGATGCCCGAACCCACCACACCCGCCACGAGAAAGCCGGTGCCGAGGAACTCCGCAAGAAGTCGGCGCCCGAGCGTCACGGGACCACAATTCCCAGGTCTCCGAGCAGATTCGTCACCCGGCGACGGATCTCATCGCGAATCAGCCGCACCTCGTCGAGAGTCCTGCCCGCGGGATCGTCGAGGGGCCAGTCCTCGTAGCGCGTGCCCGGAAAAACGGGGCAGGAATCGCCGCAACCCATCGTCACGACCACGTCGGCCGCCCGCACCAGGTCGGGCTCGAGCAACGACGGACTCGCCCCGGAGATGTCGATACCGACCTCGGCCATCGCCTGCACGGCCACGGCATTGACGCCGGCCGCCGGTGCCGATCCGGCGGAGACAACGGCGATCCGGTCGCCGCCGAGATGACGGGCCCAACCGGCGGCCATCTGGGAACGCCCGGCGTTGTGGACGCACGCGAAGAGAACGACGGGCACGTGTTCGCTCATGACTCACTCTCCTCGCGGTCGATGGCCCGGCCGAGCATGTGGGCACCCACGGGCACGGTGGCCAACTGCACCACGACCACCACCACCACCTTGCTGATGG
>CAZSNB010000046.1:0-3745 GCA_964608285.1 uncultured Bifidobacterium sp.
TCAGCAGGAGTGTGGGAGGCCGATGCGCACGGATACACCATCGGAACACCGCACATGAGGCTCAGCCGTCGGGGTTGACAAGCCGGCAGCCTCCAGCAGAGTCCCATCCCACTGCGGGGAACGAGCCGCACGAAGGGGCCACGGCTCATGATCGACCGCCGCGTAGCGCAGACCCTTGCGAGACGCCGAATACAGGCCCCATCGTGCGGTGAGGAACACATCCAGGTCGTCCGCCTCGACTCGTTCGCCGATCTCCACCCGGATGTGCGACTCCTCAGTGCGCGATGGCCACCGCCGCCGGACACGAGTCACGAGATCGTCTCCGACTCGCTCATGACTGGTGGCGCCCCAGCAATAGGGCAGGCGATACGTCACCCGGGCCACGGCCGCCGGCAGAAGCCTGTCCACGTCGAGTGAGAAGAACCACACCCCTGGTCGCCCGTTGCGCACGACATAGGTGCGCACGTTCACCTCGGCGAAGGAGCCGAGATAGGGAACGCCGGGGCCCTTACCCAACCCGATGCCGCGCATGGAAAACGGAATGAGGCCCACCCAAGCAGATCCGTCAAACGTGTCCACCTCGAGACCGGCAGGCAGCAGACGCTGTACTTCTGCCGGGTCGTAGCGCCAGTGGAGGTAGGCAAGATCGAGCCACTGCTGGCGCATGATCGCCCGCCTCACCGGAGCCGAACAGACTTCCGATCGGCGCGCCTCCACAACCGCACTGTACATAGGCCCCCGGACGCCACCCCCCGTGACGCGCGTTACCCTGCCGTCATGGGCACCGACATCACCGAGTTCATCGGTGTCTACGACGCCGACTCGACCCTTGTGGGAGAAGTGTCGTACTGGATCAATGCCCGCCTCGGCCGAACCCACTGCTCCTTGTGCGAGCTCACCCACGGACTGTTCACCGTGAAGAAGGAGTGGGCGAGTTGCCGGCGGGCCCTGGCTGTCCCCTTCGTCACCTTTCACCGAAATGACGCACCAGCCGACGTCCGGGATGCGGCAAGCGGGGTGTTCCCCGTGGTGTTCGCTCGGCGCGCATCGGGACTGTCGCGGCTCCTCGGGCCGGACGATCTGGAGCAATTCGACGGCTCCACCTCACGCTTCGCTGCGTGGCTCGAGACCCAGATCGGCTGAGGATCTCAGACGAGGCCGTACTCGGCGATGTCCACGGGTCGGCGCTCATCGATGGACCGGTGAGCCGCCGCCCCAATCACGACGGACCACAGGCCAGCGAGCACATCCACCTCGACCGGACCCGTTCCCCGTACCGCATCACAGAAGCGACGGATCTCGACGAAGCTCGCCCCGTGGTGGAAGCCGATGTGGCCCACGCTCTCAGTGGTCACCTCGAGTGGACGCGATGCGCGGTCCGCACGCAGCCCCAGATGCACAGACCCGTCGCCGGGAATGGCGGTCTCGAGCTTGCCGAGGTCGCCGACCGCACAGATCTCCTGCTCGTTGCGTCCGCCCTCGGCGAACATCGAGAGATCGAGCATCGCCCGCACGCCGTTCTCATAGTCGACGATGACGTAAGCGTTGTCGAGGATGTCCGGCCGCTCCCCGCCATAGACCTCATCGAGATGATTGACGTCCTGTCCCCCGCTCGCATACACGCGGGTGGGGCGGGAGCCCGTCGCCAGGTTCATGAGGTCGAAGAAGTGACAGCACTTCTCCACCAAGGTTCCCCCGGTGTTGCGGGTGAACCTGTTCCAGTTGCCGACCTTCGGGAGGAACGGAAACCGATGCTCGCGGATGGAGAACATGCGCAGTCGGCCGATATCGCCATCTCGCAACGAGCCGAGCATGGTGGCGATGGGGGGCATGTAGCGGTACTCGAGACCCACCCACACCGGGGCTGACCGTGCCGCCGATGCGGCCACGACGTCACGACAGTCCTCCACGGTCGTGCACAAGGGCTTCTCCACGAGGACGGGGATATCGGTGGCGAGGACATCGTCAAGGATGGCCCGGTGCGTGTGATTCGGCGATGCCACGATGACGGCATCCACGAGACCGGACGACAGGAGGTCGCGGTGATCTCGGAAGGCCCGCACCGAGGACCAACGCTCCCCGAGGGTCAACTTGGCCCATTCGAGTGGCTCATCATTCGGGTCCGAGACGGCGGTGATCTCCACGTCGTCCATCGGCAGGAGATTGTTGAGGTGTTCGCACCCCATCATCCCCGTACCGATGACACCGAAACGCAATCTCCCCACTCCCGCGAGCCTAGATGGAGGCGAATCGCCCAGATTCGGTGATCAGGTGCAGAACGGAGCGACACGGGTTTCGCACCAGCGCCACAGGGCCTCGCGGGCTTGGGGGCTGTCGGAGCGACGCGTGCGTCCCAGACGGTGGATAGGCCTCACGACACGATCGCACCAGAAACGGCCGGATTTCCCCGACACCATGTCGTCGGCAACCAGCCACGAGATGGTGTCTGCACCCTGATCCGCGGTACGCAGTAACGGTCGGGTGAGGGCGCGAAATGTCGGCAGTGCCTGCTGCACGCCAGGGGTATCCGCCCAACCGGGGTGCATCGCGGCAAATGTAACCAGCGGTTCGCGCTCTGCCCACATCTCATTGAGCGTCACTTGCACCCGCTTGGCAATGGCGTACTGCCGCGTACCGTCGTAGGAGGCAGTCGGCATCTCCGGGCAGCCGTCGCGATCGGCCGGGGGCAGCGTCGCGGCGTACATGCCGCCCGAGGACACGGTGACCACCCGCCCTCTGGCGGCGCGCAGCTGGGGAAGGAGCAGGGTGGTGAGCAGATGAGGACCAAGGACATGAGAGGCAACCGTCATCTCATGGCCCTGCGGGCTCGTCTCTCGCACAACCAGCAAGGCACCGGCGTTGTGCACGAGAGCATGGACCTGTGGAGCAAGGCGGGCAATCACGGCTGCTGCAGCAGCGACCCCCGCGAGGTCACCCATGTCGGCCACCACCGTGTCGGGGGAAGATCCGTCCGCCGCCAACTCGGTGCGGACGTCGTCCAGCTTCTTCTGCGAGCGCCCCACGAGAACCAGGTGCGCGCCCATACGCGTCATCTGCCGGGCCGCAGCCAACCCCAGACCCGATGTGGGGCCGGTGATGACCACGGTCTTCTCCGCCAATGAATAGGTGTCAAGCGACCGGAACCCCGTTGCCCGCAACGCGTATCCGACGCGAGAGAAACCCGGGGCCACAAGCGCATCCAAGGTCGAGTCAGCGAATCGAGGGAGTCGAGGTATCGCCATAACGAATGTCACCGTAGCGACCTCGCCGAGGACTCCGGCCACAAATCCTCCGAAGAATGGCTGGAGAACACGAGGAACGAGCTGTCCTGCCTATGGTTCGTCGAGATCGGTGAAAGTCGGTACGACGCCGCCACTGAGTTCATACGCCCGGCGGCACAGCCATCCCAGCTGTCCTTCGGTCGCACATGCCTCAAATAGACCCTCGACGAAACGGCTCTGACGCGCGATTCGGGTGATGTGGCGGACGCAGTCCCGCAGCGAGAGGTCATTGGGACGGGTGTTGTCGAGCGATGGCGCCGGCCATTGCGGCCAGTTGAACGGCTGAACGAGGTTGAGGTCGTACACGAGAGTGTGGATGTCGGTGGCCGACCACGCCCCGTCCATGCCCGTCGCCTCGCGCTCCGCCAATGCCGCCAGGAGATCTTGCCAGTCTTGACTCATCGCGACCGTGTCACGGTCGAATCAGGCCGACAGCGTGTTGCCGTAGATCTGCCAGGCGAGCG
>CAZSNB010000047.1:0-3709 GCA_964608285.1 uncultured Bifidobacterium sp.
CGTGGTGCCCGAGGTCGACGAGGGCCTTCGTGAGGTGGCGGGTGTACACGCCCTGACCGCCGACGTGGGGCTTGCCCCGGTAGGTGAGGTAGGCGATCCGCAGGGGACCGTTCGGGTCGCCTCGGCCGGCCGTCGCGGGGATCGGCATAGGCGGGCAAGGCTACTTCCGGTCTGTGGAAAACTCCCGAGCGGGGCGTCGGCGGGCGAGAAGGGCGAGCATCGCCAGTCCCGCCACGGCGGGAAGGTCGCCGGTGCGCGAGTAGGGGGTGCGTCCCGTGGCCGGGGGGATCGCTCGTTCGATGACGGCGGCCTCGCTCACGCCCGTGCGGTCGAGCACCTCGCCTCCGGGGGAGACGAAGGCGGAGAACCCGGTCGGGGACACCTGGACGAGCCAGCGTCCCTGTTCGCGCGCCCGCAGACGGGACGATGCGATCTGCTGGGACTGCAGGATCGTGCCGGTGTAACTGGAGCCGTTCGTCGGATTGACGACGATCGCCGCGCCGTCGACGACGCCCTCGTTGACACGACCGCCGAAGAACACCTCCCACGAGATGGCGACGGCGATGCGCACGGGGCCGCCGTCGGTCGGCACGTCGAGACGGCCCCTGCCTCGTCCGGCCACGGCGTCGCGGGGCACCATGTCAACCGGTGCGCCCAGAGAGGCGAGGGCTCCGCGCAGGGGCACGTACTCGCCGAAGGGTACCCGGCGCACCTTGTCGTAGCGGTCGGAGATGGTGCCGTCGGGGTCGATGACGACCTGGGCGTTGGTGAAGGCCTCGCCCGGCGCGTCTTCGGTGACACCGACGACGAGGGGCACGCCGAGTCGTCGTGCCTCGGCCACCAGTTCGTCGTGCTCGGGGCTGTCGACGAAGAGACCCTTGCCCGAGATGTTGACGACGTTCTCCGGCCACACCACCATGTCTCGTCCGCCCGGGTCGAGGGAGCGGGTGAGGGCGAGATGACGGTCGAAGGCCTCGCGCGGGTCGGTGTCGACGGCGTGCGTGCCCTGTTCCCCCCCGCCCTGGACGGCGGTGACGGTGATCGTGCCACTCCCCGTGCTCACACCGTCGAGGAGCGGTGCGATGAGGCAGGCGAGGGCGACGGCCACGACGGGGAGGCGACGGCGTGGAGAGAAGCCGATCCACATCGTGGCGGCGGCGATGAGGACGACCCCGCCGAGCGGCGCGAGGCGGGCGAGGGGGGACGCGGCCTGGGCGATGCCGAGCGTGGCGAGCGGAACCCCGCCGAAGGGCCAGGCGAGCCGGAGGGTCTCGGCGAGTCCGTGCCAGGCGACGAGTGCGAGGGAGTGGCGCGAGGCGTCCGCCGGAGCGGTCCGCGACGCCGCCCAGGCCGCCCCGCCGTGGAGCGCGGCGAAGAGGGCGCAGGTGACGAGGTAGCCGGGTGCGGTGAGCCACCACATCCAGGCGAGCGCCGGCACGAACCAGCCGAGGGCGAAGACGAACGCGACGGCGAACGGAGCCTCGTCACGTCGTGCGCGGGCGACGCGGGCGTAGAGGGCGAGACCGACGAGGGCGAGCGGCCACCACCCCCACGGGGGCATGGAGAAGGCGACGAGCAGACCCGCAAAGAGCGGGGTGGCGTGGCGCCTCATGGCGCCACGGTATCGGGGGTCAGGCGGCCGTGGTCCAGGTCTTCCCGGTGTACACCGCGCGGACGATCTTGCGCTTGGCGGCAGGATCGAGGCCCACCCTCACGCAGCCGTACATGGTGAGAAGCTTCGCCGAAGAGGTGAGCGCGGAGGCCGAGGAGACTCCGGCGCTGCGCAGGCGGCTGGCATTGGCGGTGAAGATGGAGGTTGCACGGGCGCCCGTCGGGGATCGCAGGGCATAGGTCGCCTGGTTGGCGTTGATGGTCTCGTGCGCCCCGCCGAGAACGGCGTAGTCGTAGACCCAGCACCCCACCCGCACCTTGATCACCTGGCCGGCGCGGAGGCTCAGCAGGTTGGCGAACGGAGCGGGATTCTTCCTGGCGTGGGGTGCCGTCGTGAGGCCGCGAGCACGCAGCCACGCCTGCTGGCGGGCGGTCCACGCCTGACGACGCGCCGCGGAAGCGGATGCGGATGGCTGCGGGTACGCCTTCAGGAACTTCTCGTGGTACTCGTAGTTGTTCTTGCCGTAGAACAACCGGGTCGAGCTGTGTCCGCCGATGAGCATGTTGCCCGCGGCGCCGGGTGCCGCCGAGTCGGTGTCCCGCCCCAGCCCGTAGTGGAGCAGATCCGGTGTTCCCGGGCCCGAGTAACCGCGCAGTGCGAACGTCTTCGAGGTTTGGAAGTCTCCGTGGGCCGGAAGAGTCAGTCGTGCGATGGAGCGGCGGTTGCTGGGACAACTGGCCGCGTCGACGACGTCGACACCGATGCCGACCCCCAGCGAGAAGACGGGCGAGAGCAGAGCCCCGGCGAGGGCGAGGGAGATGAGTCGCTTCGTCGTCATGGACCCTCAGCCTAGTTTCCGGGATCGCCGCCGGTGAATCGGGGTCTCGTCCCCGTGTCCACGGGTCGGGGCCGTGTCGCGTCAGGCGGTGCGGCGACGCGAGGAGACGACCGAAGCCACCGCCCCGAGTGTTCCCGCAAAGAACCCGACGAGCACGAGACCCGTGATTCCCGATCCGGTGTCGGGCAGTCCGTCGGCCACCGTGATGGTGAGGGGAATCCAACCGTTGGGCACGGTGACGGGCGGGAAGTCGAACGAACCGTTGTCCACGATGCCCCAACAGGTCGTGAACGTCCCTGTCTCGGTGGGCGTTCCCGAGATCTCGATTCCCGTCGGTGCGTAGTTGTAGATGGTCGAACCCGGCACCACCGTGCTGCCGCCCCAGTAGTAGGCGGGACGACCCTCGGCGGTCTCCCAGGTCGGTCCGGGCGAGAGGAACGCGAACGTGAGGCCGTCGGGCAACGGCTCGCAGGCGATGGTTCCCTGGGAGTACTCGTCGATGACCATCCATGCGTCGTACTCGCCCGGCTCGGTCGGAAACCCATCCGCGAAGTCGACGGCGACAGAGACCTCGTTCGCCTCATCGGCGGTCAACTCGATCGTTCCCGGAGTGAAGGAGAAGAATTCGATGCCCCCCGCGAGGGACACCCCGTGCATTCCGAGGACCGCGACGGAGGCGGCACCGACGGAGACGAGACCATGGCGGAGAAGGCGATGCATCATGTGGACGACCCTATTCGGTGTCATCCGGGGTCGGCAACGAGCACCTTCTCGGCGGCGGTGCGGGCCTGTTGCACGCACGCCGGCACGCCGATGCCCCGGTAGCTCGCCCCGGCGAGCACGATCCCCGGGGCGTGCACCGTGAGCGACTCCTCGACCCGTCCGAGCACATCGAAGTGCCCCGGCCGGTACTGGGGGAACGAGGCGTTCCACCGGGTGAGGCGCACCGCGGACGGGGTGAAGTCCACCCCGAGATGGTGCTTGAGATCGGCGAGCGTGAGATTCACGAGGGTGTCGTCGTCGAAGCCGTCCACCACGAGACCGTCACGACCGAGCGAGGCGCGCAGGATCATCGTGCCGTCGGCGGGCCGCAGGTGGGCCCACTTGTTCGAGGAGAACGAGGCGGCCGTCAGCCAGCGTTGGTCGGGCTTCGGCACGAGGTAGCCGCTGCCGCTGAGATGGCGAGGCCACTCGGCGGCGGGCAGTGCGAGCGTCACCATCACCACGGAGGCGTGCACCCACCGGGCGAGCAGTGCCGA
>CAZSNB010000048.1:0-3340 GCA_964608285.1 uncultured Bifidobacterium sp.
ATTGGTGGTCCGTGTGGCCCTTCCACGGCATCGTCTTCGAGGGGATGCTGCGCAATATGTCCCGCACTGCCGAAACATCGAGCCGTCGGCCCAGTGGTGATCCGGACCGCTAGTTCTCACCGGAATCCCACACCATCTACGATCGTTGCATGAACGTGCGCAGAACGACCACTCCCCTCGTCGTCATGGCGAGCCTCGCAACATTCGGAGTCGGAGTCGGAGTGCTCTCGGCAGCACCCGCTGATCCGGTACCGGGAACGGGGGCGAACATCACGTGGTTGTCGGGGACCGCGGGTGATGCGGGCGGCACAGGCACCTTCGAGTGCGGTGTGTCTGCGACGTTGGCGATGGACGCCGGTGATTACAACTCGGGTCTGGCCTTTCCCGTCGATTGGTCGACCGTGACGGCGAGTGCCGGGGCATTCACGGAGGGAATCGAACCCGTGGGTTCGATCGCCATCCTCGCCGACGCCACCGGCAACGCGGGCACCATCTCCTTCAGCGCGGAGGTCACCGACCCGGTGGTGCTCGTCAACTACGTCGACCCCGGCGCCGAGATGGACTTCTCGCCGAATGCGATCACCGTCCTCGCCTCCCACAGCGACGCCGTCGGATCACCCACCGTCGCGGGCAGCAGAATCTCCCTCAGTGGCTCCATCTTGGGCACCGAGAACGAGGGATGGGCCGTCAAGGTCAGCGGCACCTTCGGCCCCACGAGCGGTCCGTTGCCCCTCGTGGCCTACGCCACGAGCGACGCGACATTCGCCCTCTCCGTGGCCAGTGCGACCGTCTGCCCCGCCGAGGAAGAGCTGCCCACCACCGGTCGGGGCACGCTGGTCCTGCTGTCGACGGCGTCGACTCTGATGCTCCTGGGTGCGGCGCCCCGGATCCTGCGAAGGGTTCGCGCCTCCTAATCCGGCCTCAGAAAGCGCGCGAGGACGACGGCCACGCCCGCCCCGACGACCTGAAGCAGGAGAAAGGCGGGGACCGAGGCAGGGGCGATGCCGGCGAACGAATCCGTCAGACTTCGAGCGACCGTCACCGCGGGATTCGCGAGGGAGGTGGAGGACGTGAACCAGTACGCGCCACCGATCCAGACACCGACGGCCACGGGCACGGCCGCGGGTCGGGGACCGTGGGCCACGAGGAGGATGACGAGCAGCAACCCCACCGTGGCGACGAATTCACCCAGCCAGACACCTCCGCCGTCGCGCACCCGGGTCGACGTGGCGAGGGCATCCAACCCGAACATGACATTGGCCACCGCCGCTCCGCCGATCCCGCCGGCGGTCTGACCGAGGGCGTAGGGAGCGAACTCGCGCCAGGGTCGGGAATCCAGCACGCACGACGCCGCCGTGACGAGCGGATTGAAATGGGCCCCCGAGATCGGCCCGAACATGAGGATGAGGGCGATGAGGACCCCCACCGTGGCGAAGGAGTTCGCCAGGAGCCGGACTCCGACGTCTTCGGTGAGATTCGTGGCCATGATGCCCGATCCCACCACCCCCGCGACGAGGAAGCCGGTGCCGAGGAACTCCGCGAGGATTCGGCGCCCGAGCGTCACGAGACCACGATCCCGAGGCTCCGGAGCAGCTCGCTCACCCGGCGACGTATGTCGTCCCGGATGGGTCGCACCTCGTCGAGGGACAGACCGGCGGGATCGTCGAGGGGCCAGTCCTCGTAACGCGTGCCCGGGAAGACGGGGCAGGAATCCCCGCACCCCATCGTCACGACCACGTCGGCCGCCCGCACCAGGTCGGGATCGAGCAACGACGGGTTCGCACCGGAGATGTCGATGCCGACCTCGTCCATCACACGCGCTGCGGCAGGGTTGACCTCGTCCGCGGGCGCGGAACCGCCCGACAGGACGACCACACGGTCCCCACCGAGGTGACGGGCCCATCCGGCGGCCATCTGGGAGCGCCCCGCGTTGTGGACGCACGCAAAGAGAACGACGGGAACGTGTTCGCTCATGGTGGGCTCTCCTCGGGTCGACGCGGCGAAACCGTCGTCGGCGAGCCTAGATATCCAGCGCACCGGGACGTCGACGACGAGGTGACCCGTGGATGAATCTGAGGTGAAAACTCGGGCGTCGAAATGCCGGAACGGTCACGGAGTCGCCGCGCTCGGCGCGCCGTCACCGCATCATGCCGGCACAACGTCGAAGGCCCCGGCACCGAAGTGCCGGGGCCTTCGTTTCGAACGAGTCGATCAGGCGGTGCGACGCGACGCGAGATGGACGAAGCCACCCGCGAGGAGCGTCATGAGTGCCGCCACGAGGATCGTCGGGTTCGAGCCCGTCGCCGGAAGACCACCGGGGAAGATGCTCCAGGTGATGGCGGACCAGTCCTCGAGCTCGTCGCTCAGTTCCGCGGATGCGGTCGAGTCGAACAGGTCCTGGGAGATGAAGTAGTCCATGTCCACGTCCAACACGATCTTCGTGTAGGAACCGACGACACGCACCGATCCATAGCCGCACTGATCGAGGTTGTAATCGGCTTCGGGATTGCTCGGGGCGCCGATTCGGGTGCTGGTGGAAGTCAGGCCCGGGGTCCCCGAGATCCGCTCGAACTCGATGCCCGATGAGGTGTACTCGCTCTGGGCGGTGTTGATGGAGTACGCGTGCGATCCCGCGAGCCCGTCGCCGGTGGCGCAGAGGTTCGAGAAGTGCAGCACGGCATCCTCGGTCGGCTGGCTGAACTCGAACGTGAAGGTTCCGATGTTCTCGCAGGTCGCGAAGGTCTCGGCCACCAGTGAGCAGTCGGACTGGGCCTCGTCGATGATGAGGAGACCGTCGGCCGTGGCCACGGAAGCCGGGGTGTACTCACCGGTCGTGTCGTTCTGTCCCCACCAATCGGCCGGATTCATCACGGAACTGGAGGGAGGATCGGACTCGGTCGCACCCGGAGCACTCGACCACAGCCCGGCCGGATCGTTGCCGTCATCTTCGGGCACGTAGGTGGCGAGGATGTCCGAACCGTCCGAGAACATCAAGCGGGCGCTCAACGATTCGTGCACGATGTTGCCGTTGTCGACGGAGGTCGTTCCGACCGCCTCCACCCGCCCGGGGCCGACCTGCTCGACCTCGGCCAGCGACGCGCCGGTGCCCATGGTCAGGACCAGGGAGGCTGCACCGGCAGCCAGGCCCCAGCGAAGGGAACGATGTGTGGACATAGATTCTCCTTTTCTCAATAGAAGGTAAGTCTAAATATACCTCATATCTTGTCCACGACGGGACGAGCCGTTCAGTCTTCGCGATCGATGGCACGTCCGAGCATGTGGGCCCCCACGGGCACGGTGGCCAACTGCACCACGACCACCACCACCACCTTGCTGATGG
>CAZSNB010000049.1:0-3336 GCA_964608285.1 uncultured Bifidobacterium sp.
GCGGCGCTGGCCACCTACGAGGTGGCGCGCGTCCGCCTCGCACGCCGCCCGTAGGCTCGGGACCGCCCCGCCGGGGCTGCGCCGAGTTAGCTCAGTGGTAGAGCAACCGCCTTGTAAGCGGTAGGTCGTGGGTTCAATCCCCACACTCGGCTCCAGAGGTGCCCGCACGGCCGCCACGGACAGCCACTACCGTGGGTGCCGTTCCCCAGGACCACGGAGGACCCATCACATGAGCCAGCGCCGACCGCCCCGATCCCGAGCCCCCATCTCCACCGCGAGCAACGGGTCGCTCGGCGTCATCATCGCGGTCATCGCCCTCGCACTCGGCTTCCTCGTGCTGCGCGACGTGCGCGCCGACGGTGGCGCCTCGGGCGGCATCGACAACGGCTCCACCGACTCGTCCGCCCCCGTCGACACCGGCGCCGGGGCCACCACCACTTCCTTCCCGCTCGACATCGGCGGCTTCACCATCCAGGTGGTGAACGCCTCGGGCGTCGCCGGCAGCGCCGGCAAGATGACCCTCGACCTCCAGGCCCTCAACTTCGTCGTGCGCCAGGCCGTCAATGCCGCTCCCGGCACCGCCAAGCGGGCCAAGACCGGCGTCTTCTATCTCACGGGTTGTGAGTCCGCCGCCCAACGGGTGAACCAGGTGCTCGGCGGAAACGCCGAAGTGGGCCCCATGCCGACTCCGATCCCGACCGAGACAGGCACCCTGGCCGAGGCGTGCGTGCTCATCATGTTGGGGACGGACCTCGCCGGCAAGGCTCTTCAGGGTGTGGCCGGTGGAAACGGTGCGGCCGTGACCACCACGGCACCGCCCGCGATGACCACGACGACAGCCGGTTGATTCACGCCCCGAGGGGCTGAACAGCGCGCGGCGAGGTCAGCGAGCCTCGACGTCTCAGCGGCGCGCGGCGACGAGGTCGCGGGCGGCCGTCTCGATGCACTGCAGCACGTTCGTCCGAGCTTCATCCGCGCCGAAGCGGGAGGTGAGGTCGACGACCTCCATCGCACCGCATGCTGAGCGATCCATTTCCGGGTCCACGCACCCGACGATCGCCGCCACCGGCACTCCCGTCTCGGCGCACCACCGGGCCACGGAGCCCGTCACCTTGCCGTCGAAGCTCGTGTCGTCGAGCATCCCCTCGCCGGTCACCACGTAATCACAGTTCTCGAGCGCATCGGCGAACCCGGTCTCCTCGGCCACGAGGTCGAACCCCGGCATCAACCGTGCCCCAAGGGCAGCGAGTCCGCCGGCGAGCCCGCCGGCGGCACCCGAACCCGCGAGGTCGCGCACGTCGACGCCGTGCTCGTCGCGCCATCTCTGGGCGAGTCGTTCGAGGCGCCCGGTGAGCAGGTCGACCTGGGCGGCGCTCGCACCTTTCTGCCGGGCGAACACACGGGCGGCGTCGGTGAACACCGTGTCGACGTCGCACGCCACGAGGAACTCCACCGCGCGCAGTCGTGCCGGCGTGGAAATGGCCTGCATCGCGCCGAGTCCGCCGTCGGTGGTGGCCGATCCGCCGAGGCACACGACGATCCTCTTCGCGCCCATGTTGAGGGCGGCATCAATGAGTTCCCCGGTGCCGCGCGTCGTCGCGGCGACGGCGTCGTTGCCCTCGGCGCCGCCGACGAGGGCGAGCCCCGAGGCCCGGGCCATCTCGATGATCGCCGTGCCGCGGTGAATTCGCCACTGCGCCTCCACCGGCGCGCCGAGCGGACCTGTGACGAGCGTGGAGCGGTTCGGTCCGCCGAAGACCTCGAGGGTGCCCTCGCCGCCGTCGGCGAGGGGGATCTCGGTGCAGTCGATGCCGAGGTCCCAGCACGCATGGCCGATGGCGGCGGTGGCCGCTGCGGCGGTGGCGGTGCCCCGGAACTTGTCGGAGGCGGCGAGCACGCGCATGGCCTCACCATATGGGCGACGTCCGGTGAGGGGTGTGGCTGTTCCCGACCTCATCGGTAGGGTTTCGGACATGGCCGTCACCGTTCGCATCCCCACCACCATGCGCCCCATCGCGGGCGGAGCCTCCACCGTGGAGGTGGAGGGAGCCACGCTGCGCGAGGTGCTCACCGCCCTCGACGCCGCCCACCCCGGGTTCGGCGAGCGCCTCTTCGACGGCGCCGGCGAACTGCACAAGTTCGTCAACATCTTCGTGGCCGACGACGACGTGCGGTACCTGCAGGGCCTCGACACTGCGGTCGCCCCCGGCACCACCGTCTCCATCATTCCGGCGGTCGCGGGCGGCTGAGCCGGCCGCGACTCGAGCGAGACCTGTGGGTCGAGCGGGTCTGATGGTCGCGGGCGGCTGAGCCCGGATCCTCCCCCTGTGGTGGGTTAGCACTCGCCCCGATAGAGTGCCAGCGCGTTTCCCGCCCCCGCGGGGCGCCACAGAGACATCCGCACAGTCACGGAGGACACACCATGGCAAAGCTCATCGCCTTCGACGAGGAGGCCCGTCGCGGCCTCGAAGCCGGCATGAACAAGCTGGCAGACGCGGTCCGCGTCACGCTCGGGCCCAAGGGACGCAACGTCGTCCTGGAGAAGAAGTGGGGCGCCCCCACCATCACCAACGACGGTGTCTCCATCGCCAAGGAGATCGAACTCGAGGATCCCTACGAGCGCATCGGCGCCGAACTGGTGAAGGAAGTCGCCAAGAAGACCGACGACGTCGCCGGTGACGGCACCACCACCGCCACGGTCCTCGCCTGGACGATGGTCCGCGAGGGTCTGCGCAACGTGGCCGCCGGCGCCAACCCGATGTCGCTGAAGAAGGGCATCGAGGCCGCCGTCGCCGCCGCGATCGAGAGCATCAAGGCACTCGCCAAGGAGGTGGACTCGAAGGAGCAGATCGCCCAGGTCGCGTCCATCTCGGCCGCCGACACCGAGATCGGTCGCATGATCTCCGAGGCCATCGACAAGGTGGGCAAGGACGGCGTCATCACCGTCGAGGAGAGCCAGACCTTCGGCATGGAGATGGACCTCGTCGAGGGCATGCGCTTCGACAAGGGCTACATCTCGCCCTACTTCGCCACCGACATGGACCGCATGGAGGCCTCGCTCGACGACGCCTACATCCTCTTCGTGTCGTCGAAGATCACGAACGTCCGCGACCTGCTGCCCGTGCTCGAGAAGGTGATGCAGAGCGGCCGTCCGCTCGTCATCATCGCCGAGGACGTCGAGGGCGAGGCCCTCGCCACGCTCGTCGTGAACAAGATCCGCGGCACCTTCAAGAGCGTGGCCGTCAAGGCTCCCGGCTTCGGGGACCGCCGCAAGGCGATGTTGCAGGACATGGCCATCCTCACCGGTGGTCAGGTCATCAGCGAGGAGGTCGGTCT
>CAZSNB010000050.1:0-2743 GCA_964608285.1 uncultured Bifidobacterium sp.
GATGGTGCGCCGGCAGCTGCGCAATCTGGCCGGTCGCGCCGCGGAGACCTGACCTCGATCCATCAATCCGGCGGAGATCCCGAGTCGGTGCCCGCCAGCCGGAATCCCACGCTGCGCACGACCTCGATGACCTCCGGGCCACCGACATCCCTGATCTTCTTGCGGAGACGCGAGGCATGGTTGTCGACGACGTGGTCGGATGCGCCGCCCCGGAACGCCGCGATCGAGTCCACGATCTGGGCCCGGGTGAAGACCCTCTTCGGGTTGGCCATGAGCAGTTGCAGGAACTGGTACTCGGTGTTGGTCAGCATCACTTCCTTGCCGCCCACGCGGAATCGGTGCTGGCTGAGGTCCATCTCGAGTTCACCCCACGTGAGGATGTTCGCGCGCGGTGCACGCTGCGTCTGTCCGCGCTTGATCTGCTGGGTCACGCGCGACGTGAGGATGCGGGGTGTGATGGGTTTGGTCACGTAGTCGTCGGCACCCGCGGACAGGACCATCTCCTCGTCGACGGTCTCGTCACGGTCCGTGAGCATGATGATGGGAACCGTCGAATCTGCCCTGACTGCACGGCAGAAGCCGAGGCTCTCCAACTGGGCGTGTCCCACGTGGATGAGAACCAGGCTGTAGTCGCGTTGCTCGAAGAGCTCTCGTGCTTCGTTGATCGAGGGGGTGTCGTAGACCACGAACCCCATCACCTCGAGCTGGAGGCGTATGGCCAGTCGATCCTCGCTGTTGTCCTCGACCAACAAGACATTGGGAAGATCCTCGAACACCCATTGACACTACATCGCCCCACGGCGCCTTGCCGCGGACGGCAGCGCACACGGACAGGAAATCGGGAGAGAATCAGGGTACGGCCGGGGACAGAACGGTATCGATGGGGGTGACGCTGACTCCATGACCACATCACCCGACACACGCACCGACCAGTCGTCGCAGAAGAACAACGGCGAAGCAGGACCCTCCCGTCGCACGACGCAACGAGCCGCGCTCTTGACGCTTCTTCTACTCCTGCTCGGGGGAGCCGCGTGGACCACCGGAAGGTTCGGTGATGACACCGACGGATCGTCGGCGCAGGCAGGAGCGAACTCCACCATCCCGGCACGGGGCGAGGACGGAATGGACGGTGCCGATGGCACGAACGGGACCGACGGCGCAGCCGGAATCAACGGAACTGACGGGATCGGCGGCACAGCCGGAATCAACGGAACTGACGGGACAGATGGAATCGACGGAATCAATGGAACCGACGGGACAGATGGGATCGACGGACTGGTGGGACCGCAGGGGCCCGCGGGACAGGTGGGCGGCATCGGAGCCACCGGACCGGCCGGTCCCGGTGGGATGACGGGCGCAGATGGCCCCATGGGGCCGACCGGCGCCACCGGAGCCACCGGGGCAACAGGTGCCACGGGGCTCGTGGGGCCCGAGGGTCCCCCCGGGGAGAAGGGCGACACCGGAGCCACCGGGGCGACGGGGGCATCGGGCGGAATCACCATCGGGGGCACGTGCTCGTTCGTCCACTCGGGCGCGACCGTCACCGGCACGATCGTCTGGGTGAGCTCGGGTCCGTGGCATGCCTACCTCCAGTGCATCGTCCCGTGAGAACCTGCCTCCCGGCTGACCGACGCACGACCGTGGAATCCTCCTCTCGGGGGACAAAGATGTGGTCATGCCCACCACCGCACAGAACGTTCCGTTTCTTCGCACGCCCGACGGGAACTTCGCACGACTTCGTGACTTTCCGTTCTCGCCCCATTACCTCGACATCGACGGTCTCCGCATGCACTACGTGGACGAGGGGCCGGACGGTGCGCCCGTCGCACTTCTCGTGCACGGCATGCCCACCTGGAGCTATCTCTACCGCCACATGATCCCGGCCCTGGTGGCGGCCGGCTACCGATGCATCGTGCCCGATCACATCGGATTCGGCCGCAGCGACAAAGTGACCGACCCCGACTGGTACGACATCGCCAGGCACACCGCGAATCTCACGAGCCTCGTGGAGGCACTGGACCTGCGGGACATCACCCTGTTCGTGCAGGACTGGGGCGGCCCCATCGGGCTCGCCCAGTACGCGGTCATGCCGGAGCGTTTCTTGCGCCTGGTCATCATGAACACGTGGCTGCACCACGACGACTACGAATACTCCCCGGGAATTCTCCAGTGGATCGCACAGAACTCACCTGGCGGGCTGTTCCACGACAACGTCCCCGAAAAGTTCAACTGGGGGACCCTGATGGCCGTGTCCACCCAACGCGTGACGGCCCAGGACAGCCTCTTCAAGGAACTGGCCGGGCAACCGGGGACGTACCCGCCGGACGCTCTCACCGTGAAGGAGGCCTTCGATGCCCCGTTCATCGGCCTGGGGCCCGAGGGGATCACGGGCCCGCGCCGATTTCCCCTCAGCATTCCCGTCCACGACCCGGTCTCCGGACATGCGGCCGAACAGCAGCGTCACTTCGCCATCGTGAACGCCACGTCGTTGCCGGTGCACTTCGTGTGGGGGGTCAAGGACACCGTGTTCGTCACCGAGTGGGGCAGGACATGGCATTCACTGGTGCCGCACGCGACGTGGGACGAGGTTCCTGCCGGCCACTTCCTGCAGGACACCCACGGAGCGGAGATTGTCTCGCTGGTTCTGGGCCACCGAGCCTGACACGACCCCACCGCGGCCTGCCCACGACCAATCTGCGCCCCCGGCAGGGATCGAACCTGCGACCTGCGGTTTAGGAAACCG
>CAZSNB010000051.1:0-2612 GCA_964608285.1 uncultured Bifidobacterium sp.
CGCGCCAGGTCGGCATCGGGGGAGGGCTTGAGGCGCGACGGTGCGCCGTCCCACCACCCGCCATACAGGCGCCAGATGTTGCGCACGACGAACTCGGGCTCGTCGTAGAGGGGCCGCAGGTAGGGCTTGGCCAGCACATCGTCGGGCACCGTCACCGCGTGGATGATGGTGTTCAGGGTCTCGCCCGCATTCATCATCTCCACCGTCTCGCGCACGAGGTTCTCGAGCGCCGTCGCGATCTCATCCAGCACCCGGGCGATGCGCTCGCGCCCCGCGATGGGCAGACCATGGGCGGGGAGGAGCAGCTCGGGCTCCTTGGCGGCGATGGCCCGCAGGGCGCGCGCCCAGTCGAGCGGCCAACGCTGCACCTTCTGGGGGTTGCCGGCGTTCGGGAAGTTCCAGATGACGAAGTCGCCCGTCGCCACCCACTTGCGCCCTGGGAACCACGACCACAGGTGGTCGTCGGTCTCGCCGCGGCCGTGGTGGAACTCCACCGTCTCGCCCCCGATCGTCCACGAGGCGAAATCGCCGATGACGTCCGAGGGGTCGGGGAGGTCGCGGGGGATGAAGTCGTCGAGGCGCGGACCGGCGGCGGGCCGCAGGTCGTTCATCACCGCGTTCAGGTCGCCGCGGATGCCGCCGAACTGGCGCCGGTTGATGGCCACGTTCCAGTCGTTCGTCTCGCGGTAGCGGGCGAAGCGCCGGGCCACGTTCTCGTGCCCGAGGATGCGCAGGGGTGCCCCCTCGTTGCGGGCGAGGAAGGCCCCGGTGCCGCCCACGTGGTCGACGTGGCCGTGGGTGAAGACGAGATGGGAGAACGGCCCCGGCCGCCACCCGGCGATGGCGTCCACCACCTGGCGGCCGGTGTTCACGTGGCTGGCGTCGAAGGCGACGAGACCCTCGCCCGAGTCCCACACCACGCTGTGGCTGAAGGACTCCACCATGGCGAGGCCGTCGGCCACCTCGGACAGTTCATTGGAGGTGCGGTTGACGGGTTCGTTCGCCACGCCCGAGTCGATGATGCGGGTGGAGAGCCCGATGAGATCCGCCATGTGTCCGTCCCCCTTGTTCCTGATCGTTCCGTGTCGGTCCGTTGCGTTCCGTGCGTCGACGCCGCGGGGTCAGCCCTTGGCGAGCCCCAGCACCCTCTCGCCGAGGATGTTGCGCATGACGTTCGACGTGCCGCCCATGATCGTGTAGCCGGGGGCGTAGAGGAGGTCCGGGGTCCACTCGGTCCACAGCGTGGCCTCGGCCCCGAGGGCCCGGTGGGCGAACTCGGCGACGCGCTGCTCGTGCTCGGTGCAGAAGCACTTGGTGGCGGCCGAGAACCCGGCCGGGGCCTGGCGCAGCACCTCGCGGATGACGAGGATGCGCCCGATGCGGTACCCCGTCTCGATGGCGGCCATCTCCTGGCGCACGAGCGGATCCGTGCGGTCCACCTTCGTGCAGGCGTACTGGAAGAGGGAATGGTTCGACACCAACCGGTCGATGCCGCCGCGCTCGTGCTCCAACTGACGCATGGTTTGGCCGAAGGCACCGCCCTCCTGGCCGACGAGGTTGCCCTTCGGCACCCGGACGTCGGTGTAGAAGACCTCGCAGAAGTGGCGGTTCGTCGTCATGTCGGTGATGCGCCGCACCTCGATGCCGGGGGTGTCCATCGGCACGATGATCTCGCTGATGCCCTTGTGGGGCGGGCCGTCCGACGACGTGCGGCAGATGAGGTAGCAGTAGTCGGCGTCGGCGCCGAAGCTCGTCCAGATCTTCTGGCCGTTGATCACCCACTCGTCGCCGTCATCGAGCGCGGTCGTCTTCAGGGACGCGAGGTCGCTGCCGGCGTTCGGCTCGCTCATGCCGATGCACCACGTGGTCTCCCCGGCGAGGATGCCCGGCAGGAAGCGGTCGCGCTGCTCCTGCGTGCCGTACTGGATGAGGGCCGGGCCCATCTGGCGGTCGCCGAACCAGCTGGCCGCGATGGGGGCGCCGGCCTTGATCATCTCCTCGCCGACGATGAGTCGGTCGATGGGGGGCCGTCCGCCTCCGCCGTGCTCGGCGGGCCACACCATGCCGATCCAACCGTGGGCGGCCAGTTCGCGGGAGAACTCCTTCGAGTAGCCGTTCATCCACGAGTCGTTGAAGCGGCCGTAGCGGGCGACGGCGTCGGCGGCCACCCGCGCCGCCTCGGCGCGCAGGGCCTCCTGTTCGGGGGTCCAGGAGAAGTCCATCGCCGCCGATGGTAGGTCCGCCGCACGGGCCGACCGCTATTGTGTACAAGTCCGATACAAGTGGCCGTGGCGGCCACGCGCACGCTGAGGAGCCCCCGTGGACAAGATCAAGGTCGCGAACCCCGTCGTCGAACTGGACGGCGACGAGATGACCCGCATCATCTGGCAGTTCATCAAGGAGCGGCTCATCCTGCCGTACCTCGACATCCCGCTCGACTACTACGACCTCGGCATCGAGCACCGCGACGCCACCGAGGACCAGGTGACGGTCGACGCCGCCCACGCCATCCTGAAGCACGGGGTGGGCGTGAAGTGCGCCACCATCACCCCCGACGAGGCCCGCGTGGAGGAGTTCGGCCTCAAGAAGATGTGGAAGTCCCCGAACGGCAC
>CAZSNB010000052.1:0-2486 GCA_964608285.1 uncultured Bifidobacterium sp.
CGTCAGCCGGGTGCGGTTCCGGGTGGACATTCCGGGGGGCCGACTGGTGGAGCGATTGCTCCTCGGCCCGGGCGACGGGGTGATGGTGCGCCGGCAGCTGCGCAACGTCGAGCGTCGAGCGGAGCACGACACGACCAGGTGAGCCGCGAGATGGTGAATGCGGTCAGTCGTCCTCTATGTCGAAGAATCCGTCGAGCACATGGTTGTAGAGCGTGATCCACGCCGCTGAGTCGACCCGATGAGGATCGTCCACGACGTCGTCGACGATCCGCCCGAGATTCATCGCCTGCACGAGCACGGCCAACGCCCGGGAATCGAAGTCGGAACGGGCCCAGCCCCGTTGCTGAAACTCGCGATAGACGCCGGTGAGCGTGTCCGTCAACCCTGCCTGCAGACGAGCGATCTCCCCGGCGATGGCGGGCTCGGTGCGGGCCATGGAGAGGCTGTGTAGACGCACGGACCTCATCAGACGGCGTCCGGGGATCTGCGACGCATCCACGATCTCGTGCAGGCGATCCCGAGCCTCGCGCGCCGTGCGACAGTCGTCCCTCAGCGAGAGACTCCAGGCCTCGGACTCCCGCACGGCCGTCTCGAACGCATGGAGCAGACCGGCGAACAGCAGGCCATTGACCGAACCAAAATGGTGGTACAGGGAGCCCTGGGTCACACCGACCGCCGCGAGGACCTCGTCGACGCGGACCGATTCGAGTCCCTCCTGCATGATGAGGCGGGCCGTCTCTTCGACGAGTCTCTGCTTCGAGGGATGGACTCCGCCCTCGGCACTCTTCTTGCGGGTCGATCGCAGCATCGGGGAAAGTCTCCCATACCAAGCCCAGGCGTGGCATAGACCTTCTATGTAGTCAGACTATGCTGTCAGTGTGTTGCGAAACCTCAGAAAAACCACACTCGCGTGCCTCCTGGGCATGACCTATCTGATCTCGGTCCTCGCTCCCGGGGTCACTGCCGTCCATGCCGGCACCCCGTCCTGGCCATGGGAGACGGCCGCAGGAGCGGACGCCGTTGCCTACCAGAACGTGGCTTACGGAAATGGGCTGTGGGTCGCGGTCGCCAGCAGCGGCACCAACCGGGTCATGACGTCCACAGACCCCACCTGCACTCCGTCCGCACCGGCCGTCTCGTGCTGGACCCCGGTCGACGTGGGGACCGACGTCAGCTGGTACTCGGTCACCTACGGAGAAGGCATCTTCGTGGCGGTGGGAGTGGGTTCGTACGTCAACGGCGGATACGTGACCACGGAGAAGCTCGCCATGACGAGCCACGACGGCATCAACTGGACCCGTCGAGAGACTCCTCCGTCGCGCAGCTCGGGATCCCCCTGGTGGGTGGCCGTCAAGCACGCAAATGGCCAGTTCGTGGCGGTCGCCACCCGTCAGGAATCGACCGGCAGATTCGGTGTCATGACGAGCCCCGATGGCATCACGTGGACCGAGCGAGCGACCCCCGCCTTCACCGGATGCGACGAGACTGCCAGCCAGGGAGGCAGCTGCAATCAATGGTCGGCGTTGGCCCACGGCAATGGCACCTGGGTTGCCGTGTCCACCGACGCCACGAACGTCAACAATCAGATCATGAAGAGCACGGATGACGGAGCCACGTGGACGTACATCACCGGTCACGCCGCCCGATCATGGCGGAGTGTGATCTTCGTCGATGGGACATTCATCGCAATGTCGAAAGGAAACGCCGACAATCATGCCCTCGTCAGTACCGATGACGGGAGCACCTGGGCAGTGCGAAAGACGCGGACCGGTGGAGCCGACAGACTGGCCTCGGATGGCGCGACCATCATGAGCATCGTCACCAACGGCGCGGGAATCCAATCGGACCACGTGGCCCTCGGAACTCTGGTCTCTGGCTGCACATCATCGAACTGCTGGACCGACAACTCCTCCATCTTCTTCCCCGTGCCGAACTGGACGGAGATCACCTTCGGTGCAGGAATCTTCCTCATGGTCAACCAGACCGGTACCAATCGGGTGGCCTACACCACCACCCCCTACTCCCCCATCCGCGAACTGGAAGTCGTCCTCATCGACCCGAACGACGGCGAGAGCGGCGTGACGTACCTGAGTGGCTCGACAACCCGGGCCCTCGATCTGCCCACTCCGACCCGTGCGGGCTACGTCTTCACCGGCTGGAACACCGAGCCTGATGGCTCGGGAACGGCATACGCCGACGGAGACGACTACGCCTTCGACCCCTCGGCCGCTGAGACCACCACCCTGTACGCCCAGTGGACCACCTCCGACGGCGACGGCGACGGCGGAAACCTCCCCGAGACCGGCACGAACTCGGGTCTGTCAGGTGCCCTCCTGGCGCTCTTGATCGGGACGGGAACTGTTCTGGCGATGCGACGCCGGCTCGCGAGCCGCTAAATGACCGGCACTCCCGGGGGCACCCCGACCATCTGTGGCGCCCACGGCAGAGATTGAACCTGCGACCTGCGGTTTAGGAAACCGTGGCTC
>CAZSNB010000053.1:0-2452 GCA_964608285.1 uncultured Bifidobacterium sp.
GTGCGAGCGTCACCATCACCACGGAGGCGTGCACCCACCGGGCGAGCAGTGCCGAGGCCGCCGGGTCGAGGTCGGCCACAAGGGGAGCGGTGGCGCGGGCGGGCGAGGCGAGCACCACCGCGTCGCAATCGTGCGTGCCGTCGGAAGCGTGCACCGCGTACCCCGACGCCGTGCGCTCCACCGACTGCACCGTCGTCCCGGTGACGATGCGACCGCTGCTCTCCCCGATGCGCTCGGCGAGCCGACCGACGAGTGCCCCCATGCCCGCGCGCGGCGCGGCGAACACCGGATCGTTCGACCGCGGCGCCGAGCGGCGGGCCTTCGCCGCGGCGGCGAGCATGCTGCGCTCGCCGGCCAGTGCCGCGATCTGGGGCACGGCGGCGAGGCTGTAGTCGTCGGTATCGGCGGCGTAGATGCTCCCAACGAGCGGGTCGACGAGCCGTTCCTGCACCTGGGCACCGAAACGCGCGCGCACGTGGCGGCCGAGGCAGTCCCCGTGGTCGCGCCGGGGGAGCACCGGGTCGAGCGCGGCGCGCGCCTTGCCGAGCGGGGAGAAGAGGCGCGTCCCGACCACCGCGCGCACCGATGCCGGCACGCCGAGGACGATGTCGAGGGGGATGGGATGCAACCCGTCGTGCCAGATGGCGGCGTGCGCGCCGGTGGGCGAGACGAGATCGTCACCGAGGCCGATCTCGCCGGCGAGAGCGAGGGCATGGGGCACGCGACGCAGGAACGAGTCCGCACCCTCGTCCACGGCGGGCAGTCCGGCGAAGGGCGTCGTGCGGATGAGACCCCCGGTGGCGGGGGCCGATTCGAGGACGACGACGTCGGCGCCGCGTGACAGCAGTGTCCATGCGGCGGTGAGGCCGGTGACTCCGCCGCCCACGACGACGACGCGTCGTGTCACGCGGCGATCACCCGACGCGCGAGCGAGGCGATCACGTCCGCGTCGTCGTTGACGCAACGGGTGCGGGCGAAGGCCATGCCGTGCGACGCTGCCCGCTGCGCGGCCTCGATGTCGAGGTCGTAGAGCACCTCGAGGTGGTCGGCCACGAAACCGCAGGCCGACACGAGGACACCGTCGGCCGAGCCCTCGGCCGCGAGCGAGTCGATGACCTCGAGGATGTCCGGACCGATCCAGGGCTCGGGGGTGCGACCGGCCGATTGCCAGGCGATCGACCAGGCGTCGTCGCCGAGCCCGGCGCGTGCGGCCACCAGTTCGGCGGTGGCCCGCAGTTCGTCCGGATAGGGGTCGCCCCCGTCGATGATGCGCTGGGGAAGGGAGTGAGCGGTGAAGAGGACGCGGGTGCGACCCGGGAGTCCGACGAGCTTGTCGCGCACGTCCCGGGCCAGGAACCCGACGAAGGCATCGTCGCGGGCCCACGACTCGACCGCGGCCACCTCGATGCCGAGCGGTTCGGCCACGGCCCGCGTGCGGCCCACGTACTGGCCGATGGAATAAGAGGAGTAGTGCGGGGCGAGCACCAGGCACACGATGCGTCGGTGCCCGGCCTCGGCGATGGCGGTGGTCGCCTCCTCGATGGTGGGGCTGGCGTGCTTCAACCCGAGGCTCACCTCGTAGGCGCCGGGAGTGAGGGCGTCGAGCTCGCGCTGCAGGGCGTCGCGCTGGGCCTCGGTGAGTCCCGCGAGGGGCGAGAGGCCGCCGATGGCCTCGTAGCGGGCGGTGAGTTCCTCGAGCAGTTCCGGTGTCGGCGGACGGCCGCGGCGGATGTCGGTGTAGTACGGCAGGATCTCCTCGCGGGTGCGCGGCGTGCCGTAGGCCATGAGGAGCACGGCGGTTCTGTCGGTTGTCATCGGGGGACTCCTCCGGGGGACGAATGGACGAGGTCGACGACGGCCGCGAGGACGCCGGGGTCGGTGTCGGGTTGCACGCCGTGGCCGAGGTTGAAGATGTGGCCGGGATGTCCGCCGTTGTCGGCGAGCACGTCGGCGGCGCCGGCGAGGGCGATGTCGGTTCCCGCCAGCACGAGGGCGGGGTCGAGATTGCCCTGCACCACCGTCGCCGCGCCGAGCCGCGCGCGGGCGGCGGCGATGGACGTGCGCCAATCCAGGCCGATGACGGCGTTCCCGACCGAGTTCATCGATTCGAGGAGATGGTCGCACCCGATGCCGAAATGGATGCCCGCGGCGTCCGGGTGGCGCGCGGCGATGCCGGCGAACACGGCCCGGGTGTGGGGCAGCACCCATTCGTCGTAGTCGCGCCGCGAGAGGGCGCCGGCCCACGAGTCGAACAACTGGAACGCCTCGGCTCCCCGGGAGAGCTGGCACGAGATGAACTCGACGGAGTGCTGCACCAGTCTCTCCATCAGCGCGTGCCACAGCGCGGGATCGGCGTGCATGAGGCGCTTCGTGTTCTGGTAGGTGCGACTGGGTCTTCCCTCCACGAGGTAGCTGGCCACCGTGAACGGCGCACCGGCGAAGGCGAGCACCG
>CAZSNB010000054.1:0-2316 GCA_964608285.1 uncultured Bifidobacterium sp.
CTGGCGTGGTGGTGCGACATCGTGCGCATCGACGGACGCACGGGCGAGACGGTTCGCGTCCTCTGACGCCGGTCGCCGGTCTCGGAACCGCCCGGGTCAGACGTCGCCGGTGAGGGCGCGTACGACGCGCTCGGTGGCCGACGCCCGCGACCCCTTGACGAGCACCACCGCACCCGGACCCGACGCATCCGCGGCCACCGCCCCGATCGCCTCGGCGAGGCTGCGCCCGGGCACGCCGTAGAGGTCGGTCTCGAGTGCGATGACCTCGATGCCGAGGCCGGCGGCGTGCGCGGCGACCGTCGCGTGGGCCCGTTCGGTGTCGGCGACCTCGGCCATGGCCCCGAGCACCGCGAGGCGACGGTCGGCGTCGGCACGCGCGAGGGCATCGAGCGCTGCGGTCATCGACTGCACGTTGGCGTTGTAGGAGTCATCGAGGAGACGCGCACCGGAGACCGTCGTCGTCCACCGCATGCGACCCGGCTCGGGGACGGCCCCGGCGAGCCCGCGCGCACAGTCGGCGAGGGGGACACCGACCACGAGACCGATGGCGACGGCGGCCGCGGCGTTCACCACCATGTGGTCTCCCGGGAACGGCACGACGCATTCGACCGACTCGTCCGCCCGGTCGAGGCGCACCCGGGCCCGGCCCTCGCCATCACGGCCCGTCACCTGCCAGCGCAGATCGGCCCCCATCGACGAGCCGAAGGTGAACACCGCCACGCCCGCGGGCACGCGCCCGCGCAGCACCGACGCGTACGGGTCGTCGGCGTTCACCACCGCGGTCCCTCCCGGCGCGATTCCCTCGAGGATCTCCCCCTTGGCCCGCACGACGCCCTCGACTCCCCCGACACGGTCCGAGTGGGCATCGCCGATGATGGTGACCACGGCCACGTCGGGTCGGGCGATGCGACAGAGCCGGGCGATCTCACCGTGGCCGCGCATGCCCATCTCCAGCACGAGCGCACCGCACGCCTCCGGAGCACCGAGGATCGTCACGGGAACCCCGAGGTCGTTGTTGAAGCTGCCCACGGCGGTGTGCACGCGGTCGATGGATGGCCCCAGGACCGCGGCGACCATGTTCTTCGTGCTCGTCTTGCCCACCGATCCGGTGATGCCCACGACCGGGGTCGCCATCGTCGCGCGGGCGGCCGTGGCCACCGCACCGAGTGCGGCGACCGTGTCGTCCACCTCGACCCGGGTGGGCGCCGCCTCACCGCGATCGCGCTCCACGAGAACGAAAGCGGCTCCGGCCGCCACGGCGTCGGCGACATGCTCGTGTCCGTCGCGCTCCCCGCGCACGGCGACGAAGAACTGACCGGCTTCGATCGTGCGGGAGTCGAACGATGCGCCGTCGGCGGTGGCATCGGGCCCGATCAGGCGCCCCCCGGACCAACGCGCGACGTCCGACGCGGTGATGCGCATGGGCCGACCCTAGTGGGGACTACCGTCGTCGCGATGACCGCCCGTGACGGACGCACGCTCCTCGCCGTCCTCTTCGGCGGACGTTCCGCCGAGCACGAGGTGAGCTGCGTCACCGCCGCCCATGTCCTGCGCGCGGTGGACCGCGACCGTTTCGATGTCGTCGCCGTCGGCATCGATCGCGGCGGCGCATGGTGGCGACACGCCCCCGCCGACGACGCCGACGTTCTCGTCGCGTCAGGGGAACCGTGGGGACCGTCCGCGCTCGTCGACCTCGCGCGCGACCGTGACGTCGTGGTGGTTCCCCTCATCCACGGACCGAACGGCGAGGACGGCACGATACAGGGCCTGCTCGAGATCCTCGACCTCCCCTACACGGGCTCGGGTGTGCTGGCCAGTGCCGTCGCCATGGACAAGGGGACGGCCAAGGTCCTGTGTGCCGCCGCCGGCCTGCCCCAGGCGCGCCACGAGACGCACCGCATCGACCGGCTCGATGACGACGAACTCGTCGCCATCGCGGCGCGTCTCGGTTTCCCGCTCTTCGTCAAACCGGCCAACATGGGCAGTTCGGTGGGCGTGTCCCGGGCCTCCGATCCGGAGGGGCTCGTGCGGTCCGTCGCCCTCGCGGCGTCACACGACGAATGGATCGTCGTCGAGGAGGCCGTGACGGCCCGCGAGATCGAGGTGGCCGTGCTCGGCAACCTCCATCCGGCGGCCTCGCTGGCCGGCGAGGTGCGGCCCGCCGCCGATTTCTACGACTACGAGGACAAGTACGTCTCCGGCGTCGCGCAGATCCTCGTGCCGGCGCCGCTCAGCGACGACCTCATGGAGGAGGTGCGCGGTCTCGCCGTGCGCGCGTACGAGGCCCTGCGCTGCGAGGGCATGGCCCGCGTCGAC
>CAZSNB010000055.1:0-2310 GCA_964608285.1 uncultured Bifidobacterium sp.
GTTCATCCTCGCCCAGGTGCTCATCGCCTCGGTGCTGCGCCGGCACGGACGTCTCACCGTGCGGATGACGACGGGATTCACCGTGTCCCTCGCCGTGATCCTCGCGGTCATCCTGCCCATCGACCCGGCGATTGCCGGCACCGCGGCCATCGTGGCCAGTGCCACGTCGCTCGTCCCCCAGGTCGTCCACGTCATGCGCTCGTCGAACCTCCACGGCATCTCGATCCTGAGCTGGGGGACTTCGCTCGTGTCGGCGCTGTCGTGGACGCTCTTCGGATGGGTGGTGGGGAACCAGACCTATGCGGCCCTCAACTACTTCTCGGTCCCGATGATCTCCTACGTCATCGGCAAGGCGGTGGCGTGGCGCCGACGCAACGGGGTGCCGGTGTTCACCCTCCGGCACCATCCCGACCCGGACCTGTTCCTCGCCGACCTCACCTAGGGCAGACGGACCCCGATGCGGGCGGCACCTGGGGGAAGCGAAGACTCGTGCGCGCGGGGGCTCCCGTGATGTTGCGCCAGACACGGCCGGGATCGAGGTCGTCCGACAACGCGCGCTGCAACTCCCGCATCGAGGGACACGCGAGCACCGTGCCGAGATGGTCCGCGGCGGCCTGAACCTCGGCCGAGTCGGGCGGTACCCACCCGGGGGCGACCCTGCGCGCGAGCACCGCGACGTCCACGATCTTCTCGTGTCCGGCCCGACCCGGCCTCTCCGGGACCAACCGCGCCACCACGGGATCGCCGAGACCGAATTGGTCGGCGACATACACCTCGGGTCCCGCCTCGTATCCGGCCAACCCGACCTGACCGACGATGAGCACCTGGGGCGACACGAGGGGTCCGGCACCGGGGGGTGCGACCGTCACTTCTGCCCCGAGGATGAACACACCGGTGACGCCATCGGCGTGGGCCTGCCGCGCGCGCCTCCCCGCGTCGACGAGGCGCTGCAGGTGCGTCTCGGGATCCGCTCCCCCTGCGAGGACGTCGTGCGGTTGGACGGGATTGTCCGAGCCGCTCTTCTCCACGTAGAAGCGTCTCTCGTCGGCGATCCCGTTCGACGGAAGGGCGGGTCCGGGACGACGCAAGGCGAGACCGCACACGACGCACCACGTCACCACGATGACGGCGACCGGTGTCGACCAACGCCGCACCGGAACGACGAGGACGGGGAGGAGAAGGGCGAACAGTCCCGGCAGCACGAGTCGGCCGTGCATGAAGTCACCGCCCACCCGGGCGAGCCAGACGAGGTGCAGCGTGCCTCCCGCGACCGGAGCCATGAGGACGAGCCAACGCGTCGACGGACGTTCACCGGAACGGAGCCACGCCGCGGCCGGGACGCCCACCCCGAACACGACCAACGCCGCCGCCGGCACCGCCAGCCAGTAGACGCGCACGATCTCGGCGACGTAACCGAGCCCCCGGTCCCAGCGCGCACCACCCGCCTCCTTCGTGAGGGCGGTGTTGGGCACCAGCACGCCGAAGAAGCCGGCCCGGAACACCGTCACCGCCACGGGGACGGCGAGGAACGCCACCGACGCCCGCCACCATCGCCCGATGTCTCGGACGGCGAGAGCGACACCGGCCGCGCACAGCGCCGCACCGACGAGGAGCAGATCGGGACGCACGACGATTGCACCGCCCCAGACGAGAGCCGCCGCGACGATGCCGACGCGGTCGCGCGCGAGGCCGACCAGCAGCCACCACGACCACGCCAGCCACATCAGGGTGAGGGGCAGTTCCAGGCCGGAGGTCGTGAAGTCCCAGACCGGGGGAATCACCGCGAAGACCGCGAGGCCGAGGGGCATGGGGACGCCCGACGACCCGGGGAGGTCGGCGAGAAGACGCCGGGTGGCCGCGGTCGCCAGCACCATTGCCGACGCCGTCAGGGCAAGAGACATGACGATGGTGGTGTGTTCGAGTCCGATCGGCGAGACGAGGTCGACCACGGCGAGGAGCAGTGGCCACAACAGACTCGTCCCGGCCTCGACCCGTTCGCCCGGATTGAACACCGGGCCTCGACCCTCCTGCCACTGACGCACGATGCGCAGGTTGATGAAGCCGTCATCGGCGATCCAGCGGCGCTGCCATGCCACGACGACGAGGATGACGACGGGCACCGCGACCATGACCCACCACAGCCGCCTCGTCACGGCGTCCGACCACCGGGGCGGACCGGCGTCGGCGGGAGAGGCGATTCTCACTCCGCCACCGGGGAGGCCGCGATGACGGCCGGGTCGGGCGCACCGCGGACCAGCAGGATGACCCTGTCCACGCCGGCGCGCGCCATCTCGACATGGAACGGATGCC
>CAZSNB010000056.1:0-2304 GCA_964608285.1 uncultured Bifidobacterium sp.
CTGGCGTGGTGGTGCGACATCGTGCGCATCGACGGACGCACGGGCGAGACGGTTCCCGTCCTCTGACGCGCCGGATCGCTCAGGTCAGACGTCGCCGGTGAGGGCCCGCACGACTCGCTCGGTGGCCGCCGCCCGCGAACCCTTGACGAGCACCGCCGCACCCGGTCCCGACGCATCCGCGGCCACCGCCGCGACCGCCTCGACGAGGCTGCGCCCGGGCGCACCGTAGAGATCGGTCTCGAGTGCGATGACCTCGATGCCGAGACCGGCGGCGTGGGCGGCGACCGTCGCGTGGGCCCGTTCGGTGTCGGCGACCTCGGCCATCGCCCCGAGCACCGCGATGCGGCGGTCGGCGTCGGCACGCGCGAGGGCATCGAGTGCCGCGGTCATTGACTGCACGTTGGCGTTGTAGGAGTCGTCGAGCAGACGCGCCCCGGAGGACGTCGTCGTCCATCGCATGCGGCCCGGCTCGGGGAGAGCCCCGGCGAGACCCCGCGCGCAGGCGGCCAGGGGGACACCGACCACGAGACCGATGGCGACGGCGGCCGCGGCGTTCACCACCATGTGGTCTCCCGGGAACGGCACGACGCATTCGACCGACTCGTCCGCCCGGTCGAGGCGCACCCGGGCCCGGCCCTCGCCATCACGGCCCGTCACCTGCCAGCGCAGATCGGCCCCCATCGACGAGCCGAAGGTGAACACCGCCACGCCCGCGGGCACGCGCCCGCGCAGCACCGACGCGTACGGGTCGTCGGCGTTCACCACCGCGGTCCCTCCCGGCGCGATTCCCTCGAGGATCTCCCCCTTGGCCCGCACGACGCCCTCGACTCCCCCGACACGGTCCGAGTGGGCATCGCCGATGACGGTGACCACGCTCACGTCGGGTCGCGCAATGCGACAGAGCCGGGCGATCTCGCCGTGGCCGCGCATGCCCATTTCCAGCACGAGCGCTCCGCACGCCTTCGGTGCGCCGAGGATCGTCACGGGAACGCCGAGGTCGTTGTTGAAGCTGCCGACGGCGGTGTGCACGCGGGCGATGGACGCCCCGAGAACGGCGGCGACCATGTTCTTCGTGCTCGTCTTGCCGACCGACCCGGTGATGCCCACGACCGGACAGGCCATCGTCGCGCGGGCGGCCGTGGCCACCGCACCGAGTGCGGCGACCGTGTCGTCCACCTCGACCCGGGTGGGCGCCGCCTCACCGCGATCGCGCTCCACGAGAACGAAAGCGGCTCCGGCCGCCACGGCGTCGGCGACATGCTCGTGTCCGTCGCGCTCCCCGCGCACGGCGACGAAGAACTGACCGGCTTCGATCGTGCGGGAGTCGAACGATGCGCCGTCGGCGGTGGCATCGGGCCCGATCAGGCGCCCCCCGGACCAACGCGCGACGTCCGACGCGGTGATGCGCATGGGCCGACCCTAGTGGGGACTACCGTCGTCGCGATGACCGCCCGTGACGGACGCACGCTCCTCGCCGTCCTCTTCGGCGGACGTTCCGCCGAGCACGAGGTGAGCTGCGTCACCGCCGCCCATGTCCTGCGCGCGGTGGACCGCGACCGTTTCGATGTCGTCGCCGTCGGCATCGATCGCGGCGGCGCATGGTGGCGACACGCCCCCGCCGACGACGCCGACGTTCTCGTCGCGTCAGGGGAACCGTGGGGACCGTCCGCGCTCGTCGACCTCGCGCGCGACCGTGACGTCGTGGTGGTTCCCCTCATCCACGGACCGAACGGCGAGGACGGCACGATACAGGGCCTGCTCGAGATCCTCGACCTCCCCTACACGGGCTCGGGTGTGCTGGCCAGTGCCGTCGCCATGGACAAGGGGACGGCCAAGGTCCTGTGTGCCGCCGCCGGTCTGCCCCAGGCGCGCCACGAGACGCACCGCATCGACCGGCTCGACGACGGCGAACTCGCCGCCATCGCCGCGCGTCTCGGCTTCCCGCTCTTCGTCAAACCGGCCAACATGGGCAGTTCGGTCGGCGTGTCCCGCGCCTCCGATCCGGAGGAACTCGTGCGCTCGGTCGCCCTCGCGGCGTCACACGACGAATGGATCGTCGTCGAGGAGGCGGTGACGGCCCGCGAGATCGAGGTGGCCGTGCTCGGCAACCTCCATCCGGTCGCCTCCCTGGCCGGCGAGGTGCGGCCCGCCGCCGAGTTCTACGACTACGAGGACAAGTACGTCTCCGGCGCCGCGGAGATCCTCGTGCCGGCGCCGCTCAGCGACGACCTCATGGAGGAGGTGCGCGATCTCGCCGTGCGCGCGTACGAGGCCCTGCGCTGCGAGGGCATGGCCCGCGTCGAC
>CAZSNB010000057.1:0-2155 GCA_964608285.1 uncultured Bifidobacterium sp.
GGCCACCCACTCCACCCGCGCGGCCACCGTGGCCTCGATGACGGGTGTCATCCACTTCGCGAACGTCGTCGTGAGGTGGTAGCTGTCGCGGTACACGAGGATGTTGCCCACCACCGGGGGACAGAGACCGTCCGCGCACATCCAACGCATCGGAGCGAAGAAGCCGGCACCGTGGGCACGCGCGATGCGCCCCACGGCCGAGTCCACCCCGACGTAGAACTCGTCGTCCGTCCGCGCCGCGCACTCCCTGATGTCGCGGCGGTTCATCGTGACGCATCCCGGCACGCTGCGGGGCGGGTCGGGGATGCCGCCGATCACCACCGGTTCGATGCCGTCGGCCCGCAATCCGTCGAGCAGTTCGGGAAGCTGGCGCTCCCAGTCCACGACACGTATGGGTTCGCGCGTCGAGTCGAGGGTGGAGCGGTAGTAGCTGGCGAGGAACACGACGTCGACGCGTTGTTCGCGCAGGTACGCCCGGGTCCGACGACGCCAGTCGAAGCAGTGCTCGTAGGTGTCCTGGTTCACCTTGTTGTAGGTGAGCACCTCGATGATGGGACATCCCCCGGTGGTGATGGAGAGCACGCGCCATCCCCGCCGGGCACCGATGTCGGCGAGTGCGTCGAACCACTGGGCAGCGTGCGAATCCCCCCACAGGGCCACGGTCACGTCTCCGGCGGGGTCGCCGAAGACGCAGTCGGGGTCCGGCCGCGTGCGATACGCGCCGTGGCAGCCGTTGTCGTAGGTGAGGGCGACGTCGTTGCGGGCGGTGTCGGGGTCGGGCACGAGGTTGTCGGGCATGACCCGCGTCGCGATGGCCGCCCGGATCGCCGCGAGAGGAGCCGCACCGTCGTTGTCGATCGGTGGAGGATCGGCCACCGTCGTCGTGGTGACGGGGTCGAGATCGGGGGCGGCGACGACGACACCGGTCGAGAGATCGGGTTCGTAGGCGCCGACCACCATCCCCGAGCCGATGCCGGCCGCCACGAGCAGACCGCCGAGTCCGATCGCGACGCCGTGGCGCGTGGAGAGCGTGTGCGAGACGCGGGCCGGACGCTCCACCACCCGGAAGCCGATCTCGGACAGCGCGACCACGCCCACGAGGAGTGCGACGCGCTGGCCCAGCGAGAGCGGCCCTTCGTTGCGTCCCTCGGCGATGATGATCGCCGGCCAGTGCCACAGATACAGCGAGTACGAACGGGCGCCGATCCATTGCAGCGGTACCGTCCGCAGCGCGGTGACCGGCCCGCGCGCCGTGTCGTCGCCGGCCCCGAGCACGAGCACCGCGCCGAGCACGGGCACCATGGCGAGCCATCCGGGGAAGCCGGACACCGAGCCGAAGGTCGTGACGGCGAGGGCGACGAGGCCGATGCCCACCCAGCCGAGCACGGCGCGCACGGCGCGGGGGATCCTCTCCACCGAGGGCCAGGCGCACGCGAGCACCGCGCCGGCACCCATCTCCCACGCGCGCGTGTGCAGACCGAAGTACGACCACGATGCCTGCGACGCGGACAGGGCGACACTGGCGACGAACGATGCACCCGAGAGGACGACGATGGCCACGAGGGCCCGGCGCCGCACCGAGCGCGATCCGAGGGGGAGCATCGCCGTCAGGGCGATGAGAGCCGGCCAGAGCGCGTAGAACTGCTCCTCCACCGACAGCGACCAGTAGTGCTGCAGGGGCGAGGGAGGCAGGTTGCTGGCCAGATAATCGGTGCCGCGCCACCCGAACACGAAGTTGGCCGAGAACAGCGAGGCCGCGATGGTGTCGGTGCGCAGGGTGTCGAGCCGGGTCGGGTCGAGCCACAGCATCGACGCCACCGCCGTCAGGACGAGGACGACTGCGGAGATCGGCAGCAGTCGCTTGACGCGGCGCGCGTAGAAGCGGGCGAACGAGATGCGGCCCGATTCTGCCTGCTCGCGCAGGAGGAGCGAAGTGATGAGGAAGCCGGAGACGACGAAGAAGACGTCGACGCCGACGAAGCCCCCGCCCACCCCGCCGAAGTGGAAGTGATAGGCGATGACAGCGAGCACCGCGACGGCCCGGAGTCCCTCGATGTCGCGGCGATGCAGCACTCCGCGAAACTACTGCCGTTGCATCCGGCGCCCGTAGGCTCGGGCGGGTGACCGACGCCGCCCGCATCCTCGAGGAAGCGGC
>CAZSNB010000058.1:0-2051 GCA_964608285.1 uncultured Bifidobacterium sp.
CATGGCCGCCGACCTGTTCGAGAGCTACGAGGTGACCCTCGTGGCCTCGATCATCCTCGGCGTCGCGGCGTTCAACTCCATCGGCCTCAACCCGGCCATGGGTCTCGTGTTCCCGCTCGCCGCCCGTGCCATCGGCGTGGTGGCCTCGATCGCCGGCGTGTTCGCGGTGAAGGCCAAGGAGGGCGACACTGACGCCCTCAAGCCGATCAACCGCGGCTTCCTCGTGGCCGGCTCGCTCACCCTCGCCGGGACCCTGGCGCTCGCGTTGGGCTACGTCGGCAACGACAAGGGGACGCAATCCGACGGCGTCGAGCTGCTCTCGGGCGCCGGCTGGCGCGTGTTCGGTGCGGTGGCCATCGGCCTCGTGCTCGCCCAACTCGTGAGCCGTCTCACCGAGTACTACACCGGCACCCACTACAAGCCGGTGAAGGAGATCGCCGAGTCCGCCGAGACCGGTCCCGCGACCGTGGTGCTCTCGGGCACGGCCTACGGCCTGGAGTCGAGCGTGTACGCGGTCATCGCCATCGCCATCTCGATCGGCGTGGCCCTGGCGCTCGGTGGGGGCAACCTCACCTTCTCGCTCTATCTCGTGGCCCTCACCGGCATGGGAATGCTCGCCACCACCGGCGTCATCGTCTCGGAGGACACCTTCGGACCCGTCTCGGACAACGCGGCGGGCATCGCCGAGATGTCGGGCGAGTTCAAGGGCGAGCCCGAGCGCATCATGGTGAGCCTCGACGCGGTGGGCAACACCACGAAGGCCGTGACCAAGGGATTCGCCATCGGTTCCGCGGTCATCGCGGCCGTGGCCCTCTTCGCCTCGTTCATCGAGATCGCCGGTGCGGAACTCGCCATCAAGGCCGAGAACCTCGCCGACGGGGTGTTCAAGGAAGCGGCTCTGGCCATCAACGTCGCCGACCCGAAGGTCTTCATCGGCCTCCTCATCGGCGGCTCGGTGCCGTTCCTCTTCTCCGCCCTCTCCATCCGCGCCGTCGGCCGCACCGCCGGCGTGGTGGTGCAGGAGGTCCGCAGCCAGTTCGCCGACGGTCTCATCATGAAGGGCAAGAAGAAGCCGGACTACGGCCCGGTCATCGACATCTGCACGCAGGCCTCGCTGCGCGAGCTGACCACCCCGGCCCTGCTGGCGGTGCTCACCCCCGTCATCGTCGGCTTCGGCATCGGCTGGCAGGCCCTCGGCGGTTTCCTCGCCGCGGTGATCCTCACCGGCCAGCTCATGGCCAACTACCTGAGCAACGCCGGTGGCGCCTGGGACAACTCGAAGAAGTACATCGAGGACGGTCACCACGGTGGCAAGGGTTCCGAGGCCCACAAGGCGGCCGTCATCGGCGACACCGTCGGTGACCCCTACAAGGACACCGCCGGTCCGGCCCTCAACCCGCTCATCAAGGTGATGAACCTGGTGTCGCTGCTCGTGCTGCCCGCCATCATCTCCACCCGGGACAACGACGGTCAGCGCATCGCCATCGCCGTCGTCGCCTCGGTGGTGCTCATCGGCTCGATCGTGCGCTCCTCGCGCCAGTCCTCGGTGCTCACCGCCAAGGCCTGATCGGGACTCCCGAAAGGGGCCGGGTGCTTCGGCGCCCGGCCCCTTTCTCGTTCCCGGTGCGGGGAGCGACCGGCCCGGGCACACTTGGTGCATGCGTTACCTGAGTCTCGAATGGATCGATGCCGTGCACGAGAGCGTGTCCGCCAGTGCCGCACTCGCCGACCTGGCACGCGAGACCGAGTTCGGCATCACCCAGGTCGTCACCGGAGGGCCGGAGGGAGACGTCGTGTACCACTTCAGCGTCGGCGACGGCACGGCCGAGTTCGGACCCGGCCCGGCTCCCCGCGAGGACGTGCGATTGGAACAGTCCTGGCAGACCGCCGTCGCCGTGGCCACCGAGCAGATGGGCGCCCAGGACGTCTTCATCCGCGGGCACGTCAAGGTGACGGGCGATGTGCAGAAACTCGTGGACTCACAGCGCGTCTTCGGCCCGCTCGACGAGGCCTTCGCCTCCGTGCGGGCGGTCACCGTCTACGAGTGACCG
>CAZSNB010000059.1:0-2027 GCA_964608285.1 uncultured Bifidobacterium sp.
TCGTGGCCACCGACGACGGCCCGCGCGCCCTCAACACCGCGAACCACGACCTCGTGGTCGTGCAGGAGTGAACCCCGTCCCGCCGGCCGGCGGGACGGCTACAGTCGATCAAATGAGACGAAGTCATTTGGCAAAATCGCTCGTCGCGTCTGTGATCGCCTCGTTGCTCGTCGTCGCGGCTCCGTCGGCCGCCCTCGCCGCGACGACCTCGACCGGAATCCGGTGCACCATCGTGGGTACGGCACGCAGCGAGACCCTCCGTGGAACGGCCGGGAACGACGTCATCTGTGGGCGCGGGGGCGACGACGTGATCCTCGGAGGGGCCGGCAACGACATCATCGACGGTGGAGCCGGCAAGGACGTCCTCAGGGGGGAGGCCGGTGACGACAGACTCCTGGGCGGTGGCGGCAACGACGCGCTGTTCGGCGGCACGGGTTCCGACACGCTGACCGGCGGGCCGGGATCAGACACCGCCAACTACTCGGACCGCAACGTCTCGTTGAGTCTCACGATCGATGGACTCCGCAATGACGGCTCGTACGGCGAGAGCGACCTGATCGCCACGACCACCGAGAACCTGGTCGGTGGAAGCCAGGACGACGTCCTCATCGGACACGACGGCCTCAACCGACTCTACGGAGGCGGAGGCGACGACCTCATGGATGCCGGCCCGGGAGACGACTATCTGAACGGCCAGACCGGAGCAGATGACGTCGACGGCGGCGCGGGACGCAATGTGTGCGCTGCCGCGGACCACGCGGGTGACGTCGTGGCACTCACGTGCGATTCGGTCGGACCACGGTTCCGGACCCTCACGTGGACTCCGACGGTCATCGACACGGCGTCGTCCTCCCGAGAGGTGGTCTTCACCGCTCGCATCACGGATGACCTCGCGGGATTCCACTCGGGAATGGTCATGTTCGAGGATCCCCTCGGAGTGCCCAGGTTCAGTGCGTCGGTCGCGGAGCAGGACCGCATCTCGGGCGACGAACGTGACGGGGTCTATCGCTTTGTGGTCCATCTTCCCGTCGGCATGGCCCGGACGACCTTCCGACTCGCCCGCGTGTGGAGCATCGATAAGACCCTCAACCAGGCGGGGTCCGACGACGCGCGCACCGACTCAGCGATCGCGGAGTACCTCGCGGCTCTCGGGAGTCCGGGCACGCTGACCCAGATCGGCACCCCGCCTCCTCCTCCGCCGAGGTTCACCGGCACGATCGCCTCCCTCGCCGTCAGCCCGTCCAGGGTCGACACGTCGTCCTCCGCCAGGACCGTGCACGTGGCCCTTCGCCTGACCTCGGCGGTCGGGGTGAGTGCCGTGGTGGTCTCGGTCGATGCGCCCACGGGTGCCGCGGCCCCGTCTCCGGTTCTTCTCACACCGGTCGACGGTGATCCCCGTCTCTTCGAGGGCGACTTGGAGGTGCGGAGATGGTCGGCCCCGGGCGCGTATGCGCTCTCCGTGTGGGTTCACGACGCTTTCACGACGCACCTCTTCGATCCACACGACTTGACCGCTCGCGGGCTCACGTCCTCATTCACCCAGATCGGCGCCGGTGACACGACCGGCCCCGAATTGCTCGGGATGACCGTCTCCCCGCGGATCGTGAACACGCGTGATTCGGCCCGAGAAGTGACGATCACCGTCGATGTGCGCGACACGCTCTCCGGACTGATCGGCACCGGCTCGTTCGGAACCGTGTTCGGCGGTCCGCAATGGCAGATGCTCGTTCCCCGAACCGTCTCGTGCACGTCGACATCCGTGGCCGGTGACGGCAGAATCCTGCGGCAGACCTGCCAGTACGTCATGACTGTTCCGCGCTACGCCCAGACCGGGCGATGGGTGGTGAATCCCATGGCGAAGGTGGTGGTGACCGACGCGGCGGGGACGTCGCGGCGTTATTCGCCGGAACAGATCGCCGCTCTCGGATACCACGGATTTTTCGACGTCGTGAACAACTGACCCCCGCGATCGGTCGGGTACGGTTGCCCGTCGTGATACGTCTCGACGCCGCGACCGTCCTCTTGCA
>CAZSNB010000060.1:0-2024 GCA_964608285.1 uncultured Bifidobacterium sp.
CCCTCGTAGTGGGCGCGCGGGTTGGCGTCGTTGGCGTACTGGTAGAGGAAGCACCACTCGGGGTGCTGGGCCGCGAGCTCCTGGGCGCGACGCACGGCACCGTTCGAGCCCTCCTCTCCGGGGGTGAGGATGATGTCGGCGCCGAACACCTCGAGCATCTGACGACGCTCGATGCTCACCGACGTCGGCATGAGGATGGTGATGGGGTGGCCCTTCATGCGGGCGATGGCGGCGAGGGCGATGCCGGTGTTGCCCGACGACGGCTCGACGATGCGCTGTCCGGGACGCAGGCGCCCGGTGCGCTCGGCGTCCTCGATCATCGCCTTGGCGATGCGGTCCTTCACCGAGCCGAAGGGGTTCTGGCTCTCGAGCTTGGCGATGAGGCGCACGCGGGGGTTCGGCGAGAGGCGCGACACGTCGACCATGGGGGTGTTGCCCACGAGGTCGAGCGAACTGTCATGGATGAAGAGGGATCCGCCGTTGCGGCGGACATCGGCGATGGGCACGGCTTCTCCTCTTTCTCTCCGGCGGTCGGGGGACCGCACTGCACCGAGGTCAACCCCCGGGTCCGGAGGTCTATTCCCGATAATTCCAGTCGGAATTGTAACCCTCGTGCGGGCCGCTGTCACCCCTCGGCGAGGGCGGGAATGAGGCCGGTTTCGGCGATGGTCTCACCGACGATGCGATACGAACGGATCTCGGGCGCGCCCCGCTTGAGGCCGACGATGACGTAGAACCAGCCGGGGTCGGGGGCTTGGGCGACGTCGGTGGGGCTCGGATACGGCTCGGTGTGGGTGTGGCTGTGCACGACCCCGATGACCTCGAGGCCCTCGGCCTCGGCGGCGCGCTCGGCGAGGAGGTGCTCCTTCGGGTCGATGGTGTACAGCTTGGCGCTGTGGGCCGTGTTGGTGACGGGCACGAAACGCTCGACCCGGCCCGTCTCGCGGTCGCCCACGATGAGCCCGCACATCTCCTCGGGGAAGCAGCGATAGGCGTGCGCCGACATCTCCGCGAGCGCGTCGGGCGGCACGGTGAGCACGTCCATCGCGCCGAAGGCTAGCGGTACCCTTTGCCGACCCATGGCAAAGACGCCCGACTCCGTGCTCGCGAGCAACCGCAAGGCACGCCACGACTACGAGATTCTCGATGTGGTCGAGGCGGGAATCGTGCTGCACGGGAGCGAGGTGAAGAGCCTGCGGGCCGGCCAGGTGCAGCTGGTGGACGCCTACGCCCGCATCATCGACGGCGAGGTGTGGCTGGACGGCGTGCACATCGCCCCGTACCGGTTCGCCGTCGGTGTCGGGGCCCACGACCCGGACCGGGCCCGGAAACTGCTGCTGCACCGCTCGGAGATCGTGCGCCTGCGCGAGCGCATCATGAAGGAGCGCCTGGCCCTCGTGCCCCTGTCGCTGCGCCTCGTGGACGGCCGGGTGAAGGTGGAACTGGCCCTCGCCCGGGGGCGGCGCAAGGGCGACAAGCGCCAGACCATCGCCGAGCGGGACACCCAGCGTGAGATCCAGCGGGCACTCGGACGCCAGCGCAAGGGAATGGAGTGACCCCTGGGGTGGTTGATGGAGGGGCAGACAGGCGGGCGCGGACAATAATCTCCCACCCCTCCCCTACACTGCTCTTCACCACAACCGATCAAGGGGCTGACAGGTTTCGACAGCAGGTCCGTTGTTCGTGGGTGCGACCCGAGTTGCTCAGACTCGTAAAACGGGGCAACAACAGAATTGCCAACAAGCAGTTCGCTCTCGCCGCCTGATAAGGGCGTCCGAGAGACATCGTGAGCAGCAATGCCGCACGGGGCCGATCCACCGCAGCCTGTCAACAGAAGCGGGGGATGACGGAGGGAAAGTCCTCTGACGGCGGGAAAGACCGCTGGCTTGCCGGAAAGACGGCACGCGGCCCCTCGGGGCAGTCGACCCGCCGATGGCGTTGCGTGAGCGCCTGAGCCGGGAATGGTCGTAGCGCTGGCGGATGATGCCTGATGGACGGGGGTTCGATTCCCCCCAGCTCCACCA
>CAZSNB010000061.1:0-1528 GCA_964608285.1 uncultured Bifidobacterium sp.
CCCATCGTCCCGATGTTCACATGCGGCTTCGTGCGCTCGAACTTTGCCTTGCTCATGACTGCTTCTCTCTCTCGTGTGTTGATCTCGGGTTGTCAAGGTGCCGTGTCGCGGTCCCGGGCTATTCGCCGCGGACCCGCTTGACGATCTCCTGTGCGATGACTTCCGGCACCTGCTGGTACGAATGGAACTGCATCGTGTAGGTCGCGCGCCCCTGGGTGCGCGAACGCAGGTCGGTACTGTAACCGAACATCTCGGAAAGCGGAACCTGGGAGCGCACGACCTGGGTGTTGCCCCGGGCCTCCATCCCCTCGATCCGGCCGCGACGGCTGGACAGGTCGCCCATCACGTCGCCCATGTACTCGTCCGGGGTCACGACCTCCACGGCCATGATCGGCTCGAGGAGCACGGGGCGGGCCATCTCCGCGGCCTTCTTGAAGGCCATCTGACCGGCGATCTTGAACGCCATTTCGCTGGAGTCCACGTCGTGGTACTGGCCGTCGACGAGACGGGCGCGCACGTCCACCGTCGGGTAGCCGGCGAGAACGCCGTTCTCGAGGGCCGCCTGGATGCCCTGGTTCGTCGGCTGGATGTACTCGCGCGGGACGCGGCCACCGGTGATCTCGTCGACGAACTCGTAGCCGCCGCCGGGCCCGGTGGGCTCGAGCGAGATCTTCACGACGGCGAACTGACCGGAGCCGCCCGACTGCTTGATGTGGCGGTACTCCACCGACTCGACGGGCTTGGTGATCGTCTCGCGGTACGCCACCTGGGGCTTGCCCACGGTGGCGTCGACGTTGAACTCGCGCTGCATGCGGTCCACGAGGATCTCGAGGTGCAGTTCGCCCATTCCCGAGATGACCGTCTGTCCGGTCTCCTCGTCGGTGCGGACGCGGAACGTGGGGTCCTCGTCCGACAGGGACTTGAGCGCCTTGCCCAGCTTGTCCTGGTCGTCCTTGGTCTTGGGTTCGATGGCGACGTGGATGACCGGCTCGGGGAACTCCATGCGCTCGAGGATGACGATGCTCGAGCGGTCGCACAGGGTGTCCCCCGTCGTGGTCTCCTTGAAGCCGAGGCCGGCAACGATGTCCCCGGCCATGGCCACGTCGAGGTCCTCGCGCTGGTTGGCGTGCATGAGGAGGATGCGCCCGAGACGCTCCTTGCGCTCCTTGGTGCTGTTGTAGATCTCGTCGCCCTTGTTGACGGTGCCCGAGTACACGCGGAAGTAGGTGAGCTTGCCGAACGGATCGGCCACGATCTTGAAGGCGAGGGCGGCGAAGGGGCCGTTCTCGTCGGCCTTGACGTGGACGACCTCGTCGCCCTTGTTGTTCGTCCCCTCGGCCGGGGGGATGTCGAGCGGACTGGGGAGGAAGTCGACGACGGCGTCGAGCATCGGCTGGACGCCCTTGTTCTTGAACGCGGATCCGCACAGGATCGGGACGAAGTCGAACGCCAGGGTCCCCTTGCGGATGGCGCGCTTGATGTCGGCCTCGGTGACCTCCTCGCCGCCGAGGTACTTCTCCATGAACTC